>NZ_KI912270.1:3880116-4526802 GCF_000243415.2 Mycolicibacterium tusciae JS617
GGTCCGTGCCGATGCCGAGGAATTGCTATCTGAGATCCGCGGCGAGTCGAACTCGGAGTCCCCGTCTCCAAGCCGGCTTAAGACATTGGCCACGACGGCGATAACCGCGATCGCGACGGCGGCCGGCACCGAGGCCGGCAAAATGATCATCGAGGCGGCGTTACCGCTGCTGTCGTGACCGGCGGCGTCACCAGTGACCTACCCGCGGCGAATCTCATCGGCGGGGTCGACACGCCCCGCTCTACCGGCTACGGCACACTGAAACCGTGCACGGAAGGAGGTGGCGGGCACCGTGGTAGTACGCATCAGTGTCGCCCCCAGCCTCCTGGAGTGGGCAGTCGAGCGTGCCGGCTGGGACGACGAGACCACGCAGCGCCGCGCCCCGAAGCTCGACGAGTGGATCAGCGGTGAGCGTCAGCCGACCCTAAAGCAGTTGGAGAGCTTCGCGCGGGCGACTCATACGCCGTTCGGCTTGCTGTTCCTACCTGAACCGCCGAACGAGCCGGTGCCCATCCCGGACATGCGCACGCTCGGCAACACCACGGTGCCCCGCCCGTCGGTTGACCTGCTGGACACGATCTACATCTGTCAGACCCGACAGGAGTGGTACCGCGAGTACGCCCTCGATCACGGTGCACCCCAGTTGGAATTCGTAGGCTCCGCGACCACCGACACGCCTGTGGCCGACGCAGCGCGAGCGATCCGCGAGGCCATCGACTTCGATCTGACCGAGCGTGCCGTGTTCACCAATTCCGACGATGCCCTGCGGCAGCTGATCGACCGCATCGAGGCAATCGGTGTGCTCGTGATGGTGAACGGCATCGTCGGCGGTGACACGCACCGCGCCTTGGACCCGGAGGAGTTCCGCGGTTTCGCGCTCTCCGACCCGATCGCTCCGCTGATCTTCGTCAACGGCGCCGACACCAAGGCCGCGCAGATCTTCACCCTGATCCACGAACTCGGCCATGTCTGGCTCGGCGGCAGCGCCCTGTCTGATGCCGCGATGGTGGTGCGCGACGGCGTGTCCGAGGAGTTGTGGTGCAACCAGGTCGCCGCCGAGGTCCTGGTCCCGCTGGCCGCACTCCGCCGCGACTATCAGGGCGAGCCGACACCCCAGGAGCTGACACGCCTGGCCCGCCGGTACCGAGTGAGCACGTTGGTGATCCTCAAGCGCCTGTTCGACGCGCGCTTCCTCGAATGGGACGACTACCGGGAGAGGTACGAGGCGGAGAGGGATGCGGTCATCGAGTTGGCGAAGCGTCGCCGGGGGGAGAACTCCGGCGGGAACTACTACAACACACAGCCGCTGCGCCTGAGCCGCCAGTTCACACGCGCGGTGGTCACCAGCACCTACCAGGGTGACACCAGCTTCCGAGACGCCTTTCAGCTCCTGGGGACCAAGAAGCACGAGACCTTCGCTCGCCTGGCTGACGAGATTGGGGTCGGTTGATGTATCTGGTTGACGCAAACGTCCTCATCGATGCGAAGAACCGCTATTACGCTTTCGACATCGCTCCCGGGTTTTGGGAGTGGCTCGAGGGTGCGCACGCCGCCGGCGAGGTCGGCAGCATTGAGGCCGTCCACAAGGAGTTGGTCAGCGGCGACGATGAACTGGCGGAGTGGGCGAAGGCGAACAGTTCCTTCTTCCAGCCGATCGATCAGGTCACGACGGCACACTTCCCGACGCTCACCGCTTGGGCGGCATCTCGTCCGTTCACCCCTGCCGCACTCGCGGCGTTCACCGGCAACCAGGCCGACTATCAGTTGGTGGCCCACGCGCGTGGCCACAACCACGTCCTGGTGACCCACGAACTTCCGGAACCGAACTCGCGGAAGCGGGTGAAGATTCCCGACGCCTGCGCTGCGATCGGCGCCACGTACATGAACCCGTTCGAGATGATGCGTCGCACCGGAGCGAAACTGGTACTAGACACCTGACCTGGCGATTGTCCCCGCCCGACGACTCGCCTCGCCGTAGTCACCGCTGCGCGACATACAGCCGTGGAATCTCTTCGAATGCCCAACTTCGATGTAACGTTTCCGATACATTCTCACGGGTGACCGGGACCGATCGAGGGCAACACATTGGCTGACGCAGCAAACAACGGGACGACCGCACGGATCGTGTGGGACACCGCCGACAAGTACCTCCGACACATAGTCGACGAGGAGGACTACGGCGACTACATCCTCCCGTTCACGGTGCTCCGCCGGCTGGAGTGCATGCTCGGGGACACCAAGCAAGAGGTGACTGCGTTCGTCGCCTCACTTGCCGGGATGCCGCCACATCTGATCGACATCGCGGTGAAGGACAAGTTCGGGCTGAGCTTCTACAACGTCTCACCGCTCGACCTCGCCACGATCGCATCGGTCGACGACAACGTGCACAAGTCCCTGCAGAGCTACATCGACGGCTTCTCCAACAACATCGCCGACATCTGGACCTCCTTCGAGTTCAACCGCCGCGCGAAGGTTCTCGCCGACGCCAACCGCCTCCACTCCGTGGTGAAGCACTTCTCGAAGCTCGACCTGTCGCCGAAGGAACTCGCCAACACCGCGATGGGCGATGTCTTCGAGGACGTGATGTACCGGGCCTTCAACAAGAAGGGGAAGGCCGCGGGCAACTTCTACACCCCGCGCGATGCGATCAAGCTCATGGTGGACATCTTGATCACCAACGACGACGATGGCCTCGCGGGCGAGAGTGCCTTGCGCTCAATCTACGACCCGACCGCCGGCTCCGGCGGCATGCTTCTCGTCGCGCAGGACGCGCTCAAGCGGATGAACGGAAAGATCGACGTCACGCTCTACGGGCAAGAACTCATGCCGTCGGCGTTCGCCCTCGGCAAAGCCGACCTGCTGATCCAGGGCGGCCGACCGGACGCGATCAAGCAGGGCAACACCCTCATCGAGGATCTGTACGCGGATCAGACCTTCGACTACGTGCTCTCCAATCCGCCGTTCGGTAACGACTGGGAGGCAGACGAGAAGGCGGTCAAGGAACAGGCCAAAGTGCACGGGTCGCGCTTCAGTCACGGTCTACCGGGTACCAGTGACGGTCAGATGTTGTTCCTGGCGCACTGCGCATCGAAGCTCAGCCCCGCGGCGAAGAACGGTCAGGGTGGCCGCGCTGCGGTTGTCTCGAACCAGTCGCCGCTGTTCAACAGCGACAACGGGCCAAACTCGATCCGTCAGTGGCTCCTCGAAGAAGACCTGATCGACGCGATCATCGGGCTGCCCACGAGCATGTTCTACGGCACCGGTATCGCGACATATGTCTGGATCCTGGACACGAACAAGGATCCTGACCGAAAGGGCAAGATCCAGCTGATCGACGGATCGGGCCAGTGGGACTCCATGCGGAAACCGATGGGTGACAAGCGCCGCGAGATGGGGAAGAACCATCGGAAAACGCTGATGGAGGCGTACAAGGCGTTTGATCAGGCTGACCCTGCGATCTCTCGCGTGATGACTCCCGAGGACTTCAGGTTCCGCGACGTGCCCGTGTACAAGCAGGCACGGTTCGGGACGTGCTACAGCGACGCAGTCGTTGAATCGTTGCGCAGTCGTCGGGACTTCACCGAGGATCACGTCGGGATCCTGCGTTCCCTCGACGGCACCCCTTGGAACGATCTTCCGAAGGCGTTACCTGAGGCCGCGAAGGTTGCAGGGGTGAAGGCCTCAGTTGGTTTGGTTGACGCCGCGATGAAGGCGATGGCGGTGCAGGATGACTCCGCACCACCCGCGGTAGACCGGAAGGGCCAGCCGGTCGTCGCCGGTGATTGGAAGCTGACTGAGCGTGTGCCGCTAAGCGAGGATCTGACCGAGCACATGGAGCACGAAGTAATGCCGTATGCGCCTGACGCTATGTGGGACGAGAGCAAGGCTAAGCACGGCACGGACATCCCCTTCACGCGGATCTTTTACGTGCCCGAAGAGCCCCGGCCGCTTGCGGCAATCGACGCGGACGTGCAGAAACTCATGAGTGAGCTCGCCGAGATGTTCACGACGGTGAGTAACGAATGAGCGAATTTAGTGGCAACTCTTCGCACTCGCCGATATGCGGGCTTCCGTCCCATTGGGGCGTGACCAAGTTTGGCTATCATTTCAGAGAGAGTGACGAGAGAAACGGATCTAATCCTGTCGGTAAATTGCTTTCAATCTCCGAGTATCGAGGCGTTGAAATCAACACCAGGACGGACGGCCAGAAAGCCTCGCTTGACATTTCGAAATATCGTGTAGTTCGACCTAAACAGCTTGCCGCGAATATGATGTGGCTAAATCATGGAGGCATTGGCGTATCGTCGCTGACCGGGCACATCAGTCCTGACTACAAGGTTTTCCACATATCCGATAGTTTTGAGCCCCGTTACGTACACCACCTCTTCCGTAGTCCGCGGTATGTCGGCTACTTCGCGGCTATCGCCACGGGCGTGCGCCCAAACGCTCAACGTGTTACGAAGACGGTGCTGGATGCAACTCCAGTGCCGTTGCCGTCGCTGGTCGAACAAACGCGCATCGCGGACTACCTTGACCGCGAGACCCGTGAAATCGACGCAATGCTCAGCCGGATGAATGAACTAGTTGCGTCGCTTCGTGAGCGGAAGGCGGGCGTCATCCAACGTGAAACAGTCGATCGCGACGGCGTCTTCACACGCTTGAAGTTCCGAGCCGACGTCTCCCTTGGCAAGACCGTGCAGGGTTCCCAGAAGCAGGACGACGAGAGCTTCGTGAACTATGTTCGCGCAGCTTCAATCCAGCACCACGGCCTCGAACTCGACGACCAGCGCATGTGGATGACAGACGACGAGCTCGCGAAGTATGACCTGCGGACCGACGACGTGTTAATTGTCGAAGGCGGAGCCGGTTACGGGAGAAGCGTCGTGCTGGAGGCGGACATGCCTGGATGGGGGTTTCAGAACCACGTAATCCGCGTACGCCCGCAGGGTGATGCTGACGGGCGCTTTCTTGACTACTGTGTCAAGGGCCATTACTCGGCCGGGCTGATCGATGTGATGGTCGATGGTGCAACGATTCCCGCGCTATCGTCAGAGAAAGCTCGTGAGCTTCCGATTCCGGATCTCGACCTCGACGAGCAGATCAAGATTGCGGATCAGCTGGACGAAGCGACGGCCCAAGTCGACGCCATGCTCGCGAAGGTCGCTGACCTCAAGGCGCTGCTCCTGGAGCGCCGCGCAGCACTCATCACCGACGTCGTCACCGGCCGGAATGAGGTCGCGTGATGGGCGATGCGCAGCTGATGGAGTCGGAGTTCGAGCGCAACCTCTGCGCGGAGCTCTCGGAGCGCGGATGGCTGTACGAGAACGAGGGCAGGCCGACGGGTTGGGACATCGGCCTGGCGATGATACCCGCCGATGTTCTGCACTGGCTCGCAACCCAGTACCCCGACGAGTACGAGAAGGCCATACCTGCAGACCTTGTCGACGAACAGAAGACCGCAGCCGAGCGGAAACTACTGCAGCACATAACCAAAGAGCTGGCCAAGCAGACGAAGATGGACGCCACCACGGGCCACCCCATCGGCGGTCTGCTCGGCGTGCTGCGCAAGGGCTTCACCTACGCCCAAGTCGGTCGCCCCGCCGCGAAGTTCGGGCCGATGATGGAGTTCCCGCCCGCCAACCCCAACCTCACCGAGGTGATAGAGGCCGCGGACTCGGTGCGACTACGCGTCCTGCGGCAGGTGCGTTTCGACACCGCGACCAACGAGACCATCGACGTAGTGCTCCTCGCGAACGGCCTGCCGGTCGTGACGCTGGAGCTGAAGACCGACAACACCCAGACGGTCAATCACGCAATCCGCCAGTACAAGGAGGACCGCCGGCCCGGGAAGAACCGGGCACTGCTCGCGCCCGGCCGTGCCTTGGTGCACTTCGCGGTGTCGAACGACCTCGTCTACATGACCACGAAGCTGGAGGGCGAGGACACGGTGTTCCTGCCCTTCAACCAGGGCAGCGAAGGCCATGAGGGCAATCCGCCGTCGGGCACCGGGTCGTCGACGAACTACCTGTGGCGCGAGATCCTCGCCCGCCCGACATTCATGCGCATCCTGAAGGACTTCGCGCTGTTCGAGCCGAGCAAGTCCGGCAAGAAGGACGGCCAGCTGGTTTTCCCGCGCTTCCACCAGCTGCGCGCGGTCGAACGCGTCGTCGGCGACATCGAGGCGAACGGGACTGGAAAGCGCTACCTGGTCTGGCACTCGGCCGGCTCCGGCAAGACGAAGACGATTGCGTGGTTGAGTCACCGGCTGATCCGGCACATGAGCGCGGACTCGCAGTCGACGTTCGACTCGGTCATCGTCGTCACCGACCGCAATGTGCTTGATGAGAACATCCGCCACGACATGCACCTGGTGCAGTCCAGCAAGGGCTTGGTCGTCAGCGTCGGGGAGAAGTCGGGGGCGAAGTCACCCCAGCTGAAGAAGGCACTCGTCGAGGGTGACCACATCATCACCTGCACCCTGCAGACGTTCCCCGAGGTCATGAAGCTGATCGAGGACACCGAGGAACTGCGCGGCCGGCGCTGGGCGGTGATCGCTGATGAGGCGCACTCCTCGCAGTCAGGTTCCGCAGCGAAGAAGCTGAAGGAGCTCCTGGTCGATGTCGACCTCGATCCGGACGACGAAGACATCAGCGCTGATGACCTACTGCTGGCGAAGGACTCGGCGATCGCCGCATCCAGCAACATCACCTTCGTGGCGCTCACCGCTACCCCGAAGGCGAAGACTCTGCGACTGTTCGGCACCGAGCGCGACGGCCGCTGGGAAGCCTTCGACACGTACACGATGGCGCAGGCCATCGAGGAGGGCTTCATCCTCGACGTGCTCACCAACTACTCCACGTACGACATGTTCCTCCGGGTGAAGAACGCGGTGGAAGGCGATGGGTCCGAAACCGAGATACAGGTCGATACCGGCGAGGCGGTCACCGCCATCGTGCGTTACGCCCGCCTCCATCCGACGGCTATTGCCCAGAAGGTCCGAGTCGTCATCGAACACTTCCGCCGGAATGTCATGCACTTGCTCGGCGGCGAGGCGAAGGCGATGGTCGTCACGAGTTCGCGCATGGAGGCGCTGAGCTGGTCAAAAAAGATGAATGCTTACCTCGACGAGCGGGGTTACACCGACATGAGGACGTTGGTCGCCTTCTCGGGCTCGCTTACGGATGAAGACATCGCGGAATCCGTCACCGAGGTCTCGCTCAACGGTCGAAGCGACGTCGCCCGGGCATTCCGCGAGGAAGGAATTTTCCGTGTCCTCATCGCTGCGAATAAGTTCCAGACCGGCTTCGACGAACCCCGGCTCGTGGCGATGTACGTGGACAAAAAGCTCTCCGGCGTCGCCACAGTACAGACCCTCTCACGGCTGAACCGTTTGTACCCTGGCAAGACTGCGCCGATGGTCGTCGACTTCCGTAATTCCCCTGCCAGCATCGAAGAGGACTTCAAGCTCTATTATTCTGACGCGCACGTCGAGGGAGATGTTGACCCGAACGCTCTCTACACTCTTGCCGATCGTCTCGACGTTGCCTGGTTCTACACCGGTGACGAACTCAAGGCGGTCGCCGATGCCTACCTTCAGGATGCCGGCGGAGAAGCGATCGCAAAGGCGCTCTCGCCCATCAAGAACCGATGGACGGGACAGCTGAGGCAGGCGGTGCTGAAGAAGGACAAAGCTCGACGCGAAGAGTTGGTGAGCTTCCGTGCCGACGTGCTCGGATACCGTAACGCCTGGCAGTTCCTTAGTCAGATCGTCGATTACCAAGACCCCGACCTGCACCGCAGAGCAATACTCGCGACGCTGCTGGGACGAAACCTGCGCCTAGACGGCAACGACCACGACGACAGCTACCTCGACGGTGTGCAGCTCTCGGGCGTGAAGCTTGTGCCGTCCGCGATAAACGAAAACCGCTCGCTGAGCGAGGGGAGCAGCGACGGCATCCGACTTCCGGACTTCGACGGAGAGCGAAAAGGCTCCGGGACACCCAAGCGAGGGCCACTCGGTGAGGCGATCGACAAGGTGAACGAGATGTTCCGGGCTAAGGGCGTCGATGTGAGCCCTGCAAGCGTCGCCGGTTTCATCACGACCTTCTGGGGATTCCTCGACGCGAACGAAGAGGCGGTGGCGATGGCGAAGAACAACACCCTGGCGCAGCTGAAGGCATCCGACGGGTTCAGCGGGGCCGTGGGGATAGCCGTGCTGAAGACAGTGAGCGAATCGCAGGAGATCCAGTCCTACATGACCGACCCGGCATTCCTCGGGCAGATCTCGGAAATTGCTGCGGACGCACTTCACGCCGAATACAACTCCCGACATATGGCAGAGGTCGGCGGTAAATCTCCGGAGGCGCCATGACCGAGTCGCCGCAGAGCCTTGGAGAGGTTGGACGCGCTGTTCTTGATCAACGCCGCAAACGGCGGTGGTCTCAGACAAAGCTCGGCCACGAGGCCGGGGTGTCTCGCCCGACGATTGCCCGGATTGAACGCGGTGACGATGTCTCGGTTGCGACGCTGGCGAAAGTGACGGCGGCCGTAGGGCTCACAGTTCGCATCGAGGCCTCCACATAGATCTCGCGGAGCCTATCCCCCTACAAGTTCAACCCCGTCATGCGCCCGCGACTGCGGCGACTCTTCAAAAGCATCCAGCACACGCACACCAAACGCCGGAACCATCGCTGACTGCACTTCTTCCTTTGTCATCCAACGGATTTCGCGTGCCTCCTCAGTAGCGTGAGGGTCACCCCCGAGGGGCTGGCAGCGGTACACCAAAGCAACGATCCCGTGGGTCATATTCTTGTAAACACCCGTAAGACGTTCGACGGTGACCTCGAGGCCGGTCTCTTCGAGCACCTCGCGCTGAACACCCGCCTCGAACGATTCGTCGAGTTCCAGGACTCCCCCGGGCGCCTCCCAATGGCCGTTGTCGTCCCGCTTGATGACCAGAACCCGGTCGTCATCGCGGACCACGATCCCTGCAACGCTGACCGAGTACTTCGGTGTGGCGGCCATGCGAGACTCCTCCTCTGCGCCCGATTCCAGTCGTGACATGGGCGTGTCGTTTCCCTAGACTAGTCGCCTAGACATGTACGGGAAGGCTCTCAGGTGCTGCAACTTGGCCAGATCGACCGGGCGGACGACAAGCCGCCGTATCGGCAGATCGCCGGCATGTTGCGCGAAGCAATCAGCTCCGGCCAGCTAGACGCAGGGGAACGCCTACCGTCCGAGGCCGAATTGATCAAGCACTTCGGCGTGGCACGCATGACCGTCAGACAGGCAATGCAAGTGCTCGGCGGCGAAGGATTGGTGATCACCCAACATGGCCGCGGTGTTTTCGTGCGCTCTACGCCACCCATCCACAGGCTAGCTTCAGATCGCTTTGCCCGTCGACACCGCGCAAGCGGCAAAGCAGCCTTTACTGTCGAAGCCGAGAAGTCGGGTTACACACCACAGGTCGACAATGTGACCGTGACGCGCGAGAAGCCCAATCTCCTTGCTGCTGAACATCTTCGACTAGGATCAGACGACGACGTTGTCGTCCGATCACGGCGCTACCTCGCTGATGGCCGGCCAGTCGAAACCGCGATCTCGTACATTCCTGTGGCATTCGCCCAGGGCACTAAGATCGAACAGGTAGACACCGGTCCTGGCGGCATTTACGCGCGACTTGAAGAAGCCGGCCACACCCTCGCCCGTTTCACCGAGGAAGTCGGCGCCCGGATGCCCACCCCCGAAGAGCGCCGCGTCTTGCTACTCCCGGCAGGCGTACCCGTCCTGACGGTGGTCCGGACGGCCTACGACACCAATGACGTAGCCGTCGAAGTATGCGACACCGTGAAGGTCGCATCCGCCTACCTGCTCGAATACGACTTCTCCGCGCGCTGAAACCACAGAACCAACCAAAACAGTGCTCAACACTTGACTAACTCCTCTAGACGACTAGGTCGAATAGCCATCTAGCTCAATCCACTCGAAAGGTTCAGCAATGTCCATCCCCAAATGGCTCCAGATCGGGCACGACCAGGTTTTCTCCCTCGGCGCATTCCTCGTGTCCGAAGTGACGCCGATGATCGATTTCGACAAGTCCTCGGGCGAGAACCGCGTGCAGGCGAGGGACCGCGATACCGGCCTACCGATGTGGCAGGTCGAAGTGCTCGACGGTGATCCGGCTGCGCCGAAGCGGAGCCGCACCGTAACCATCAAATTCGCCGCGGCAACGCAGCCAACTGCTCCGACCAATTCCAGCGGAACACCCTTCACCCCCGTGGTTCTCGAGGGCCTGATGGCTCTGCCGTACGTCGAGCGGTCGGGCGACTTCTCCCGAATCGCGTGGTCCTACCGGGCCTCTGGCATGACAGCACCAGGCAAGTCGCCGGCAGCGAACACGAACAGGGCGTCGGCATGAATCCGGACCCGTTCGCACCGGTCGATCCCGACACCTCACTGAGGTTCGACCACCTGCTGCACCTGCTGACCAACCTCGCCCTGTGTGTGACTGCCGTCGTGGTCATCACCAGCGCCGTTCTGATCTTCTGGCGACTGCGCTCACCGGAGACGTACGAGGAACGGTTCGCGACGCCTGCCCGGCTCCTGCGCTGGCGGCTCTGGGCACACTTCTCCTGGCAGAAACTCTGCAAGCGCTGCGGCTTGTCCGCCTCCGAACAGGTGACGCGCCGCGACAACGAAGGCCACCAGATCACGTCGACACGCTGGTTTCATCCAAAGCTGTTGGGAACAGACGTGTCTCGCACCACCCTGCGCCTGACGGTGCGAGCACGGATGGGACAGACCGTCGAAGACCTGGAGCGGGCCGTTCCAGCGATCCGCGACGCTGCGGGCGCTCACTCCGCGCGGTCGGTTGTCGTCGCCCCCGGCACGCTTCGGATCGAGCTGGTCATGCGGGAACAGCTGTCGACAGTGGGTCGCCCGGCTCCTCCGACCGCAGTGGCGACAACACGAGTCACGCTCGGGCGATGCGAGAACGGAAAACCATGGACCTTGCAATTGAGCGGGCGGCACACCCTCACCGTGGGCTGCTCGGGCGCAGGCAAGGGATCCGTTTTCTGGGGCATCGCTGGTGGGCTCGGCCCGGCTGTTGCAGCCGATGTGGTGCGGCTGGTGGGAATCGACCTGAAGTACGGCATCGAGTTGTCGGTCGGATCCGGTCTGTTTACCAAGATCGCCACCACGGAAGCCGATGCCGTGGAAACCCTTGCCGCGCTGGAGAAGCTGATGAACAGGCGTGGCAACGCGATGGCCGGTCGTACACGCGAACACAGTCCGACCAAGGCATCACCCCTCGTGGTGCTTCTGATCGACGAGCTGGCCGGAGTGACCGCATACATGAGCGATCCGGCGCTGCGCAAAGCAGCCGCCGCCTCGTTGTCGCGGATTCTCACCAAAGGCCGTGCGCTGGGAATCGTGGTGGTGGCGTTTCTGCAAGACCCGCGCAAAGAAGTCCTGCCGATGCGGGGACTGTTCACCCAGACCACCGCGCTGCGACTGCGTTCCCGAGACGAAGTCGCGATGGTCCTCGGTGATGGGATGGCCGATGCCGCACCCGCACATCGGATCAGCCCCGACCGGCCAGGTACCGGATACGCCGTCGCCGAGGACGGGCACGTGACCAAGGTACGAGCCGACTTCTGGTCCGACGAGCAAATCCGCTCCACTGCAAAGCAATACGGAAGGTCGCGGACTACCGGAGGGCAGCGCAATGAATGACGGCTGGTCCATCTTCGAACCACCCGACAAGGATCAGTTGACACGGCGTGCCGATGATCTGATCCACCGTGCCAACCTCGTCCGCAGACACGGATGGGACGAGTACCGGCATCGATGGTCCTGCGGCGAAGTCATCGGCACCGCCCTGATCCTGGACGACAACACCGAACTCCAGCGCTGCGGCGAAACAACGACCTCCGCGCTGGAGCGGTGGGCATTCGACCTCTGGGGAGTCACCGGAGGTCAGTCCGACGCCGACGCTGGATTGCAGCGCACACGCGCCTGGTTCGACTCGACTCGCACAGCGAGGTGAAGCGATGGTCACTCACGGCCTCCGGGAAGCTCTCGTCGCCGCAGGCAACTTCCCTGAGTTGCTGACCGCAGAGCAAGTGTCAGCGCTGCTCGGCGTCTCGGCCGCGACGCTCAATCGCTGGGCAGCGATCCGCGAAGCGACCGGCGAACAGATCGGCCCACCCTGCTACACGCTGTCAGAGCGGGTACGCCGCTGGGACTGCGCCGAAGTCCGGTCCTGGCTGAAGCAGGTGCGTCGCTAATGGCCGGCAACACACCGCGCGGCATCCGAAAGCGGCTCAACGCAGCCGGGGAGCCTCGCTACCAAGTCCGCTACTTGATCCGTGATCCTGATGCGGCATCGGGCTGGGTTGAAACGTCGGCGACGTTCCAGACGCTGCGTGAAGCGAAGGCGTTCAAATCCGAACGCGACAACGAGGCAGCGCTCGGTGCACGTCGGTTCGACCCTCGCCTCGGCCGTACACCGCTGAATAGGGTCTGGACACAGTTCTCCGACTCCAAGAAACCGGCGGTGTCGCCGAAGACGTGGAGCGGCTACGCCCAGCACTGGGAACTGCGCATCGCGCCGCGGTTCGGTCATGTGCCGGTCGACGAAATCACACGCGCCGATGTCCAGGCGTTCGTTGACGGCCTGGCGGTTGGTCCATGGGCGAAAGTATCGACGCTGCGACTCCTGCGGTCGATCCTCGACGTCGCTCACCAGGACGGCCGGATCCACCGGAATCCTGCCCTTAGTGTCTCAGCGGGCCGCATTCCTGAGCGGGAACGTCACCGCTACCTGACCGCCCAGGAAGTCCAGACGCTCGCCACTGCGTGCGGGGACCAGGGCGACGTCGTGACGATCCTCGCCTACACCGGTCTGCGGTGGTCCGAACTGGTCGGCCTCCGGGTCAAAGACGTCGACCTCATCGCCCGCCGTCTCTATGTCCGACGGGCAGCACCAGAAGTCGAGGGCCATATCGTCGTGGGCCCTCCGAAGACCCGGGCCGGCATCCGAACCGTCCCGCTCCCCCAAGTCGTCGTCGACATCTTCAAGGGGCGCATCAGCGGCCGCGCTCCGGACGAGCCTGCCGTCACCTCACCAAACGGAGCAATGCTGCGGTCCAACAACTGGCGCAGGCACACGCACTGGAACAAGGCCCTCAAGAAAACGCACCTGGCTCCGCTGACCATTCACGAGCTGCGGCACACCTACGCCAGTCTCGCCAGAAAGTCCGGCGCTGATCTGCGGTACGTACAGAAAACCATGGGCCACTCGACGCCGACTGTGACCGCGAACATTTACAGCGACCTCTACGCCGACGAGCTGGACCATGTGGCGACCAACCTCAATCAGCTTCACGCGAATGAGGTTCGCACACCGACGACCGGACAAGAACCGGACGAATCTAACCAACAACCGAGTGCATAATCCGTGTCCATGCAGGTAAACCGTGGTGGCCAGGGCCGGGATCGAACCGGCGACCTTCCGCTTTTCAGGCGGACGCTCGTACCAACTGAGCTACCTGGCCGGAAGGCACCGGCCATCTCGATAACCGAAGTGCCTCGCCAATAATGGCGACCCTGACGGGACTCGAACCCGCGACCTCCGCCGTGACAGGGCGGCGCGCTAACCAACTGCGCCACAGGGCCTTGCTTTTCCACGCTATGCGGCTTCCTATCGTACGGTGCCGCGCGTACCCCCTACGGGATTCGAACCCGCGCTACCGCCTTGAAAGGGCGGCGTCCTAGGCCGCTAGACGAAGGGGGCCAGCCGAATCTCTCCGGGGTACTCACAACGCTGTGACGCTGGGAGCCTCGATAGCTTAGGTTACCGGCACCCCAATCCTCAAACGAGCCGCCCGGTCGCACCCAGTATCCTGATTTCTCACGCCCCTATAGCTCAGTCGGTAGAGCTACGGACTTTTAATCCGCAGGTCCCAGGTTCGAGCCCTGGTGGGGGCACCACAGGCGCGGCGTAATCTCACGATGTGCTCTATCAGCAGGCCCGGCGCCCGTTCTGGCGGCGCCATCCATTTGTCACCGGGACCGCCGCGCTCGTGACGTTCTGGTGGCTTGCGAACGGCTGGTACGAAGCCGTTGCCGTCACGGCGATCGTTGGTCTGCTCATGTTCGTCAGCCGCCGCAGGAAGGCACTTACCATCCGCGATGCGGGCCTGCGCGCCCGTGCCGATTACGAGTACCGACTGAGCCTGCGTGGCGATCAGCGAGGCATGTTCGGCCGGTATCCGCCAGTTCAGGCAGGTTGGTTCCCGGACCCGCAGAACCGTTGTCAGATACGGTATTTCGACGGCGCGATGTGGACACCGCACACCGTTCGCCGTTAGCGATCAGACCTTCGGGGAGTAGTAGTGCGGGTTGTCGCGATACTCCACGGGCGGCAGATTGCGTGCCGGCGTTTCGACCAACCGTGAGTCTGCAGGCAACCGGCCACTGGCCCGGTCCCACGCAGATCGCTTGCGCGGGTGCATCATCATGCGTTGGGGCAGCAGCTTGACCACCTGGTACACAACTTTGCCGAACAAGCGGTGCAGCCGTTCCTGACGTGGCGTCCATGTGTAGCCCATGAGGTCACGCACCGCTGGGTCGAACAGGCCGACGGTGGTGAAGTTGAAGAACCTCTGCATTGCCGCGATGTTGAGCTGCCATAACCAATCGGGCATCCACTGCAGCGAAGGATGCTTGGGCATCGACGACAAATCGAGCACCTCACGCGCGGCCCAGTTGTTCTCCAACACGTTGTGGCACATGTGATCCCAGTACTCCTGGAATTCTTCCCATGACTTCGGTACCGGCCGCATACTCATGCCGTACATCCGGTACCACACGATGTGCTCGTCGAACAGCTGGCGCTTCTGCGCCTCGGTGAGGCCGCCGCCGAGCCATTCGGCAGCAAGCAGCGTCGACTTGAAGAACGTCGCGTGCGCCCAGTAGAAAACGTCGGGGTTCAGCGCGCTATAGCGGCGGCCCTGATCGTCGACCCCTTTGATCCCGATGTGGTAGTCGCGGACCTGTGCTCCGGTCTTGGGCGCGCGGTCGCCGTCGAACACCACGCCCCCGATCGGATAGACAGACCGGAAGAGCCGCGGCATCCGCTCCATGAAGAAGATCGAGTGCTGCTGGACGGCGGCGCCCAACTGTGGGTGCATGTTCTGCATCGAGCCGGCCCACGGACCTTGAAGCATCCCCGTCCACCGACCGAAGTACTTCCACGTCAGCGAGTCGGGCCCAAGTGGCTGCGGCAGGGCCTCATAGCCATCCGACGAAACAGGGCACCCCGCCGCCGCCACAGGGGCGGCCGCACTGGTCACCGGGCAGGCAGCGGACGTATCTTGAGTCACTGATGAAGGTTCCCATCCAGTCAGAATCACCTATTCTGACTACAGACGTTGTCACAACGGAGTCTAGGAGGGATGTGCCTTCGGGTCAACGACGGGGGCGATGGTCCGGCGTGCCGCTGCAGGACCGCCAGGCGCTGCGCCGCGACGAACTGATCGCCGCAGGCGTCGCGCACCTGGGTGGCGCCCAAGGGCCCGCCCTGACGGTGCGCGGGGTGTGCCGATCGGCCGGCCTGACCGAGCGCTACTTCTACGAGAGCTTCACCGACCGCGACGAGTTCGTCCGCGCGGTCTACGACGACGTATGTGCGCGGGCGATGGCCGCACTGACAACGGCGAACACCCCACGCGCCGCGGTGGAACAGTTCGTCGCGCTGATGGTGGACGATCCAGCGCGGGGACGGGTACTGCTGTTGGCGCCCGAGAGGGAGCCGGTGCTGACCCGCTCGGGTGCCGAATGGATGCCGAGCTTCATCGAACTGGTGCAGCGCAAGCTGACTCGAATCGGCGACCCGGCGCAGGCGGCCATGGTCGCCACCGGACTGATCGGTGCGCTGACGGCGTTGTTCACCGCCTATTTGAACGGCAGACTCGCGGCAACGCGCGAACAGTTCATCGACTACTGCATCGAGATGCTGCTGAGCCGGGTGTCGAGCTACTGACCTCGTTATCAATGCCGGTGGGACTCGTGTTGCGAATGTGACTCAAGGCGGCCGTGGGCGACTTGAATGTCACCGGGGTACACAGATATATTGAGTGCTACCAACAGGTACAGATAACTTGGGAGGGGCTCATGTCGAAAGACCTGACCGACCTGCAGCTGCTCACAGAGCTCGAGCCAGTGGTCGAGAAGAACATCAACCGCCACCTGACCATGCGTAAGGACTGGAACCCGCACGACTACATCCCGTGGTCGGACGGCAAGAACTATTACGCGCTCGGCGGCAAGGACTGGGCCCCCGAGGAGTCGAAGCTGTCCGAGGTCGCCCGGGTGGCGATGCTGACCAATCTGTTGACCGAGGACAACCTGCCGTCCTACCACCGCGAGATCGCGATGAACTTTTCCATGGACGGCCCATGGGGCTTCTGGGTGAACCGGTGGACCGCCGAGGAGAATCGGCACGGCATCGCGCTTCGCGACTACCTCATCGTCACCCGCGCCATCGATCCCGTCGAACTCGAGCAGCTTCGCATCGAGCAGGTAACCCGCGGCTTCTCCCCCGGCCAGAACCAGCAGCTGGAGGGCGACGCTGACCTGTTCGCCGACTCCCTTTTCGACTCCGTCATCTACGTGACGTTCCAGGAGTTGGCCACCAGGGTGTCTCATCGCAACACCGGCAAGGCGTGCAACGAGACCGTCGCCGATCAACTGCTGCAACGAGTTTCGGCCGACGAGAACCTGCACATGATCTTCTATCGCGACGTGTCCGCCGCTGGGTTTGATATCGCGCCCACCCAGGCGATGGCCTCGCTGCACAAGGTGCTGATCAACTTCAAGATGCCCGGATACACGATTCCGGACTTTCGGCGTAAGGCGGTCACCATCGCCTCCGGCGGCGTCTACGACCCGCGCATCCACCTCGACGACGTCGTGATGCCGGTGCTCAAGAAGTGGCGGATCTTCGAGCGCGAAGACTTCACCGGCGACGCCGCCCGGATGCGCGACGAACTGGCCACGCACATCGAGCAGCTCGAGGAAACCTGCGTCAAGTTCGACATCGCCAAGCAGCGCAGGCTCGAACGCATCGCGAAGGTGGCGGAGAAGAAGGCAGCCAAGAACCTCCTGGTGGGGTCATCGGCGTCCTGACCGACGCTCGACCGGCGATGAGCCGCTTGCGCGAAGAGCAGACTACGGCGCTGCAGATCGGTCCCATCGCCCTACGAAGTCCGGTCGTGCTGGCGCCGATGGCGGGCGTCACCAACGTCGCCTTCCGCACGCTGTGCCGTGAACTGGAGCTGGCCAGGGCCGGCACGGTCAGTGGCCTCTACGTGTGCGAGATGGTGACCGCGCGGGCGCTGGTCGAGCGTCATCCGGCGACCATGCACATGGTCACCTTCGCCGACGATGAGGCGCCGCGGTCGCTTCAGCTCTATTCCGTCGATCCGCACAACACGTATCTGGCGGCGAAGATGATCGCCGACGAGGGCCTGGCCGATCACATCGACATGAACTTCGGCTGCCCCGTCCCCAAGGTCACCCGCCGTGGCGGCGGTGCGGCCTTGCCGTTCAAGCGCAAACTCTTCGGCCAGATCGTCGGCGCTGCGGTGGCCGCTACACAAGGCACGGACATCCCCGTGACGGTCAAATTCCGGATCGGAATCGATGATGCTCATCACACCCACCTCGACGCGGGCCGGATCGCCGCCGAGGAGGGCGCGGCCGCCGTCGCACTGCACGCCCGCACGGCTTCCCAGCGGTACTCCGGCGAGGCCGACTGGGAGCAGATCGCAGCGTTGAAACAGCACGTCACCACGGTTCCTGTGCTGGGCAACGGCGATATCTTCGAGGCCGCTGACGCGTTGGCGATGATCGACGCGACGGGCTGTGACGGAGTGGTCATCGGCCGAGGCTGCCTTGGCCGGCCATGGCTGTTCGCCGAATTGTCGGCGGCCTTCGCCGGAACATCCGCGGCCACCCCGCCGACGCTGGGCCAGGTCGCGGCGATCATCATGCGCCATGGCGAACTCCTCGCAGCCCATTTCGGCGAGGACAAGGGCATGCGCGACATTCGTAAGCACGTCGCCTGGTACCTGCACGGCTTTCCCGCCGGCGCCGACCTGCGGGGGGCGTTAGCGCTGGTCAAGACGTTGACAGAACTGCGGACGCTCCTCGATGGCCTCGATCCGGACATCGACTTCCCGGTCGCGGCAACGGGGCCGCGAGGACGGCAGGGGTCGCCCGCAGCGGTGTCACTGCCCGAAGGCTGGCTAACAGACCCCGACGACTGCACGGTTCCGGCGGGCGCCGAGGTCATGAACTCCGGAGGTTAGGTCGTCTCACAGTCGTCTCTCACCTGAGACGACTCTGACATCACATCTCTCAGGATGTCTCAGTACGATATGAGTCTCGTTCGTAAAGGGCTCCAGCGTCGGGGCCACGCAGGGTGCTGTCACCTGTAAGGAAGCGCTGCGTACGTCGGGGCGCAACGTCGCGCACGGCGGTAGAAGAGTCGGAGGCCGGTGGAACAATGAGTGACGGCGATAACGCCACTCCTGGCCGTCATGGCCGGGGTGACTCGTCGACACCCGATGACCCATCCGAGGCCTATCAATGGCATACCCGAACGCCTGCGCCATTGCCAGGCGCCGCGCCGTGGGAGCGCGCCGGCGTCGCCGCCGACGACGCACAGCCCGTCTCCACGCCTAACAACCACACCGACGGGATCACGGTCGCCGACCTGATCGCCAAGCTCAACGGTCATGACGCCGTCCCGTCGGAACTGAAGCGCCACCGGCCCGAAAGCAGCACCCCACCTGCTGCGCCGCAACCACCGCCGCCGACCGAAGTCATCGATGCCGTAGCGGCGTCCGCGCCTTACGAGCGACCCATCGCGCAGTCCGACGAAGAACCGGACGCCGACAACTTTGACACCGAGATTTTCCCGGCCATCGGAGCGCAGGCCTCCGAGCTGCCGGACCTGTCGTTGGCCCACCGGGTCGGCCGCGTGCCACCGTCACACATCGGCAAGGGCCGTCGACAAACCGATCAGCATCACCCGCGCCGAGGCCACCGCAAGTCGATGATCGCCGGCCGGGCCGTCACCGCCGTGATCGCGGTGCTCGCTCTTGCCCTCACCGGTGGGGCGTGGCAGTGGCAGTCGGCGAAGAACAACATGCTCAACCGGATCTCCGCGCTCGATCCCGACTCCCGCGACATCGTCGACCCGAATGCGCAGTTCGGCGACGAGAACTTCTTGATCGTCGGCGTCGACAGTCGCATGGGCGAGAACGTCGACATGGGGGCGGGCACCACCGACGAGGCGGCTGGCGCGAGGTCGGACACAGTGATGCTGGTGAACATCCCCGCGAACCGCGAACGTGTTGTGGCGGTGTCGTTTCCGCGCGACCTCGCCATCGAACCGATGCGGTGCGAGCCGTGGAATCCTAAGACCGGCGAATACGGTCCCATTACCGACCCGGAGTCACCGATGTACGGCGCCGACGAGGTCTACACCGAGTACAAGCTGAACTCCGCGTATGCCGTGGGTGGACCGAAGTGCCTGGTGAAAGTCGTCCAGAAAATGTCGGGCCTGTACGTAAACCGGTTCATGGCGGTCGATTTCGCAGGATTCTCGAAGATGGTCGACGCGCTCGGCGGTGTAGAGGTGTGCACCACCACGCCGCTGGAGGATTACGAGCTGGGCACCGTGCTGCCCAATGCCGGCCGTCAGATGGTCGACGGCCACACCGCCCTCCAGTACGTGCGGGCCCGCCAGGTCACGACGGAGACCAACGGCGACTACGGCCGCATCAAACGTCAGCAGCTGTTCCTGTCCTCACTGTTGCGCTCGATGATCTCCAGGGAAGTGTTCTTCTCGCTGTCCAAGCTCAACAACGTCGTCAACATGTTCATCAACGACAGCTATGTCGACAACATGGACACCAAGGACCTCGTCACTCTGGGCCAGTCGGTTCAGGGCATCGCAGCGGGCCGGATCACCTTCCTCACCGTGCCGACCACCGGATACATGGACGAGTACGGCAACGAGCATCTCCGTGAGGAAGACAACCAGGCCATCTTCGACGCGATCATCAACGACGACCCGCTGCCCGAGGAGCGCAACGCCGACAACACCCCGGTGCCAGGCACCCCCGAGAGCCAGACCGAGACACCCAGTCAGGATGCCGCTACCCCAACCGAACTCGTCGACACGATCACGACGAACCCGAACGACATCACCGTGCAGGTGTCCAATTCGACCGCCGAGGACGGGCTGGGCGCGACCGCCGCCGGTGAACTCCAAACACATGGGTTCAACGTCACCACGCCCGACGATTACCCCGGTCCGCTGGACACGACGACGGTGTTCTTCTCACCGGGTAACGAACAGGCCGCGGCGACCGTCGCCTCCGCCTTCCCCAACTCGACCATCGAACGTGCCACCAACCTCGGCGACGTCGTCCAGGTGGTGCTCGGCAACGATTTCTATTCGGTGACTTCGCCGCCCACGAGCGGATCTCACGTGCAGGTCCACGTCGCACACGGCACCAGCAGCACCCCGACCGATCTGCCTGAGGATCTGACGGTCACCAACGCCGCAGACACCACCTGCGAATAGTCCCGGCCGTAAGGCGAAGTCGGTCTTCGGGCATCCGCCATTCACCTGGCGTTCACCCTGCACGCCGTGACGCTCCTGTCGCTCAGAACGTAGGGTGGAGGGTATGCGAACCGCGTACCACGATCAGTTGGATCAGCTAACTGAACAGCTTGGTGACATGTGCGGACTGGCAGGCGCGGCGATGGAGCGCGCCACCCAGGCCCTGCTGCAAGCCGATCTCGTTCTGGCGGAGCAGGTGATCGGCGACCACGAGCAGATCGTCGCGATGAGCGCACGTGCCGAGGAGGCCGCATTCGTGCTGCTGGCCCTGCAGGCGCCGGTCGCAGGAGATCTCCGCTCGATCGTCACCGCGATCCAGATCGTTGCCGACGTCGACCGGATGGGCGCGCTGGCCCTGCACGTCGCCAAGATTGCCCGACGCCGTCATCCCCAGCATGCACTGCCCGAGGAGGTCAACGGCTACTTCGCCGAAATGGGGCGGGTGGCAGTCGAATTGGGCAACAGCGCGCAAGAGGTGCTCGTCACCCGCGATCCGGAGAAGGCCGCACGGATCAGCGAAGAAGACGATGCGATGGACGATCTGCACAAGCACCTCTTCACCGTGCTGATGGACCGTGAGTGGAAGCACGGCGTCACCGCCGCGGTCGACGTGACCCTCTTGTCCCGGTTCTACGAGCGTTTCGCCGATCATGCGGTCGAGATCGCACGGCGCGTCATCTTCCAGGCCACCGGGAACCTTCCGGACGGCGACCAATTGGCCTCGCGCTGAGGCCAGTCCAAGCGAAAAGCCCGCGAGAAATCGGGGGGCTTGCGTGTCGACTCGCTTAGCCGAAGCGGCCGGAGATGTAGTCCTCCGTCGCTTTCTGCGTCGGATTCGAGAAGATCTTCTCGGTCACGTCGATCTCGACTAGCCGACCCGGCTTACCGGTGGCCTCGAGATTGAAGAACGCCGTCTGATCGCTGACCCGCGCCGCCTGCTGCATGTTATGCGTAACGATGACAATTGTGTAGTCCTGCTTGAGCTCTGAGATCAGATCCTCGATCGCCAGGGTCGAAATCGGATCGAGCGCTGAGCAAGGCTCGTCCATCAGCAGCACGTCCGGTTGCACTGCGATGGCACGCGCAATGCACAGTCGCTGCTGCTGCCCGCCGGACAGACCACCGCCGGGCTTGTCGAGTCGGTCCTTGACCTCGTTCCACAGATTGGCGCCTCGGAGCGACCCTTCGGCCACCTCGTCGAGCGTCTTCTTGTTGCGTGCGCCCTGTAGCTTCAGCCCGGCCACCACATTGTCGCGAATCGACATGGTGGGGAAGGGGTTCGGCCGCTGGAACACCATACCGATGGTCTTGCGGACGCTCACCGGATCGATGCCCGACGCGTAGATGTCCTCGCCGTCCAGCAGCACCGAGCCTTCCACCCGGGCACCGGGCAGGACTTCGTGCATGCGGTTGAGAGTGCGCAGCACCGTCGATTTTCCGCAGCCTGAAGGGCCGATGAAGGCTGTGACGCTTCGCGGTGTGACAGACAAACCCACGTCGGCGACGGCGTGGAACGAACCGTAGTAGATGTTGAGATCTTTGAGATCCAGCCGCTTGGCCATGAGGCTCCTAAACTCTGTTCCGCGTCAGGTATCGGTTGACGAATGCAGCGCCGAGGTACAGCGCCGCGATGATCAAGATGAGGGTCAGCGCGGCACCCCACACCCGCAGCGCGCCTGCCGCTTCTGGATTGACCAGTTCGGTGTAGATCAGCAGTGGCAGTGACGCCATGTTGCCCTCGAGTGGATCCATGTTGATCGACCGGCTGTAGCCGACGAGCACCAGCACGGGGGCTGTCTCGCCCATAACCCTGGCAAGGGCCAACAGGATGCCGCTGATCATTCCCGGCAACGCGGTGGGCACGACGATTCGTGCGATGGTCTTCCATTTCGGAATGCCCAACGCGTACGACGCTTCTCGCAACTCGTCAGGTACCAGCTTCAGCATCTCCTCTGTGTTGCGCACAACGACGGGAAGCATCAGCAACACCAACGCCAGCGAGACGGCGAAGGCGCTCTGCTCGAATCCCAGGGTCGCAATCCACAACGCGAAGATGAAGAGCGCGGCCACGATCGACGGCACACCGGCGAGAATGTCGACCATGAACGTGGTCACCTTGGCGAACCGGCCCCGACCATATTCGACCAGGTACACGGCTGCCATGACTCCCAACGGCACGGAAAGCACGGCGGCGATCGCGGCCTGGATCAGGGTGCCGTAGATCGCGTGATACACACCGCCTGCCATCTGTTCCGGCAGCACGCCGGCAAGTGAGTGGCTCCACCACGTCGACGACGTGATCGCGGTGATGCCCTTGGCCAGCACCGTGTAGATCAGCCAGACCAACGGGATCATCGCTACCACGAAAGACGCGGTGAAAAGTGTTGTCGCGAGGCCGTTCTTGAGCTTGCGACTGGTACTCACCGGGTGGAAGGTGGGAACCTTTACCGGTTGGTCGAGTGTTGCCGTCATCCTCCGCTAACCCTTCCGCCGGCCGCTGCCCGGGCCAGTGCGTTGACGATAAAAGTCAGCGCGAAGAGCACGAAGCCTGCGGCGATGTAAGCGCCTGTCGCCAGTGGCGCACTGAACTCCGCTGCCGCTGAGGCGATCTTGGACGCGAACGTGTAGCCGCCGTCGAACAGCGACCAGGTGCCGGCCTGCGCGGCGGTGCGCAGGATGATCAGGATCGCGATGGTCTCACCGAGCGCGCGTCCCAGGCCGAGCATCGACGCCGCGATCATGCCGCTTCGGCCGTAGGGAAACACGGTCATCCGGATGACCTCCCATTTGGTCGCACCGAGGGCCTGCGCGGCTTCGACGTGACCACGTGGGGTGAGCGCAAAAACTTCGCGGGTGACCGAGGTGATGATCGGGAGAATCATGACGGCGAGCACGATTCCGGCAGTGAAGATCGTTCCACCACCGGCCAGCGACACGTTGCCGTCCGAGAACAGGAAGAACCAGCCGAGGTTCTCATTGAGAAAAGTCGCCACCGGTGTGAGCCACGGGGCCAGCACGAAGACGCCCCACAGGCCGAACACGATCGAGGGCACCGCCGCCAGCAGGTCCACCAGCATTCCGAACGGCCGTGCCATCCGCTTCGGTGCGTAGTTCGTCAAGAACGCCGCAATGCCGATCGCGATGGGCACGGCGATGATCAGAGCGAACACCGAGCTGAGCACCGTCACCATGAACAGGTCGCGGATTCCGAAACGCAGGTTGTCCGAGTCGCTGGTGAGAAACTCTGTGCTGAAGAGGAAGTTGGCCTGATTGGCCTGCAGCGACGGGATCGCCTTGATGATCAAGAAAAGCGCCATCAGAGCGATCGCACCGATGATGGTCGCACCGGCAGCGATCGCGATGGACTTGAAGACGGTGTCACCCCAACGTCCGTCGCCCTGCCTCAACGCTGATCCCTTCCCGGGTTTGGTCGACATTTCGGGATTATCCCCGCCCGGCTGTGGGCTCGCCGGCTTTACCGACGAGCCCACAGCGGTCGAATCTGGTGTCACAGCCATGGGTGGGTGACGACTACGTGGTCGCGTTGATGGCGTCGACGGCTTCGGTCAGCCGCGTCTTGAATGCCTCGGGGATCGGAATGTAGCCGTTTTCCTCGAGACCGGTCTGGCCGTTGCCGAGAGCCGAGTGCATGAACGCCTTGACCGCGGTGGCCACCTCGGCATCGGGATACTGCGAGCACACGATCTCGTAGGCCGCCAGCATGATCGGGTAAGAACCCGGTTCGGTTGGCATGTAGAAGGACGTGGTGTCGAGCACCAGATCGTTGCCCTCGCCCTTGAACTTCACGCCGTCGATGGCAACGCCCGCCGTCTCGGTGTTCAACTCGACCGGTTCCGGCCCTGCAGAGGTGATGATCTTGGCGATGGAGAGGTTCTGCGCCTTGGCGAACGACCATTCGTTGTAGGTGATCGACCCCGGAGTGCTGGCGATCGCCGCGGACGTGCCCTCGTTACCCTTGGCGCCCTCGCCAACGCCGCCGGCGAACGACTTGCCTGCGCCCTTGCCCCATGCTCCGTCCGACGCCGCGTCCAGGTACTTCTGGAAGTTGTCGGTGGTACCGGATTCGTCGCTGCGGAAGATCACGTTGATCGGCTCGGCCGGCAGCGATGCGCCCTCGTTGAGCGCCGCGATCTCGGGAGCATCCCAGGTCTTGACCGTGCCGTTGAAGATCTTGCCCAGAGTGGGTCCGTCGAGCACCAGACCATCGACGCCGGCGACGTTGTAGGTGACGGCAATGGGTCCGAACACCGCGGGCAGATTCCAGGCGTCGCTGCCGCCGCACCGCTCCTTCGCCCGGTCGACCTCGCCCTTCTCGGCACTGAGTGGCGAGTCGGAGCCGCCGAAGTCGGTCTGTCCGCCGAGGAACTCCGAGACCCCCGCGCCCGAACCACTCGAGGTGTAGTTAAGCGTAAAGCCGGGGCAGTCCTTCTCGTAGGCGTTGATGAAGCGCGTCATGGCGTTGGCCTGCGCCGAGGAACCACTGGCCTTCAGTGACTCCTTGCCGCCGCAGTCACCAGTCGCCGCCGAACCCGAGCCATCGGATCCCGCTTCCGAAGAGGTGTTGTTGTCGCTGCCACAGGCCGACAGCAGCAGGGTGCCGGCAGCCAGCAGGCTCACCGCAGCACCAGTTCGTTTGGCCTTCACGAAACTCCTTTGTGAACCAGGTAGACGCTGGCACGGGCCGCCTGGCCCTTGCCGTGACACAAGTCGCGTCAAGCAGACCCATCGCTGCTCGGCTGTGAACCTAAGCGCACGTCGTTAATCGATTCCCTACGGATAGTGAACGGAAGATGAACCAGCCACGGGTTCATGACGACATTTCAACTGGAGGAGTTGACGTAGCCGATTCCTCTCAGTACTTATTGAGTCAATGACTACTGAGGTAAATCGGGACTTGGTACAACGCACGGCCGTTTTCGCCGCGCTGGCCGACCCCGCCCGACTGACGATCGTCGACTACCTGCTGAATGCGGACGCCTCCCCTTCAGAGCTGCGCGCCATCCTGTCGATGTCCTCCAACCTGCTCGCGCATCACCTCGCTGTGCTGAAAGGCGCCGGCGTCGTACGACAGAGCCGGTCAGAAGCCGACGGGCGGCGCACCTATCTCAAACTCAACCATTCGGCGCTCGACGGTCTTGTCCCATCAGCCCAACATCGGGCTCGTCGCATCGTATTCGTCTGTACTCACAACTCGGCCCGCAGCCAACTTGCTGCTGCGATCTGGAACCGGCGCAGCGAATTACCCGCTACCTCGGCAGGCACGAAACCCGCACCACAGGTGCATCGCGGCGCGGTGGCCGCGGCGAGGCGCCTCAACCTATCGATGCGCGCAATCAAGCCGCGCTATCTGGGCGATGTCCTGGCCGCCGACGACCTGGTGATCGCGGTGTGTGACAACGCACATGAGGAACTTCCTGCCGAACTACCCCGCATCCACTGGTCCATCAGTGATCCAACCCGCACCGCGGCCGCGGCGTCGTTCGACGAGACCGTCATTGAACTCACCTCCCGTATCGATCATTTCGTCCCCCATGTTCAACCCGCTTAGTCCAGGAGAAGTCATGACCGACAACATCATTGAACACAATCAGAAATTTCGTCACGATCTCTCTATCGACCAGCGGTTGGCGATGAAGACGGCTACCGGGCAATTGCAGAAGGAGTTCGACGGCGTATTCGGGGTCGAAACAATCGAGAGGTTCCTGCACTCGTCCTATGACCAATTTGCCGGCCGGGCGACGGTGCCACGTTTCCTGCCCTTGTTGGCCGAACGCTTTGCACGACAACGCCTCCGGGCGTTGGGGAGGGTAGAAGGAAAGTCACACGACGGAAAGCCAACCGTTCTGTTTCTATGCACCCATAACGCCGGCCGGTCGCAAATGGCGATGGGATTCTTCACTCATCTCGCCGGCGATGCGGCCGTCGCATGGTCCGGTGGCTCTGAGCCCGGCGAGCTGGTCAACCCGGCGGCTATCGAGGCCATGGCGGAGCGCGACATCAATATCTCTGGCGAGTACCCCAAGCCGTGGACGGATGAGATCGTGCAGGCGGCAGACGTCATCATCACGATGGGCTGTGGCGATGCCTGCCCGATATTTCCCGGCCGCAGGTACGAGGAATGGGTCCTCGAGGATCCGCACGGGCAAGACATCGCCGCCGTTCGCCCCATCCGGGACGAGATCGAGCGTCGGGTCCGAGCGCTGCTGGCCGAACTCGAGGTCCCGGTAGATGCGTAGAACTCAGGCGTCGGAGCCCCCGACAGTGATTTGGCGGGCGTGGAAGTTGAAGTGCTTGCCGGGTAACGGTATACGTCTTCCAGCGTCATGTAATCCGTAAAGAATGGGTCCCATCCGGTTGGGAAATGCATGCCTCGACGCAACGCGTCGGCACTTTCCGTCGCAAGGTTTCGATCGATCGACGCAATGACGCGATCGAGCTTGACGCCCATACGGCGGCGGTTGCAATAGAAAGCGGCTGCGCATGAACCGTAATAGTTGATCGGGTGGAACGGCGTGGTTGCGGCGTTGAGGATCCGAGCAAAGACACGGCTGACAGCGTCGGGCAGGCGGCTAAGTAAGCGCACAAGAAACAGCAGCCGCTGCACGAGCATGTAGCCGAACACTATGTGCAGTAACAACTGCTCGTTGTTCCAGCGTGTCCCCTGCGTTGGCTTCTGCCAAGCGCCGTTGCGTTCGGCGTCGGCAAGCAGACCATGAAATTCGGCGCGCGCCCTCGCTAGGTCCGCCGTCATCGCTGCCCGACACCGAGGGCTTCATCCCGTTACTCAATTCACTTACCTTCGGAGCCGGCAGCAGTCGACGGCGCGACGGCCGCAGAGTGGTTGCCTCCGAAACGTTTTCGTAGCGCGAGAGATACGTAGACCAGAGCGACCAAGACCGGGACTTCGATGAGCGGGCCGACCACTCCGGCCAGCGCCTGGCCGGAAGTCGCCCCATACGTAGCGATCGCAACGGCGATCGCCAACTCGAAGTTGTTCCCTGCAGCGGTGAACGCCAGCGTTGTGGTGCGTTCATATCCGAGGTGAAGCAGTGCACCCAACAGGAAGCCGCCGCCCCACATGATGGCGAAGTAAGCCAAGAGGGGCAGGGCGATTCGCACTACGTCCAGCGGTCGGTTGGTGATCTGTTCTCCCTGCAGCGCAAAAAGAATCACGATGGTGAAGAGCAGTCCGCATAGCGCCCACGGCCCCACCGCCGGCAGGAACTTGGACTCGTACCATTCACGGCCTCTTGCCTTTTCGCCGAGCCGCCGCGATAGATACCCGGCCAACAGCGGGATTCCCAGGAAGATCAGGACAGACTTGGCTATCTGCCAGGGCGATGTCGAGATGGTGGTCTGCTCCAGCCCCAGCCATCCGGGCAGCACGGACAAATAGAACCAGCCCAGTACCGCGAACATCACGACCTGGAAAATCGAGTTGAGCGCGACCAGCACTGCGGCCGCCTCGCGGTCTCCGCAGGCGAGGTCATTCCAGATGATGACCATGGCGATGCAACGCGCCAGGCCGACGATGATCAGGCCCGTCCGGTATTCGGGAAGGTCCGGCAGCATCAGCCACGCCAACGCAAACATCAATGCCGGGCCGAACACCCAGTTGAGAAGAAGCGAACTGATCAGCAGTTTGCGGTCGCCGGTGACAGCGTCAAGCCTGTCGTAGCGGACCTTCGCCAACACCGGATACATCATGATCAGCAGTCCGAGCGCGATAGGGAGCGAGATTCCGTCGATCTGCACCCGGTCCAACGCCGTGTTGAGTCCCGGTATCCAGCGGCCCAGTAGCAAACCGGCCGCCATCGCGATGCCGATTCAGACGGGTAAGAACCGATCCAGCGTCGACAACTCGGCCACGACCGGCGACGCGGCTGGATCAGTCTGCGCAACCTTGTGGGTCATGCCCGGGCCCCTACCGTGTGCGCCACGTCGGCACTGACACTCAACAACGACGACAACGAGGCGAGGGCCTCGGGCACGACGGCGTAGTACACCCAGGAAGCGCGCCGCTCCGACGTAAGCAACCCTGCGTCGCGCAGAACCTTCAGGTGGTGCGAGATCGTCGGCTGTGACACCTCGACGCCGGGTGAGATGTCGCACACGCACGCCTCGCCGCCAGCATGGCTTGCCACCGAGCTCAGCAGGCGCAATCGCACCGGATCGGACAACGCCTTGAACTTCGCGGCCGTTTCGGTCGCTTGAGCCGTCGTCAACGGTTCCCGCACCAACGGCTCAAGCGCACAGCAGTCCTCCGAGGACCTGGACCGATTCGACATCCATCGATATTGACAGATATCGAATCAACGAGCAAACCAGCGGCATACAACCGCGGGCCGGATGATCCTTCTAGCAGCTCACTACCCGTAGGCGGTGTCGACGGATTTCACATCGAAACCCAGTCGCTCATACGTGTTGACCGCCGCGGAGTTATCTGCCTCTACGTAAAGAATCGCCGCAGGCTGTGAGCTTGCTGATAGCGCCCGAGCCAGGTGATGCAGCCCCACGAGTGTGAGCACGCCGCCCAATCCGCGACCCTGCGCAGCAGGGTCGACACCGACGACGTAAACCTCGCCCAGATCGGTGTTGTGCACCTTCGTCCAATGGAAGCCCAACAGCTTTCCGGTCGTCTCCTCGACGGCCAGGAAGATCCCTTCAGGGTCGAACCATGCTTCGCCGCGGCGCTCGTCGATGTCAGCGACGGTCCAGCCGCCTTGCTCGGGATGCCAGGCGAACGCGGCATTGTTGACGCGCAGCAGTTCGGCGTCGTCGGCCGGTCCGGAATAGGTGGCGATGCGCACGCCGTCGGGGATGGTCACCTCCGGCAGGTCGTTGAGCGGCCGTCGCATCTGCAGCAGTTCCCGCACGACGGCCAGGTCCAGTGATGCGGCGGTGGCCCGGGCGGCCTCGATGTTGCCGTGCGCCCAGATGCGTGCGCCGTCGCCGCCCGCGGTCAGCCCCTGCCGCGCCATCTCCGAACCGACGCCGCGCCGACGCGCTGACGGATGCACGACGAGTTCGGCCATCGCAGGTACGTCCTCGTCGGGCGGCGCCAAGTTGAGGTATCCCACAATCTCTCCGCTGTCCCCGCCGTCGTCGCTGTCCCCGACAGCGAGCAGATGCCGGGTGCGGTCGTGGCTCAGTTCTCGCAGAACCTGGTCGCCGACGGGCGCGACGCCATCAAGTGCCGCGGCCGCGGCCACGAGCTCGCGGATGCGGCTCTGATCGTTATCGGACAGACCGGTCCGCCAGGCGAGTTCCGTACCGGTCACTGACTGCGCAGGGGGTCGGCGAGCGGCTCCGGTAAGGCGTCGAAATCATCGGAGTCGACCTCAACTCCGGCGTCCTCGGGCAGATCGGAAGTCGGGGCCGGTGTCCGCCCTCGCGCGGGCCGAACCGCCTTGTAGCCGACGTTGCGCACCGTGCCGATCAGCGACTCGTACTCGGTGCCGAGCTTGGCCCGTAGGCGTCGCACGTGCACGTCGACCGTGCGGGTGCCGCCGAAGAAGTCATAACCCCAAACCTCCTGCAGCAACTGCGCGCGGGTGAACACCCGGCCCGCATGCTGTGCGAGGTACTTCAGCAGTTCGAACTCCTTGTATGTGAGGTCTAGCGGCCGGCCACGAAGCCGCGCGGTGTACGTGCCCTCATCGATCACCAGCTCGCCCAGGCTGATCTTGCCGACGTTCTCCTGGTTGGCTGTGCCGACGCGGCGACCTACCAGCAGCCGCAACCGGGCATCGATCTCGGCGGGCCCGGTGCTCGGAAGCAGAAATTCGTCGAGACCCCATTCGACGTTGATGGCCACCAAACCGCCCTCGTTGACGACGGCCACCACCGGTACCGAGGTACCCGTGGTGCCGAGCAGGCGACATAGGCCGCGGGCGGCGGCCAGGTCCGTGCGCGCATCGACGATCGCCACATCCGCGTTGCCGGCTTCCAACAGCGATGACACCTCGGTCGGCGCCGTCCGCACATTGTGGGCGAGGAGCGCCAACGATGGCAGCACGGATTCTGGGTGCGGATCGACGGTCAGTAGCAATAGATCCAACTGGCCCTCCAGCAGCGACGGGGACCTCGCCTGGACAACGGTGTCGGTCGGTGACTTCCCAGATTCATCCCTGACATATGGCCGTTACCCGGCCGTAAGTCATCTAACGATAGCGCGACACCTGCACATCGGCTGTGCCAAGGCGGTCTAGTCGGTGTCAGTGGGCAAGAATGTGCGGGTGCGAAAGCTGCTGATCGGTGTACTGGCGACCGTGACCGCCGTGGTGGTGGGCGTCCTCGGTGCCGATTTCGGTGCAGCGATCTACGCCGAGTATCGCCTGTCGAGAAGTGTGCGAAGCGCCGCTGACCTGGCCTGGGACCCGTCCGTGGCCATCCTCGGTTTTCCGTTCATCCCGCAGGCGGCGAACCGCCATTACGACGAAGTGGAAATCCGGGCCGCGGGCGTCAGCCATCCCGTGGTCGGGAAGGTCTCGCTGGAAGCAACCCTTCACTCCATCGATCTCTTGGACTCGTCGTGGCTGGTCACCCCTGAGGCCAAGCTGAGGGTCGGTAAGGCGGAGAGTCGCATCATCATCGATTCCACCCACGTCGGGCGGTTCATGGGCATCCCTGACCTGCTGGTCGAGGCGCCGACGCGGGAAAGCAACGACTCCACCGGCGGAACCACCGAATCAGGGATATCGGGCAATCGCGGGGTGGTGTTCACGGGGACCCCGAAGGCGGCCGGCTACGACAAGAGAGTCAGCATCGCCGTCGACCTGTCGATCGGCGGGCCCGACCAGACCACCCTGGTCCTGACGGCCACCGACGTGCTGACCGGCGCAGGTACCGCTGACCAGCCGGTTCCCGATGACAAGAAGGACGAGGTGCTGGCCGCGTTCTCCACCAGCCTGCCAGGACAGAAGTTGCCGTTCGGGCTCGCGCCCACCGCGCAGGGCGCCCGGGGCTCGGACCTGATAATCGAAGGCATCGCCGAGGGAGTAACCGTGGCCCTTGATGGGTTCAATCTGTCGTGAGCACTTCGTGGGTGTTGGCGATCGTCGTCATCGTGGGCGCGCTCGGGCTGGCCTATGTGATCGGCAGGCTGCTCACACTGCGCGCCGGACTCCTCAAAGCGAGTGCAGAAGCCGCCAATGTGGACACCAGTGACCTGGGGCTATCCGAGACAGGGCCGACGGTGCTGCATTTCAGCGCGGTGTGGTGCGGTCCGTGTGCCGGGGTGCGAAAGGTTGTCGAGCAGGTGTGCGACGAGCTGCCCGGCGTCGCGCATGTCGAGATCGACATGGACGCCAATCCGGAAGCGGCCAGGCGCCTTTCGGTGCTGTCTCTTCCCACCACGATCGTGTTCGACGCCGACGGGCGGCCGCGCTTTCGCACCCATGGTGTGCCCAAGCCCGCTGACCTGCGGTCCGCGTTGGAACCACTGTTGGCTTGATCACCATGTCATTGGGTAAGCTGTCGCTCGTGTCCGCCCGCCTTGAGCCCATGCTCACCAAGCGCCGCGCAGTGGATCTGTGCCGCGTTGCGGGTTGTTGTTGTTGTTGTTGTAGCTGCTGAGTAGCCGCGCCTTTATCTTTTTGCGCCGCACTCGGGAGCGGACCCTTGTGGTCTGCCGTCCCACAACCAGCCAGCCCATCGATGCAACAGGAGCAGACATCCATGTCCACCAGCACGAGCACCACCGCCGCAGCAGACCAGGTGGACGTGCGGGGTCCACGCTTCGCGGCGTGGGTGACCACCGCCGTGCTCATCGCCACGCTGCTGGTGTCGGCCGTCAGCCTGGCGGGCGCCGCGGTGATCCTCGGCGTGCAGACGGTGGTGTTCGCGATCGGCGCGTGGCGCGGGCCCCGGCAGCATCCCTACGGCCTGATCTTCCGCGCCCTGGTGGCTCCCCGCCTCGGACCGGTCACCGAGAAGGAGCCGGTGCCCCCGCTGAAGTTCGCCCAGCTCGTCGGATTCGTGTTCGCGATCGTCGGCGTCGTCGGCTTCGCCGCAGGAATTCCGCTGCTCGGCCTGATCGCCACGGGGTTCGCACTCGTGGCAGCCTTTCTCAACGCGGCTTTCGGCATCTGCCTCGGCTGCCAGATTTATCCGTTCGTCGCACGGTTCCGCCGTGTGTCCGACAAGTTCCCACAACCCAGCCCGCACCCCGCATAGCCTTCAAATATCAAGCAACCGAAAGGATTTCCTCATGGCACGCTCCGACGTCCTGGTCACCACTGACTGGGCCGAGAGCAATCTCGACGCGCCGAACACCGTCTTTGTCGAGGTCGACGAGGACACCTCGGCCTACGAAGGCGGTCACATCGCCGGCGCCGTAAGACTCGATTGGAAGACCGAACTGCAGGACCAGGTCAAGCGTGACTTCGTCGATGCCCAGCAGTTCTCGAAGTTGTTGTCCGACAAGGGCATCAGCAACGACGACACGGTGATCCTCTACGGCGGCAACAACAATTGGTTCGCCGCCTATGCGTACTGGTACTTCAAGCTGTACGGCCACGAGAACGTCAAGCTGCTCGACGGCGGCCGTAAGAAGTGGGAGCTGGACGGCCGTCCGCTGGTCACGGACGTACCGCAGCGCCCGTCGACCTCGTACACGGCAAAGGCGCCCGACAACAGCATCCGGGCCTTCCGCGACGAGGTCATCGAGGCCATCGACAGCAAGAACCTGGTGGATGTGCGCTCCCCCGACGAGTTCTCGGGAAAGATCCTCGCGCCGGCTCACCTCCCGCAGGAGCAGAGCCAGCGTCCAGGCCACATTCCCGGCGCGATCAACGTGCCGTGGAGCAAGGCGGCCAACGAGGACGGCACCTTCAAGTCCGACGACGACCTTGCCAAGCTGTACGCCGAGGCCGGTCTCGACGGTCAGAAGGAGACCATCGCGTACTGCCGAATCGGTGAGCGTTCCTCGCACACCTGGTTCGTCCTGCAGGAACTGCTGGGACACCAGAACGTCAAGAACTACGACGGCAGTTGGACGGAATACGGCTCCCTGGTGGGCGCCCCGATTGAGTTGGGAAGTTGATATGTGCTCTGCACCTAAGCAAGGACAGACGTTGCCTGCCGGCGTTGACCTGGAGAAGGAAACGGTGATCACCGGTCGCGTCGTAGACGGCTCCGGTCAGAGCGTCGGTGGCGCGTTCGTGCGTCTGCTCGACGCGTCCGACGAGTTCACCGCCGAGGTCGTCGCATCGGCAACCGGTGACTTCCGGTTCTTCGCCGCACCGGGCACGTGGACGCTGCGTGCGCTGTCGCCCGCGGGCAACGGCGACGCCAGCGTCGCACCGTCGGGCGCCGGTATCCACGAGGTCGACGTCAAGGTCGCCTGACGGCCTACGCGCGGGTGCGACGCGCGAGCAGATTGTGCTGCCCGTACACACCCGGCAGTCCGTGATCGATTCCACTGTGGCCAATGTCGCCGGCTAGCCGGCTCTGCGGCCGCCGTGGGTCGTCGGCGGTTGTGCGGCTAGACTTTCTGCCGTGGTGCTGCTCTTCGAGATCCTGCTGATTGCTGCGGTAGTGGTCATTACCTGGTTCGCGGTGTACACGATCTACCGCCTCGTCACCGACGAGTCGTGACTTCCGGCGACGACGCAGTCGCGGCCGCGGCGGAGCGCGCGAAGATCACCGCGGCCCGCAATATCCCGGCCTTCGACGACCTTCCAGCCCCGCCCGATACCGCGAATCTTCGGCTGGGCGCGAACCTCAACGACGCACTGCTTGCTCTGCTCCCCCTCGTCGGGGTGTGGCGCGGGGAAGGTGAGGGCCGCGGATCCGAGGGCGACTACCGCTTCGGCCAACAGATCGTGGTCAGCCACGACGGCGGTGACTACCTGATCTGGGAGGCCCGATCGTGGCGAATCACCGAGGCCGGTGAATACGAGAGCCCGTCGCTGCGGGAGTCCGGATTCTGGCGGTTCGTCGATGACCCTGCCGATCCCGCCGAAAGCCAGGCGATTGAGCTTCTGCTGGCCCATTCGGCCGGCTACGTCGAGTTGTTCTACGGCCGCCCCCTGAACCAGTCGTCATGGGAGCTGGCCACCGACGCGCTGGCGCGCACCAAGTCCGGGATGCTCGTCGGTGGCGCCAAGCGGCTCTACGGCATCGTCGAGCGTGGCGACCTGGCCTATGTCGAAGAACGCGTCGACGCCGACGGTGGCCTGGTGCCGCACCTTTCCGCGCGGCTGGCGAGGTACGTCGGATGATGCGCCTGACATGGTTGGCCGGGGCGCAAATCCTGGTCGCGGTGGGGATCCTGGCCGGGTGTTCGTCGAATCCTCCCGCGGAGCAGTCGACCACCGAGACGTCGGACGTCGCGCCGACCGGGCACGGATCGCTGGCGCAGTGCCTCAGTGAGCATGGGGTGCCCGCAGCGCCGGGCCCAATGACCGGACCGCCGCCCGGCGTGGATCCCGACACGTGGAACCAGGCCATGCAGACCTGCTCGTCCCTGGCCCCCGGACCGGCCGGTTAGCCCAGCACGGGCGCGCTGCCCGCATCGGCGAGCCAGTCGTGTTCCAGTCGCGACAGCGTCCCGTCCGAACGCATTCCGTCCACGACCGACGACACGCACCGGGTGAGCGGACTGTCCTTGTCGAGCACGATGCCGAACTGCTCCACGCTCTCCGCCTCGGCGGGAAGCTGTCCAACGATCCTCCCGCCGCGCAGTTCGCCTGCTACGGCGAACGCCGTCGGAAGATCGGCGACCAGGGCGTCGATCTCGCCGGTGCTCAAGGCCAGTTTGGCGTCGGCGTTGGTGTTGTACACCTCGACGGGGATATCGCCCTCGATCGCAATCGCCGCGGTGTGACTGGTCGTGCCGACCTGCACGCCAAGCTGCGTCCTCTTCAAGTCGCCGATGCTTCGCACTCGTGCGGCCGGTGAGGTGTCCATCGTGACGACAACCTGAGTGACGTCGAAATAGGGAGCCGAGAAGTCGACGGAAGCCTTGCGTTGGTCGGTGATCGAAAACTGAGAAAGGTTGGCGTCAAACGTCTTCGGACCCGCCTCCAAAGCTCCGTTGAACGCAACCCGAACCCAGCGCACCTCCTCGCGGGCGTAGCCCAGCCTCCCCGCGACGGCGAACGCGAGCGCGCTTTCGAACCCCTCGCCGTTGGTGGGGTCATCACCCATGTACCAGGGCGGATAGGCGGGCTGATCGGTGCCGACGGTGAAGATGCCGGGATAGATCGTCGACAACGAATCCTTGGTGCAGTTCTGGGGGCCGGCTGAGGCACGCTGGTCGACGGTCGGAGCGCAGGCGGTGCCGATGGTCGACGCGGTTACGGCCAACAGGGCCGCCAGCCACCACCGTTTGCCCATGTGCCGCATCATCGCGCACGGATGGAGCCGACGCCAGCACCGCAGCGCCCTGGATATGGTGCGGCCCCCGAGCCGTGTTCCTGGTTGGACAAAATTCCAGAGGCTCGGGGGCCGGGTGGCTGCGGGGAATTCGCCGGCGCGCGCAGGCGGATATCCCCTGGCGCTGCTAGCTCGCAGCCACCTCACATGTCCATAAGTCAATCAAATTGTCGGACCACCTCCTTCCCTGTGTACGAGCGACGGTACCCGCGCACAAAGAGGCCGACAAGCGATTTTCGTCGGTTCAGCGCTCAGCGATCACAGACGATCGCGGCGTCGACGAGCTTGGTGATTTCACCGGCCAGCGGGGCGGGCCGCAACGCCTTTCCGTCCAGGGTGTGCACCCGGGCGGCGAGAGTGATGCTCGATACGAGCCAAACACCCTGCGCTGCAAGCAGATCAGCGGGCCGCAGCGCCCGGTAGTCGCAGTCGTACCCCTTGTTGCGCGCCACTTCGAACAGCGCCTGCTGCGTGGTTCCGCGAAGGATCGGATACCACGGCGGCGGAGTCAGCAGCGCCGGAGTGCCGCCGAGGTCGATGGCGACCACGACCGTCGACCGCGGCCCCTCCAAGATCAGCCCGTCGGAGCCGACGAAGATCACGTCGCCTGCGCCGCGCCGCGCGGCGTGCCGCAGCGCGGCCATGTTCACCGCATAGGACAGCGTCTTGGCGCCCGCGAGCAGCCACGGCATCTCGCTCGCCCCCTCGGCCGAGAGACCGCGGGCCAGCGTCACCGCCGCGACCCCGCTGCTGCGCGCGTCGGCCACCCGGGCAGGCACCGCGCCGATAGTCGCGAACGCCGTGCACGGTGAACCGGTACTGGATGTCGCAGGCCCTCCGGCTCCGGTCTCGCGTCCACGGCTGTAGACGAGCCGCAACACTCCCTCGTCTCCGCCGCAGGCGAGCCACTGCTGCACCGCCACGCCCACCGCCGCGCGCCATCTCGGAAGATCCGGCGCGGGCAGGTCCATCATGGTGGCCGACGCCGTGAGCCGGCCCAGATGAGACTCCAGCAGGCAGGGCCTGCCGCCGCGGACCAGAAGCGTCTCGAATACGCCGTCGCCACGGACCGCCGCAAGGTCGTCGGCATGCAGTAACGGGGCCTGCGGGTCGTGCAGTTCGCCGTCGAGCGTGACCAGGACCGCAGGTTGGCTCGCCATGGCCAAGAAGCGTAGCGCTCCGCCGATGAGCGTCAGCGAAGAGCAGTATCCGTAGAGTTGACCTATGTCAGCTGTGCCTGCCCCCGACACCGGGCCCGACGCGGGTGCCGTGTGGCATCACGGTGATCCGCTGGGAGAACAGCGGGCCGCCATCGATGGCGCCGTCGTCGTGGACCGTTCCCAACGTGCCGTGATCGCCTTGACCGGTGCTGACCGCAACACCTGGCTGCACAGCATCTCCACCCAGCACGTCAGCAACCTCGCCGACGCCACCGTGACCGAGAACCTGAGCCTCGACGGCCAAGGACGTGTGGAAGATCACTGGGTTCAGACTGAGCTGGGCGGCGTCACGTACCTCGACACGGAGTCGTGGCGTGGTGAACCGCTGACGGCCTATCTGCGCAGGATGGTCTTCTGGTCCGACGTGGTCGTCGAACCGGCCGATCTGGCGGTTCTATCGTTGCTCGGCCCTCGGCTGGCGGACCCGGCCGTCCTGGAGGTACTCGGCGTCACGTCGCTACCGGCCGAGTTGACGGCCGTCCAGCTCTCCAGCGGCGGTTTCCTGCGCCGGATGGCGGGGCCCGGTATCGAGCTGGACCTGGTGGTTCCCCGAGAGGCGGCCGCCTCATGGCGCGATCGACTGGTGGGGGCCGGGATGCGCTGCGCAGGCATCTGGGCCTACGAGGCGCTCCGGGTCACCGCATTGCGGGCCAGGCTCGGTGTCGACACCGACGAGCGCACGATCCCACACGAGGTCGGCTGGATCGGCAGCGCAGTTCATCTGGACAAGGGCTGCTATCGCGGTCAGGAGACCGTCGCTCGCGTACACAATCTGGGCAAACCACCGCGGATGTTGGTACTGCTGCACCTCGACGGCTCCGGGGATCGGCCGTCCACCGGTGACCCGGTGCTTGCCGGTGGACGGGCCGTGGGCCGGCTGGGCACTGTCGTCGATCACGTCGACGAGGGTCCGATCGCCCTGGCATTGCTCAAGCGGGGCCTGCCGGCCGACACCGAACTGACCACCGGCGGGGAGTCGACGGTGGCCGCCGTGATCGACGCCGACTCGATGCCCCCACCCGACGCCACGGGCGCCGGACGGCTCGCGGTGGAACAGCTGCGAGGCGGCGCGCGTTAACGCTTTACGTGTCCCCGGGTCCCACGCTCCGGGCCCTGCGGAAGGGCCTGCCAGCACACGGCACCGAGGCACGGTAAAGTGTTGGCAGGACGATAAATGACACTCAGATCGGAGCCGCTCGAAGTTTGGGCCGCTCCGTTATTGCGCGAGGGGGTACCCCCATGGGCCGCGGCCGGGCGAAGGCAAAGCAGACCAAGGTTGCTCGTGAGCTCAAGTACAGCTCACCGCAGACCGATTTCACGCAGCTACAGCGTGAATTAGCGGGCGCTGACGATCTCAACGGCACCGACAGGTTGGCCGACGACGACTTGGCCGACGACGACGATTGGCCTCGCTGATCCCTAGAAGCGCGGGTGCTGGCCCACGAGCTTGGCGCGTGGGCTGTCCTTACCGCCCTTGGTGACGGTGCCCAGGATCCAACAGTTGAGATGGCGCGCCGTCAGCACCGCCAGCGCGCGATCGGTGTCCTCCGGCGCGACGACGGCGACCATGCCGACGCCCAGGTTGAACGTCTTTTCCATCTCGACCCGCTCGACGCGGCCACGCTGTGCGATCATCGCGAATACCGGCGCGGGAGTCCATGTGCCACGGTCGATTTCGGCCGTGAGGCCGGGTGGCACCACCCGCTCGATATTGCCTGCCAGCCCGCCCCCGGTGACATGGCAGAAAGTGCGGACCTGCGTCTCGGCGATCAACGCAAGGCAGTCCTTGGCGTAGATGCGAGTCGGCTCCAACAGCTCTTCACCGAGTGTGCGACCGAACTCTTCGACATGCCCGGCGAGGTTCATCCGGTCGATCTCCAGCAGTACCTTGCGGGCCAGTGAGTATCCGTTGGAGTGCAGGCCGGTCGACGACATCCCGATGAGCACGTCACCGGGCTTGACCCGGTCGGGACCCAGTACGTCGTCAGCCTCCACGACACCGACACCGGTACCCGAAATGTCGTAGTGATCGGGCGCCATCAGACCGGGGTGCTCGGCGGTCTCCCCGCCCAGCAGTGCGCAGCCGGCCATCACGCAGCCGTTGGCGATGCCCGCCACCAGCTCGGAGATCCGCTCGGGGACCGTACGTCCCACCGCGATGTAGTCCTGCAGGAACAGCGGCTCGGCGCCGCAGACCACGAGATCGTCGACGACCATCGCAACGAGGTCGATGCCGACGGTGTCGTGTTTGTCCATCGCCTGGGCGACCGCGAGCTTGGTGCCGACGCCGTCGGTCGATGACGCCAGCACCGGCTCCCGATAGCTGCGCAGGGCGAACAGCCCGGCGAATCCGCCGAGGCCACCCCGCACTTCAGCTCTGGTGGCCTTTTTGGCGAGCGGTTTCAGAAGTTCGACGGCGCGGTCACCGGCTTCGATGTCGACCCCGGCCGACGCGTAGGAGATGCCGGCAGGTTCGGCGCGTTCGGTCATCGGGCACAAGGCTACCGGGGATGGCGGCGCTAGGTTCATTGTCCTCGCGGATCGCGTTCTCCTCCGGCGGATCGCCAAGGGTCCATCGGGTGTGGGAATGTGTCCGACCATGAAACTTGTTCGCTGGTTCGCACCGACGCTGCCTGTGGTTCTGACTGCTACCGCGGCTCTGATCGCCCCCGCCGCTGCGGTCGCGACCCCCGCCGTCAGCGTTGATTCGGTCGTCATCAGTCAGGCGACCGTCGACGGCATCGACTACATCACGCGCAGAGTCACCATCGCGCCCGGCGGCAGCACGGGCTGGCACTACCACGACGGACGGGTGTTCGCCCTCGTCAAGGAAGGCACCCTGACCCGCACCATGGCGGACTGCAAGGACATCGTGGATCCGGCAGGTGCCCCGGTCACCGAAGACATCGGCCCCGACCACGTACACAACGGCCGCAACCTGGGTCCCGTGCCAGTGGTGATGTGGGTGGACTACATCCAGCCGACGGGCACCGCGCTGTCCGTGAGCGTGCCCCCGCCAGCGGGCTGCCCGATTTAGGTTTGCCCGACGCCGAGAACGGCGATTCCGCGTGGATGTCCGATGATGAGATCCGCTGCCTGGTCACCGGCGCGACCGGCTACGTCGGTGGGCGGCTGACGCCCGTCCTGCTGGAGCACGGCCACGACGTGCGCGTGCTGGCGCGCAACCCGGACAAACTCGCCGATGTCGAATGGCGGGACCGGGTCAAGGTGGAGCGCGGCGACCTCGGCGACACCGAGTCGCTGATCGCGGCGTTCGACGGCGTCGACGTTGTCTACTACCTCGTGCATTCGATGGGCAGCTCGTCGGACTTCGTCGAAACCGAGGCGCGTTCGGCGTCCAACGTCGTCGCCGCAGCGCAGAAGACGGGCGTGAAACGTCTGGTGTACCTGGGCGGGCTGCACCCATCCGAAAAGGATCTGTCGCCGCATCTGCGGTCACGGGTCGCGGTCGGTGAGATCCTGTTGGACTCGGGGATCGAGACAGTTGTGCTGCAGGCCGGAATCGTGGTCGGGTCCGGCTCGGCGTCGTTCGAAATGATGCGCCACCTCACCAACCGCCTGCCGGCGATGACGACCCCGAAGTGGGTGCACAACAAGATTCAGCCCATCGCAATCGACGACGTGCTGCACTATCTGGCCGGAGCCGCCACCGCTGACCTCCCGGCGTCACGCACGTGGGACATCGGCGGGCCCGACGCACTCGAGTACGGCGATGCGATGCAGGTCTATGCGCAGGTGGCCGGACTGCGGCGGCGGATCATCATCCCGATTCCATTCCTGACGCCGACGATCGCCAGCCTGTGGATCGGTCTCGTCACACCCATGCCGCCGGGTCTGGCGCGACCGCTGATCGAATCATTGGAAGTCGATGCGGTGATGTCCGAACATGACATCGACGCCGTCATCGGTCCGCCGCCCGGTGGCCTCACCGGGTATCGCGATGCGATCGCCAACGCCTTGAAGTACGGCCCGCTGCCGCACGATCCGCGGTGGGCGCATGTCGGCCGCGAGGGTTAGGACGCCACGTCGGCCGAGCCGTCAAGGACGCCACGACGGCGAGCCGTCAAGGACGCCGAAGCGCCGAGACGTTGTCGTTGTCCGCCTGCAGCGGAATCCCGGTGCGGGCCGCGGTGGACAGCATGTGCTCAATCACGTTCTTGCCCAACGCCGTTTCACCCGGCAGCTCGATGGGATAGTTGCCGTCGAAGCACGCCGAGCACAGTCGCGTCGTCGGCTGTTCCGTCGCGGCGATCATGCCCCGCTGCGAGATGTAGCCCAACGTGTCGGCGCCGATGGCGTGCCGCACTCCCTCGAGCATTTCGGTCACGTCGTCTCCGGTGCTGGCGGCGTTGGCGATCAACTCCGCCGGCGTCGCGAAGTCGATGCCGTAGAAGCACGGCCATTTCACCGGCGGCGACGCGATGCGCACGTGCACCTCGAGGGCACCGGCCTCCCGCAGCATCCGGATCAGTGCCCGCTGCGTGTTGCCGCGGACGATGGAGTCGTCGACGACGATCAACCGCTTACCGCGGATCACTTCCTTGAGCGGGTTGAGCTTGAGCCGGATACCGAGCTGGCGGATGGTCTGCGACGGCTGGATGAACGTGCGTCCGACGTAGGCGTTCTTCATCAAGCCCTGCCCGTACGGGATGCCGGATTCCTGTGCGTAGCCGACCGCGGCCGGGGTGCCCGATTCCGGCACGCCGATCACCAGGTCGGCTTCGACAGGCTTCTCGCGGGCCAACCGGCGGCCGATGTCCACCCGGGTGGCGTGCACCGAACGGCCTGCGATCGTGCTGTCAGGCCGGGCGAGGTAGACGTACTCGAAGACGCATGCCTTGGGTTCGGGGTTGGCGAAGCGGGTCGAGCGCACGCCGTCCGCGTCGATGGCCAGTAGCTCGCCGGGCTCGATATCGCGGACGAACGAGGCGCCGACGATGTCCAGCGCCGCCGTCTCCGATGCCACGACCCAGCCGCGGTCCAGCCGTCCCAACGACAGCGGCCGCACGCCGTGCGGGTCGCGGGCCGCGTAGAGGGTGTTCTCGTCCATGAAGGTCAGACAGAATGCGCCGCGGACGGTCGGCAGCAGTTCGAGTGCGGCCTGCTCCAACGTCGCGTCGGCGGCGCCGTGGGCCAGCAGTGCTCCTAGGATGTCGGAATCAGTGGTGGCCGCGGGCGCCCCACGGGTGCCGAGCAGACCCGCCTCCCGGGCCCTGGTCGCCAGGTCGGCGGCGTTGACGAGGTTGCCGTTGTGGCCGAGCGCGACGCCCGTGTTCGCGGCGGTGTTGCGGAACACCGGCTGGGCGTTCTCCCAGGTGGTCGATCCGCTGGTCGAGTAGCGGCAGTGTCCGATGGCGACATGGCCTTCCATCGCCGCCAGCGTCGGTTCGTCGAAGACCTGGCTGACCAGGCCCAAATCCTTGAACACCAGTACTTGTGACCCATCGGCGACGGCCATCCCGGCGGCTTCCTGGCCGCGGTGCTGCAGCGCGTAGAGGCCGTAATAGGTGAGCTTGGCAACCTCTTCACCCGGCGCCCAGACGCCGAACACGCCGCATTCTTCGCGCGGTTCGTCAGGGGTGGGGGTTTCGCAAGGAGATTCGATCGAGGCGGTCTGCGGGCCGGTCACGATATGGCTGCTCCCAGGGCGGGGTGGGTAGACGTGTTCAGTCTACGGTCATCACTGGTCAATCACGGAAGACACCGGGGTGTCTCTTCGGAAGAACAGCACTCAAGTCGGCCCGGCTATTCCTCGCGTGCCCGCCCGTAGTCGGCGACTTTCCAGGTCAGCGCGGCGCCGCGCCGCGCGAAGGCCTCCCCTCCGGCGCGTCGGGTATGTGGCGAAGTTAACCCTGGAGGCTGACCACCGGCAGCCAGTCAGCGACCTCGCCCGCGCGTCCGCCCGACAACCGCAGCGCGCCACTCTCGGCGGCACCCGCCACGTCCAGCAGCCCGGTCGCGAGCAGCAGCCAGGTCCGCGGGTCGGTCTCCACCACGTTGGGCGGGTTTCCCCGCCGATGCGCGGGTCCTGAAATGCATTGCACCGCAACAAACGGTGGGACACGCACCTCAACGCTGGAGCCCGGCGCCACAATGGCGAGCGTGCGGGCGGTCAACCGCACCGCCTCGGCGAGCTCAACGCGCGCAGGAGCGGGCCCGCTTTCGTCGCGCAACCACCCGGCGATCGCCGAAACCGCAGCACGCGTCATTGCCGGATCGGCCCTACGAGGAGTGGGCATACTTTAGATTCTCAAAGTGTCTGTCGACCGCCACAATCCGCCCTACCGTACGGCGGGCGCGGTGCTGGTCGTCATCGCCGCGGTGGTGGGTGCGCTGATCTTCCTGCAGTTCCGGGGCGATTTCATCCGCTCGACAGAACTCGTTTTGGTCTCGTCACGTGCCGGTCTGGTCGTGGAGCCTGGTGCGAAGGTCACCTACAACGGTGTGGAGATCGGCCGGGTGGCGCGTATCGGCACCGTCGACGTGGACGGCATCGCAAAGGCGAAGCTGTCGCTCGACGTCGACCCCGACTACATCAAGTTCATTCCGGCCAACGTCATCGCCGATGTGTCGGCCACGACGGTGTTCGGGAACAAGTACGTGTCCTTCAGTTCGCCGGATAATCCGTCTGCCCAACATATTTCGAGCGGCGACGTGATCGACGTGACATCGGTGAGCACGGAATTCAATACGCTTTTCGAGACGGTGCTGTCACTGGCAGAACAGGTCGACCCGATCAAGCTGAACCAGACCCTGACGGCCACGGCCGAGGCCTTGACGGGACTGGGCGATCGGTTCGGTGAATCGCTGTCGAACGGCAACAGCATCCTCGACGACCTCAACGCGCAGATGCCGCAGATTCGCGAGGACACCCGGCTGGTGGCGGGTCTGGTGGACGTGTACGCCGACGCGTCACCGGATTTGTGGGACGGCCTCGAGAACGCGGTCACCACCGCGCGCACGTTCAATGCGCAGTGGGGCGACATCGACTCGGCCTTGATGGCGGCGCTGGGCTTCGCCGACACGGCGGCAGACAGTTTGAACCGGGGCGGACCGTATTTCGTGCGCGGCGCGGCGGACCTGGTGCCGACATCGGCGTTATTCGACTACTACAGCCCCCAGCTTTTCTGCACTCTGCGAAACTTCGCCGAGATCGAGAAGAAGGTCGCCAAGACTCTTGGCGGCAACGGCTACTCCCTGGCCACATCGTCGGGCACGATCGCGGGGGCGGGTAACCCCTACATCTACCCCGACAACCTACCGAGAGTGAACGCCAGAGGCGGCCCCGAGGGCCGTCCCGGCTGCTGGCAGAAGATCTCCCGCGAACTGTGGCCCGCGCCGTATCTGGTGATGGATACGGGCGCCAGCATCGCGCCCTATAACCACGCCGAACTCGGCCAGCCGATGTTGATCGAATACGTGTGGGGTCGCCAGTTCGGCGAGCTGACGATCAACCCGTGAGCATTGACATCAACATTTGTTGAGGTTCTACGTTGACGGTATGACGTTCAAAGCGCACGAAATCGAGTATCTCCGCACGACCGAACTCGGCCGATTGGCCACCATCGGACGCGACGGGACGCCGCAGAACAGTCCCGTCGGATTCACCTACAACGAGCAACTCGGCACCATCGACATCGCCGGCTACCAGATGTCGAAAAGCCAGAAGTTCCGCAACATCGCGCACGACGACCGGGTCGCCTTCGTCGTCGACGACATCGCCTCTCGCGACCCGTGGAGAGTCCGCTGCCTCGAAATCCGCGGCACCGCCGAACAGGCCGAGATCCCACCGTCGCAAGGTGCGGCAGGCGATCATCTCGACACCGCGATCATCCGCGTCACCCCAAGGCGCATCATCAGTTTCGGCATCGACGACCAGGACACCGAACCGCATCAACTGACGGCCGATATCCGCGACGTGTAGTCGCTTCGCGCTGGGGGCACACTGCTTTCCATGTCAAGGAAAACGCTGGGCGGTGCGCCAGGAGCAGGCGAGGCGTTCGGCAGAGGCACATTGCCGGTGTGGCAGGTGACGGGGTTATCGCTGGCGGTGATGGTCGGTCACGTGTTGAACGGGTCCGGAGCCTTGGTGTTCGGCCTTTTATCCGTCGGGGTGATCTGGACACTGCACCGATTGCGTAGGTCCGCACCGCACGCGCGGACGACGGCAGATCTCATCTCGTCGGTGCCGGGGGCAGCGCCCGCGCGCGCTATTCGCGTCGTCCAGTTCACCGCCTACGTGCTGTTCGGCGCATCCGCCGCAACGAACATGGCGACGCTGGCGCTGGTGTGGTTCACCGATCCGAACGCGACTCCCCCCACTTGGTCAGTGTCCGCGATGTCCGTGACGATTGTCGCGTTGGCCGCCGCACTCGTGGCTGCGCTGCCGACCAGGCTTCTCGCGCCGGTGGCGACGGTGCTGGCGGCAATTGGCCTGCTGGCGTACTTCTACGTCTCGCTGGCCGTGATCGCCAAGACGGTCTCGGGGGCAGCGCTCGCCGCGCCGTCCATGGACATCGAGGCGGCCACGGGGTCGAACGAGTGGGGCCCTGCGGCGATGCTGATTGCGCTCGCCATCGTGTTCGCGGGTTTCGAGATCCCGACGACGGTCAATGACCGACTGGCGTCGGTGCGGCGTCCGCTCGGAATTGCGGTCGCGCTCGTGGCGGTGTGCGCAACGACGGCGTGGGTTGCCTCCAACATGGCCACCGCAGGCGATTTCCGTTACGACGCAACCAACCTCGTCATCATCGTCCCGGACATGTTCGGCGAGTCGGCCGGCTTGTGGTTGCTCGCGGCGACGATCGCGCTGACGGCCGCCGCGATACTCGTGCTGGTTTGGGGTGCGACGCGCGTCATCCGCCCCGCCACCGGCGCCACCCCGGTGCCGCTGATGATGACGGCGGTGGTGACAGGCGTGCTGGCATTCGCGCTGTCGATCGGATCGAGCGATGCTGCGGCGAAACTGTGGCCAGTCGCGGGCCTGCTCCTCTTGGCGGTCTATGTGGCTGCGGCTCAGGCAAATTCCCGCTTAGACGACACCAGTACCACCGCTTGGGCGTGGTTCGCTCTGACGGGGGTCGTGCTCGCGGTGGTTGCCTTCATGACAGGTGCGAGCCAGAGTTGGTGGCCTGTCGTGATCGCCCTGATCATCGTCGCGGCCGCGGGAGCCTGGGCAATTCAGTCGCAGAAGTCGATGCCCGCCACGAGGCCCAAACCCAGACCCATATCGAAGTCCGAGCGTCTCAGTCGGGAAAACCGAACATCTTGACGACGCCGTGGTCGCGGCCCGCGGTGTAGCCACCGTCGACCGCGATCGCCTGTCCGGTGACGAACGACGCGTCGGTGGATACCAAAAATGCTGCCATGGAAGCGATCTCGTCGGGTCGACCCCTGCGCTGTAGGGCGTGTTCTTCGGTGATGGACTGCAGCGGCCCCTCCATGCCCTCCAGACCCATCACGCTGGTGAGCATCGGTGTGTCGATGAAGCCGGGGCAGATGGCGTTGGCGCGGATGCCGCTCGGACCGTAGTCCAGCGCGATGTTCTTGGTCAGCAGCACGGCACCGCCCTTGGACGCGTTGTAGGCGCTGCCGCCGGCCGTGCCTTCCAGGCCCTCGACGCTGGCGAGGGTCACGATCGAACCGCGCTCGCCTGCGACCCTCGGCTGCTCGATCATCTTGGCCAGCGCCGCCTTCGCCACCAGGAATGTGCCGGTGAGGTTGATCGAGATCACCCGCTCCCACTCATCTTTGGGGAGCAGATGGACCGGCCCGCCACCTGCGACGCCTCCCGAGTGGACAACCCCGTCGACCCGCCGCGAAACCGCGGCGAACACTGCGTCGACCGCCGCTTCGTCGGTGATGTCGGCTGCGACGAACTCGAACCGGGCGCCGAGGTTCTCGGCGGGGGCAACCAGGTCCGTGCCGACCACGGTGCCGCCCTCAGCCAACAGTCGCCGCGCGGTGGCCAGGCCGATACCTGAAGCCGCGCCGGTGACGACAAAGGTGCGATCGGAGGATCTGTCGGTCATGCGCAGACCCTACGCAGCTCGTCTGGCCTCAGACCGAATTGGGGTCGGCAACGGCCACCCCTGAGGGCAAATCGCCCTCACGTACCGCGGTGAACGACCGCGAGATCGGCTGACACGGCGACGCCGACTCGACGAGTTCGCCGGACAGCGACGTACCCGATGCGGTGAAGGACATCGTGGAGATGCCCGCGGTCTTCTTGCCCTCGCACGCGAAACCCTGCGGCTGGCTGGAGATGTACTGGCCACCCTCCTGACGGAAGACGTACGTCGTCGAGACGCCGCCGACGTTCGTTGCCGTCGCGACGCAGCCGGCCGCCGGGCAGGCCGAGCGGACCGCCAACAGCCACGTATACGGGCCGCGCGGCTCGGGGTAGTCGAAATCACTCGGTTCGGTGCCGGCGAAGTTCAACCGGTAGAGGCCGTCGGGCACGGGCGTCGCCGCGGCGATCGGCGACGAGCAAACCGCGAAAGCCGAGCCGGCGACAATGCCGACCGCGGCCACAACGGCAGCCCGGGTGATGGTCATAGGCCACTATCACAGAGAAACTGCACGTGCACGGCTGTATTGCACTGCCAATGCCGCGACGGCCCCTGCCTCATTGATCGCCAGATGCGCCAGCATCGGAGCGATCAGACTGCCGGAGCGCGCGTAAAGCCAGCCAAATGCCCAGCCGGCCAGACCGGTGACCAGCACCGTAGGCACAATCGGTTCACCCGTGGCGCGCGCGTCCGCGATATGTGACAGCCCGAACGCCGTAGCCTGGACCAGCCGGCCGCCCGCAGGTCCGAACGCGTCGGCGGCGACGGTGCCCAACGCACCGCGGAAGGCCGCCTCCTCGGAAGCGACGGTTCCGACGGGAATACCGAGCAAAAGCCACTGGGCCACGCCGCCGGGCAGGTCGCGATCGGCCATCCCCACCCGCACCCGCGGCAACGCCGTGGCCGCCGCGACGCCGACCACGACCGGGGCCGCGGCCCAAAGGCCGAACGCCACACCTGAGCCCGGCTGTCGAAGTCCGACCGGAGCGCGGGTGAGGGCGGCCAGCGCGGCGGCGACGACGGCGTGCGGCGCCGGATGCCACCGCGACGGTAGTCGGGGCACCACCAGACTCCATGCGACGAGGCCGGCCGCCAGACCCAGAGCCCGAAACTTCTTGGTGAACACTAGTATTCGGGGCCGTCTTCGGACTGCGTCTTCTGCAGCGCAACGCGGATGCGCTGGGTGTCTTCGGGCGTCCAGCCGTCGGGCGGCGCGACGGCGGCCCAGCCGTCCAGCACAAAGTCGCCGTAGTTGTGGCCGTGCCCGCCCGGCACGGACCCGGCGTTGGTCATGTCAACCGCGACCTGCCAGAACGTGACGATCGGGTACCACCGCATCGTCGCCGTCCGGTCGCGGCCCGGCGGCTCCCTCAGCCAGTCAGGCCTGCTGAAAATCAGATCCGCCGACCACCAGACCACCGGATCCGACGGGTGCTGCATGAACAGCACCCGGGTGCCATCCCACGGTGGCGCCGCATCGGAGGCGATCTGGTGGGCGTTGGTGGCTTCTGAGAACCGGACCGTTCGGCCGTTGTCGTAGCGTGGCCTGACCTCCGGGGTTCCGGGGTCGCGGCGTTCGGTGATGGCGCGCCATAGCGGGCTCGCGTTCGGCGGACCCACCCACAGCACAGAGGAGAACCCCATTTCGGAGATGTCGGGCAACCACGCGAACGCGCCCTGGCCGGCCATCGAACCGAGGCTCTCGCCGTAGAGCACCAGCTTCGGCCGCCGATCCGGCGGCAGCTTCGCCCACCGTTCGTGGATGGCGTTGATCATCATCCGGCCCGATTCCATGGATTTCTGCTGATCGCCGAGGAACGAGATCCAGCTCGGCAGATACGAATACTGCGAGCCGACGAGTGCGGTGTCGCCGTTGTACATCATTTCCAGCGACCGGGCCGCCACGGGGTTGATCCACCCGGTGCCGGTGGTCGGCACGATCACCAGCAGCTTGCGCTCGAACGCTCCGGTCCGCTCGAGCTCACTGAGCAGCACCGCCATCCGCTGTTCGTCGGTGTCGGCGGTCTGCAGGCCGACGTAGGCACGGATGGGCTCCTTGGCGGGCCTGCCGTTGAGCCGCGTCAGTTCCCCAGCGTCCGGGCCGGTGGCCACGAAGTTACGGCCCTGGTATCCGAGCGTGTCCCAGGCTGCGAAAGACTCTGGGCTGCCCGACTTTTCGGGTTCCAGCGGCTGGACGATCCCGGGCCTGGTGGTGGAGTTCTGAGGTTGGAACACCCGGTTTGCGCCGGCCAGGAAGCCACGGACTGCGACGCCGTTGACCAGCGTGATCACCAGCACCACGACGATGGCGGTGCCGATGAACAGAGCCACCTCGTCGTTCAATCGCCAACGCCGGATGAAGAACCGCGCCATCGTCTTGATGAGGTCGATCAGAATCCGGGCAGCGCCAACGCATGCGCCGCCGGCAAGCACCGCGATGATCAGCGTGCGCAGGTATCCGAGCGTGGTGGGTCCTTCGATACCGACCACCGCCGACACCTGGCGCTGCCACGCCGCGGCCGGAACCAGCATCAGCACGCTCGCGGCGATGGCCGCCACCACCGTCACGGTCTTGAGTGCGTATTGCACCCGCTTCGGCGGCGGCCACCCCCTGCGCCTGCGAATCACGAAGCGCCGGAACAACCTCCAACCGAATACGCCGATGCCATAGCCGATGGCCGCATTCAAACCACCGATGAGCCCTTGAAACAACCAGTCTCGCGGCAGCAGCGACGGCGTCAGCGAGAGGCAGAAGAACAGCGCGCCGAATGCGATCCCGACGAAGTCGAGACGGACCAGGCTCCACGCCCAGACATAAAAGGGGTGTCGTTCGCTGGTCTGCGCAATCACCCGAACAACCCGGGAAGCACGCCCTCCGACGTGCTTCGCAGGTCCTCCAGACTTGCCGTGAACAGGCCCTGCACCTCGACTGCGGCATCCCCGGATTGCGGGCCCGGGTCGACGACCCCGATGCGGGTAGCGGGTAGTCCGCGCGCTTCGCACATGCCCACGAACCGGCTCTCCTCAGTCCGGGGCACCGCCACCAGAACCCGGCCCGTCGATTCCGAGAACAACGTGACAAAGGGGTTCGAACCCTCGGGAATGACGATGCGGCAACCGGTTTCGCCGGTCAGCGCAGCCTCGACGACGGCCTGGATGAGACCGCCCTCGGACAGATCGTGGGCGGCCGACACGAGTCCGTCACGCGATGCCGCCGACAACACGTCGGCGAGGAGTTTCTCGCGGTCCAGATCGACCGTTGGTGGCAGACCGCCCAAATGGTCGCCGGTGACCTGCGCCCAGATCGAACCGTCGAACTCGTCGCGGGTGTCTCCCAGAAGAATCAGGGTTTCGCCGGGTTCGGTACCAAGCCCGGTCGGAATACGGCGCTTCACGTCGTCGATAACACCGAGCACACCGACGACCGGAGTCGGCAGAATCGGTGTGGTACCGGTCTGGTTGTAGAAGCTGACGTTGCCGCCGGTCACCGGAATGCCAAGGGCCGCACAACCATCGGCGAGGCCGCGGACCGCCTGGCTGAACTGCCACATGACGCCGGGGTCTTCGGGCGAACCGAAGTTGAGGCAGTTGGTGACCGCGACCGGCGTGGCGCCGGTGACGGCGACGTTGCGGTACGCCTCGGCGAGCGCGAGTTGCGCTCCGGTGTACGGGTCGAGCGCCGTGTAGCGGCCCGACGCGTCGGTCGAGATCGCAATCCCCCGGCCGGTCGTCTCGTCGATGCGCAGCACTCCACCGTCGGCGTTTTCGGCCAGGACCGTGTTGCCGCGGACATAGCGGTCGTACTGCTCGGTGATGTACGCCCGGCTGCACAGGTGCGGACTGCCGACCATGGCAAACAGAGTGGCGCGCAGCTCCTCACCGGTTGAGGGCCGTGGCAGTTTCGCCGACGTGTCGGCGTTCAGCGCGTCCTGGCTGTCGGGGCGCTCAACAGGGCGCTCGTAGATGGGACCTTCGTGTGCGACAGTGCGCGGCGGCACGTCGACGACGGTCTCACCGTGCCAGGTGATCTCGAGGCGGTCCCCGTCGGTGACCTCACCGATGACGGTGGCCAGCACGTCCCACTTGCGGCAGACGGCCATGAACGCGTCGACGTTGTCCGGTGTCACGACCGCGCACATGCGCTCCTGGGACTCACTGGACAAGATTTCCGCGGGCGTCATGTTGGCGGCGCGCAGCGGGACGGTCTCCAGCTCGATCCGCATACCGCCGTCACCCGCTGAAGCGAGTTCCGATGTGGCACAGGATAATCCCGCACCACCGAGGTCCTGGATGCCGACCACGAGATCCTGTGCATACAGCTCGAGGCAGCACTCGATGAGGACCTTCTCCATGAATGGGTCCCCCACCTGCACCGAGGGCAGCTTCTTGCGCCCGGGGGCGCCGCTCTCGTCGCCACCGAAGGTGTCCGACGCCAGCACGGACACGCCGCCGATGCCGTCGAGGCCGGTGCGCGCACCGAACAGGATGATCTTGTTGCCCGTACCGGATGCGAACGCCAGGTGCAGATCCTCCTTGCGCAGGACACCCACGCAGAGCGCGTTGACCAACGGGTTGCCCGCGTAGGACGCGTCGAACACGGTCTCACCGCCGATGTTCGGCAGGCCAAGCGAGTTGCCGTATCCACCGACGCCGCGGACCACGCCGTCGACGACGCGGCGGGTGTCGGATGCGTCGGCCGCACCGAACCGAAGCTGGTCCATCACCGCCACCGGGCGAGCGCCCATGGCCATGATGTCGCGCACGATGCCGCCGACACCGGTGGCCGCGCCCTGATACGGCTCGATGTACGACGGGTGGTTGTGGGACTCGACCTTGAAGGTGGCCGCCCATCCATCGCCGACGTCCACCACACCGGCGTTCTCACCGATACCCGCCAGCAGCCCCTCGCGCATCGCCTCGGTGGTGGTCTCGCCGAAGTACCGCAGGTGCACCTTCGAGGACTTGTAGGAGCAGTGCTCGCTCCACATCACCGAATACATCGCCAATTCGGCGTCGGTGGGACGACGGCCGAGGATCTCGCGAATCCGCTGGTACTCGTCGTCCTTGAGACCGAGTTCGCGGTGCGGTTGAGGCTGATCGGGGGTGGCGGTGGCGTGGTCGACAGTGTCGACAACATTCAGGCCGTGGGTTAGCTCCGACGTCACCCGGTCAGTCTAGTTTGCGACTTGCCGTAGGCGTGCGCGGCCGCGGGCGCGCCGATACCGTGAATGACCACGCTGCCGAGGACCACCACGACCGTCGCCAGAATCGCTTGATCAGCGGCATCGCCCGACAGCACATTGAAGGCCAGCAGACCGAACACGATCGAGGTGGTCCCCCGTGGGCCGAGCCAGCCGACCAGCAACCGTTCGCGCCAGGAAAACCCTGAACCGACCAGCGCCACCAGGATCGGCAGAAGGCGAACCAACGTCAGGGCCATCAGACAGAAGACCATCATGCCGACCGGGACACCGGACGTCAGCGCGAGGACGGTGACAGCACCGAAGACAAACCACATCACCGCGGTGAGCAGAGCCCCGACGTCGTCGACCAGCTCAAGATCGCGGCGGAAACTCGGCGACCGCCGCAGGTAGTTGAGCGCGATGCCGCAGACGAACGCAGATACGAACCCGCTGCCGCCAACCGCGACGCTCAACCCATACGACAACAGCGGCGCGGTCACCAGGATGAGCCGCTTCGACTGCTCCGTCATCAGGTCGTGCCGTTCAGCGAGGTTCGCCGCAACGGCCAGTAGAGCGCCAACGGCCAGACCGACGACGATGGCCTTGATCGCCTGTGGCAGTGCCGAACTCAGCGCTTCCAGCGGAGTCGCGTCGCGCGACTGATCGCCCGCGAGCACGAGCGCGAAGATGAACACCGGCGACACGATCCCGTCGTTGTAGCCCCCCTCGACTTTCAGCACGTTGCGGACGCGCTCGGGTACCCGTTGGTCACGCAGGATGGACGCCGCCGGCGCGAAATCTATTGGCATCACGACACACGCGATGACAAGCAGCACCGCCCAGTCCAGACCCGGTAGCAGCCATGCACCGAGCAGCACCGCGGCGACCAGGCTCAGGGGCATGGCCACAAACAGCAGCCGCACGGCGGAGCGCCGTTCGGTGCCGAAGAGACCGCCACGAACGTCGGTTGCGTCGAGGAACAGCAGCACCGCGAGAATGACTTCGGCAATGCGCTCGACGACCTCGGCGTTCAGCGAGGAGTCCAACGCATCTTTGAGGGGAAAGCCGATGGCCACACCCGCAAGTACCAGGATCATCGGGGCGGTCACCCGCCATCGCTCCAGCCGCTTGGCGCCCAGTGCCCAGGCGGCCACCACGACCGAGATGGCGATCAGCGACACCAGCACGCGTGCAATCTTCCCTGCGATGTAGGTCAGAGGCCCTGCAGGGCAGCCTAGGGGGTCAGCCGGCTGGGGCTACGCAGAACGCGTTTCCGTCCGGATCCGCGAGTACCACCCACTCGAAGTCGCCGAAGCTGCCCCGCCCCGTCTCGCTGGCGCCGAGCTCGACGAGCCGCTTGACCTCGGCCTCCACATCGGACGTGCCGAAGTCGATGTGCACGCGGTTCTTGCCCGGCGTCGGATCGTCGACCTTCTGGAACGCCAGCCCCGGACCCTCTGGCCTGGACACGGCGACGAAAAACGGTGGTGCGATGGGGTTTACCTCGCCGTCCAGTGCGCGGGCCCACCAGTCGGCGAGCCGCTCCGGGTCGGTGGTGTCGAAGGTGATGTTCTCTGTCTTGAGCGCCATGGCGCTGACCCTAGAGCAGCCCGGTGACAAGAGCGCTTACGTCTCGCGTAATTGAGCCACGACCCGAACGCCCGCACGCTTGCGGCATGACTGAAACCCAAACCCAACCGAAATTCAGCTCCGATATGTGGGCCGCGTTCTGGGCCGCGCCCGACGAGTCGCGCATCGGCGACATCCTGGCCGACGACATCGTCGGCTACTGGCAGGGCGAACCCAAGCCCGTGCACGGCCGTGACGCGTACACCGCGAAGATCATCGAGCTCATCACTGCCGTACCTGACCTGCGGCTGGAGCTGCTCGACAGTGCGACCGTCGATGCCGGCACCCCCGGCGAGCAGTTGGTATTCCTGCACTACGTCGGCCGAGGCACCGGGCCAGCTGGTCCGATCGCGATCCGCGGTCTGGACCGGGTGCGCACCCGCGACGGCATGGTCGTGGAGAACGTCATCCGCTACGACGAGGTCGACGCGTCCTGACCCATGCTCAGGCCGGCGACAGGAAGGCTTGCAGCGCCGCGGCGTAGGCCGCGACGTCGTCGGCGCCCATGACCTCGCGCGCCGAATGCATGGCCAACTGAGCCGCACCCACGTCGACGGTCGGAATGCCGGTGCGCGCTGAGGTCATCGGTCCGATTGTGGATCCGCATGGCAGGTCCGCCCGATGTTCGTAGCGCTGCAACGGAACCTCGGCCTGGGCGCACGCCAGCGCGAACGCCGCCGCGGTCCGACCGTCGGTGGCGTAGCGCAGATTCGGCTGTACCTTCAGCACCGGTCCTGCGTTTACCTCGATCAGGTGGCCGGGTTCGTGGCGATCGGGATAGTTCGGATGCGTGGCGTGGGCCATGTCGCCGGACGCCACCATCGAACCCGGCAGCCGTCGCAAGAACTCCTCGCGGCCACCGCCTGCGGCCAGCGTGATGCGCTCCAGCACCGTGAGCAGCAGTTCGGACTGGGCGCCGTGGTCGGACTGCGAACCGACCTCCTCGTGGTCGAACAGCGCCAGCACGGGCACGTACCCACGCGGCTCGGCCGCCAGGAGGCCTTCGAGGCCGGCGTAGCAGGTGGCTTGATTGTCCAGCCGCGGTGCGCTGAGCAACTCACTTCCGGCGCCCACGAGCCTCGACGGGGTGAGGTCGTGGGTCATCAGGTCCGCACCAAGTACGTCGGCGACGTCGACACCGGCCCGCTCGGCCACGTAGCCGAGGAAGGACCGGGCTCCGCTGCCCACGCCCCACACGGCGTTGACGTGGCGCTGCGGGTTCAGCTCGACAGCCTTGCGGTCCTCGGCCAGATGGATGGCCAGCTGCGGTACCCGCAGGATGGGGTCGTCGATCCGGATGAGCAGGTGGTCGATAGTGGTCGCCGTCCGGACCGACAGCCGTCCGCTGATGCCGAGGTCGCGGTCGAGCCACGAGTTCAGCCAGGCGCCGCCGTACGGCTGCAGCGCCACGACCTGCCAGCCCGACACGAACCGGTCGGGGTGCTGTTTCACACGCAGGTTCGGGCTGTCGGTATGGCCTCCGACGATTCGAAAGGGGGCCGAGGGGTCGAACGCGTGCCACGCGACCAGCGAGCCCGCCCGCACCGTGAAGAACCGACCCTGGGCAGGCCAGGCGTCCCCCTCGGACAGCTCCGTGTAGCCGGCCGCACTGAGCCGCTCGGCCACCGTCACACAGACGTGAAACGGCGACGGCGACGCGTCGATGAACTCACACAGGCCCTGCGGACTCGCTGACATGGTTCTTCATCTTCTCCGATCATCGCCGACGATCTTGAATTAGGGTCCAATGGTGCCCGCACCACTGCCGCAGCCGGTTACGGCGCCGCTCACCCCTGCGGCCATTTTCCTGGTGGCGACCATCGACGAGGGCGGCGAAGCAGCCGTCCACGATGGGCTGGGGGATATCTCAGGACTGGTGCGCGCGGTCGGTTTCCGGGATCCCGACAAGCACCTGTCGGTGGTGACGTCAATCGGATCCGACGCCTGGGACAGGTTGTTCTCCGGTCCACGCCCCGCCGAGCTGACGCCCTTCATCGAGCTGGACGGCGGACGCCATCGTGCGCCGGCGACTCCCGGCGATCTGCTGTTCCACATCAAGGCGATGTCGTTGGACATGTGCTTCGAGTTGGCGGGCCGGATCGTCAAGGCGCTGGACGCCATTACCGTCGTCGACGAAACTCATGGGTTCCGCTTCTTCGACAACCGTGACCTGCTCGGCTTCGTCGACGGCACCGAGAATCCCGATGGCCCACTTGCGCAGTCCTCCACCGAGATCGGCGACGAGGACCCCGACTTCGCCGGCGGCTGCTACGTACACGCGCAGAAGTATCTGCACGACATGTCGTCGTGGGATTCGTTGTCGGTCACCGAACAGGAACTGGTGATGGGCCGCAGCAAGCTCGAGGACATTGAGATGGGCGATGACGTCAAACCGGCCAACGCCCACATCGCGCTGAACGTCATCACCGACGAGGACGGCACCGAGCTCAAGATCGTGCGGCACAACATGCCGTTCGGTGAAATCGGAAAGGCCGAGTACGGAACGTATTTCATCGGCTACTCCCGCACGGCCGCGGTCACCGAGCAGATGCTGACCAACATGTTCATCGGCGATCCGCCGGGAAACACCGACCACATCCTCGAGTTCTCCACCGCGATCACGGGTGGGAAGTTCTTCACTCCGATCGTCGATTTCCTCAATGATCCACCCCCGCTTCCGGACACGGAGGCAGAAGAACAGCCATCGGTTACCGACGTGCCCGTCAGAGACGGCTCGTTGGGCATCGGCAGCCTGAAAGGAACCCGCTGATGAACAACCTGTACCGCGAGCTCGCTCCGGTCACCGAAGTCGCTTGGGACGAGATCGAATTGGAGGCGACCCGGACCTTCAAACGGCATATCGCCGGCCGCCGCGTCGTCGACGTCAGCGAGCCGAGCGGCGCGGTGACCGCGGCGGTGAGCAGCGGCCACCTCCGCGATGTGCCCCCACCCGCCGAGGGCGTGGTGTCGCACCTGCGGGAGAGCAAGCCGCTGGTGCGGCTGCGGGTTCCGTTCACCGTCAGCCGCACCGCCATCGACGACGTCGAGCGCGGCTCGCAGGACTCGGACTGGGACCCCGTCAAGGAGGCCGCCAAGAAGCTGGCGTTCGTCGAGGACCGGGCGATCTTCGAGGGTTATGAAGCGGCGTCGATCGAGGGCATCCGTGCCTGCAGCAACAATCCTGCGCTGGCGATGCCCGCAGATGTTCGTGAGATGCCCGACGTCATCTCCCAGGCGCTGTCCGAGCTGCGACTCGCCGGCGTGGACGGGCCCTACTCGGTGTTGCTGTCGGCCGATGTCTACACCGAGGTGAGCGAGACCACCGCGCACGGCTATCCGATCCGCGAGCACCTCAACCGGCTGGTGGACGGTGAGATCATCTGGGCGCCGGCCATCGACGGCGCGTTTGTGTTGTCCACCCGCGGCGGCGATTTCGATCTGCAACTGGGCACCGACGTTTCGATCGGCTATCTGACGCACGATGCCGTATCCGTCGACCTGTACCTGGAGGAGACGCTGACGTTCCTCTGCTACACCGCGGAGGCCTCCGTCGCGCTCACCCCGTAGGTGTAACTCGGCCTAACTCGGCGCCACCACGAAAAGGGTCGGTGGCTTCAGTCGGCGCGGAGCCGCGGATCGAACGCAGCATCCACCGGTCCCAGTAGCCTCTGCGCACCAGTTTCAGCAGGGCCGCCAGCTCTCCCTACGCGGCCAGCACCTGGTCCAGTGCGGAGTAGAACAGGCCGAGCCCGTCGTCGGACGGGCCGGTCAGGGCCTCGGTAGCGTGCTCGGGGTGCGGCATCAGGCCGACGACACGACCGTTGGCCGACGAGATGCCTGCGATGTTGCGCATCGAACCGTTCGGGTTGTCGCGGTAACGGAAAACGACCCGGCCCTCACCCTCGAGCTTGTCGAGCACGTTCTCGCTGGCAACGTATCGGCCCTCGCCCGACTTCAGCGGCACCAGCAGATCGGCGCCCATTTCGTAGCGCGAAGTCCACGCCGTCGAGTTCGAAGCGACCTCCAGCCACAGATCGCGGCAGACGAAGTGCAGGCCGGCGTTGCGCGTCAGCGCACCGGGAAGCATCCCCGCCTCGCACAAAATCTGAAAGCCGTTGCAAATCCCTAAAACCGGCAGGCCTTGGGCAGCAGCACGGATGACCTCGCCCATCACGGGAGCGAACTTCGCGATCGCGCCGGAGCGCAGGTAGTCGCCATACGAGAAGCCGCCGGGCACCACGACGGCGTCCACCCGCTTGAGGTCGGCGTCGGCGTGCCAGAGGCTGACCGCCTGCGCCCCCGCGAGCCGCACCGCCCGCGCGGCGTCGACGTCGTCGAGCGTGCCGGGGAATGTGATCACGCCCACCCGGGCCGTCACGAAGGCTCCCTGCTCACCGACCAGTCTTCGATCACGGTGTTCGCCAGCAGCGACTCCGCGATCTCGGCGAGCGTATCGTCGTCGACGCTGTCGTCGACTTCGATCTCAAACCGCTTGCCTTGCCGCACATCTGAGACTGCACCGAAGCCGAGCCGACCCAACGCGCCGACGATCGCCTGCCCCTGCGGGTCGAGGATCTCAGCCTTGGGCATCACATGCACCACCACCCTTGCCACGGCGACCACTCTACCTGCGGGTTCGGTCCGACCGCCTCACCGGCACGATCCGAGGTACGCATCACACAGCGGGGCGCCCATGGCGTCAAAGATTTGCGCGTCCGGTACCGCAGGCCAGCGCACCAGCGGCGGCAGCGTCGTCCACATGGCCAGCTCCACGATGGTGCTGCTGGACGGGTGGGCGAGCAGATACTGGTGCACCACCTTCTGGCCGGGGACGCTGATGACCGCCGCCAGCCGGAACGGATCGCTGGTGGTGATCGCCGGGGATGCCAGCGGCGCGGTGGCCTGGCAGTTCCGCAGCCGGGTCCTGGCCAGCTCGAGGGACTGCGTTGCTGTCGGCCCGAACTCTGCGGTAGCCCCGCGCCAGTGAATGACCTGCGCCCGAAGCTGCCACTGGCCGGGCGGGTTCAGGACCGTGGCCTGCGACGCCACGGCATAGTCCCTGGCGTCGCCGAGGACCGGCGGCGAGACACATATCTCCTCGAAGGTGAACCGCGGTGCGGGCGCCCTGACGGCAATTCCGGCGAGGCCCGGCCAGTGATAGACCGAGTCGAGCGGCAACGCGGAGGTCGCGATCCACGCGGAATCGGGGATCGAGTCGCAGATCGGCGGGCAGAAGCCGGGCACGGCGGCAGCCGGCGTGCTCGGGGCGATGACCACGCCGCATGTGGCGACGGCCAGCGCCAACAACAATCGCACGTCTGAAGTACCCCCTGGGGAATCCCTGCGCGCCACAATATAGGCATGCAATTGACGCATTTCGGCCATTCGTGCCTACTCGCGAACTTTCGCGCCGATTCGGCGAACGAGACCACGATTCTGTTCGATCCGGGTACCTTCTCCCACGGATTCGAGGGCATCACCGGCCTGTCGGCCATCCTGATCACCCATCAGCATCCCGACCACGCCGACACGTCGCGGCTGCCCGCGCTCCTCGACGGCAACCCGCAGGCCGCGCTGTACGCCGACCCGCAGACCGCCGCCCAACTCGGCGGAGCATGGCAGACGGTGAACGTCGGCGACGAAATCACCATCGGCCATCTCACCGTTCGCGGTACAGGCGGGCGACACGCGGTGATTCACCCTGAAATCCCTGTGATAGACAACATTTCGTACCTCGTCGGTGATGGCAGTCATGCGGCCCGGCTGATGCACCCCGGCGACGCGTTGTTCGTTCCTGACGAGCCGGTCGACGTGCTCGCGACGCCGGCCGCGGCACCGTGGATGAAGATCTCCGAGGCGGTCGATTACCTGCGCGCCGTGGCGCCCACCCATGCGGTGCCGATCCATCAGGGGATCGTCGATCCCAGTGCCAGAGGCATCTTCTATGGCCGGCTCGAGGAGATGACCGATACCGACTTCCAGGTGCTCGAAGAAGAGAACGGCACAGACTTCTAACCGGTGTCGCGGGCAGCGGCCCGTCCCGCCGCGCGACCGGAGAACACACATCCGCCGAGGAAGGTGCCTTCCAGCGAGCGGTAACCGTGGACGCCGCCGCCGCCGAATCCGGCTGCCTCACCCGCGGCATACAGCCCACTGAACGGGGCACCACCGGACTTCAGCACCCTGGACTCGAGATCGGTTTCCAAGCCGCCCAACGACTTTCGGGTCAGGATATGTAGCTTCACTGCGATCAATGGTCCCGCCTTCGGGTCGGTGAGCGGGTGCGGGGCCACGACGCGACTGATCCTGTCGGACAGGAACGCCCGCGCGCCGTGGATCGCGGTGATCTGGCTGTCTTTGGAGAACTTGTTGACGGTCTCACGGTCGCGGGCGGTGACCTCAGCCTCCACGACGGCGTAGTCGAGTGGATCGACGTCGGGTATCGCGTTCATATTGGATACCAACTCCCGCAACGAGTTGGCCGTCACGAAGTCGACTCCCTTGTCGATGAACGCCTGCACCGGTCCGGGCGCGCCCGGCCTGACCCGGCTCAGCACCTGACGCACGCTGCGTCCGGTCAGATCGGGGTTCTGCTCCTGGCCCGACAGCCCGAACTCCTTCTCGATGATGCGGGAGTTCAGGATGTACCAGGTGTAGTCCTGGCCGGTTTGGGCGATGTACTCCAGCGTGCCCAGGGTGTCGAAGCCGGGGAACAACGGTGGCGGCAGTCGCTTTCCGGTGGCGTCGAGCCATAGCGACGACGGACCGGGAATGATGCGGATACCGTGCATCGGCCAGATCGGGTCGTAGTTGGTGATGCCCTCGGTGTAGTGCCACATCCTGTCGCGGTTGATCACTCGCGCCCCGGCCGACTCGCTGATACCGATCATCCGTCCATCGACATGCGCAGGCACACCACTCAACAATTGCTTGGGCACGCGGCCCATCCGCTTGGGCCAGTTCTGGCGGACAAGGTCGTGGTTGCCTCCGATCCCGCCACTGGCGACGATCACCGCCTGCGCCCGCAATTCGAACTCGCCGACCGTGTTTCGAGACGACGCCTCACCGCGGGCCGCGTTCGACGGTTCCAGTACCGCCCCGCGCACCCCGACGACGGCACCGTCTTCGACGATGAGCTCGTCGACGCGACGGCGGTGCGCGAAGGTCACTTTCGCGTTGTCGCGCAGGCGGCGAGCGAAGACATCGACGATCGCCGGCCCCGTCCCCCACGTGATGTGAAAACGCGGCACCGAGTTCCCGTGCCCGCGAGCGTCGTAGCCTCCGCGCTCGGCCCACCCGACCACAGGGAAGGTCTTCAGCCCGCGTTCGCGCAGCCAGCCGCGCTTCTCGCCCGCGGCGAAGTCGACGTAGGCGTGCGCCCACTGCCGCGGCCAATGGTCCTCGGGCCGGTCGAACCCCGCCGCGCCGAGCCAGTCCTGCAGGGCCAGCTCGTGGCTGTCACGAATGCCCAGCCGACGTTGTTCGGGGCTGTCGACGAAGAACAGCCCGCCGAACGACCAGTACGCCTGGCCCCCGATGTTGTTGGCGTTCTCCTGATCGACGATCAGGACCCGGCGGCCACGTTCGACGAGTTCACACGCGGCGACCAGACCCGCAAGACCCGCCCCAACGACGATGACATCAGCGTCAGCCATGCCGTCACGTTAGCGGCCGCCGCCTATGCGGCGTCTGTCATTGCGCTGTATGGCGTCCACTCGTAGACGCCGGGGGTGCACTGGTGCATGAGCGCGAGGTCGACCGCGTCGAGCATTGCCTGGCGGGGCCCGGGCCTGCGCAGGTGGCGGGCGGCGACGGCGACGCGCACAATGCCGTCCCGCCGGGCCGTGCGTTCGGCGGACAGCACCAGCGTGCGGCACCACCACGGTTCACTCAGAAAGCCCTCGCCGATGCCGAGCACCCGGGCGCGCACCGTCTTGTGACGCACCAGATCCGTGATCTCGGTCAATGCCGCGAGCATACGAAAGCCGTTGCGAGGCAGCGCTGTTGCCGTTCCCGGCGACACCGTCCAGCCGGGCGCCGCGAACAGTCGCGTGCGAAGGCCGACGTGTTCCATCGCCCGGTCGGCGGCGAGAAGTCGCAGGTTCGCTTCGTGCGCAGGCAGAGTCGCAAATTCGCCGCGCCTCTTCTTGGTGGCCGCTGCGTCGAAGCCGTGCAACACGATCGCATCACCGGCGCCGCGCCTTGCGCGCAGCCACTCGACGGTAGGGGCGTCTTGGTCGAGTCGGTAGCCGCCCTTGATCCGCGGAGCCACCAGCAGCGACACCGGCACACTCCGGGACTCGAGCTGGCCGCAGAAGTCCTCGACCTCGGGCATAGTGCGGTCACTGATCCCGGAGATGGAAACGATCAGTTGTCCCGCCACGCGCTCATGATGGCAACTTCAGGTGTCCCGACGGTTTCTGACACCCTGCCTGCGGATGTCCATTCGGCGCCGCTACCGCGGGAGCACCTCTTCGATGGCCGCGATGACCTCGGGGGCGTCCGGTTCGGTCCGCGGCCGGATTCTCTTGACCACCGTGCCGCCCGGCGCGAGCAGGAACTTCTCGAAGTTCCACTGGATGTCGCCCGCTTCTCCTGCATCGTCGGCCGTCTTGGTCAGTTCGGCGTAGAGCGGATGGCGGTTGTCGCCGTTGACGTCGGTCTTGGCCAGCAGCGGGAACGTCACGCCGTACGTGGTCGAGCAGAACTCCGAGATCTCCTCGGCCGAGCCGGGCTCCTGACCCATGAACTGATTGCACGGCACACCGATCACGGTGAGCCCCCGGTCGCGATAGTCCTTGGCCAGCCGCTCCAGCGCCGTGTACTGCGGTGTGAGGCCACATTTGGAGGCGACGTTGACCACGAGTACGGCGCCGTCGGCGAGTTGGCCCAGCGTGGTCGGTTGGCCTTCGAGCGTGGTGAGTGCGATGTCGGTGAGGTCGGTCATGCCTGGCAGGCTACCCGCTCTTGAAAAGCATGCCCGCGACTCGGTGCACCGTCTCGGCCGGATCGGCCTTGCCGTCGATCTCGGGAATGTTGCCGTTCAGCCACAGCAGCGAAAACCCGTGCACCAGAGACCATGCCGCCAGCGCCGCGCTTGCGGGGTCCTTCTCGGCGCGCGCGTCGTCGAGGGTACCGACCCCCCGAGCGAGTTCGGCGCCCGCCGCGTCCTGTGCGGCGATCAACTCCGCGTTCTCGGGATCGACGAGCGAGCGATCGAACATCACCGCGTAGTGCCCTGGGTGGTCGAGAGCGAACCGCACGTATGCCATTGCGGCGTCGATGAACTCGGGGCGCGCGCCGTCGAGGGCGGCGGCCAGCTTGCGCCACCCCTCGGCGGCCAAGGAGGTGAACAGGCCGCGGCGGTCGGTGAAGTGGTGTGCAGGCGCGGCGTGGGAGACCCCGGCAGCACGGGCCAACTCCCGAAGTGAGATCCCGTCCGCGCCGCGCTCGGCCACCAGGTCGGCGGCCCGGGCCAGGATGGCGGCCTTCAGGTCGCCGTGGTGGTAGGCGTCCCTGCTCATGGCGGCCATCATAGCGGAATCTTGACAGTGCCTAGATTGGAGTCACCACCATGGCCTTGCCGATGCCCAACCCGCCGAAGTCGATGACCGCGCGGCTCGATCTACGAACGGTCGAGCAGATCGTCTTCGTAAGCGCCGCCCTCGTGGTTGGCCTTGGCGGCGTCCAGTAGCCAGGCGTACTGAAACGCGGCTTCCTTCCACCGCTCGTAGCGTCCGCTGATACCACCATGGCCGGCGTTCATCTCGGTCTTGAGCAGCACCGTGGGCGCCCCGGACTGGGTATGCCTAAGCGCGGCCACCCATTTCGCCGGCTCAACGTACAACACCCTGGTGTCGTTCAGCGACGTCATGGCCAGAATGGGCGGATAACTCTTGGCCTCGACGTTCTCGTACGGCGAGTAGGATTTCATGTAGTCGTATACGTCACTGTCCTGCAACGGGTTTCCCCATTCGTCCCATTCGGTGACCGTGAGCGGCAGCGACGGGTCGAGGATGGTGGTCAACGGGTCGACGAACGGCACCAAGGCAAGGATGCCCGCGAACAATTCCGGCGCCATGTTAGCCACCGCCCCAACCAGCAGCCCGCCCGCGCTGCCACCGTAGGCGACCATGGTGTCGGCCCTCGTGATGTCGGTGTCGACGAGATGCTGTGCGACGGCGATGAAGTCGGTGAAGGTGTTCTTCTTCTCGAGCAGCTTCCCGTGCTCGTACCACGGTCGGCCGAGCTCACCGCCCCCGCGTACATGCGCGACCGCGAACACCATGCCGCGGTCGAGCAACGAAAGGCGGGCGATGGAGAACCGCGGGTCCTCGCACGACTCGTAGGCCCCGTAGCCGTACAGCAGCGTCGGTGCCGGGTACTGAAGGCCGATGCGGTGGACGATCGAGATCGGCACCCGTGCGCCGTCTGGGGCGACGGCCCAGTCGCGACGCTCCACGTAGTCCTCGGGCCGGTAGTCGCCGAGCACCGGTTGCTCGCGCAGCAGCGTGCGCTGGCCCGATGCCAGGTCAACGTCGTAGATCCGTACCGGTATGACGAACGAGGTGGCACCGATCCGCAGCTTCGGCGAACTCCAGTTCGGGTTTCCGCTGAGGCCGGCCGACATCAGTTCGGACTCGAAGGTGAGTTCCTCGGGGTGGCCGTAGGTGCCGTTGGCTCCATTGTGGTAAATCGGCCAGAGCTGGATCTTGGGCAGCGCCTCGGCGCGGTAGCCGACGACCAGGTGCCCCTCGAAGGCGTCGACGGAGTCGAGTCGCACGTCGTCGCGGTGCTCGATCAGCGTGCGGAAGGAGGTGGGGTCGGTCACCGGCGACTCGACGAGCGTGAAGTTCTCCGCGCCGTCGTTGTGCAGGATCAGGAATCGGTCCTCACCGCCGACGATGGCGTGTTCGACCGAGTACTCGACGAGTTCGCGGCGGGGCCACACCTGGGTGAACTCAGTCTGCGAGTCAGTGGCGTCGCCGTAGCGGACCTCGGTGGTGACGGCGCTGCCCGCAGCGATGAGCACGTATTTGTCGCTGCGCGTGCGCCCGACCGCGAGCCAGAACTTCTCATCGGGTTCGTGGTAGACGCGCTCGGCGGGCAGTCCGGCTCCGATCCGGTGCCGCCACACGGTGTCCGGACGCCACGCATCGTCGAGGGTGGTGTAGTACACGGTGCGGTTGTCGGCGGCCCACGTCACGCCCGCGCCGATGCCCGCAATCTCGTCGTCGTACAGCGAGCCGGTGTGCAAGTCCTTGAACCGCAACGTGTATCGCTCGTCACCCATCGTGTCGACCGAATAGGCCAAGACATTGCCGTCCAGGCTGACGCTCGCCGCGCCGAGGCTGAAGAATTCGTGGCCTTCGGCCTCGACGTTCTCGTCGATGAGGATCTGCTCGCCGGGGATCTCGGTCTGCTCGTCGAGCTCGGGTGGCACCCAGTCATCGGAATGGCTTATCGGGCAACGACAGTGCACGCTGTACTGCTTGCCCTCGAAGCTTCGGCCGTAGTACCACCAGTCGCCGCGCCGGGTCGGCACCGACAGGTCGGTCTCCTTGGTGCGGGCCTTGATCTCGTCGAAGATCTTCTGCCGCAACTCGGCGAGGGGTGCGGTGGCGTTTTCGGTGTAGTCGTTCTCCGCCTTGAGGTAATCGATCACCTCGGGGTTGGACTTGTCGCGCAGCCACTCATAGGGGTCGACGAAAACGTCGCCGTGATGTTCGCGGCGGTGATCGACACGTTTGGCGATGGGTGGATTCACGCGCTGACACCGATCCATTCGTCGAACTTCAGGCCCGAGATGCGTTCGTAGGCTTCGATATAACGCGCACGGGTCGCGTCGACGATGTCGGCGGGCAGGGGCGGTGGGGGTTTGTCCCCGTGGCGGTCCCAGCCGGAATCCGGGCCGATCAACCAGTTACGGACGAACTGTTTGTCGAAGCTGTTCTGCACGACACCTGCCCGGTACTCGTCGGCGCGCCAGTAACGCGACGAGTCCGGCGTGAAGATCTCGTCGGCCAGACGCAGGTTGCCGTCTTTGTCGACGCCGAACTCGAACTTGGTGTCGGCGACGATGATGCCCTTGGTCAGCGCGTGGTCGGCGCCCTGGATGTAGGTCTGCAGCGTGCGCTCACGCAGTTGGTTGGCTCGCACGGCGCCGACCATCTCGATCACGTCGTTGAACGAAATGTTCTCGTCGTGCGCGCCGAGTTCGGCTTTGGTCGCAGGGGTGAACAACGGCTGGGCGAACTTGCTTGCTTCGACCAAACCCGGCGGCAGCGCGATGCCGCACACCGAGCCAGTCTTCTCGTAGTCGATCAGCCCGGAGCCGGTCAGGTAGCCGCGGGCCACCGCCTCCACGGGCATCATCTCGAGTTCGGTGACCACCAGCGCGCGGCCCAGCACCTCCTCGGGGATGCGCTCGTCGTCGGGTGGGCCTGCCAGATGGTTGGGGGCGTCGACGTAGTCGAAGAAGAACACGCTCATGGCGGTCAGAATCCGGCCTTTGTCGGGGATCTGACTATCGAGGATGTAGTCGAAGGCCGAAATGCGATCGGTGGCGACAAACAGCAGGTGCCCGTCGTCGATCCGATACAACTCGCGAACCTTGCCGCTGGCCAGATGCTGGTAGTCGGACAGAGCGGGGCGCATCGGGCCAGCCTATCGGGCAGCATCTGGTTCATGAGTTCGCGGTTTCTTCCCTATGCCACCACGCCGTCCCGCCTGCTGACCCAGCTGATCAGCGACATCATCGTGATCTCCTGGTCCGTGGTCTGGGTGCTTGTCGGAATGGCGGTCCACGCCGCCGTCTCGACGATCGCCGAAGTGGGCCGTCGGGTGCAGACGGGGGCCAACGGCGTGGCCGACAACCTCAATTCCGCCGGCGACAACACCGACGACTTCCCGCTCGTCGGCGACTCGCTGGCCAGGCCGCTGCGCGCGGCTGCTGAAGCCGCGCTCGACATCGCCGGGGCCGGGCAGAGCCTCGACTCGACGGCGTCGTGGCTGGCGTGGGTGCTGGCGATAGCGGTGGCCGCGCCGCCGATTCTGTTCGTCGCGATGCCGTGGCTGTTCCTGCGGATCCGGTTCTTCCGCCGCAAGTGGGTTGCGATCACGCTGGCGCGAACACCGGCGGGCCAGCAGCTGCTTGCGATGCGGGCCCTGGCCAACCGGCCGCTGACGAAGCTGCTGGCGGTGCACGCCGACCCCGTGGGCGCGTGGCGCAATTACGACCCGGACGCGATAAGGGGCCTGGTGGCACTCGAGCTGCGGGCCGCGGGGGTCCAACGCCTCCGCCACTGAACCAGCGATTTGTGCACGATTTCCGGCGGCACGCGCCGGTTTCCGTGCACAAATCGCCGGGGATGGAACCCCGAAGCGGATGCTCGCCGTCTGCTAAGCGTGCTTGAGAACTACCTCCGCGACCAGGACGGCATCATCACGCTCGCCCAAGCTCGAGAGGCCGGCCTCAGCCAGGACGCCGTCAACAGACGGGTCCGATCAGGCGCATGGCTTCGATGCACGCCCGGTGTCTTCTTCGCCGACGATCGACCGTTCACCGAGTCGGCGAGGATTCGTGCTGCCGTTTGGTCGTACGGCTCACTGGCAACCGCGAGCGGACTGGCCGCCGCGTGGTGGCATGGGATCACTCGATACGCACCGGACGTCGTTGAAGTAACAGTGCCGAAAGTGAGCAATCATCGACGGCGGTATGGCGTGCGTACACGCAGACGCGACCTTTCGCCGAAGGACATCGTCGAACGCAACGGCCTGCGGGTAACGACGCTGCCTTTGACGGTTGTCGAGGCGGCCGTTCGGCAGCGCGGAGGTGCCAAGGTGATGGACAGAGCACTACAGGGTGACCTCGAGCTGCGTGATCTGTGGCGCGCACACCTTCGCAACAAGGGCCGCCACGGCTCTCCTGCGGCCCGCCGCCTGTTGCAGGCGGCATCCGATGGCGCGCGCTCCGAAGCCGAACGCCTACTGGTGCGACTGCTGCGGGCCGCCAAGATATCCGGCTGGAAGGCGAACTACCCCGTCTGCGGATACGTGGTCGATGTCGCTTTCCCGAAGCAAAAGGTGGCGATCGAGGTCGACGGCTGGGCGTTCCACAGCGATCAGGCCGCCTTCCAAAATGACCGCAACCGTCAGAATCGGATCGCCTTAAGCGGTTGGCAGGTACTGAGGTTCACGTGGCTGGATCTGACGGAGCATCCGCAGCGCGTGATCGCCGAAATCGCAAGAGCTCTCCACCAGCCACGATGAGCCACGCCGCGAACGCGATCCAGAAGAACGCCAACGAGATCGTGACGAACCACCGCCAGCCGGTCTCAACAGCCATGGCATACGTCGCCGACGAGTACATGCCGAGCGGGAAGACCGCGGGCCAGCCGAGGCCCACCGATCTCCGGACAGCCACATAGACAAGCACCGGGATCCACACCGTCGCCACGATCCACGTCCCGATCGTCACCGCGCGCACACCGTCGGAGATCGGACCGGGGATGAGGATGTGATGCAGATGATCACCGGCCAGCGTCGCAATCGCTATGCCGCCCATCAGGATCCAGATGTCGGGCTGCACCAGTTCCGGCGACGACGCATCGTGCCGAACGCGCCAGAGCACCAAGCCGGTCATCACCAGATACACGCAGATGCCGAGCATCCAAAAGATGATCGCCCAGAAGAGGACGTCAAGTTCGGCCGTGACGACCGCCAGGCCCGACGTCGCGACCGCGGCGAGTTCCCACCCCCCGCGGGCACGGTCTCGCAGACCCGTCCACCGGTGCCGCCACATCGATCGGACGGCGAGCGGCATCAACGACAGCCAGCCCTGCAATGCCATGCCGGCCAACAGCCAGAGCACGATGCGATGGTCGGCCAGCCGCGCCCCAACGACGGCGCACGCGGCAATATAGCTGAACAGCGCCAGCGTAACGTTGGGATCGCGCATGTCGAACTCACGCCAAGCCCTTGCCACCATGACCATCAAGGCCGGCAATGTCACCGCCGCGACGACAATGAGAATTCCACTTATGACTCTGAAGCCGTGGTCGGCAGCGGCGATCGACACGATTCCGGTCGCCATGACGGCCGCGAATGCATCAGGTCTCACGGCCGGAGTTCGACCACCAGATGGCGGATACCTGTATGCCTGTTACTGCGCGTCCACTCCACGGGCTTGACCAACCGCACCGACCCGAACCGCGTCAGCAACTCCTCGAACAGCACCCGTAGCTCCAGGCGAGCCAGATTCGCGCCCAGACAGTAGTGCACTCCCTGGCCGAACCCTAAGTGCGGATTCGGTTTACGCCGGATATCGAACGTATCGGGATTTGCGAACGCCAGTGGATCGCGGTTCGCCGAGCCCTCCCAGATCTGCACCTTCTGGCCAGCCTCGATATGGCATCCCGCAAGCTCCACATCGCGTGTCGCGGTCCGCCGCTTCGACGGCGACGGCGACGTCCACCGCACCATCTCCTCGACGGCGGTGGGCAGATGCTCCAGATCCGAACGCAGCGCGACGAATTCATCGGGGTTGTCGATCAAGGCCAGCAGCCCGCCCGCGACGGCGTTACGGGTGGTCTCCGCGCCGGCGCTGAAAAGCAGGCTGAAAAAGAGGTACAGCTCCATTTCCGAAAGGAGAGACCCAGAGAGGAGCCCGTCCTCCACAGTCGCATTCGCCACCACCGACAACATGTCGTCGGTCGGCGCCGCACGCTTCGACGCGATCAATTCCAGGCCGTAGGTGTACATCCGCGAGCCGGCCTCTTCGGGCGTGAGCTGCCCGATTGACGCCTTGCGCGAGCCTCCGAAGTCGAACTGCGGCTCGATCGCCTCGAACAGCCAATGCCGTTCGGATTCAGGAATTCCCAACAGAATGCAGATCATCTGCATCGGCAGCTCGGCGGCCACGTCGACCAGGAAATCAAAAGCACTGCACGGCTCAACGTCATCGAGTAGCCGACGGGTGCGGGCGCGCAGATCATCCTCGACACGGGCGATCATCCGTGGCGTCAGGCCCGAACTCACGAGCCTGCGGATGTGCGAGTGTCGCGGGTCATCCATCATGTTGAGGACCTGACCGGCGACCGCCAGATCCTGCAGCAGCGTGCCGCCGAACGGTCGTGCGCCCCCGGTCACCGACGAGTACGTCACCGGATCTCGAAACACCGCAAGGGTTTCCGCGTACGTCGCGACAGACCAGAAGCCCTCACCGTCGGGGGTGTTGGCCGTAGGTGCGTGCCAGTAGACGGGCGCCTCGCGACGGTGCACCGCGAAGAGTTCGTGCGGAAACCCGTTGGCGAAGTTGTCGAGATCGGTGAGGTCGATCTCGGCGAGCGCACCCGCCGACGAAGTCACAGGATCGCGCCTGAGGTGTACTTGGCCGCCTCCGGATAACGGCTGAGCAGCTCGCCCACCGCCTCGACGACCCGATCCACCTGGTCACCCGCCGCGCCCGTGAACGCCTGCTTGTCCGCCAGTGCCGCGTCCAGCGACACCCGGTCCAGGGGCAGTCGCGGGTCGGCGGCCAACCGGTCCAGCAGGTCGGGCTCGGAACCCTTCTCCCGCATCGCCAACGCCACCGCCACCGCGTGTTCCTTGATCACCTCGTGCGCGGTCTCCCGGCCGACCCCCGCGCGCACCGCCGCGATCAGAATTCGTGTGGTGGCCAAAAACGGCAGATAGCGGTCCAACTCCCGCTGGATCACCGCCGGGTAGGCGCCGAACTCGTCGAGCACCGTCAGGAATGTCTCGGTCTGCCCGTCGATCGCGAAGAACGCATCGGGCAACGCCACCCGCCGCACCACGGAGCAGAACACGTCGCCCTCGTTCCACTGCGCGCCCGCGAGTTCGGCGGCCATCGATGCGTAGCCGCGCAGCACCACCTGCAAGCCGTTGACCCGCTCGCACGATCGGGTGTTCATCTTGTGCGGCATCGCCGACGAGCCGACCTGGCCGGGCGCAAAGCCCTCGGTCACCAGTTCGTGGCCTGCCATCAGCCGGATCGTGTGCGCCAGCGACGACGGGCCGGCGCCCACCTGCACCAGAGCGGAGACGACGTCGTGGTCCAGCGACCGCGGGTACACCTGCCCGACACTGGTGACAATCTCTGTGAAGCCGAGGAATTCGGCGATCCGCGCTTCCAGCTGGGAAAGCCGGGCGGTATCACCGTCGAACAGATCGAGCATGTCCTGCGCAGTGCCCATCGGGCCCTTGATGCCGCGCAGCGGGTAGCGGTCGATCAACTCGCGCAGCCGGGTCAGCGCGACGAGCATCTCCTCGGCGGCCGACGCGAATCGCTTACCCAACGTGGTGGCCTGCGCGGCGACGTTATGTGAACGCCCCGCCATCACCAGGTCGCGGTACACCACGGCCCGCTCCGCGAGCCGCGCCACCACCGCGACCCCATGGGAATGCACCAGCTCCAAGGACCGCCGTATCTGCAGCTGCTCGACGTTCTCGGTGAGGTCGCGGCTCGTCATCCCCTTGTGCACGTGCTCGTGGCCCGCCAGTGCGTTGAACTCCTCGATGCGCGCCTTGACGTCGTGACGGGTGACCCGCTCGCGCGCCGCGATCGACGACAGGTCGACGTCGGTGAGCACGCCCTCGTAGTCCTCGACCACGCCCGACGGCGCGGGAACACCCAACTCGGCCTGTGCACGCAGGACCGCCAGCCACAGCCGACGCTCGGCGACAACCTTGGCCTCCGGTGACCAGATGGCCACCATCTCTTCGCTGGCGTACCGGTTGGCCAGCACATTGGGGATCGTCACAAACACACAGCTTACGACGCCGCAAAGGAGCACAAATAGGGCAAGGTAGCCCCATGCACTTCGTTGGGCTCGATCTTGCGTGGGGTGAAGTCAAGCCCACGGGCGTCGCGGTGATCAGCGCCGACGGTTTCCTCGTGCACATTTCCGCGCAGACCGACGACGCGAGCATCCTGGCCGCGACCGAGGCATTCGTCGCCGACGATTGCGTGGTCGGCATCGACGCGCCACTGATCGTGACGAACCCGACCGGCAATCGACCGTGCGAGGCCGCCCTGAATCGCGACTTCCGCGGCTTCGAGGCCGGCACCCACCCGTCCAACACCGGCAAGCCGGAGTTCGCGAACGGAACGCGCGGCGCCCGGCTGGCCGCCGCGATGGACCTGGACCTCGACCCGCACTCGCCCAGGCCCCGGCGTGCGTTGGAGGTCTACCCACACGCCGCATCGGTGGCGCTCTTCCGGCTCGGTCGCACGCTGAAGTACAAGCACAAGCAGGGACGCAAACGCGACACCTTGCAATCGGAACTGCTGCGGCTGATGAACCTCATCGAGGGCCTGGCGGAGGCGGAGGTCCCACTGCACGTCGTCCAGCACGAGGACTGGCGGCGGCTCCGTCATTCGGTCGAAACCGCAACGCGCAAGAGCGAATTGCGCCGGGCCGAGGATCCGGTCGACGCCGTGTTATGCGCCTACGTCGCGCTCTACGCCGTCCGCCGTCCCGACGACGTCACCTCCTACGGTGACGCTGACACCGGGTACATCCTCACTCCGACACTGCCGGTGGGGCTGACTCCGCAACCGCCCGAACCGATTCCGGTGAGCGCACCCTCGGCCGTCGCCGACTACGAGGCCCGCCGACCCGCCCTGGAAGCCGTCACCGAGAATTACCTCCAATTGGTGAGGGCGTTTCTGGACGACGCCGGCATCAACTACCTCAGCATCACGGCGCGCACCAAGAGCGTCGAATCGTTCGCCGCCAAGACCGAGCGGACCGCAAACGGTCGGCGACTCTTCAGCGACCCGTTGGTCGAAATCACCGACCAGGTCGGGCTGCGGATCATCACGTATCTGCGCGAGGATGTCGACGCGGTGGTGACGCTGCTCGCCGACGAAATGCGGCTGCTCGACGACCGCGACATGGGGCTGGAGACTGCGCGGGAGGGTCGCTGGGGCTACGCCAGCAGGCACCTGCTCGTCGGCGTGGGCGGCGAACAGCAGCCCGCGTCGATCCAGGTGCGCACGGTGCTGCAGCACGCATGGGCGGAGTTCGAGCACGAGATCCGTTACAAGGGTTCGATTCCCGCCGAACACGCGCCGGACCTGGATCGACGGTTCACGCTGGCGGCCGGGCTGCTCGAGCTGGCCGATCGCGAGTTCACCGCCATCCGGGAGCGGCTTCGGGTCACTATGTCGGAAGAGGAGACGGCCGACGACGAGACCGACCCCCGGATCGCGACGCCGGTGCTGGCGACGTATCTGGGCAATCGGTACGCCGACGCGGGCTGGTCGCGTACCGACCACTACGCCTGGATCTCGGGGCTACTGCTCGAACTCGGAATCACGTCGCTCGACGAGTTGAGCACCGTGCTGAATTCGGTCGACGCCGCAGCGATCAACAAGAGGATGGGCTATCGCTACCCGCCCGGTGCGGTCCGCCGCCTCGACGACGCGCTGCTGGATGTCTTTGGCGAGCGTTACCTGCAGCTCCACGGCAACGCCCATCGCGTCGGGCTGTTGCAGGAGCGGCTCAAACGGCTCCGAACGGTTCCGAACGGCTCCGCAACTGCCCCTGCCTAATCCGGGGTCTCGGCCAACTGCGTCGGATCGGTGATGCCCTTCTGCTGGATGCCGAGTTGCTTGTTGATCAGCAGCGTGACGCCGAACAGCACGATTCCGATCACCAGCAGGATCCCGGCGAGCAGGTACTGAACGCTCGCCCGGCCGGACAACGGCGTCACGAGGTAGAGGGAGGCGATACAGCCGATCACCGGCAGGGCCGTCGGCGTCTTGAAGTGTCCGCCGGTTTCCTTCACGTCACGGCGCAGCACCAGCACCGCGATGTTGACCATCGCGAACACCGCAAGCAGCAGAAGCGATGTCGTACCACCCAGCACCGAAATCGCCGAGTCACTGGCGAACGCGGACACGTAGAAGATCAGCCCGAAAGCGATCGTCGTGGTGAACAGAATCGCCACCCAGGGGGTGCGCCGGATCCTGTGCACCGACCCCAACACCGGGGGCAGAACGTGTTGACGCGCCATACCGTAGATCAATCGGCTGGCCATCAGCATGTTGATCAAGGCCGTATTAGACACCGCGAACATGGTGATGAACGGAAACAGCGTGCCGATCGGCAGGCCCGGCGCCGCGGCCTCGACCACATCGACCAGCGGTGTCTTGCTCGCCGTGAGTTCACCGATCGGCACCAGCGCCACTGCGATGATCGACACCAGCACGTAGACGATGCCTGCGATCGTCAGGCCGCTCAGCAGAACCTTCGGGAAGATCCGCACCGGATCCTTGGTCTCCTCGGCCATGTTCACCGAGTCCTCGAAGCCGACCATCGCAAAGAACGCCAGCGAGGTCGCCGCCGTGACAGCCACGAAAGTGCTTCGCTCACCTTCATTTTCGAACAGAATGATGCGGGAGAAGTCGAGGTTGTCACCGCCCTGCGTGAACGCCCACAACCCCACCACGATGACCAATATCAGGCCGGTGATCTCGATGATCGTCAAGACGACATTGAGCTTGACACTTTCGCTGACACCACGGAGGTTGACTGCCGCCAGCCCGGCCATGAACAGCAAGGCAATGGTTGCGATTCCGACCTTGCCCCAATCCAATCCGAATCCCTTGATCAGATTGGACGCGAAGGCCTGTGAAGCAGTCGACGCGGAGGTGATGCCGGAGCACATCACGACGAACGCGACGATGAACGTGAAGAAGTGGATCCCGAATGCCTTGTGCGCGTACAGGGCTGCACCTGCCGCCTGCGGGTACTTGGTCACCAGTTCCAGATACGAGAACGCGGTGATGGTCGCTATCAGGAACGCGAGCAGGAACGGCAGCCACGCCGCGCCGCCGACCTCGCCGGCCACCTGACCGGTGAGCGCGTAGACGCCCGTGCCGAGAATGTCGCCGACGACGAACAACAACAGCAGCCCGGGGCCCATCACCCGTTTGAGTTCCGGCTGCTGTTCCTCGGTTTCCGGCTTAGTCACGATGCGCCTCCTGCCAGTCCATGGTGAACTGCATTGTTCCGGTCATCGCACACACTGCGCCGAGGAATCGCGCAACCAGTTCGGGATCCTCTGCGCGCTGCCACCCCAACGTCGTTGGCCGCTGGGCCCTGTCGTGCCAGAAATGGCTCGAGGAAGACTCAGGCCGCATGGCAACCAGCCACACCGCAGTATCGGCGCCGTCTGCAGTATCGCGCAGCAATGGCCTTGTCACCACTCGAAACAGCGGCAATGCATCAGCAACGCCCTGCGTCTCGACCCAACCCGGGTGCATGCTCTCGACGCGGACGTCGTCACCGGACAACCTGTGCGCCCATGCCTCGGTGAGCACTACCTGCATTCGCTTTGTCCGTGCGTAGACGCGAACGCCGTTGTAATCACCGGATTTCGACTCCATGTCGTCGACGGACAACGGTGCCGTGTACATGCCGCCGGAGGCCATGAAGACGACCGATGCGCCGTGTGCGTCCCGAAGTAACGGCGCCAGGAGGTCGGTCATCAGGTGCGGACCCAGGACATGGCAGGCCAGTTGGGTCTCGTGATTCTGTGGGGTTTCGGTGCGCTCCTTCGGCATTGCGCCGGCGTTGTGCACCAGTCCGTGGAGTTCTTCGATGCGCCCGGAAAGGTCTTCGCACCACCCACGCACAGCGTCGAGGTCGGACACGTCGCAGACTTCTTCGACCACCATCGCACCGGGAACCGCCCGCCGGATCGCACCCGCGGAGTGTCTGACCTTGTCCGCGTTCCGGCCCAGCAGATGAACGGTCGCATCGAGTTCGGCAAACGAACGGGCGATGGCCTCCCCGATGCCTGCTGTGGCGCCCGTGACCACAACGCGCTTCCCTGCCATCGCTTTTGGCCGCGGATCGGCCAGCCACCAGGTCCGCCGCAACCGTGAGCCGATTTTGGTGTATCCGAGTACGACAGATCGGTCCAATGCGTGATCGAGAACCCGGGTGAACCTCATCCAGACCTAGTTATCCAGGATGCGAAGCACGCAAACGTCGCTCAGACCTGGGCGACGTGTTCGTCGATCGGCGCCAGCACGTCGATGACGTCGATCAATGTCGCCCGCGCCGTCGCGCGGGGGCCGTCACCGGCACCCACCAGCGCCGCAACCACTGCGCCGTCGACCGCGCATACCAACGCCGTGAGCAATTCGACCCGCACGGCGCGCCCGGACCGCTCGACGGCTTCGACGACCGCATCGGTGCGCTGCTGCAGAATGCGCCGCTCGATATCGCGGAGTCCGGGTTGGCGCGCGCACGCGATGTAGCGCTCGTAGCGGGAGATCAACTGCTCGGTGACCCGCAGCCCGTTCGCTTCGCCGACCAGAAGGTCGACCAGGATGTCGGCCGTCGACTCCGCACCGCGCCGGCGTCGCGACAGGGTGGACACCCGCACTTGCAGCTGCTCGGCCTCGCGCGTGCCCGCATACTCGACAGCCTTCGCGATCAGGTCCTCGAGCGATGAAAAGTAGTACGTCGTGGACGCCAAGGGCAGCCCGGCGCGACGCGCCACCGCACGGTGCCGCACTGCGTCGAACCCGCCTTCACACAGCAGGTCGGCAGCAGCGCTGACCAGCGCGTAGCGCCTTCGCTCCCCCTTTGGAGTGACTGCTGCTGTCACGTAAAGCATGCTGCCAGTCGCGACGTCACGACATCGGGCTTTCGGCTAATCATCAGCCTTTACTCAGAGAAGTCCGCACTTCTGCTCACCGCGGCCCAACGCTTCGCGTCATCGGCGGGATCCAGGCGCCGCAGACGCCGATGGCATGATGGCCGCCATGCCAGAACTGAGTCGACGCGCCCTTCTGCGCCTCGGTGTCGGCGTGGCGGCCGGAGCGGCGGCGCTGCGCGTGTCGCCACCGGCGTCCGCGGACGCTCCCACCTACGTCGACGGCTCATTCGTTTCGGCGGCCCGCGGTGGAGTCTCGACCAACTGGGCGATCGCCCGCCCGCCCGGCCAGAGGGCTCCGCTGAGGCCCATCATCGCGCTGCACGGCAAGGGTCAGGATGCCGCGGGCGTCATGGCCGGCGGTGTCGAAAATGGGCTGGCCGAGGCGGTCGCCGCGGGCATCCCACCGATCGCGGTCGTCGCCGTGGACGGTGGTGGTGGTTACTGGCACAAGCGGGCATCCGGTGAGGACTCCGGTGCGATGGTGCTGAACGAGCTCATCCCGATGCTCGGCGATGAGGGCCTCGACACGTCACGGGTCGCGTTTCTCGGTTGGTCGATGGGCGGCTACGGAGCGCTGCTGCTCGGCGCGCGTCTCGGTGCCGCGCGTACCGCGGCGATCACCGCGGTCAGCCCGGCGCTGTGGACGTCCTCGGGAGCCGCGGCGCCTGGCGCGTTCGACGGCGCCGAGGACTACGAGGCCAACAGCGTCTGGGGCCTGCCCGCGCTGAATTCGATTCCGATCCGCATCGACTGCGGCGACAGCGATCCGTTCTACTCGGCGACACAGCAGTTCATCGCCCAGTTGGCCAAGCCACCGGCGGGCGGGTTCTCCCCCGGCGGCCACGACGGCGCCTACTGGAGTTCGCAACTCCCCGGCGAAGTGGCGTGGATGGCGCCGTTGCTGGTCGCCTAAAGCACAGGCGGATGTCTAGACCGAGACCCGACCTTCGGCCGCGGCCAGCCCGATATCGTTGCGAAAGTGGCTGCCCGGCAGGCGAATCGACTTGATCAAGTTGTAGGCGGCCTCGCGTGCCGCGTTCAGGTCGGCGCCCGTTCCCACGACTGACAGCACCCGCCCCCCGGACGAGACAATCGCGCCGTCGTCGCGACGCGCGGTCCCCGCGTGCAGCACACCGTCGGCTTCCGAACCGGTGATGACGTCGCCCACTCGCGGTCGCCCCGGGTAGTTCTCGGCGGCGACCACGACCGTCACCGATGCGCCAGCTCGCCAAACCAGCTTTGGCTGCTCGGCCAGATGCCCGGTTGCGGCGGCATACAGCAGCCCGCCCAGCGGGGTGTCCAATAGCGCCAGCACCGCCTGGGTCTCCGGATCGCCGAAGCGGCAATTGAATTCGACCACCGCGGGCCCCCGCGATGTGATCGCGAGCCCGGTGTAGAGCAGGCCGGAGAATACGCTGCCGCGCTTGACCAGTTCGGCCGCAACGGGTTTCACGACGTCGTCGACAATGGACGCGAGCACGTCGTCGGGCAGCCACGGCAGCGGGGCGTAGGCACCCATGCCGCCGGTGTTGGGTCCGGAGTCCCCGTTGCCGACGCGCTTGAAATCCTGGGCGGCCAGCAGAGGTACCACGGTCTCGCCGTCGACGACACAGAACAAAGACACCTCGGGACCGTCCAGGAACGACTCCAGCAGCACCGGGTGCCCGGAGTCGAGCAGGCTCGCGGCGTGCGCGCGCGCGGCGTCGCGGTCGGCGGTCACCACCACGCCCTTACCCGCGGCCAGACCGTCATCCTTGACCACCCACGACGGCTGACCGCCCGGAGGACCGAAGCGGTCGAGCGCCGCGTCGAGGTTGGCGGGGTTGTCGACGATCTCACTGGTCGCGGTGCGCACGCCCGCGGCGGTCATCACATCTTTGGCGAACGACTTCGAGCCTTCGATGCGCGCGGCTTCCTTTGTGGGCCCGAAGCAGGCGATTCCCGCGCTGCGCACCGCATCGGCCACTCCGAGCACGAGCGGGACCTCGGGCCCGACCACGACCAGGTCGGAGCCGATGCGTTGGGCGAGCTTCACGACGGCGTCGCCCGAGGTGATGTCGACGTCGTACTGGTCGGCGATGATCGCGGTCCCGGCATTGCCCGGCGCGACAGCCAGCTCTTCTACCTCGGGGTCTCGGCGCAGTGCAAGCAACAACGCATGTTCACGAGCACCGGAGCCGATTACCAGGACGCGCACAACCGCACACCTTAATCCCTCTTCGACCTCAACCTGCCGCAGGTTTCGGCCATACACTTGACTAGGCAGTGTATGGTCGAAATATGACGCAGAGCACATGCCCCTTCGGAGCGGGTTTCGACTTCACCGACCCCGATGTCCTGGTTCGGGGCATTCCAGTCAGCGAGTTCGCCGAGCTTCGTAAGACCGCGCCGGTCTGGTGGAACGAGCAACCCGATTCCGTGTTCGAGGACGGCGGCTACTGGGTTATCAGCCGCCACGAGGACATCAAGGCCATCTCGAGAGACGGTGACTTGTGGTCGACCAACCGCAAGGGCGCGGTCATGCGCCTGCCCGACGGTGTCACGGCCGAACAGATGGACGTCACCAAGGCACTGCTGATCAACCACGACGCACCCGAACACACGCGACTGCGCAAGATCGTGTCGCGGCTGTTCACTCCGAGAGCGGTCGCAACGCTCGAGGAGAAGCTGGCTGTCGCGGCGCGTGAAATCGTCAGCGCCGCGAAGGAAAAGGGGTCAGGGGACTTCGTAGCCGACATCGCAATGGGGTTACCGCTGCTGGCCATCGCCGACCTGCTCGGCGTGCCCGAGTCCGATCGCGAGAAGCTCTTCCACTGGACCAACGCGATCATGAATTGGGATGACGAGAGCTTTGAGACCGATCACGTGGCTGCCAACGCGGAGCTGATGGGATACGCCTACACCATGGCCGAGGAGCGTCGCCGCTGCCCGGCCGACGACATCGTCACCCGGCTGGTACAGGCGGATATGAACGACGGAGCCGGTGAGTCCATCGGTGAGCTCGAGTTCGCATTCTTCGTCATCCTGCTCGCGGTGGCAGGCAACGAGACCACCCGCAACGCCATGACACACGGCATGAACGCCTTCTTCGAGAACCCCGACCAATGGGAACTGTTCAAGCGTGAACGTCCACAGACCGCCGTCGACGAGATCGTGCGCTGGGCAACGCCCGTCCACTGTTTCCAGCGGACCGCGCTCGCCGACACCGAGGTCGGTGGCGTCACCGTTCGCGAGGGGCAGCGCGTCGGCCTGTTCTACAGCTCAGCCAACTACGACGAAGCGGTGTTCGAGCAGCCGTTCAACTTCAACATTCTGCGCGATCCGAATCCGCATCTTTCGTTCGGCGGCAACGGCGCGCACTACTGCATCGGCGCGAACCTCGCTCGCATGGAAATCAAGCTGATCTTCAACGAGCTGGCCGATCAGATTCCAAACATCGCCAAACTTGCCGAGCCACAACGGCTTCGATCAGGGTGGATAAACGGGGTGAACGCCCTACCCGTGTCGTTCGGCGGCTGAGACTACTATCCTCAGGATGCGCACCCACGGCTGGTCCGGATCCGCACCCGCCACCGACGAGGAAGCCATCAGCCGCATCCTCGACGCGGCGAGCAAGGTGATCGACGCACGCGGCGCCGAATTTTCGATCAGCGACGTCGCCCGCGCCCTCGGCGTCACACGACAGACGGTGTACCGCTATTTTCCGAGCACCGATGCACTGCTGATCGCCGCCGCCGTGCACGCAGCGAGCGGCTTCATCGATCGGTTGGCCGCTCATATGCGTGGAATCACGGATCCGGCCGATGCGATTGCGGAGGCCGTCGCCACCGTCCTCGAGTGGTTGCCCGAGGACAAGCACCTCGGCCTGCTCATCATGCCCGGCCAGCCAAGCCCACACACAGAGTCGGTGACGTCGGATGTCGCGCTGGATTTCGGCCACTCGATGGTTCGCAGGTTCGACGTCGACTGGGCGGGCCTCGGATTCAGCGACGCAGATCTCGGGGAACTGGTCGAGCATCTCCTGCGGATCATCCAGTCATTCGTGATCGATCCCGGCCGACCACCGCGCCAAGGGGCCGAACTCCGCAGTTACCTGCGGAGGTGGGTCGGTGGGGCTATCCAGCCGTCGGCGGAGCCGACAATCAGACCACCGTCAGCGGCAGCGACTTCCGGTCCTCGAACTCCCACGACGCACCGCCACTGAACTTGCACACGGCGACCTCGGGCAATTCCTTTGCGGCGGTGTCGGTTTCGATCACGCGGACGGTCCAGTCCGACTCGGTACCCGACACCTCGGCGCGCAGGTGCGGATCGACCGCCTGGACAATCGCCTGCAGGGGGGCGTCGGCGACCGGCGAAACCAGCGAGATCCACGAACCGTCCTCGTACGCAGGTGATTTGCGCACGTGCACGAAGTTCGGGTCGATATCGGCGTAGATGTACGCCGCCGGGTTGAGCAGAGGATGAAGCTCGAGGACCCGCAACGCGCCCTTGACATCCTTGGAGAGTTTGAGCGCCTTGTGGATTCGTTCGGCGGCCACGCCCGCGATCCCGATCAGTTGTTTGGTGCGGACCGACCGCGCGAGCGCGGCATCGTCCTTGGCGCGCTTCTCGACCGCGATCGTGAACGACTTCACCAGAAGGTGCATCTGCAGGCAGACCTCGTCGGCGATCCGCACCAACGCAGAGTGTGAGAACGCGCCGAAGTCGACGTCGGCGAGTAACTCCCCCGAATAGTCCGCCATGCCTTCGTCGTTCGGGTCGATCGGCTCAAGTTCACACGCGTGGGCGTGGGTGGCCGCGACGACGTCCATCGCCGGGATGAACGGAACCTCCGGATAGGACTCGTCGATGATCACCGTCCACCGGCAGTGCGGATGCTGGTCCGACGGCGTCCTCGGCGGCCGGTGGATCGGCCGAACCTGAGCCTTGCGGTTGGTGGCCAGGGCGGTCGCGTCGAACGTCGGGTCCTCGATGTCGTGGCACATCCCCTTGACGTACTCCTCGCCCATCGGCTCGACATCCATCAAGGCACCACAATGATTGAGGTAGAACTCACCGTGCCAGCGGTCGTGTACGACGTAACGGAAATCCATGAACTGCGGCGGAGCGCCGATGTCGAGTTGCAAGCCCTTGAAGAGGGTGAAGATGTCGACGCCCTCGTACTTCAGCGCCTTCTGCATCCGCTTGGTGTACAGCGGACTGGAGGCCGCCCACTCCTCGATCGCGATCTGCAGCATCTCCTCGCGTCCCCACGCGCTGATGCAGTGCGCCATTCCGGAGCGATCGATGAGCTGGCCGATCAACAGCAGTTCCGGTACCAGGGTGGCCAGCTCCTCGCGCGAGAGCGCGGCGTATCTACTCATCATCGAGCTTGCTTCCCGAGTGCATCTTCAACGCCGCGTCGACATTGCCCTTCTTGTCTTCACCGTCCCCACGCTCCGCATCCTTTTTACGCTTGGCGGCCACCTTGGTGACGACGCCGTCGAGCTTGGAGCCCAGCGGGAAACCGAGATAGTGGGTCAGGAAGATCGCCATCTCCTTGAGCTCCTCCACGGTGAGCTCGCCGTTGGCCAGCGCCGCATTCGCCTGGATCTCAGCGAGTTCCGATATACCCAGCGCGGTGACGCAGGTCAGCGTCATCATCCGCTTCTCACGCATCGAAAGACCGGGCCGGGTCCAGATGGTGCCGAAGAGGTGATCGGCGGTGAGCGCGAAGTAGTCGCCGGGCATGTCCGGCATTTCCCAGCCGTACACCTCGTTCATCTTCTCGAGGCCCTTGCGGCGCAGTTCGTCCATCGTCACTCCTTCGTGGTCGACGTGGTGTGCGGCACACCAAGTCCGGCAGCGAGATCCCGCAACGCAATCTCGGCCAGCGGCAGTTCCACACCGTTGGCCTCGCCGAGCCCGAGGGCCAACTTCAGATCCTTCTCAGCCAGCCCCCGCGTGTGCACGAACATGTCGTGCACGAAATGGTCGGGCTGCAGCGGTTTGGTGTCGTCGCGGACCATGATCGCCCCCGGCCCGCCGCTCTGCGCGTCGCTGTGGCGTACCACGCGGCCGAGCTTCTGCAGATCGATGCCTGCCGCTTCGGCCAGCCTGGACGCCTCGCAGGCGGCGGCGAAGCCGATGAAGGTCAGCATATTTCGGGCCAGCTTCATTCGCGTCCCCGCGCCGGGTGCACCGGCACGCACCACCAACGAAGCCCACTGTTTGAAGACCGGCTTGACCCTCTCGTAGGCCTCGTCATCCGCGCCGACCATGACGGCCAGCTCACCTTTGTCCGCCGCGCCTGCGCCTCCGCTGACGGGTGCGTCGACGATGTGAATACCTCTGGGACGCAATTCATCAGCCAACTCAGAAGCGGTGTCGGGCTCGATGGTGGAATGGATCGCGATGACGGTGCCCGGCTTCGCATGCTCGGCAAGCTGACCCACGACCTCGCGTACCTGACCGTCATTGAGCACGGTGACGCTGATGACGTCGGCCTGCGCGACATCCGACACGGAGTCCGCCAGCGTAGCGCCGAGTTCGGCCAGCGGCGTCATCGCCTCGGTGCGCACATCGAAGACCACCAGGCCGCCTGACCACTCCACAAGGCGTTTCGCCATCGGAGCGCCCTGGTTGCCAAGGCCGATGTAACCGAGCTTCAGGTCGTCGCTCATCATCTGATGATCTGTCCGCCGTCGACGTTGAAGATCTGACCGGTGACCCACTTGGCCTGGTCGGACAGCAGGAACAGGCACATGCCCGTCAGATCGTCCACCTCACCCATGCGCGACAGCGGAATGCCCTTGACGATGTCTGCCACCATCTCCTGCGGGGTGGTGGTGCGATTGGCCTCGGTGTCGATGGGGCCGGGCGCGATGGCGTTGACGCGGATGTTCTGACCGCCGAGTTCGGTCGCGAGTTGCTGGGTGAGGCCGTTGATGCCGACCTTGGCCAGACCGTAGAAGTTCGAATACAGCCATGCCGCGGTGGAGGACTGGTTGACGATCGCACCGCCACCGCGCTTGGCCATCTTGCGGTACACCGCGCGGGTGCACACCAGCGCGCCATCCATGTTCACGCTCATGAACTTCTTGTAGTAGTCCCAGTCCACGGTGATGAGGAAATCAAGCTTCATCCCACCGAAGATCGCGGCGTTGTTGACCAGGTAGTCGATGCCCTCGAACTCGGCCAGCGTCTGCGCTGCCATCTCCTTCGCGGAATCGGGGTCGGACACGTCGACGCGCACCGCAAGCGCGTTGCCGCCCTCGCCCTTGATGCCGTCGGCGACCTTCTGCGCGCCCTCGACGTTGATGTCGGCGACCACCACGGCCGCACCCTCACGGGCGAGCGCCTCGGCGTACGCCTGACCGATACCTCCGCCGGCACCGGTGACGATCGCGACCTTGTCTTTGAACTGATCTCCGTACAGACCCACGCACGTCTCCTTAGTTGGCTTCCCGACAATCAGACGGAAGTGGCAATGGCTTTGAGCTCCAGGTACTCCTCGAAACCGGCGAGCCCCATCTCCCGGCCGATACCGGACTGCTTGTATCCACCGAAGGGCATGTCGGCTGAGTACCAGACACCGCCGTTGATGTTCACGGTGCCGACACGCAGCCTCGCGCCGACACCAGCTGCGCGGTCCGGATCGGCGGAAAAGACGGTGCCCGACAGACCATAAGGTGAGTCGTTGGCGATGCGCACGGCATCGTCGTCGCCATCGTGGGCGATGACGGTGAGCACCGGCCCGAAGATCTCCTCGCGGGCGACCTTGGCGTTGTTGTCCAGCCCGGCGATGACGGTCGGCTCGATGAAGTAGCCGACGTCACGGTCGGCGGGACGCCCTCCACCGCAGGCGAATTTGCCACCCTCGTCGGCGGCAGAGTCGATGTAGGCCTGCACGCGGTCGCGCTGCCGTTCCGATATCAGCGGCCCGCAGATGGTGCCTGCGTCCTGCGGGTCACCCGGCCTCAGCCCCGCCATCGTGGCCGCCGCGGCCTCGACGGCTTCGTCGTAGCGGGCCCGGGGCACCACCAGCCGGGTGGTGATCGCGCAGCCTTGGCCCGCATGCATCGACGCCGTGAATGCGGACATCGAGCAGGCGCCGGCCAGGTCGGCGTCGTCGAGTACCAAAAACGCCGACTTTCCGCCTAGTTCCAGGAACACCTTCTTCAAAGTGGCGGCGCCGTCAGCCATCACGGCGCGGCCGGTGTTCGTCGATCCGGTGAACGAAACCATGTCCACCCGTGGATCTTTCGACAGCAGCGCACCGACGCTGTGGTCGCTGGAGGTGATGATGTTGACCACGCCGGCCGGGATGTCGGTGTGTTCGAGGATCAGCTCGCCCAGCACCGCCGCGCACCAGGGCGTGTCGGGTGCCGGTTTGAGCACAATCGTGTTGCCCGCCGCGAGAGCGGGACCAAGCTTGGCGAGATTGATCTGGTGGGGGAAGTTCCACGGCGTGATCGCGCCAACAACACCGACGGCTTCGCGCGCGATGGTGCGGTGGGTCTTGATGCCCATCGGCGACGCGACACCGAGATCGGAGGTCCACTGATACGACTCCGCGGTGTCGGCGCAGAAACTCAGGTCTTCGACGGGGCCCTCGAGTTGTGCCATCGAGGTCAGCATCCTTGGCGCGCCGACTTCGCTGATCGTCAGCTCCCGCAGATCCTCCGCCGCGTCGCGCATCGCCTGCTGAAGTTGGCGAATGCCGCGCACCCGCAGCCCGGTGTCGGTCGACCAGCCCGTCTCGTCGAACGCGCGCCGCGCCGCCTCGATCGCCCGGCCCATGTCCTCGGTGCTTGCGTCGGCTGCGACGCCGAGCACCTCCTCGGTAGCCGGGTTGACGGTCTCAAACGTGCCCGCGCTGCCTGCGACGAGCTCGCCGTCGATGAGCAAACGACTCTCGCGGTCGGCGAGGATTCCCATCCGAACTCCTGTGTTCGCACTACTGGACAACTGTCCGACTGTCTCATCTCGAACCATAGCCGCTCTCCGCGGCGAGAAGCAAGGCTGGCCCGGTCACCTGTGCACTTGCCTCAGGCTGTCGACTTCAGATAAGTTGGACATGTGTCCAGTGATCCTGCGGTGGTGGTCACACCTCCGCCTCTCCCCCAGCCAGGGGAGACGCCGCGCAACCGGCGCCAGGAGGAGACCTTCAACAAGGTGCTGGCCGCAGGCGTGGAGATGCTGCGCGAGTCGTCGTATGCGGATTTGACGGTGCGCGCCGTCGCGGCGCGGGCCAAGGTCGCACCGGCGACGGCCTACACCTACTTCTCGTCGAAGAACCACCTGATCGCCGAGGTCTACCTGAACCTGATCAGCCGGGTGCCCTACTTCACCGACGTCAACGACAGCCGGGTCGCGCGCGTCGAGAAGACACTGCGCAGCATGGCGCTGACGGTCGCCGATGAGCCGGAAGTGGCCGCGGCGTGCACCACCGCTCTGCTCAGCGGGAACGACGACGCCGTGCGCTCGGTCCGCGATCGCATCGGTGCAGAAATCCACCGCCGCATTCGTTCGGCCGTCGGCCCCGATGCGGACCCGCGCACCCTTGCCGCGCTGGAGATGACATTCTTCGGCGCCTTGGTCAACGCCGGAAGCGGAGCCTTCACCTATCACCAGATCGCCGACCGCCTCAGCTACGTGGTCGGCCTCATCTTGGGAGACGACCGTGACATCTAAGTCCGTCGATACCGGCGAGCTACTTCTCGACCCGTACAACTACGACTTCCATGAGGACCCGTACCCGTACTACAAACGCCTGCGAGACGAGGCCCCGCTGTATCGCAACTCCGACCTCGGCTTCTGGGCGTTGTCGCGGCACCAGGACGTGCTGGCGGGCTTCCGCAACAGCACCACCTTGTCCAACAAGTTCGGGGTGTCACTGGATCCGGCCTCGCGGGGTCCGCACGCGTCCAAGACCATGTCGTTTTTGGCGATGGACGACCCGGCGCACTTGCGGCTGCGCACCCTGGTCTCCAAGGGTTTCACGCCGCGTCGCATCCGCGAGTTGGAGCCCAGGGTCACCGAGATCGCGACCCAGCATCTCGACACGATGATGGAGAAGGCCTCTGATTCAGCGGGAGCCGGAACCGTCGACTTCGTCAACGAATTCGCGGGCAAGCTGCCCATGGATGTCATCTCCGAGTTGATGGGCGTGCCCGTCGAGGACCGGGACCAGGTACGGGCGTGGGCAGACGGGGTTATGCACCGCGACGAGGGCGTCACCGACGTGCCACCCGCAGCCATCGAGGCCTCGCTGAACCTGATCGTCTACTACCAGGAGATGGTCGCCCAGCGCCGCAAGCAGCTCACCGATGATCTGACGTCGGCACTACTCGAGGCCGAGATCGACGGCGACCGGCTCACCGATGACGAAATCCTCGGGTTCATGTTCCTGATGGTGATCGCCGGTAACGAGACCACCACCAAACTCCTTGCCAATGCCGCGTTCTGGGGTCACAAGAACCCCGATCAGTTGGCTCCGGTCTATACCGATCTGGACCGTGTGCCGCTGTGGGTCGAGGAGACGCTGCGCTATGACACATCGAGCCAGATCCTGGCGCGGACGGTCGAGGGCGAGCTGTCGCTCTACGACACCGCTATTCCCGACGGTGATGTGCTCCTGCTGCTGCCCGGCTCGGCGCACCGCGACGAGCGGGTCTTCGAGAACCCTGACGACTTCATCATCGGTCGCGAAATCGGGGCCAAACTCCAGAGTTTCGGAAGTGGAGCTCACTTCTGCCTCGGTGCGCACCTGGCCCGGATGGAGGCCCGGGTGGCGCTCACCGAAATGTTCAAGCGAATCCGCGGATACGAGGTCGACGAGGCCAACGCCGTCCGAGTCCACTCGAGCAATGTCCGCGGGTTCGCCCACCTACCCATGACTCTCCAGATCAACTGAAGGTCGCCACCATGCCTCGTTTCGCACCCCTTCCCGACCGCAGACCGGCCATCGTCGCCGGCGCCTCGGCAGGCATCGGAGAAGCCACCGCCATCGAACTTGCGGCGCGCGGCTTCCCGGTCGCACTCGGCGCCCGTCGCGTGGAGAAGCTCGACGACCTGGTAGGCAAGATCCGTGCCGAAGGTGGCGAGGCCGTAGGGTTCCATCTCGACGTCACCGACCCCAACTCGGTGAAGTCCTTCGTGGCCAATGCCGTTGACGCGCTGGGCGATATCGAGGTGCTGGTCGCCGGCGCCGGTGACACCTACTTCGGCAAGCTGGCCGAGATCAGCACCGACGAGTTCGACTCGCAGCTGCAGATCCATCTGGTCGGGGCCAACCGGCTGACGACCGCCGTGCTTCCAGGCATGCTCGAACGTCAACGCGGCGATCTGATCTTCGTAGGCTCCGAAGTGGCGTTGCGGCAGCGCCCGCACATGGGCGCCTACGGCGCCGCCAAGGCCGCACTCGTCGCCATGGTCAACAACCTTCAAATGGAGCTCGAGGGCACCGGTGTACGCGCCTCGATTGTGCATCCGGGACCGACCAAGACCAGCATGGGCTGGAGCCTGCCCGCCGACAAGATCGCTCCGGCACTTGAGGATTGGGCGAAGTGGGGGCAGGCGCGGCACGACTACTTCCTGCGCGCCGCCGACCTCGCCCGCGCGATCACGTTCGTCGCCGAGACACCGCGCGGCGGATACATCGCCAACATGGAACTCCAGCCCGAAGCCCCCTTGACCAGCGCTCCGGCCGAGCGCCAGAAGCTGGTCTTGAACGAGGAGAACCTGAAGTCATGACTGAATCCAATGCAACGACGGCTGCCGTCGTGCCCCGGGTGTCCGGCGGCGAGGAAGAACACGGACACCTCGAGGAGTTCCGCACCGATCCGATCGGGTTGATGAACCGCATCCGCGACGAGTGCGGCGACGTCGGCTGGTTCCAGCTGGTGGACAAGAACGTCATCTTCCTGTCCGGCGCGGAAGCCAACGAGTTCTTCTTCCGTTCTGCCGACGAGGATCTCGACCAGGCCGAGGCCTACCCGTTCATGACGCCGATCTTCGGCAAGGGCGTGGTGTTCGACGCCAGTCCTGAGCGCCGCAAGGAGATGCTGCACAACTCGGCGTTGCGCGGTGAGCAGATGAAGGGCCACGCCGCCACCATCGAGCGCCAGGTCAACGGGATGATCGCCGACTGGGGCGACGAGGGCGAGATCGACCTGCTCGACTTCTTCGCCGAACTGACCATCTACACCTCAACGGCGTGCCTGATCGGCGAGAAGTTCCGCAACCAGCTCGACCACCGCTTCGCCGAGTACTACCACGACTTGGAACGCGGCACCGATCCGCTGTGCTACGTCGACCCCTACCTCGACATCGAAAGCTTCCGGCTACGAGACGAGTCACGCGTCAAACTCGTTGCGCTGGTGCAGGAAATCATGAACCAACGGTTGGCCAACCCGCCCGCGGACAAGGCCGACCGCGACATGCTCGACGTGCTGGTGTCCATCAAAGACGATGATGGCAACCCGCGGTTTGCGGCCGACGAGGTCACCGGCATGTTCATCTCGCTGATGTTCGCCGGTCACCACACCAGCTCGGGCACCTCGGCGTGGACGCTCATCGAGTTGATCCGTCACCCCGACATCTACGCCGAGGTGCGCGACGAACTCGACGAGCTCTATGCCGACGGGCAGGAAGTCAGCTTCCACGCGCTGCGCCAGATCCCGAAGCTGGACAATGTGGTCAAGGAGACGCTGCGTCTGCACCCGCCGCTGATCATCTTGATGCGCGTCGCCCAGGGTGAGTTCGAGGTTCAGGGCTTTCCGATCCACAAAGGCGACTTCGTGGCAGCCTCACCGGCGATCTCCAACCGGATTCCCGAAGACTTCCCCGACCCGGACGGGTTCAACCCGGACCGCTACAACAAGCCCGAGCAGGCCGACATCGTCAACCGGTGGACGTGGATTCCGTTCGGCGCCGGCCGACACCGTTGCGTCGGCGCCGCATTCGCGCAGATGCAGATCAAAGCGATCTTCTCAGTTCTGTTGCGGGAGTATGAGTTCGAGATGGCCCAGCCCGCCGACAGTTACCGCAACGACCATTCCAAGATGGTCGTCCAGCTGGCCAGGCCCGCGAAGGCCCGGTACCGCAGGCGCAGCTCCTAGGAGTCACGATGGGCTATAGAGTCGAGGTCGATCTGGACCTGTGCCAGGGCCACGCCATGTGCGAGCTCGAGGCACCCGACGTGTTCAAGGTTCCCAAACGCGGCAAGGTCGAGATTCTCGACACCAAACCACCCGACGACGCCCGCGACGAAGTGCAGAACGCGGTCGACATGTGCCCCACCCAAGCCCTGTTCATCAAAGAGAAAGAAGACTGACAATGGCGTCACGTGAACAACTCGACGACTGGGTAGCCCGCTGGCTCAAGGCGAACCAGGACTGCGAAAAGGCAGGTGACTGGAAGCCGCTCGCCGACTTCTACACCGACGACGCGACCTACGGCTGGAACATCGGGCCGAAAGAGGACGTGATGTGTATCGGCCGCGACGAGATCCGTGACGTCGCCCTCGGTCTGGAGATGGAGGGCCTGGAGAACTGGGTCTACGAGTATCAGAAGGTGCTCGTTGACGAGAAACAGAACGAGATAGTCGGCTTCTGGAAGCAGATCGTGAACAAGTCCGACGGCACGCAGGACGCGATTTACGGCATCGGCGGCAGCTGGTTCCGGCTGGACAGCAACCTACTGATCGAGTGGCAGCGCGACTTCTTCGATTTCGGACACGTCGCGTACATGTACGGCAAGCTCATCGAATCCGGGGACCTCAGCGAGGGCATGCAGAGGCGCATCGAACGTGCTGTGGCCGGCGAGAAGCTCCCCGGCTACTATCCGCTCGGCAAGGCTCCAGCAAAGATCTGGTAGCTCCCGGCCAAGCGGTTGCTTGGGGGTGCGTGTGACGCACCTAACTACTGGCTCTAGTCTGGCCACAACTGGCACTAACGGAAGGCACATCAGATGAAGACAAAGGGCGCTCTCATCTACGAGTTCAACCAGCCGTGGTCGATCGAAGAGATCGAGATCGGCGACCCCGTCAAGGACGAAGTCAAGATCCAGATGGAAGCGTCGGGGATGTGCCACTCCGACCACCACCTAGTCACGGGCGATATCCCGATGGCCGGGTTCCCGGTGCTCGGCGGCCACGAGGGCGCAGGCATCGTCACCGAGGTCGGTCCCGGCGTGGAGAACATCGCCCCCGGTGACCACGTGGTCCTGTCGTTCATCCCGTCATGCGGTGAATGTCCGACCTGTCAGAGCGGGCAGCGCAACCTGTGCGACCTGGGCGCCCTTCTGCTCTCCGGTACATCCGTGTCCGACGGCACGAACCGGGTGCACACCGCCGATGGGACGCCGGTCATCCCCATGACCCTGTTGGGCACCTTCAGCCCATACATGGTGGTGCACAAGAGCTCGGTGGTGAAGATCGATCCGACCATTCCGTTCGAGGTGGCCTGCCTCGTCGGCTGCGGCGTGACCACCGGCTACGGCTCGGCGACCCGCAGCGCAGACGTCCGACCCGGTGAGGACGTCGCGATCTTCGGCATCGGCGGCGTCGGCATGGGCGCGCTGCAGGGCGCGGTCAACGCCGGCGCGCGCAACATCTTCGCCATCGACCCGGTCGAGTGGAAGCGCGATCAGGCGCTCAAGTTCGGTGCCACCCATGTCTATCCCGACGTCTTCTCCGCAATGGCGGGGATCGCCGAGGTCACCGCGGGTGGTATGGCAAAGAAGACGATCATCACCGTCGGCGAGCTCAACGGCGCGGACATCGACAACTACCTCAACTGCACGTCGAAGGGCGGCACCTGCGTGGTAACCGCCGTCGCCAACATGGCCAACTCGGATGTGACGTTGAACCTGGCGATGCTGACGCTGATGCAGAAGAACCTGCAGGGCACCATCTTCGGAGGCGGCAACCCGCACTACGACATCCCGCAGCTGCTGTCGATGTACAAGGCCGGCAAGCTCAACCTGGATGACATGGTCACCCGGCAGTACAAGCTGGAGCAGATCAACGACGGTTACCAGGACATGCTGCAGGGTCGCAACATTCGCGGCGTCATCCGCTACACCGACGCAGATCGCTAGTCGCGATGTCCGACAGCACGGTTGAGACCGCAGAGAAGACACCGGTAGTCACCGCATCCGAGTCGTCGTGGCGGTGCGTGCAGTCCGGCGACAGGGACGGCTGGCTGGCGCTGATGGCCGAGGACGTTCTCGTCGAGGATCCGATCGGCGAGTCGGTCACCAACCCCGACGGCAACGGGATTCGGGGCAAAGAGGCAGTCGGCGCGTTCTACGACGCGAACATCGGTCCGAACCAGTTGACCGTCACCCGCGAGGCGACGTTTCCGTCCAGCTCGCCGAACGAAATCGCGTACATCCTCGTGCTGCGCACCCTGTTCCCGAACGGCTTCACCGCCACAGTGCGCGGCGTCTTCACCTACAAGGTGAACGACGAGGGACTGATCACCAACCTGCGCGGCTACTGGAACATGGACGCAATGGAATTCGGGCAGGAGGAAGGCGGCGGCGATTAGCCGTCACCTGGCCGGAAAAGGCGCCGTCGTCGTCGGCGGCACCCGCGGTATCGGACTCGCGGTGGCCGAACTGCTCGCCGAACAGGGCGCCGGTGTCGTGCTCAACGGGCGCGACACCGATGCCGCGAAGCAGGCCGCCGAAGCGATACCCGCAGCACTCGCCCATGCCGGTTCACCTTCGGACCCCGAGGTCGCCGACGCTCTGATCGACAAGTGCATCAACGAGTTCGGCCGGATCGACATCCTGGTCAACTGCGCGGGCACGCCGGGACTGGCCAGCGAGTCGATCCTCACGGTCACCAGCAAGCTGTTTCACGAACTGATCGACGCACACCTGATGACCACATTCGAGACGTGCCGAGCGGCGGCGCCGAAGATGGTGGAACAGGGCGGTGGCTCGATCATCAACACCAGTTCGTTCGCCTATCTCGGCGACTATGGGGGCACCGGCTATCCGGCGGGAAAGGGCGGGGTCAACGGACTGACCATGGCGATCGCCGCGGAACTCAAGGAACACGGCGTGCGGGCGAACGTGGTGTGCCCGGGCGCGAAGACGCGGCTGTCGACGGGCTCGGAGTACGAAGACCACATCGCCGAGTTGAATCGGCGCGGGCTGCTTGACGACGCCAGTGCGCAGATGGCGCTGGACGCGCCCCCAGCGGCGTACGCCGCTCCGGCCTACGCCTACCTCGCCGGCGATCTCGCCAAGGATGTGACGGGCCAGATCTTCATTGCCGCAGGCGGTTTCGTCGGCCGCTTCGACCGTCAGACGCCTGCCATCATCGGCTATCGCGACCACGCCGACTCCCCGCCGTGGACCGTCGAGGAACTGGGCGATCTCATCTGCTGAGCGCCCCCGTAAGCTCGAGGCCATGGCAAGCGTGTTCACCAAGATCATCAACGGCGAGCTGCCCGGTCGGTTCGTCTACGAAGACGACGAGATCGTGTCATTCCTGTCGATCGCGCCCATCACCGTCGGCCACGCACTGGTGGTCCCGCGGGCCGAGATCGACAACTGGCAGAACGTCGAGCCCGCCGTGTTCGGCCGGGTGATGGAGGTGTCACAGTTGATCGGCAAGGCCGTCGTCAGGGCTTTCTCCGCCGTGCGCGCGGGCGTCATCATCGCCGGGCTGGAGGTTCCGCACCTTCACGTCCACGTCTTCCCGACGAACAACCTCGCGGACTTCGGTTTCGCGAACGCCGATCAGAACCCGTCAGCCCAATCGCTCGACGACGCGCAGGCCAAGATCAAGGCCGCGCTGGCCGAATTGCGTTGACTGTCAACCGACGTGGGCGGGCACGTCCGCGATCCGGGGCAGCTCGACCCTGAACCGGCAACCTTGTCCAGGGGCGGTGGTGACGCTGACCGTGCCACCGTGCGCGTACACCAGCGAATCGACGATCGACAGTCCGAGGCCGGTACCGCCACTGGCCCGCGCACGCGACGAATCGGCTCGGTAGAACCGCTCGAAGACTCGGTGGGCGTCCTCGGTGTCCATCCCCGGGCCCTTGTCGCACACCTCGATCACCGCGGTGCCGTCGTCCGTCCCCACCCGCACCGTGACGTCCGCGGTATCGGGTGTGTGCTGCAGCGCATTGGTCATGAGATTGGAGAGCACCTGCCGGAGCCGCGGTTCGTCGCCGAGCACCTCAGGGGTTCCCGGCCCGTCGAACACCTCCATCGTGATGGTGCGTTTCGGTGCGATCGAGCGCGCGTCGTGCACGGCGTCACTGGCCAGCACCAATAGGTCGACCCTGCGCCGATCCAACGGACGTTGGGCGTCGAGCCGGGCTAGCAGCAGCAGATCCTCGACGAGCAGACCCATCCGGCTCGATTCGCTCTCGATGCGGCTCATCAACATCTCGACGTCCTTGGCGGCGCCCTGGCGGTACAACTCGGCGAAGCCGCGAATGGTCGTCAATGGTGTGCGCAGTTCGTGGCTGGCGTCGGTGATGAACCGGCGCATCCGCTCCTCGGACCCGCGCGCCTTCTCCGCGGATGACTCCGATGCCGCCATCGCACTTTGGATCTGTGCGAGCATCCCGTTGAGCGCCAACGAGAGTCGACCGACCTCGGTGCGAGGATCACGCGTCGGGACACGACGGTCGAGCTGACCCGCCGCGATTGCCGCCGCCGTCTGTTCGACCTCGGACAGCGGGCGCAGGCTTCGGTGGACCACGGCGAAGCTGGCCACACCCAGCACTAACAACACCGCCAACCCGATGCCGAGTTGGGCGTAGGTCAGTGCCCGCACCGTCGTCTGCACGTCGGACAAGTCGATGGCCACGGTGGTCAGCTCACCCTGCGGACCGCGTACCGTCATCGCGCGCCATTCGATGCCCGAGTCGCCGACCGAGCCGATGGTGACCGGGACGGGTCCCACATCGTTGTCTTCGGGTAGCGCCGGTTCGGCGTCGCGGTCGTTGACCGCCATCCAGACGTTGCCGTCGGGATCGATGCCCCGCACGTAGAAATTCGACGGCGGGCGAGCGGGGTTGGGTCCCTCCATCGGCTGCGCAGGCACGTGGCGCGGAGCTTGAGCCCAGCTGCGCGAGGCGTCGAGCAATTCCTGGTCCACGCGATTGCTAAGGCTGTGCCGCAGGATCGAGGTGACCGCGACATCGGCCGCGAGCAGACCACATGCCACCAACACGAGCGTGGCGGCCACGAGCCCGACCCGCAGCGGGATGCCGCGTCCGCTCAGTGTGCCCACACCCCCATTGTTGCGGTCTGCGGTCCGCTGGCTAGCGGAGCACTCACCGCGGCTCGCGCAGGACGTAGCCGACGCCGCGCAGGGTATGCAGCAGACGCTGCTCGCCCGTGTCGATCTTGCGGCGAAGGTACGAAACGTAGGACTCGACGACGTTGACGTCGCCGCCGAAGTCGTAACGCCACACGTGATCGAGGATCTTCGGCTTCGACAGCACCGTGCCCGCGTTGATGATGAAGTACCGCAGCAGCGTGAACTCCGTCGGCGAGAGGGCCACCGGCTCGCCGGCCTTCCACACCTCGTGGGTGTCTTCGTCGAGCTCGATGTCGGCGAAGGTCAGCCGGGAACTGCGGCTTTCCTCGACCGCACCGCGACCCGAGCGCCGCAGGATCACCCGCAGCCGAGCGACCACCTCTTCGAGGCTGAACGGCTTGGTGACGTAGTCATCGCCACCGAGCGTGAGTCCGGCGATCTTGTCCTGCAGCGAGTCGCGGGCCGTGAGAAACAGCGCAGGAGCGTCGATGCCGTCGGCCCGCAGCCGGCGCAGCACCCCGAAGCCGTCCATTCCCGGCATCATCACGTCGAGGATCACCGCGTCCGGCTTCACCTCGCGCGCTTTGTCCAGAGCGGCGGACCCGTTGGACGCCGTGTAGACCTCGAATCCCTGGAACTTCAGACTCACCGAAAGAAGCTCGACGATGTTCGTTTCGTCGTCCACGACAAGGACCGTGGCTTCCGGTGTGTTCTCTGGTGCAGCAACCGTCGCCATCTCGCTACTGTCCACCCGTTGGCTTGCAATGATGCTGTCCGATAGCTGTGTACTTCCTGTGAGTTTTGGTTTGCGGGGTCCATAGACTGGGGAAATGAACCTTCCGAAAGCCATAACCGACCTGGCCACAGCACCGGTACGGGTCGGACTGGCAATGGCAGACGCGGGGCTTTCGATGGCCACCGGCGCGCTGGGCATCGCGCAGCGGAGCCTCGGCGAGACGGGTACAGACACCGGCGGTTCGGCGTCATTCGCCCACATGCTGGGTCTCGACGACGCCGTCGAACGGGCCAATCGCCTGGCCAGGCTGATGGACGACGACGCACCCCTTGGCAGAGCGCTGGCGCCCAACGGTCCGCTCGACCGGCTGCTTCGCCCCGGTGGAGTGATCGATCAGGTGACCACCGAGGGTGGGCTGCTGGACCGATTGACCGCGGAGAACGGCGCCGTCTCCCGGGCGCTCGCGCCCGGCGGGATCGTCGACCAGGTGACTGCTGAAGGCGGGTTGCTGGACCGGATGACCACCGACGACGGCGCGATATCGCGGGTCATCGCGCCGGGCGGACTGGCCGATCAGCTGCTGGCCAACGACGGCCTGATCGAGCGGGTGCTGCGCGAGGACGGGGTGGCCGACAAGCTGCTGGCCGAGGGCGGGCTGCTCGACACCCTGACCGACGAGAACGGGCCGCTACTCAAACTGGCGGACGTCGCGGACACGTTGAACCGGTTGACACCGGGGCTGGAGGCGTTGGCACCGACGATCGATGCGCTGCACGACGCCGTCATCACCTTGAGCCAGGTGGTCAACCCACTGAGCAATATCGCCGACCGGATTCCGCTGCCGGGCAGGCGGCCGAGAGCGCGAACCAGGGCGGCGACGTCGCGGACGGTGACGTCGCAGCGGATCATCGACGCCGACGAGTGACGTCAGCTCTCGGCTTCTAAAGCCGCGACCCGGGCGGCGACGTCATCGGCCGCCGGAGGTTCGCCGCCGGATTGCCACTGCTGCAGCAGCAGGACGACCGCACCTCGCAGCATGCGCACGTACTCGTCGACATCGCCGCCACTGTAGGACTCGATGCGGCCCGCGACCTCCGGCACCATCGGCTTGATCGCGGTGGCGATGGACAGGCCCATGGTGGCCTCGGTACTGGCGCTCTGGTCGAGGAGGGTCAACAGCTTCTCGACCTCCTCCCGGGACAGCCCCGGGTAGACGTACTTGAAGTCGCTGAGCAGATCGTCTTTGACACTCACACCGCCGCGAGTTCCCCGGAAACACGACCCGATAAACTCAGGCCCGCAGGCCCCCTTAGCTCAGTGGTAGAGCATTCGTCTTGTAAACGAAAGGCCATCGGTTCAATCCCGATAGGGGGCTCCAGTGTCCGACGGCGGCAGCCTTGTCGGTAGCGAGTCGTAGCTTCCGATCATGAGGCAATGCCGCGCCTGTGGTTCAGCACTCTCGAAGCGTAGTCAAAAGGTCTACTGCGGTAACGCGTGTCAGGCGTCGGCCCGCCGCGATGCCAGCACGAAACTCTGGCTCGAATCGGGCGAGGCGTGGATTGACGGCCGCCGCAATCACTACATCCGGGAGTACCTCGCCGACGCGCAGTCTCGCTGCTGCGCGATCTGCGGCGGTGCCAGCGTGTGGCTGGACCTGCCTCTCGCATTGGTGATGGACCACATCGACGGGGACCCGACCAACAATCGACGGGAAAACCTGCGGCTGATTTGTCCGAACTGCGACTCACAGCTGGCGACGTACAAGAGCCGCAATCGCGGCAAGGGGCGCCACTACCGCCGACAGCGATACGCCGACGGGCAGTCGCACTAGGGCGATCGCAGGATGACGATCGAGTTGTCGATCTTCTTGAAAGAAGCGAATGTCTCTGCGGGGACACCGAAGACGGCTGACAGCACCCGCGGTGGAAGCCTGCTGAGGGACTCGCCGATACCGATGTTGTCTTTGTCTTCAGGCGCGCTGGTGTTCTGGATGATGATGATTGTCAGATCATCCTCGCCGCGGTTCTCGAAGTAGTGAAATGACCCCTGCGGCGCGAAAACCAGGTCATTGACCTGTTGGTCGAAGCTCTCGTGGTTTCCATTTCCATCGATGACGACCCAGGTCGCCACTCCGCGGGTGACGATGTTGAGTTCCCACGCGCTGGGATGCCAGTGCGGCTCGCGGATACCGCCGGGCTCCAGCGTGAGCATCAGGAGGCTGGCCTCCTGCCCCTTGAGGATCGGAAAGGTGTCCTCGTTGGCCTGCTGGAACCAACCCCCGTCATGCGTGCTGCGGGGCTGCTCGCCGAGACGGAAGAGGTGCGATTGCGACGTGATCGTCTCGGCGGGTATGCGGGGATCACCAAAGCGCGCAGCGTCATCGGACATGGTTACTGGAGCTTCCTTGTCGGGGCTGTTTCCGGCGCCACTGGAAATGAGACGGTCCACACCCACGCCGGTCGCGGCACCGGCGCCCGCCAGGCCCGCCGCACCTAAGACTTTGCGACGATTCACCGTCACGCTCGGGAGCCTAGCGCCGGGATGACAGGTGTCTCTCGAGTTTGCGTGGAATCACCCGACCAGCCGCTTGCTAGAGCATCATTTTTGGGATCGGTAGCCACCGTCGGGGCCTTTACTTGGCGCCAATCGCGATGCCACTGGCACGCCCGACGAAGGAGAACGATCATCAACAGAATGTCGAAGCTGGCGGCCACCGTCGTGGCAACCGGCGGTATGACGCTGGCCGGATTGGGGATGGCCGCCAACGCATCTGCCCAGGGCCCGAGTTACAACGGTGGCAACTGTCCGCCCGGCGTTACGTGTACCCACTGGCTCCCAGGGCAGGCGCCGCCTCCCGGTGGTCAGGTGCTGACTTGGGACTGGAATGTCCCGCACGACTGGTACTGGAACTCCGAGGGCATCGTCGACGTCACGACGAACACCATGTACCCCTGGTCCGGCTCGCCGCATCCTGCTGCGCCGCCGCCCGCGCCGGTCGGTGCGCCTGCCCCGCCGCTGACGCCGCCCCCGGGGATGCCGTTCTGCAGCCCGCGCGGTGCGCTGATCATCATTCCGCCGATCTGCGACGAAATCGGCTGGGACTGGCCGCCAGGCTCGCTGCGCTAGCACTACCCGTCGGTGCGAACGGATGAGCTAGTCGATTACCCCAGCCGTCGTGTTCGCGCGGACCAATGATGGGTCTAGTTGGGATCGGTAGCGACGAGCGCGGTCTGTACTGAATCGCATCGGTGATGCCAGCCCGGCAGCGCCTCGCGAAAGGAAAACATATGAGCCGACTTTCACGGTTCGCAACAACGGCTGTCGCATCCACCGCCCTTGCCGTGGTCGGGCTGGGATTGGGCGCCGGCGCTGCAACCGCCCAGGGCGGGTACACCTGGTGTCCAGGCCAACCGTTGCCGATGCATGGTCTGGGCTGGGACATGAACGTGTGCCACACCTTCGTCAGCGTCCCATTCGGCAAGGGGAACGTGCCGATGTTCGACGTCAATGGAAATGCGATGCAGAGCTACCTATGGATGGATTCCCCACCGCCGCCCATGGGGCCGCCTCCACCGCCCCCTCCCCGGCCGGCGCACTGCCCGCCGTGGAACGTCATCATCGGGCCGTCGGAGTGCGGCGGCCTCTAGACGCTCCCCGTATATGCCTTGCATCCCAACCGAATTGGTCTCACGACGGTGGGCCCGAATACGCTGGGCACCAAGTCCTCGACGATCGCAGCTAGTTACTCGGCCGTCCACTCTGCCAGCCGGGTGTCGTACAGGGTGGCGTCGGTGCCCGGGGTCAGGGTGTGCGCGCCGAGTTCGGCGCCGAAGTAACGCGCACTCGGATCCGCGACGACCGTGCGGGGGTCGTTGCGCGACCCCAGCGTTGTCCGCACCAGCTCGTCGAGCTGGAATTCCTCTGGGCCGGCGATTTCCTCGACCGCATTGCTCGGCTCGCCGACCGAAGCCTTCGCAACGGCCTTGGCGACGTCCGCGGACGCCATCGGCCGGATGAACACCGGCGCAAGCCGAACGGTGTCGCCCTCGGTCGCCGCATCCGTGATGCCCTTCAAGAATTCGAAGAACTGGGTGGCGTGCACGATCGAGTACGGGACATCCGACTTCGCGATCAGTTCCTCCTGAGCCTGCTTCGCACGCATGTAGCCACTGCCCGCTTCGGCCATCTCGTCGGTGCCCACCACAGACAACGCGATGTGATGGCCGACCCCGGCGGCCGCCTCTGCGGCAAGCAGGTTGCCCGTCGATTTAACGAAGAACTCCACGGCGGCGTCACCCTCCAGTGATGGTGAGTTGGAGACGTCGACCACTGCGGACGCGTCGGTCAGCGCCTGGGCCAGGCCTTCACCGGTGATGGTGTTCACCCCGGTGTTGGGCGAGGCCGCGACGGCATGGTGTCCGTGGTCCGTCAGCAGCTTGACGACCTGGGATCCAATCAAACCCGTTCCCCCGATAACGACGATCTTCATTCCTGAACCCCTTCTCGTTGCGCTGCACAGCCGCGAGTAGCCATCCAGTCGGAAGTAAGGACCGGACAGCGCTGCGTTTCGTGACAGCCTCGGGACAGCGGATGTCACAGATCGCCGTGCTGCGGTGTCATACGTGTATGAGGACCAACGAAGCGCAGATCGCCACGTCTGTACTCGTCATCGGGACCGGCGGATCGGGTCTGCGGGCAGCAATCGAACTGGCGGAACGCGGCATTGACGTGCTGGCGGTCGGTAAGCGACCCAAGTCCGATCCTCACACCACGTTGGCCGCAGGCGGTATCAACGCCGCACTGGCGACCATGGACCCGCAGGACAGCCCCGCCCAGCACGCGGCCGACACGCTGAAAGAGAGCTACCTGCTGGCCAACCCACATACGGTGCAGGTCGTCACGGAGGGTGCCGCCGAGGGCATCCGCGACCTCGAACGGTATGGCATGCACTTCGCCCGCGAGCAGGACGGCAGGATCTCCCAACGATTCTTCGGTGCGCACACGTTCCGCCGCACCGCCTTCGCCGGCGACTACACCGGGCTGGAGATCCAGCGCACGCTCGTCAAACGCGCTGAGCAGCTCAACATCCCGATTCTCGACTCCGCGTACATCACCAGGCTCCTCGTCCGCGACAACGTCATCTTCGGTGCATACGGGTTCGACCTCAGCGATGGCACCCGCTACGTCATCCGGGCCGACGCGGTGATCCTCGCCACCGGCGGCCACACCCGTATCTGGCGGCGCACATCGTCACGCCGCGACGAAAACACCGGCGACTCTTTCCGTCTCGCGGTCGAGGCCGGCGGGCGGATCCGCGATCCCGAACTCGTACAGTTCCATCCTTCCGGACTCATCGAGCCCGAGGACTCCGCAGGCACGCTGGTCTCCGAGGCTGCCCGCGGCGAGGGCGGAATCCTGCGCAACGACCTCGGCGAACGCTTCATGAAGCGCTACGACCCCGAGCGAATGGAGTTGTCCACGCGTGATCGCGTCGCGCTCGCCGCGTACACCGAGATCAAGGAGGGCCGCGGTACCCCCCGCGGCGGTGTCTGGCTCGATGTCTCGCATCTGCCGCGCGAACAGATCATGGAGCGCCTCCCGCGGGTCTACCAGACGCTGATGGAACTGCAGCTGCTCGACATCACCACCACGCCAATCGAAATCGCGCCGACAGCGCACTACTCGATGGGCGGCGTCTGGGTTCGGCCCGAGGACCACACCACCGATGTGCAGGGCCTGTACGCGATCGGCGAAGCCTCGAGCGGGCTGCACGGCGCCAACCGGCTCGGCGGCAATTCGCTCATCGAGCTGCTTGTCTACGGCCGGATCGTCGGAGCCGACGCCGCTGCCTACTCGAAAGCCCTTGGCGCCCAACAGCGCTCTGCCGCTGCGGTTTCTCAAGCCCGAGACGAGATAGATGCGCTGTTGGCGGCCAAGGGCGGCGAGACCGTCCGGTTCCTGCAGCGCGGGGTCCGCAACACCATGACCGAACACTGCGGCGTGGTGCGCGACGAGAGCGGGCTGCGCGCGGGGCTGCACGAGCTCGACGCCATCGATGAGCATGCTTGCAAGCTCGGCGTTCACCCCGACATCGCCGGATATCAGGACCTGGCCCACGCCTTCGATCTCAAGTCGAGTCTGATGGCCGCCCGCGCGACCATCGAGGCCGCTATCGAACGACGCGAGTCGCGCGGCTGCCACAACCGCGCTGACTACCCCGAGCTGGACGAGTCGCTGAAGGTGAACTTCGTGTGGTCGGGCCCGGGACAACTGACACGCGAACCCATACCCGAGATCGGTTCCGAGATCGCCGGCCTCATGCGCGAGGTGTCCGCCGACGGCAAGCTCGTCGAATAGCGGACTGTCACAGATCCCGACCCTGCCCGGTCCTTGAGACATACCCGCGAATCAATCGAAGGAGCCCCAGATGACCAGCAACGCGTGGCAGACCGCGGTCACCGTCCTGCAGGAGGCCACGCCGCCCGACGTGGCCGCGGGCTCGCACGCGATGACCATCGCCGTCGAGTTCGGGCCCGGTGACCCCGGCACCCCGCCACATCGCCACAGCGGACCGGCATTCGGCTATGTCATCGAGGGCGAGATGCTCTTCGAACTCGAGGGTGAGGCGCCGCGAGTCGTCAAGGCAGGCGAAACGTTCTGGGAACCTGGCGGCGACGTCATTCACTACTCCGACGGAAACGCCCGCGACGACGTCAAGGTCCGCTTCCTCGTCACGATGCTCTGCGCTCCTGATCAGCCGATGCTCACCCTCGTCGAAGAAGAGGAACTTCTTACACGCCGGGATCGACGCGTCTCCACCGCGAAATCCTGAGAGCAAAAAGGGATTCCGATGTCCGAGATCCTGCTGCAGACGACGATCACCGCAAACCCCGACGATTGGGACATCACCCGATTCTCGTTGTTGGCCGATGAACTGCGCGCCGCTGGCCACCAGGTCACCGCGCGCAACCGGTTCAGCAGGGACGAAGACGATCCGATCCTGAGCCGGTTCGACAAGCTGGACTATGACCAGCTGTGGCTCTTGGCCGTCGATATTGGCGACGGACTCAGCGTGGCCGAGTCACAGGCGATCGTGCGATTCCGCGAGAACGGAGGCGGGGTGCTCACCGCCCGCGACCACCAGGACCTTGGCAGCTGCCTGGTCGGTCTCGGATCTTTGGGTGCGGTCAACCACTTTCACGAACGCAATCCCGACCCGGCCCGGATGCGCGACGATCAGGACACCCCGGAGATCTCCTGGCCCAATTACCACTCCGGCGCCAACGGCGACTATCAACCCGTGTTCGCCGAGGAACCGGTGCACGAATTGCTACGCACACCCCGCACCGACAGCGGCCGGATCGAGTGGTTCCCCGCACACCCGCACGAGGGCGCGGTGTCGGCCTGTGTGCAAGGCGCGACGGTGGTCGCCGGTGGCCGCAGCACCGCATCCGGCCGGCGCTTCGGCCTCGCCGTCGCGCTGGACGGCGAGCGCTGCGCGGACGGCGCCCCGATGGGTCGCGCGCTGGCGGCCTCGACGTTCCACCACTTCGCCGACTACAACTGGGACCTCGACTGCGGGGCACCCACCTTCGTCACCGAGCCGCAGGGCTCAGAGATCAAGGCGGACCCGTCGCGTTTGGAGACGTTCAAGGACTATGTCCGCAATATCGCAACCTGGCTGCACCCCGGTCAAGGTGCTGCAGACTCGATGACCACATCTGAGCGACGGGAGCGAGCCTCCAGCATCTCCGGGCATTGAAATACATCACATGGATTGCGGTTTCAGCCAGCCCTAAGATGGGAACTCCGCGGGCGCGGAGCGCAGCGTTGAGCCCCACCCAATCTCAGAACTCTCACAGGCGGTGCATCGGTATGCGGGTCATCAATCGGTTGGTCATGGTTTCGGGTGTGGCGACGGCGGCGTTGCTCAGTCCATCGATCTCGCCCCTGACGGCGTCCGCTGCGGCGTGTTCAGATGTGCAGGTTGTCTTCGCGCGCGGCACATTCGAAGCGCCGGGCGTCGGCGGAGTCGGCCAGGCGTTCGTCGATTCGCTGCGATCGAAGATCGGTGATAAGTCGATGGACGTCTACCCGGTGAACTACCCCGCATCGCTGGATTTCGCGACCGCCGCAGACGGCGTCATCGATGCGAGGAACAAGGTCCAGGACGTGGCCAACACATGTCCGAACACCGAGATCGTGCTCGGAGGCTTCTCGCAAGGTGCTGCCGTCGCCGGGTACATCACCGCGGACGCCGTCCCCCCTGGCTTCACCCTGCCTCAGGGGATCACCGGCCCGATGCCCTCCGACGTCGCCGACCACGTGGCTGCGGTTGCGCTCTTCGGCAAGCCGTCGAACGGCTTCCTGCAAACGATCAATACCGCCGCCCCGCCCATCACGGTCGGCAGTCTGTACGCGGGTAAGACTCTCGACCTGTGCGCCCCCGCAGATGCGATCTGCTCACCCGGCGGCGGCGATGGCGCCGCACACAACAGCTATCCGGTCAACGGGATGACCGACCAGGCCGCTACCTATGCGGCGCAGCATGTCTCGGCAGGCGGCAGCGGGCCATCGCACTAGGGCCAGCTGCCCGACGACGGCTCGAAGCGCAGCGGCACCGCGCGCGGGAGCCGCTGCCGCGTACCGGTAGAGATGGAATCGACGAGTAGGGCGACGTAACGCCGCCAGCCGTCGCTGTCGGAATCCATCGTCGACAGCACGCCGTAAAGCATCGCGATGAATCGGGGCAGGTCGTCGGCGACCACGTCGGGCCGGATGACCCCCGCCTCCCGGCCTCGTGTGGTGAGGTCGGCGAGTGCCTCGTTCAGCTCTTCGGAGACATCGGACCTCAGCGAGCCGGCGCGGCGCGCCGCGGTCAGCAGGTGGTGCTCACGGGCGCCCAACGAGATCGCCGCCTCGATCAACGCGACGAGTCCGCGCATCGGGTCCCTGTCGGCCCGGGCCTTTTCGATCACCGGCGTGAGATCCTCGGCGATGCTCTGATCCAGTGCGGCGTTGATCAAGTCGCCCTTCGTCGGAAACCGTCGGTACAGTGTCCGTTCGCCGACACCCGCGCGGCGCGCGATGGCCTCCATCGGCGCCTCGGACCCCAGTTCGCCGTACACGTCCCTGGCGGCCCGCAGTATGCGCTCGGCATTGCGCGCCGCATCGGCGCGCAACGGCCGATCGGTTATCGCGGTCATCGCCGTCAAGTCTAACTGACAGTTGACTGCCACTCTTACGGGTCTTACGCTCGGGATAATTGACAGCCCACTGACACTTAACGGGAAACACCGGTGACATCAACGACTTCCGAGACCACCTCCGACCTCCCTGTCATCCCGGCTGCCCGGTCGGCGAGCTGCCCATTGCATCCGCCTACCGAGTTCACCCAATGGCGCAACGAGGCGGGTCTGCGACGGGTGATCTACCAGGGCAAGCCGACGTGGGCGGTCAGCCGGTATGAAGACATCAGGGCCGCACTGGTCGATCCGCGCCTGTCGGCAGAAACGATCCCGGCGTCGATGATGCCGAAGGACAGCGAGGACAACACTCCGGTGATGTTCGCGCGGGTCGATGACCCCGAACACCATCGGATCCGGCGGATGCTGACCAGAGACTTCACCTTTCGGCGAGTCGACGGTATGCGGCAGCAGATCCAAGCGATCGTCGATTCCTATCTCGACGAGATGCTCGAGGCCGGACCGCCCGCCGATCTCGTGCGCGCTTTCGCGCTACCGGTGCCGTCGCTGGTCATCGCGCACCTGCTCGGAGTGCCCGACACCGACATCGAGATGTTCCATCACCACACGACGGTGGGGCTGGACGGGCGCACCTCCGACGAAGAGAAGGCGCAGGCCTTTGGCGCGATGTTCGCCTACATCGCCGAGTTGGTCGAGCGCAAAGAGCACGAACCCGGCGACGATCTCCTCAGCCGTCTCGTAGCCGATCATGTGGTGAACGGCGACATCACCCCGGAGACCGCCACCGTCACCGGAGCCATCATGATGCAGGCCGGCCACGAGACCACGGCCAATATGATCGCCCTGGGAACCGTTGCGCTGATGGAACATCGGGAGATGTATGAGCGACTCGGACACACCGACGACCCGTCCGTCATCGCCAACATCGTCGAAGAGCTGATGCGCTACCTCGCCATCGTCCACAGTCAGGTCGACCGGGTGGCCACTGAAGATCTCACCCTCGGCGGACAGCAGGTCCAGGCTGGCGACTGGCTGGTGATGAACCTGCCGGCCGGGAATTGGGATCCGGACTTCGTCGAGAACCCCGATGTACTGGACGCCGACCGAAATGCACGCGGGCACTTGGGTTTCGGCTACGGCGCGCACCAGTGCATAGGCGCCAACCTTGCCCGGGTCGAGATGCAGATCGCATTCGCCACGCTGGCGCGCCGGGTGCCGGGGCTGCACTTGGCCGTCGACGTGCACGACCTGAGATTCAAGGGCGAATCCGGTATCTACGGCATGAAGGAGCTACCCGTCACATGGTGAGCTCACCCGACGAGCTGCGGCCGAGGGTTATTCACCACCGTCATGGCAGCGGGGCTGGATCAGGCAACGGGGCAAGATCGGGCGACGGAGCAGGCGGCGCCGGCGGGAGCGGGCTAAGCCGCGCTACCGCGTAAGCCGCCGCGTCATTGGCGCCTCCGTTCACGCCGTACATCGCGTGGGCGAAGCTGGGCGGTCCGGGGGGAGCTCCGTTGCAGATCGTGTCGTCAGGTGCGCACAACTTGAGGGTCTTGTCGACGTATGACGGGCCGATCGTGATGGGGGGCGCGCCGGTGTTGCCCAGAAACTCGGCCGACGGGAGGCCGATCAGCACCACCGCGGCGACGTGGTCGGCGACCTCCGACGGCATCGGATTCGGAATGAAGTCGCGGTACTCGGCGGGCACTTCCTGCGGTATCTCGGCCGAGGTGACATAGCCCGCCAGCGCGGCGCCCTGGGAGAAACCGCCGAGGACGACCTTGGTGTCCGGACAGTTCGCGGCCGTCGTCTCGATGTGCGTCCCCGCATCGCGGATACCCTCGACGACGGTCTTGGCAAAGGCGATGCGATCAAAAAAGTCGCCGCTGGCCGGGTAGTTGACCGGATAGACGTTGACCGACCGGGGCCCGGCTTGCGTGCGCACCGCGTCGACGAAGGCCTGTCCGACCCCGCCGAGACCCGGCGGTTCGCCGGTCCCGCGCGCGAAGACCACCTCGACATCAGGGCAACCCTGGGCGGTAGCAAATGGAACTGGTGCGATCAGAAGCGCTGCGCCGGAGGTTATAGCCACACCGAGCAAACGTAGAACGTGGGAAACCATGTCCGTCTGTACCCTCTTTCCTCTGCGGGTATTCAGGCCCGAGTCGGTTCGCTGATTTTCACAAGCATCTTGCCTATGTTCGCGCCGGTGAACAACCCGTTCATGGCATCGACGCATGTTTGGATGCCGTTATAGATCGTCTGACGATGAGAGAGCCTGCCTTCGGCCTCCCACTGGCGCAATGGACCGAACGCGTCCTCGAATCGGCCCCACTCATCGAGCGCGTTGAAACCCTGCATCGTCGCGGTCTTGGCCAGCAAATTCACGTAGTTGGCGGGACCGGGATGCTCCCCCGTCAGATAACTCGAGATGACACCGCACAGCACCACCCGCGCCTTCGGGGCGAGGCGGCCGAGCACGGCGTCCAGAATCGGGCCGCCGACATTGTCGAAATAGACGTCGACCCCGCGCGGGCAATGCTCCTTCAGCGCGGCCTTCATGTTGTCTTCCCGGTAGTCGATGCACGCATCGAAACCGAAATCCTCGACCACGGCCCTGCACTTCTCGGGGCCGCCCGCGATGCCCACCACGCGGGCGCCCGCGATCTTGGCGATCTGGCCCGCGACCGATCCGGTGGCGCCGGCCGCGGCGGAGACGACCACCGTCTCCCCCTCCTTCGGCTTGCCGATGCCGACCATCCCGAAGTAAGCCGTGGCACCTGTCGGTCCGTACACCGACATCACCGCGAGTTGGTCGACCTTGTCCTGTGGCCCCGGCACCGGCGTGGTGAAGATGTCGTCGCGGCAGATCACGTATTCCTGGAAATTGGTCAGCGTCGTGACAACGTCGCCGACGGCATACGCATCGCAGCGCGATGCCACCACCTCACCGATGCCCGCCGCTCGGATGACTTCCCCGATCTGCACCGGCGGGAGGTAGCCCGGTTGATCGTTGAGCCATGTGCGCGCTGCGGCGTCGATGCCGACGTACGTCGTGCGGATGAGCGCCTCGCCCTCGGCCGGCTCGGGCGCCGGGGTGGTGACCAGCTCGGTGTCTTCGGGCGCAACCAGCCCGATCGGACGACGACGCAACAGGATCTGGCGGTTCATCAGCTCGGCCACGAAAGTGAAACTACCCGTGGACGGCCGCGTAGCCTGAGGACATTCCAACCAACGGCGGGTCTGGCGGTCCCATCCGAGTGGCGGTGCTGGCGCCGATCGCGTGGCGGACACCACCTCGTCACTACGGGCCCTGGGAGCAATTCGCCTCGTTACTCACCGAGGGCCTGGTGGCGGCCGGCCATCACGTCACGCTGTTCGCCACCGCAGACTCGATCACCACAGCCAGCCTGCACGCAACCACGCCTGTTGGCTGGTCCGAGGACACGACGATCGATGCCAAGGTCGCAGAATGCCTGCACGTCGCCTCCGTGTTCGAGCACGCCGGCGACTTCGACATCATCCACAACGGATTCGACTTCCTGCCACTGACATACAGCGACCTCGTCACCACACCGGTCGTCACCACGATTCACGGGTTCTCGTCCGATCGGATCATTCCTGTCTACGAGCGCTACGACACCACCACCGCTTACGTGTCGATCAGCGACGCCGATCGACATCCGAATCTGCACTACGCCGCCACCGTCCACCACGGCCTCGATATCGACGAATTCGGGATTCATCCGAATCCGGGCGAGCATCTGCTGTTCTTCGGTCGGATCCACCCCGACAAAGGCACCGCGCACGCGATCGAGGTCGCTCGCCGATGCGGCCGTCGGCTTGATATCGGCGGGATCATCCAAGACGAGCGGTACTTCCACGACGAGGTCGCGCCGCACATCGACGGCGAGCATGTGCGCTACCTCGGGGCCGTCGAAAAGTCTGAGCGCGCCGAGGTATTGGGGAGCGCACATGCGCTGCTCCACCTCATCGACTTCGAAGAGCCGTTTGGTTACAGCGTCATCGAGGCGATGGCATGTGGCACACCGGTCGTCGCCAACTCCCAAGGCTCGATGAGCGAGCTGATCGTGGCTGGGGTGACCGGATTTCTCGTCAACGACATCGATTCGGCTGTGGCCGCGGTCGATGCGGCAGGCGAGCTCGACCGGCAAGAGATTGCCGGAATCGCGGCCGGGCGCTTCACTGTCGCCACGATGGTCGACAACTACGTCTCTGTCTACCGCGACGTCATCGCGAATCGACAATGACGTTGCCGCGCGATGCCGCATGGTGGAAGTCGGCGGTCGTCTACCAGATCTACCCGCGCAGCTTCGCCGACTCGAACGGCGACGGGTTGGGAGATCTGGGGGGCATCATCAGGCGCCTCGACTACCTACGATTGCTCGGGGTCGACGTGATCTGGTTGTCACCCATTTACCGTTCACCGCAAGCCGACAACGGATACGACATCAGTGATTACCGCGACATCGATCCGCTGTTCGGCACCTTGGCAGAATTCGACGCGCTGCTCGCCAAGGTGCACGACCTCGGCATGAAACTGGTGATGGACCTCGTCGTCAATCACACCTCGGACGAGCACCCGTGGTTCGTTGAGTCGCGCTCATCCCGCGAAAACCCGATGCGGGACTGGTACATCTGGCGGACGCGTCCGACGGTGCCGAACCGAACAACTGGGGGTCATTCTTCTCCGGCTCGGCGTGGGCGTGGGAACCTGCCACTGATCAGTACTACCTCCACTTGTTCGATCGCAAGCAACCGGATCTGAACTGGGATAACCCCGAGGTTAGAAAGGCTGTGCAGGACACCATGGTTTGGTGGCTCGACCGCGGTATCGACGGCTTCCGACTGGATGTCATCAATTTCATTTCCAAGGCCGACGGGCTGCCTGACGCAGTTCCCACCGCTGGGCAGCGCTTCGTCGTCGCCTTCGAGAGTTTCGTCGATGGACCGCGCGTACACGAGTACCTCGCCGAGATGACCCGCGAGGTCTTCGGGGGCCGCGACGGTGAACACATCACCGTGGGCGAGATGCCGGGCGTAAGCCCCGAACAGGCGCGGCTGTACACCGATCCGGCGCGCGGCGAGCTGAATATGGTCTTTCAATTCGAACACGTCTCCGTTGACCATGGCCCAGCAGGCAAGTTCGACTACGTCGGTCTCGACTTGGTCGCCCTCAAGAAATCGCTTCATCGGTGGCAGGCCCGTTGGCCGAAACCGGTTGGAACAGCCTGTACTGGAACAACCACGACCAGCCCCGCGTCGTGTCCCGATTCGGGGACGACGACCTCCGGTACTGGGCCGCCTCGGCAAAGGCACTGGCGACTGTCCTGCACGGCATGCGTGGCACGCCGTTCGTCTATCAAGGCGAGGAACTCGCGATGACAAACTACCCCTTCCGGATTCCACAGGACCACAAAGACATTGAGGCTGTGAACTACTACAACACGGTTGTCGACGCTGGTGGCAACGAGGCTGCGGCACTGGCTGGTCTGGCCAAGATGAGTCGCGACAACGCCAGAACGCCCATGCAATGGGACGCCGGGCCGAACGCCGGATTCACCACCGGCAATCCATGGCTGCCGGTCAACCCCAACTACGCTTGGCTGAACGCCGCAGCCCAGATCGGCGGCACAGACACGGTTTTCGCGCATTACCAGGCACTCATACGGCTTCGCCACGAACTGTCCATCCTGGTGGAAGGCGATTTCACACCGATGATGGAGGATGACCCACAGATCTGGGCCTACTTCAGGACCACGTCGAGCGCGAAGCTCCTCGTGATCGCGAACTGCGGTCGCGAACCCCGCACCGTCGAAATCGGCCGAGAGTGGATCGCGGCCGACCTGGTGCTCGGCAGCCTGCCCGGTGCCCCTGGTGCGTCGATGTCGACATCGCTCGACCTGGCCGGCTGGGACGCCCGTATGTACTACGCAGCGGGCCGCTGACGGGATGCTCGGCACGATCGAATTCGTCGTCCAGCAATTTAATTTAATTAGCTTAACTGACCTAATATAACTTCGCCGCTTGCCCTTGTAAACCAAGATGAGCTGCGATTTAGCCGTATATGGCGATTGCTGTAGCCTCGCAGTTCTGCCCATGGGGGGCGTTTCTTGCAAATTGTGCCGATCGGGTGCAGTATGGATTCAATCGCGTAGTTGTGATCTACGCCACACCCGTCGGCCAGACGCCGGCAGATAGGTACCGGGGGGCAGTGCTCGATACGAGTCACTGATGAGGGGTCGCTGGGGGCGTCGGCTTGGCCGACACCCCCAGCGCCATTTCCGCGGTGCGGGGCCCCAGCCCATCTTCTGATGCGACCATCTCCCTGACGAAGCGCCTGCTTGCTACGAGATAGCAGATGATCGCGATCACCTGCGCCACAGGCACGATCAGCAGCGCCCGGCCCAGCGACATGTTGTCGAGGTCGGCTGCCAGCGCGTCGCTGATGACGCCGGTCAGGAACGGCCCTGCCGATCCGACCATGGCGCCGAAGAACAGGAAGATCGCCGACGCCGTCGCGCGCTGTTCCACGCGGGCCAGCCGCTGGATGGCGGCGATCGAGGGTGCCATGTACGCCGTCCCGACGACATAGCTCAGCGAGATGAACCAGATGCACAACGTCCGACTCTCCACCAGGAAGGCCAGGGCCGAAAAGGGAAGCATGACAGCGGTCATCGCGGCCACCAGCCACAGCGACCACCGAGGATCCTTGGCGGACAGGCGATCCGCGACCCAACCGACGATCAGCAGGCTGAGGATTCCGGTCAGACCACTGGCGAGGCCGTACTGCACACCCACCTCGCCCAGCGACATCTCGCGCGTTCGGATGAGGTAAGCGGGGGCGAAGGTGGTCAGCGAATAGCCTGCGAAAGAGATGAACGCGGCACCGAGGACGACGGCAAGGAAGCTCGGTTTCTTGAGCAGATCGACCACTTTCGCCGCCTGCACCTTGTCGCCGGCGGAGGCGACCGCGACGGGCATCGGCTGGCGGCGTCCAAGTACGAGGAGCACAAGCGGGGCGACCACGACACTGATCGCGCCCATCACCACGAACGCGGTCCGCCACCCGAGTGTCTGCGCGAGCAGACCGCCGCCGAGCAGGCTTGCCGCGCTGGCCAACGGAATCGACATGGTGATGACCGCCAACGGTGCGGCGCGGCGTTCCGGTGGAAAGTTCCGCGCCACATAGGCGTGCGCGGCCGGTGTGCTGCCCGCCTCCCCTACCGCCACTCCCACTCGGGTCAGCGCTAGCTGGAACGCCGACTGGACGGCGCCGCCGAGCATCGTCATGGCGCCCCACACGGTCAGGCAGGTCGAGATCACCAGACCGAAGGCGCCGCGGTCGGCGATCCGGGCGATCACGAGCCCGAGCACCGCGTAGACAGCTAGGAACCAGAAACCATTGATGACACCGATTGCCGTATCGGACAACGCCAGATCGTTCTTGATCGGCTCGGCCAGCACCGCGGGCAGGAACCGGTCGGCGTAGTTGAGCGTGCCCACCACCGCGAGCAACGCGACGGCCGCCCAGGCGCGTCGCGGGTGATGGGGAGTGAATGTCTCATCGATGACAGTCATCCGCGGAAGCTTCACAGATCGCGTTCTGCATGTCACGCGCATATGCGCGACATCTGGGTGTAAAAGGAGAGCCATGGCAGAAGCGGGTGTCTGGGTGGTGTGGGGGATTCCCACGCGAGGACGTGAAACGCAGGCCCTCGAATTCCTGAAGGACAAGCTGACCGGGTACCTCGAAGAACTCAAGCGTGACGGGCGGATCGAGCGCTTCGATGCCGCCATCCTCAAGCCGCGGAGCAACGAATTAGGGGGATTCGTTCTCATTCAGGGCACCCGCCAGCAAATCGACAGTCTGCATCAGGACAAACAATTCGAGACGTATGCCTACGAGGTACAAGCCATTGCCGACAATGTGAACATCGTCGAGGCCTGGGTCGGAGATGGTCTCCCCTACGCTTTCGGCCTGTACGAGGACGCGCTGCGTGACGCTGGCTTGATGTCTTAGCCGAGAGAAAGCACTCCGGAGCAACTTTTCAGCAAAACGCCACCAAGATCAGTGCCACAGCGACCAATGTGAATTCTGGGACGTTCGGCCCGTTTTGCTGTGGGGATCGGTTGTGTGCTGTCTAATTGACACTGACGTCGGGTCGGGGGGCCACTTCACCATGTGAAAGGTACGGGCATGGGACCTGCCAGTTATATCGGTCGCGTAGGTGGCCTGGCCGTCGCCCTGGGCGTCGGCACGGCAATCGCGATGGGCCACGGCGTGTCAGCAGCGGAGACGTCGGATTCATCGTCCACGTCGTCCGATTCCCCGACAGGCAACACGTCAACGACGGACTCGTCGACCGACAATTCGTCGGCGACGCCCAAGGCGCCCGAATCAGGTGCTCGCGGCGCCATGTCCGGACCGGCGCCGGAAATCAAAGACCCTGACGCCAAAGACGACGACACCAAAGACGACGACGCCAAAGACCCTGACGCCAAAGACGAAGACGCCAAAGACCCTGACGCCACAGACGAAGACGCCATAGACCCTGACGCCAAAGACGAAGAGGAACCGGACACCAAACCGGAGGAATCCGGGCAGGAGCCCGTTGCCGAAGAAGACACCGTCGACGAAGTCGAACCCGAGGCGCAGCCTTCTGAAGAGGGAGGCGCGAAGGAAGGGCCCGCCGCCGAGAAGATCGACGCCAAGGATTCGGGCAACGATCCTGCAGCGCGTACCCCATCGCAGCCGGGCACCATCACCATCACGGTGACGGGCCAATCAACGACGGACCCCGGCTCGGCCAAGCAGGAGGAAGTGGTCGGCGGCGCGACATTCGTCGACGCGCGTGTCCTCGCAGCGTCGGGACCGTTGAACATCTCTCCGATGATGGCCGCGCAGACGACAGAAGACATCACCGTCGCACCGGAGACCGATCCCGATCTGCTCACCGAGGTTGTCGACGTCATCTCGAACGTCGTCGACTCGTTACTCAATCCGCTTGCGGGAGACGTGCCGATCGATCCGGCTGCGCCACTGGCATGGAGCTTGCTCGCCTTCGCCCGAAAAGAGTTGGACGACTTGGTCAATGGGCTCACCGGCGCCACGGAGGAGGACATGGGGCTCGCCGACGTGCAAACCATGAGTCTCGCGCTTGCGGCACCGACACCTCCCCCGACGGTGCGGCCAGGTTTCCCCGCGCCCGGCCAGTACGTCAGCGTCTCAACACAATTCGTCGACTGGATCACCGGGAACAACCCAGCGAACAACACCCAGTACTACTACGGTGTCACGGGCACCGACCTCGGCATCATGTGGGACAACGGCATGGTCGACGACCCGAATACCCCAATCAACGAACACCAGGTCCTGATCGCCTTCGGCGACACCTTTGGTCTCGGCGGCATGGCGGCGGGCACCCATTGGCGATCCAACGTCCTGTTCCGCAGTGTCGACGCCGATCTGTTCAACGGCATGGACTTCACAGACCCAGAATGGTTCACCGGCAGCGACTTCGGCGGATCACCGTTGACCTATGTTCCCTCGGGTGCGCCATACCAGTACATGGCACGGCAGATCATTTTCCCCGAAGGGCTGCCCGCAGGGATCACCCTGATTCCGACCGCGGGCATCTCGGTGCCGACGCCGGGAACCGAATACGGTGTGACGCAGTACATCAGCTTCATGTCGGTGACCCAGTGGGGCGCTCCCGGCGTGTGGACCACGAATTACTCGGCGATCGCCTATTCTACGGACAACGGCGAAGTATGGCACGTGGCCCCGCAGACCGTCCGCTACAACACCGCGGCGTCGGGCAACCAGAACTTTCAGCAGATGGCGTTCGTCAGGCCGGGCGACGGTTTCGTCTACGCATACGGGACACCCAACGGTCGGCAGGGTGCGGCCTATGTTGCCCGCGTCCTCGAGCGCGACATCCTCGACCTGAGCAAGTACGAGTACTACAGCGCGGGCAGCGCCGGCGGGTGGTACGGCGTCGGTGCCACCCCGGCCGGCTGGGTAAAGGGCAAACCGGCGGCTGCGACGCCGCTGTTCGGCCAGTCGACGACGACGCCAGGCGCCTGCGGAGCCGTCAATGTCAACCCAGGCAGCGCGGTCAGCGAGATGTCCGTCCAGTACAACCAGCAGCTCAAGAAATACGTCGCACTCCACGGCGACCGGAACAACAACATCGTCATGCGAACCTCCGACAGGCCCGAGGGCGGGTGGTCGGGACCTCAGGTGTTGATGACCCAGCAGAACGGCGGAATCTACGCGCCGATGATGCATCCGTGGTCGCCGTCGACGCAGGGCACCGGAACCGACCTGTACTGGAACCTGTCGATGTGGTCTGACTACAACGTCATGTTGATGAAGACAGATCTCAGCAAAGTGAAGTGAGCATGAAGCGCACGGGGGTGGGAGTGGTCGCAGCCGTCGCCTTGGTGTTCACATCAGGTAATGCAGCCGCTGATCCCATTGCCCCGCAGGAGAATACGCCGTGCCCGCCCGACGCAGCCGGGGCGGCGACGCAACCCGCGGACGCGAAGATGCCGCTGGTGTGCACCGGTGGCAGCTGGCAGGCCGTGAGTACTCCGCAGCCTCCGAATGACCGCTGGCTCAGCATCGGTCCGCCGATCCTGCTGAACGGGGACGGCCGTCAGAACCCGGACGTCCAGTCCGGCGCCTGGACCGCAACACCGCGCAATGCGGACACCCGATGCCGAGCCGAACAAGTGACCGTTCTCGGCCCCGGCGTCCTCGCGGCACCCGACGTCACCGAGGGCGCCGCAGGCGAACGACTCGACGTCACATTCGCGCCGAGGTTGTTCAAGCTGCAGTTGAGCGGCGACTGCCTGTGGACTCGAAAGGGTTAGATTCGCAGCGGACGGGGGTAGTAACGCCGCGGCTCAGTCCGCGAAGGATATCGAGTTCTCGTCACATCGCGTGACTGGCCGATTGGGTGGAAATGTCGACGGATTCGCCCCTGCGACAACGGAGTTCCGGTAGTACGCGTTACGCGCGTCGGCCGTGCACTCGAAGTCGGCGTTCAGGACGCGGAACGTGGTAGCCGCCGGCGTTGAACAGCGAACTCGGCGGCGCATCTTTTGTGCAGCCGGGCAGAATCGCGACCGCGAACAACGACACCGCCGCGATCAATCTGCGCACCCGGGAATCAAATCACCTAATTCACACCAACATCGAGAATCGGGTGGTTGGAATAGGCGCCGGGGGCGTCGAAGTGCCACCACTCACCCTTGTAGACGGTGAACCCGCCCGCAGCCATCGCGTCGCGCAATCGGGTGCGGTTCGCCCGCGCCGCCGGGCTGACCCCTTCGGTGGCGTACGCGTTGGCGCGGGGCGTGAACTCGTCGAAACCCGTTCCCATGTCGACGAGCGTGCCGTCATGCTCCAGCGTCACGTCGACCGACAGCCCCGCCTCATGGCTGCGCGCGTATGGCCCCGGTTTGGAGACCCAGCCGGGTTCGGGCACCACCTCATACATCTGGACCTGGACGTCGTGCGGTCGGTAGCAGTCCCAGAAGACCAGCACGTCGCCCTGCGACCGCAACGTATCGGCGGCAGTCGCCAGCCCGGCCGCCATCGACTGATCGACGAGGCAGCGGGCGCCGGCGGGATACATCGCCATCCCGACGAAGTTGTTCGGCGTCGCGTACCGAAGGTCGACGACGGCGTCGGGCACGACGGTCCGGACGTCGACCAATCCGGCCGCGCGTGCGGCGTCCGAAACCGGTGGAATCGGCTGGTCCGGGGATGCTGCGGCCGCCCCGATCCAGCCCAGCGCGCCGCACGCCGCACCGCCGACGACGAGCAGGGAGGCGATGACCCATCGGATGACCCGTCGCACTCGTGACCTCGTTTCTCCGGTTGGGGTAGTCGCCTACGCTAGTCCGCTCCCCCGCCCGGAATCGACCATCGAGGTGTCCTTCAGACGCGCAAGGAGACCCCTATGACCACCATCCTTGAACCCACCACAGTCGATCTCCCGACAGTCGACTACGAGAACGCACCCCACCCCGCCGAAGCGCACCGGCGACTGGCCGCGGCGCTGAGTCAGGGGCCGATCGCGATGGGTGCGCACGGGCCCGAGATCCTGAGCTACGAACTGGCCCGCACCGCCCTTCGGGATCAGCGCATGTGCGTGCCCGAAGGCCTCGGCCTCGAGACACAGGGCATCACGTCGGGCCCCATGTGGGATCGTGCCAGCACCACCATCTTGAGCATCAACGGCGAGGACCACAACCGGCTACGTCGCCTGGTGTCGAAGGCGTTCACCCCGCGCGCGGTGGGCCGGCTCGACACGGTGATCACCGACATCATCACGCGGTTGGTCGAGCCGTTGCTGCCCGCTGGTCGGTGCGAGATCGTCGAGGACATCGCCCGCCCCTATCCGGTCCCCGTCATCGCCGAGCTTCTCGGCGCGCCGAGCGAGGACTCGAAACTGTTCTCCGAGTGGGCCGATGACTTCTTCAAACTGTTCAGCTGGAACGTCGCCGAGCACGAGCAGGCGATCCTCACGGCGTGGGCGGAGCTCGACGACTACATCGACGCCATGGTCGCCGAACGCCGCAAATCGTTGACCGACGACCTCATCTCGGAGCTCATTCGCGCCGAGGACGACGGTGACCGATTGACGACCCCCGAACTGCGCATGCTGGCGGCCGGCATTCTGATGGCGGGCACCGACACCACCCGCAACCAGCTCGCGGCGGCGGTGGACACGCTGTGCGATCACCCCGACCAGTGGGAGCTGCTGGCCGAGCACCCGGAGCTGGCGATGAACGCGGTCGAGGAGCTGATGCGCTACAACCCCGTCGTGTTCGGTGCGATGCGGATGACGATCGAAGACGTCGAGTACGCGGGGGTTCCGATCGCGGCGGGCACCTTCGTCCTGGTGAACACGGCCGCGGGCAATCGCGACCCAGAGGTCTTCGACGACCCGCATCGCCTGGACATCACCCGAAAGGATGGCGCACCCATGCAGACGTTCGGCGCGGGCGCGCACTACTGCCTCGGCGCGAACCTTGCCCGCCGCGAGCTCGCCGAAGCTCTGGTGGTCATGACCCAGCGAATGAGCAACGTGCGCCGCACGGCACCCGCGCAGTGGAAGCCCCTGGTGGGCATCACCGGCCCCGCGATCCTGCCGATCGAATTCGACGCTCGCTGAGCACTCGCACAGCCGCGGCGCGGATCGGGCTTACACTTCGATCGTGCGCGACGTTCTCGACGAGTTGCTGTCGGTATGGCGGACCGGCGGCACCGCCGGCGTCGCCACCGTCGTGCGGACGATCCGATCCGCGCCGCGGCAACCTGGGGCCACGATGGTCGTCGCCCCGGACGGCACGGTCGCGGGCTCGGTATCCGGGGGGTGCGTCGAGGCGGCCGTCTACGAACTGGCCAACGAGGTCGTGGCATCCGGGCGGGCGGAGTTGCAGCGGTACGGCGTGAGCGACGACGACGCCTTCGCCGTCGGCCTCACCTGCGGGGGCATCATCGACGTTTTCGCCGAGCCGATGTCCCGAGACACGTTCCCGCAATTGGAGGCGATCGCCGGCGACCTCGCGGCGCATCGTCCGACCGCCGTCGCCACCGTGATCGCGCACCCAAACCCGCGCCTGGTGGGGCGCAGGCTTGTGATCGGGCAGCGCGAGGTCGACGGGTCGCTCGGATCGCATCGGGCCGACGCCGCAATCACCGACGACGCGCGCGGACTATTGGCCACCGGGCAGTCGACGGTGCTGTCCTACGGTCCCGACGGTCAGCGCCAGGAGACGGGCATGGAGGTGTTCGTCGCCAGCCACGCCCCACCTCCCCGGATGGTGATCTTCGGTGCGATCGACTTCGCGTCGGCGCTGGCCACCCAGGGTGCGTTTCTGGGCTATCGCGTGACGGTGTGCGACGCGCGCCCGGTCTTCGCCACCGCGGCACGGTTCCCGGGTGCCGATGAAGTGGTGGTCGCCTGGCCGGACCGCTATCTCGCCGAACAGGCCGAGGCGGGCGCCATCGATTCGCGCACCGCGATCTGCGTGCTCACCCACGACGCCAAGTTCGACGTCGGTGTCCTGCAGGTTGCGCTGCGGCTGCCGGAGGTTGGCTACGTCGGGGTCATGGGTTCGCGGCGCACCCACGACGACCGCATCGACCGCCTGCGCGAGGCCGGCCTGTCCGACGCCGAGCTGAGCCGGCTATCCAGCCCTATCGGCCTCGACCTGGGGGCGCGCACCCCGGAGGAAACCGCAGTCTCGATCGCCGCGGAGATCATCGCGCGGCGTTGGGGAGGCGGGGGTCTCCCGCTTACCGATACCGACGGTCGGATCCATCACGACAGATGAGACAAATCATGCGGTAATGTCGCTCTCCACTTCCGGCACTGTGTTTCTCGCAGTATGATAACCAGACTCTCTATCTTGGATTGGAGCGAAAACGTGGCTTACGCAGGCACCCGAGTCGCCCGCGTGGAAGACACCCGGTTGCTCACCGGACACGGCACGTTCGTCGACGACATCACCCGCCCCGGCATGTTGCATGCCTGCTTCGTGCGCAGCCCGTTCGCCAGAGCACGTATCAACGGCATCGACACGTCTGCGGCCCTGCAATTGCCGGGTGTGCGCGCAGTGTTCACCGCCGCCGACCTGAATCCTGAGGTCATCGAGGCCTGGCACGCGGTCGCAGGCAAGGACATCCCCGACACTCCCCGGCCGCCGCTGGCCGAGGGCGAAGCGAAGTTCGTGGGCGATCCGGTCGCGCTCGTCGTCGCCGAAAGCCGCTACATCGCCGAAGATGCCGTCGAGTTGGTGGACGTCGACTACGAGCCTCTCAAGGCGGTCGCCGACTTCACGAAAGCGGTTGGCTCAGGCGTGGTCGTGCACGAGGCCTATCCCGACAACGTGGCGGGCGGCATGGGCGGCGCACCTCCGGACGAGGCGACGTTCTCGTCAGCGGCGTATGTCGCCACTGCGAATGTCTATCAGCAGATCTACGCGCCGGTGCCGATCGAGACGCGCGGGCTGGTCGTCGAATGGACGGCGGCCACAGCCGAGTTGACGCTGTGGGCATCGACCCAGACGCCGCACGAACTGCGCGCGTTCTGCGCACGTCTGCTCGGCATTCCCGCGCAGGGAGTGCGCGTCATCACGCGCGACACCGGCGGCGGGTTCGGCCAGAAGGTCGTGCCGATGCGTGAGGACATGTGCATCATGCTGGCCGCGCGCAAGGTGCCCGCCGCGCTGAAGTGGATCGAGGATCGTCGCGAGAACCTGATGTCGGCCGGGCAGGCCCGCCACGTCGACGGCACGTCACGCGTGGCGCTCGACGACGACGGCAACATCCTCGCCGTCGACGTCGACTTCACCTACGACATCGGGGCGTACCCGACGCCGTATCCGGTGCTGACGACCGCCGCCGTTGGTATGTTCTTTCCCGGCCCCTACCGGGTGCCCAAGGCCAGCTTCAACTACAAGACCGTCTTCTCGAACACCGCGGGCCTCGCCGCGTACCGCGGACCATGGCAATACGAGACGCTGGCGCGCGAGGTGCTGCTGGACATCGCGGCCCGCAAGATGGACATGGACCCCGTCGACCTGCGCCGCAAGAATCTGCTGCGCCGTGACGAGATGCCGTACTTCAACCCCAATGGCATGCCCTATGACCACGTGGCGCCGGTGGAGACCTTCGAGCAGGCCGTGAAAATCCTTGACCACGAAGGCTTTCGCAAGGAACAGGCCGAGGCGCTCGCCCAGGGTCGCTACATCGGCCTCGGCTTCTCGGCCTACATCGAGCCGACCGGCGCCGCAACGGGCCACCTCGCCACCGAGGGCTGCACGATTCGCATGGAGCCGACCGGCAAGATCAACGTCTACGTGAACGGCGGTTCCTCAGGCAACAGTATCGAGACCACCGTCGTGCAGCTGACAGCCGACGCGCTCGGCGCTGCGATCGAGGACGTGTCGACAATTCAGGGTGACACCGCGGTGACGCCGTACGGTGCGGGGACTCAGGGCAGCCGCAGCGGCCCGATGACGGCAGGTGCCGTCAGCGAGGCGGGCGGAATGCTGCGCAAGCAGCTCATCGCGATGGCGGCCCAGCGACTGGAAGTCAGCGAGGAGGATATCGAGTTGGGCGGCTCGAAAGCCTTTGTGCGCGAAGACTCCTCCAAGAGCGTGAGTTTCGCCGATATCGCATACCGCTCGTACTACGAACCCGCGCAGCTGCCTCCGGGGATGGCGGCCACGCTCGAGGCTACCGCCCGCTTCAAGGCGGACACGATGATTCATTGGGCCAATGCCACGCATGCGTGTACGTGCGAGGTCGACGTCGAAACCGGCCACGTGAAGCTGACGCGCTACATCGTCAGCGAGGACGTGGGGCCGATGATCAACCCCAACGTGGTCGAGGGACAGATTGCCGGCGGAACCGTGCAGGGCATCGGCGGCGCGCTGCTGGAGGACATGGTCTACGACGACGACGGAAACCCTTTGTCGTCAACGTTTGTCGATTATCTGCTGCCGACAGCCACCGAGGTGCCACCGATCGAGTTTGGCCACGTCGAGATCCCGGGGCCCGGCGTCGGCGGATACAAGGGTTGCGGCGAAGGCGGCGCCATCGGGGCGACACCCGCGGTCATCAACGCCATCAACGACGCGCTGGCACCGCTCGGTGTCACGCTCACCCGCCTGCCTGCCAGTCCATCCGCCATCGTTGCCCTCATCGAGGAGGCCCAATAATGGAGTTGAACAACGAATTCCGCGTCGCGGTACCTGCGGCCAAGGCGTGGGAGGTGCTCACCGACGTCGAACGGGTCGCCCCATGCATTCCCGGAGCGCAGCTGCTGTCTGTCGACGGAGACGAGTTCACCGGCGCGGTGAAGGTCAAGGTCGGCCCGATCACCGTGTCCTACAAGGGCGAAGCGGCCTTCCAGGAGAAGGACCAAGCGGCACAGCGCGTCGTCATCAAGGCCAACGGGAAAGAGACCCGAGGTAGCGGCAACGTCGCCGCCGTCGTCACCGCCGCGCTCAAGGACGAGGGTGACTCCACCACCGTCGTCATCACGACGGACCTGACCATCTCCGGTAAAGCGGCCCAGTTCGGCCGAGGTGTGCTTGCCGACGTGTCCAGCAGCTTGATCGGGCAGTTCGCCAAGAACTTGGAGGCCGACCTGCTCGGCGGATCCGCGGAGACGCAAGTGCCCACCGCTGAAGCCGCAACCGCCGCAGCGCAACCGGACAACGTCATCGATTCCCTGACCCTGGTCAAGGCGGTGGCCCCGTCGCTGGCCAAGCGGTACGGACCGGTGGTGGCCGCGGTCGGCGCGGGTGCGGCCGTCGGATTCCTGCTCGGACGGCGCAAACGCAAGTCGCCAGCGGCGGTGGTCGCCGACGATCTGCAGGCGGCGTTGTTGCGGCTGCTTGGCACGATGTCGCCGGCCGAGCGGCTGCGGCCGTGAAAGCTGCACCCTTCGCGTATCACCGGCCGGACTCCGTCAAGGAGGCGGCCGATCTTCTCGATGAGTTCGGCGACGACGCGAAGATCCTGGCCGGCGGTCAGAGCCTGGTCCCGATGCTCGCCATGCGGCTGACGCATTTCGAGAACCTGGTCGACATCTCGCGGATCGAGGAACTGCAGAGCATCGACCGCTGCGATGGCGAGGTCCGCATCGGCGCAGGCACTTCGCACGCATTCGTCGGAATGGATGACGAGGTCGCCGATTCGGTGCCGCTGCTGACGTTGGCGACGCCGCATATCGGGCACTTCCAGATCCGGACCAGGGGCACGCTTGGCGGCGCGATCGCACACGCGGACCCCGCCGCGGAGTACGCCGCCGTCGCGCTGGCGCTGGACGCGCAGATGGAGGCGGTCTCTTCGAAGGGCACTCGGCAGATTCCGGCCGCGGAGTTCTTCACCGGGCTGTGGGAGACGTCGTTGCAGACTGGCGAGATCCTCACCGCGGTGAGGTTCCCGGTGTGGGGCGACCGGTCGGGTTTCGCGGTCGAGGAGTTCGCCCGTCGGCACGGTGACTTCGCGATCGCGGGGGCGACGGTCGCGGTCGAGGTGGACTCCGACGACCGAATCGCGCGCTGTGGAATAGGCCTGCTCGGGCTGGGGTCGACGCCGCTGCGCGGCCGCGCTGCGGAGGAAGCGATCGTCGGCCGAGCGGTCGGCGAGATCCCCGCCGAGGAGGTCGGTCGGCTCGCGCTCGACGGCCTCGACGACATTCCGGCCGACCTGCAGGGGTCGGCCGCGTACCGAGCCAAGGTCGGGGCCACGATGGTGGCCCGTGCCTTCGCATCTGCGATCAGTGAAATCACAGGGGCAAGCAATGCATGAGTGGCCAGTCCGGGTGTCCGTCAACGGAGTTCATACCGAAGCGAGCGTGGAACCGCGGCTGACGCTCGCGGACTACCTGCGGGAGAACTGTGGGCTGACGGGCACACATCTGGGGTGCGAGCACGGTGCGTGCGGGGCGTGCACGGTGATGGTCGACGGGCAGGCGGTTCGCGCGTGCCTGATGTTCGCGGTCCAGGCGGACGGCAGCGAGGTCACCACGGTCGAGGGTATTGCCGGCGAGGACGGCGAGCTGTCGCCGATCCAGTCGACGATGCGCGAGTGCCACGGTCTGCAGTGTGGGTTCTGCACTCCGGGGTTCGTCGTGTCGATCACCGCGCTGTTGCGTGACAACCCCAAGCCGACCGATGAAGAGGTCCGCGAGGGCTTGTCGGGGAACTTCTGCCGGTGCACGGGCTACCAGGGCATCGTGAACGCGGTTCACCGCGCCGCCGAGATGAGCTGAGCCCGTTCGCCGCAAGGGCTAGGTGTTTCCCAGGCAGACCCGGCATGGTGGAAGCCATGAAGATCGGGTTTGTAGGACTGGGAAACATGGGCGCGGGTATGGCCGCCAATCTGCTCGACGCTGGGCACGAGGTGACGGGGTACAACCGCTCGCAGGACAAGGTCGACGCCTTGGCGCAGCGGGGCGCGAAGGCGGCGCGGACGGTCGCCGAGGCCTGCCGTGGCGGCATCGTCATCACGATGCTGGCCAACGACGATGCAGTGGAGGCGGTGACGTTCGGCGACGGGGGCATCCTCGCCTCGCTTCCGTCCGGCGCCACCCACGTGTCGTCGAGCACGATCAGTGTCGGGCTCGCGGAGCGGGTGACTGATGCGCATACCGCGGCGGGCCACGAGTTCGTCGCGGCTCCGGTGTTCGGTCGACCGGAGGCGGCGCAAGCAGCCAAACTGTTCGTGGTGGCCGCTGGTGAACCCGCTGCAGTGCAAGCGCTTTCGCCTGTGTTCGATGCGATCGGTCAGCGGACGTTCGTCGTGGCGGAGCAGCCGAAGACCGCGAGCCTGGTCAAGCTGACTGGAAACTTCCTTATCGCGTCTGTCATCGAATCGCTCGGTGAGGCGATGGCGCTGGTGGAAAAGGCAGGTGTGGACAAGCGTGAGTACGTGGAGCTGCTCACGTCAACCCTGTTCGACGCGCCGGTGTACAGGACATACGGCGGATTGATGGCGCGCGAGGAGTTCGAGCCGGCCGGGTTCGCCGCTTCGCTAGGGCTGAAGGACGTCCGCCTCGTTCTCGCCGCGGCCGAGTCGCTACAGGTACCGCTGCCGGTGGCCAGCCTGATCCGCGACCGCTTCCTCACCCTGCTCGCCAACGGCGGCGCCGATCTCGACTGGTCCGCGCTTGGCAAGGTCGCCTCGTGGGAAGCCGGGGCGAAGCGCGGTGGCGTTCTCTAGCGCCTCAGCCGACGTCGACCCAAATGACATGGCCTGCGATCAAGACCAAAGTCTGGCGCGGCCGTCCCGATCCGACGCGAGATTCCCGTGCCGAATACCATGCCGGGGCCATCGCCCACGTCATCAACATGCTGCGCGCACAGGAGGAGGGCTGGCGCAACTGGTTCAACGAGGAGAATGTCGATCCGATGCAGATCTCCTATCCGGTGTTGTGGCGCAACCTCACTCAAATTGTCGGCGACGTCCTCCAGGCAATCGGGCAGGACCGGGGGCTGGCTCCCGCGCCAGTCCTGGAACGTCAGGCCGATCAACGCTCCGACGAATGGGTCGACCGGTACCGCGCGGATGCAGAGCAGTACGGGTTGCCGACCTGAGGCGTCACTTCACCTGGGCGACAACGAATATCCTGCGGAATGGGAAGAACGTCGTGCCGTCCGGCCGCATGGGGTATGCCTCGTCGAGCATAGGGATCAGTTCTTCGCGGAACTGCTGCCACTGTGTGTCGTCGAGCCGGCTCCGCACCGGCGTCAACGCCGTTCCGGTGATCCACTGCAGCACCGGATTCTCGCCGGTGAGCTCGTGAACGTATATCGTCTCCCACGCGTCGACCCGGCACCCGGCGTCGGTGAGCAGCGTGGCGTACCCCGTCGGTCCGTCGACCTGGCCCTTCCGGAATGGGAAGTCCCGCAACGACTCCGCCCATCGATCATGGCGCGCGAGCCTGCGGACGGCCTCATGCGACGGCGCATCGAAGTTTCCCGGCACCTGCATGGCGATCCACGACCCCGAGGAAAGCTGACCGGCCCATCGGACCAGCAGCTCGGCGTGTCCAGGCACCCACTGAAGAACAGCGTTGGACAGCACCGCATCGGTGTCAGGTTGAGGCTCCCACGTCTGCACGTCACCGACGTGGGCATCGACACCCCGCTCGCGCGCCGCCTCGACCATTTCCGGTGAGCTGTCCCATGCCTCGATGGTGGCGTCGGGCCAGCGTTGCGCCAGGCTGACGGTGAGATTTCCCGGACCGCACCCAAGATCGACCACGCGCCGCGGCGATTCGGCGGCCACCCGCGACATCAGGTCGAAGAACGGCCTTCCTCGATGATCGGCATAGGTCAGATAGACGTCGGGACTCCACATCAGTCCAGTCTTGCAGTCCGGCTACCATGCGGACGTGACCACTTCGGACACCCCGTTGGATCCGCCGATACCCGTTCCCGACGTTCCCGGGGCCGACGCGTCCGTCCGCGGACTCCCCCGCCGCGCCGATCTCACTCTGCGCCAGCGGCTGATTGTGGACTCATCCGCAGTGGCCGACATCGCGCTGCGCACCGCTATCGCCTCGCTGCTCGCGACGACGATGCTTCCGACACTCGTCGGCGGCCTACGTGGCAGCCGAGCGCGCGCCGAACAAGATCAGCTGAAGTTCTACAGCGAGCTGGCTTCGGCGAAGGATCCCGCCCTGTCCTTCCCGGCGCCGACAGCCGTGCCGCGGATCTCGTCCCGCCCGGCCGGCCCGATCGCCGAATGGATCGCCAAGGGCAACGTGCACAACATCCGGTTCGACAGCAGCTTCGAAGCCGTCAATCCGGCGTTGCGTGAGCAGTGCCACGGGTTCGCTCGCAACAACGTCGTTCACGCCCAGCACTGGCGCCATGACGACGGACCGCATCCGACGCTGTGCGTGATCCACGGATTCATGGGATCGCCGTACCTGTTCAACGGGTTGTTCTTCTCGCTGCCGTGGTTCTACCGGTCTGGCTATGACGTACTTCTCTACACGATGCCGTTCCATGGCAGCCGTGCCGAAAAGGGCTCGCCGTTCAGTGGATACGGATTCTTCGCCAATGGCTTCTCCGGTTTCGCCGAGGCGATGGCGCAGGCGGTACACGATTTCCGCTCGATCATCGACTATCTGGAGTTCACCGGCGTGGACCGCATCGGGCTCACCGGAATGTCGCTGGGCGGCTACACCTCGGCACTGATCGCCAGCGTGGACGACCGGATCCAGGCCGTCATACCCAACGTTCCCGTCGTCGCACCCGACCAGACCGTCGACGAATGGTTTCCCGCCAACAAGGTGGTCGCGCTGCGCAGCCGACTGTCGAACACCGGCTCGGAGCTCACCAAGGCCGCGACCCAATACTCCTCGCCACTGAACTATGAGCCGCTGGTGCCCAAGGACCGCCGGCTGATCATCACTGGGCTCGGTGACCGGCTCGCACCGCCGGAGCAGGCCGAAATGCTATGGGAACACTGGGATCGGTGTGCACTCCACTGGTTCCCGGGCAACCACATCCTGCATGTGAGTCAGCCTGACTACCTACGCAGGATGACTCGCTTCATGCGTGACTTCATGTTCGACTGACCAGCGCCCACCTACCAGCCACCCGGCCGGCTCCAAGAGTCCCGGCGGCAGCGGGGCGCTTGGGATGTCCAGACGGTCCGCCGACGCCGGATCCAACGCGGTCAGCAGCGGCCACTGGATGCCGGGCGCAGGAGTGAGTCCGGCGACTGGCGCTCCACGCTCCGCCTCCGCCGTCCGGAATGCGCATAACGCTGACACCGTGGGATGTGCTGAGGTACCGCTGAATTCGATGGCGGTCCAGGTCGGTATCGACTGCGACCACACCTCGGCGAACCGCTCGGCGAGGTTGTCGTCGACCGGGATTCGGTATGCCGATACTAACCCGTTGTCGTCGCTGACCCCGCGCCACTTTTCGCGGCCGCGACCGGCAAGCGGTTTGGGAGCATCGTCGACGATACTGGCCGATAGGCCTGTCTCGCGAAGGTGATCGACCAACCGGCGACCCACTATCTCGGCCGTATCGTGCAGCGGCAATTCAGGAGAACGGGCCCTCAGCGCGGCCAGATTGTCGGCAGCACTCAGCGTAATGGTGATCCACGTTGTGCGAACGCCACGTTCGCCGCGATTTGTCACCCGCACATTCTGGCTCCGGACGCCGAAGCGCTCCACGTAGCCGGCCACCAACGGCAGCGGCAGACCCACTCCCGCCGGATCGTCGACGTGCAATACCAGAGTGACGTCGTTTGATGCCGACGCCCTCGGCGTGGAATGGTTACGCCGCCAGATCGCACATCTCCGACTGATCATGTTCGTCACGAAAACCCCACGCCACCAAGCGAAGAGGAACAACGTGACGCCGATGGCGACACCCACTATCCACCGGTCGATGTCGGAATCCCACGGATAGGTCATCGCCGCGGGAACGATGAACAGCAGCGCGAGCCCGATTCGGATGGTCACTTTGTCTCCGTCTTTCGTCTATGTGTGGCGACTGCCGCCGTGATGGCCGCGATCAACGCCAGGACGCCGGTACCGACGAACGCGACTGTGCGCGGCGTGGAATCCGGCGGTGCGGGCTGCGGCGGGGCCGCGACCGGCTTGGCTTGAGGTTCACCGGCGAGGTCGCTCGCGGGGTTGATATCCCACGTCAACGAGGCAACCGGATCGACCAGCCCGGCGCCGGTCAGGTTCGACGGTGCGCGGGCCGCACCCTGCGCGCCTGCCGTCAGACGGTCGATCACCTGCTCGGCCGTCAGCTCCGGAAATCGGCTACGCACCAACGCCGCAACACCGGAGACATACGCCGCGGCGAAGCTGGCGCTGTTGAGCCCGAAGAGCCCCCCTTGATCGTTCGGCAACGCGTTCGCGAGGCCGCCGCCGTCGGCGTTTCCGACCGAGGTGATGTTCTCGCCAGGCGCCGCTATCCCCACCCAGGGCCCGGCCGCGGTGAACTCCGACGGCGTACCGGAGGAGTTGAGCGAGCCGACGGACAGCACGTACTGCTGCCACCACGACGGAATCGAGATCTCCATTACGCCTGCCCAGTTCCGCGGGTCCTCGGGACGGCCCGGATCCGACAGCGGATTCGACAGACATGCGGAGCCGGGATTCAACCCGGCCTTATTGTTCCCGGCGGCCGCGATGATCACCGCATCCTTCTCCACAGCGGCATAGCGCAGCGCCGCACCGAGCTCAGTCTGGTCGACGATCTTGTTGGCGGGCAGGCAGGTAACGGCGGAGATATTGATGATGCGAGCGCCGAGATCGGCCGCGCGCACGATCGCCCTTGCGAGCGTTGCGATGTCGAGAACCACTCGTGCAATCGCCGGATCCTCACCCGACTCGCGTGGTGCGTATCGTGCCGACGTCGAACGGATCGACAGAATCCGCGCGCCGGGCGCAACTCCGGAGAAGCTGTCGGCGCCCGGTTGCCCGGCGATCAGACCCGCCACCAACGTCCCGTGTCCATCGCAGTCCGCCAGACCGTCCGTCGATTCGACGAAGTCGCCGCCCGGGTCGACGTTCGGTAGGCGTGGTCCTGGCCGAACTCCTGTGTCGAGCACGGCCACGAGCTGCCCGTCCCCGCGGCTGTACTGCCACCCGCCGGAAAGGTTGAGCATCGACTGGTTCGGGCTGACCGCAGCCAGGTCGGTGCCGGGTAGCAGGCCGGCCGCGACGCACGGACTGCGCTGCGCCCACGGCTGTACGGGACCGTCGGTTCCCGACGGCGGTAACGCTGAAGGATCCAGCTCAGGCGGTGTGATCGCCCCTGCCGCAGGACAACTCACCACCGCGACGGCCAGCGGTACCGTCACGGCCGCGAGGAGTGTCCGCAGCTTCGCGTGCATCAACGCCTCATCGATTCAAGACCCAGGCGAACAGTCCGACGAGGTAAGCGAGCACCGGAATCAACGACGCGTCGACGCCGGAAGCCAGGAAGCCGACGAGTCGGCGCATCGGCAACGAGTACGTGTCGGGCGACGCGAGCCGCGGGACCAGCGCCGCGAACACGAACACCGCCGTCAGGCCTGCCAGCGCCGCCAGCGCCCACCAGGCCGCGGTGTAGCGACCCTCGGTGGCGAACGCCGCGAGGAACAGGGCGGCCATCAAGGACGGCTGGGCGAGTAACCACGCCTTACCCGGTGCGGAATCAAACACCCGCGCTCGCAACGCAGCGCCCAACGCCACCGCACCCACGACGTACCACGTCCAGTAGGAGACCCCCGGCGGGCCGGCGAGAAGCCACGCGCCCGCGGTGGCGAGCACCACACCGCCGGCGATCAAGCCGGTCTGGTGCGAGTCGCCCAGCCGTACCCGCCGCGGCAGGTCTTCGAGCACCTTGAGCGACGGCGGGGGCGGGGTCGGATCACCGGGCGCGGGAATCACCGGCGCCGGCAGGCGCGACCACATCGCCGACAGTTGTGCGGCCTGCACGGTGACCAGAAGCGCAAGCACGATCAACACCGAGGCGATGACGACGGTGTCCAACTCCCAGATCGCGGCCGCTCCCGCGGTGATCAGCGTCCCAACCCCGATGACAGTGGCCGCGGTGAAGACCGCGATCGCGCGCTCGGCGACGGTGATGCTCACAATCGACCAGGCGGTCACCCCGGCAGCAGCGAGCAATATCTGAGACGCCCCGGACCCGCCGGGGACGGCCAAACCAAGTGCCGCGGCGATCGGCACCAGTGCGGTGATGGAAAGAGCCGTCGCCAATTTCGGCGTACGCCCCCACGCGAGCATGGTGGCGAGCACGGCGAGCACCGCAATGCCGCACGCCGCGATGAGCCCCGCTAGGCCACCGGTGGCAACGCGGTGCGCGGCGGCGAACACCGTCGCGGCCAGCATCAGACCGATGACGGCGACAGCCGCACCGCGCTGAACATGTCCAGCGCCCCATGGCTTTTCCCGCGCGGCGGAGAAGATCACCGCCGCATCCGCAATGTCCTCCACGATCCGCGGGGCCGGCGGTCCGGCCGGAACGGGTTGCAAAGTCAGGAGGTCACCGTCGACGACGCCGACGGTGTTCAGCGTGGCGTCCAGGCTGAACGGCGCTCCACCGATCGGTGCAAGAGAAAGGGGCACCGCATCGACAGTGTCGTCGGCCGTCACCGCCATCCGTCGCACCGCGGGCAGGAGTTCGCGCAGGGGAAGCTCGGTCGGCAGCGCCATATCGGTGATTCGACCGCCGACCGAATCTTCCGGGCTGCCCGAAGCGAGTACGGCAACGCGAACGATCGGCATGGCCGGCGTTGGAGCCAAGGAGGCCGAGGAGTCCAAGGAGGTAGTGCCGTTCAGACTGTCTGACGCCATTGCTGGTGTTCCGTTCTCTGGTCCGAGTCGAAGTCTCGGGTCAACTGCTGGTGGGGGAACCACGGCCCGTCGGGCAGTGTGGAAGTGAGCCGCTCCATCGCGGTGGCGATGGCCAACGGTGTGCCGGATGTGAAGGTCGACACCCACTCCCCGTCAAAGGCTTTCGACGGGGTCACGAGGACGCGGCCTTCTCGGGTGTCCACGATGCTGACGCCGACATTCGTGCTGACGCGGTGGCCGTCGCGCTGATCACCGGCGACGATCTCCACATAACTGCGGTCGGTCGAGTACGCCGCCTCGACGACTGCGCGCGCTTTCTGCGGGATGGCGAGGAACTCCATGACCTCGTCGAGCTCCGCGCCCCCACGCAGCTGCTCGTCGGCGCGTGCCCCGGTCCGTGCGGGAATTGTGAACTCCTCAAATGTCGCCGGGGGCCGGCCCGACAGCCCCGCGGTCAGGACGGGCGCCAATGTCTGCGGATGGTCGATGTCGAGCGTCGTGAACGTGATCAGGCCGCCGCTGCGCAGGGCGACGGTGTGTTCGTCGGTGTGCAGGTCGCGACGTGCGACCTGCCCGCGCAACATGTTTCCCGATCCGCGCACGAATCTGAGCTCGAGCCAGCGCCGTGCCCAGCAGGTGGCGGCGACCCATTGGCGGACACCTGGATCGATGATCCCGTCCTCGGTCATCACCCCCAGGCCCACCAGCTCCGCGGAGAGCCTGGCCGCGACTGCCGCACGCTGCGCGTGATCGCTGAACGGCGGCGTGATGGCGAGCACCCAGGGAAAGCTCCCGGCACTCAACGCATCAGCGATGAACCAGGCCTGCTCCGCCGTCAGCTCGACTGCGTTAGCGGTCACCGATCCTCAGCCACCCCACTTGGCGCCTTCGGCCGCATCGCGGGCGCTCATCGACATGGTGTTGGTCTCGTGGGTGGCCGCCATCGAGCGGTAGGCCCGCACAAGCTCCTCGAGTGCGGTGTTCCACTGCGCCTGCCACGCCTGGTAGCTCATCCCGGTGTCGCCCTGCCAGCCGCTCGCCAAGGCGGCCTGCTCGCTGGCGATATCAGCGCCGACGCCGTGCATGGCACCCGCATAGCCGGCCATCTCGCCGGCGTGCCCCAGCATCGCCGGGTAGTTGTACATGATCTGCGACATCCGATTCTCCTAATCGTCAGTGTGAAAAGTTCAGATCTCAAATTCCGGTGTAGGTACTTGCTGCAGCGGCGTCCTGAGCCACGTAGGTGCCTGCGGCGTCGCCGATGTTGACCTGCGCGATGTCAAGCAGCGAATTGATCTTGGCGGAGACCTCGATGAAACGAGCGTGCGCCGCCTGGAAGGCGGCGGAGGACTCGCCCATGTGGAAGGCCTGCGACGACTGCGCCGCCTGCTCAGCCTGGGCCATGGTGCTGCGCATCAATGCCGCCTTGGCGGAGAACGCCGCCTCTGAGGCGACCAGTTGCGGGATGTGAGCGTCCAACATGCTCATGGCAATTCCTTTCGATTCTTACCTCTGATGGGGGCGGTTGCGGTCAGGTGGTCTGTTCAGTCGCGCGTTCCCCCCTCTTGGTCCCAGTCGCGGGGCAACATGGGCTCTTTGGGTCCGCCGCCGAACGAGTCGCCGGCGAGCTCGGTCAGGCCGGAGGCCTGCTCGGTCTCGGACGTCCCCGGAGATCCTGCCGCGCCGGCGAAACCCACTGCCCCAGCGCCTCGTTCGGATGCACGCATGCGTGACCGTGGCTCGGCGGGCGGGGTGTCATCGGGTTCGGGCTCGTAATCCAGGTACGCATCGGCGTATTGGCGTTGATGGATCGGCTGCGCGCGTTTGCGGCGGGCCTTGCGTTTGGCCAACGACGACGCCGCGGCCGCGGCCGCGGCCGATGCCGCGATGTCGGATGCGGGCGCCTTGGCGCTGGCACCTTCCCGGAACGTCGGGGAGACACCGCCGTCCGGACCGGGACCGGCGATCGCGTACGGCACAGCGGCACCCACGCCCGGGGCCGGCGCACCACCCGCGGGGGCGGCACCGGCACTGACCGATGTGGGCGCGGCGGTTCCCGTGGGCACCGTCGGCGCCACCGACGTCATCGGGGGCAGGCTCTCAGCCCGCGACACCGGAGCGGGCCGGGCAGGGGCCGGTGCGGGGGCTGGGGCGGGGGCGGGAGCCGGCGCTTGTGGCGGGTTCAGATACTGGTAAATGCCGGCGATCATCAGCGGCAGAACTATCGGAGCAGCGAAGATCATCGACCACGTGGCCCAGCCGAGCGGCTGAGTGATCGCCTGGTAGGCGATGAAGAAGAGCAGCACTCCCGACGACGGGTTCAAGAACAACCCCAAGAAGTCGTTCAGGACGTTGTTGAGAAGGTCCAAGACGCTGGTGAAGAACTGCCGCGCGAAGTTCAGGATTGACTCGAAAAAGTCCTCGAAGAACCGTACCAACTGTTGCAGGAAATCCGAGATGGAGTCGGCGAGATTCTGTGCGGCCCCGGCATCCGCGGCAGTCAACATCGCGGCCGACTGCTGCGCGTCGGCCGCCGCCGAACCGGCTTCTCCGACACCGGGAGTGAGTAGGAACGGCGCAGGCGTGGTCGTCGGCGCGGCGGCCACCGCTGCACCCGACACCGCCTGATATGTGCTCATGGTCGTGGCGGCCTGAATCCACATCCGCACGTAGTCGGCTTCGTTCAACGCGATCGGGATCGTGTTCATCCCTAGGAAATTCGTGCCAACCAGCACGCCGTGCATCGCGTGGTTGAGCGCCAACTCAGGCAAGGTGGGCATCGCCGCCAGCGCCACGGTGTAGGCCGCCGCCGCGGTCTCGTGCGCGACGGCGGTCGCCGCGCTGTTCGCACTGGCCTGCGCCAGCCACGCCAGGTATGGAGCATGTGCCGCCACGTACTGCTCAGCGCTCGGTCCCTCCCAGGCACCGCCCTGGACTCCGCCGAGTATGCCTGTCAACTCCGCTGCGGCCGAGGAGTATTCGGCGGACAACGATTGCCACGCCCCTGCGGCTGCCAGCAGCGAACCCGGTCCGGGGCCGCTGCTGAGCATCGCCGAATGGACCTCCGGGGCGAGGGCCATAAAGATGGGGGCGGTCATGATCAGCTACCGCGCGGCCCGTGGGCCGCCAAATAGGACACAGCGGCCACTGCGTCTCCGGTGGCATAGCTGATACCGGACTGTCCAACTCCGATGCCGGAGCGTCCGAGTTCCTCGACGCCAAACGCGGCCATCGTGTTGTGTTGCACACCATGTGCGCTCATACCCGCAGCGGTCAGCAGCGACACCGCGTCGGCAGCGGGCGGCATGACAGCGGTGACCGCGGGTGCGGCCGCGGCGTGGGCGGCTGCCAGCCGAGCGGTGAGCCCTTCGATGGCGGCACTCGCCGCAGCCAGGCCCTCGGGAACTACGCGCAGAGTCATCAGTTGAACTCCCTTCCTCTGTTTCCGGTATTGCCCGCACTGCCGTGCACTGCGTCGGCGAGCGGATTGACGAGTTGCAGGAACGTCGGGGCATCGCCGTCGTCGAGCAACATGGCGCGGCCTGCCGGTAGCCTGCGGAACCGGTGACCCCTGATCTTTCCGCTGTCCTGCGGGTTGCCGGACAACATCACGATCGCGGCCTGCAGCTCGTTCAGGCGACGCAGCAGAGGCGCGGTCATAAGCGCGTGCGCCGAACCGGTCGCCCGCGCCGTGACGATGACGCGCAGCCCGAGCTCGCTTGCCTGCGAAAGCAATCCGATGATTGGAGTCCATGGCCGCTGCCCGACGAACGGCCCACTCACGGCGGGAGCGTCCGGGATCTGGTCGACGTCGTCGATGATCAGATAGTGGGTGTGTCCATCCGCTCCGGGCTGGTAGGTCCACCCGCTCAGCTGTTGCGGGGTGAGACCAGCAGGCGGGCGACGCTTCTCGAGTAGCGCCGACAGCCCCAGCATCGCGGGAGTGATTCGATCGATGTTCGGGGTGTACTCGTTGTCTTCGAACAGCGGTTCGTCGACGAGATGCAGACGACGGTCGACAACCGTGAACGCCACCCGGTCGGGTGTCGAATTCTCGCGGACTGTCCGGATCACGTGGCGCAGCAACGTGGTCTTGCCCGACTTCGAGTCGCCGAACACCATCAGCAGCGGATTGTCGTTGAACGCCAACGACACCGCGGCCAGGTCCTCCTCGCGCTGTCCGACGACCACGTGCTCCGGCGCTGGATACAACGGCGCCACCGCGCTGGGGGCGAGGTCGTTCGGCAGCAGGCGGACCGGCGGGGCCGCGACGCCCGGGTGCCGTGCGTTGATGACCGCGATGTCACGCAGCGACGGCTGCGCGAAGAGGAAGTGCTCGGCGGCCATCGTCAGGCCGCGGCCCGGCTGATCGGCGGGCACCGCCTCAGCTGGCCTGCGCAGCGCCCCCGTCACACGCACATTGCTGTCCCGCGGATCCGCCAGCTTGAGCTCGAGCCGCAAGCCGAGCCCGTCGCGCATCGCCAACGGCACCTCGAGCCAGTTCGGGGTGGTGACGATGACGTGGATGCCGTAGGACATACCTGTGTTGACAAGCTCGGTGACCTTGGCCAGCAACGGGTTCCGCGTGTTGAAGGTGTCGGTGTTGTCGCGGCTGAACGCGTACAGGTTGTCGATGACGAGGAATGCCTCGCCGTACTTGTCGCGTTCACCGTTGCCGGAGTGGCCGCGGGCTTGGCGAGCCCGCAGCAGCTGTTCGAGCTCGCCGAACGTGCGCCGGATGCGCTCGGGTTCGAGCGGAGAGGCGACGCTACCGACGTGCGCAAGGTCTTCCAGCGCGCGCAGTTGGCCGCCACCGTAGTCCAGGCAGTAGAACGTGACGTCGCTGGGTGAGTGCAGCGCGGCGGCCGACAGTATGAAGGTCTGCAGCGCTGTCGTCTTACCCGATTTCGGTCCACCGTGGATCAGGAGATTGGCCGCGGCGGAGGTCGCGTCGAAGATGAGCGGGTCACGCCGCATCGCGAACGGGCGGTCGATCTCGCCGAGCGGCCAGCGCCATTCGCGCTCGGACACGTCGGCGCGGGTCAGCAGCTCGTCCAGCGGTATCGACTCATCCAGCGGGGGCAGCCACAGTCGCGGCGCCTTGGGACCGTAGTGCGACAGCTGATCGCCGATCGTGGCGACGAGCTTGCGTGGCGCGCGATCCTCGCGCGCCGCGGGTTCGACGACCTCCACCAGGTCTGCCGGCGCCTCGACATGCCCGGCGGTGAACAGCTGTGGAGCCGGAATCGACTGCACGACAACTGACTTCTCAACCCGGGGCGGGTCGTAGATGCCATCGACATAGGTGCCGCGGAATTTGACCGGCATGGCGCCAGGAGTCGGCACCAGATAGCCCTCGCCCTTGTGCTCCGGGCCCGCCTCGATGTGGAACGCGTCCTCGACGCCGATGATCTGGCGGCTGACAGCCGGGCTTGCCACCTTCAGACCGATGCGGTAGGAGGTGTTCTTGTCGATGTCCTTGATGCGGCCGACGTCGAGAGTCTGCGACGCGAACAGTATGTGGATACGGAACGAACGGCCCTTGCGCGCGACGTAGTCGAAGAGGTCGGCGTACTCGGGATGGTCGGACAGCATCAGGGAGAACTCGTCGGCGACGACGAGCAGCGTCGGCAGCGGCGGTAGATCGTAGGCCCCGTCGGTCGACGAAGAACGGTAAGCCTCGTATTCGAGTACCGAACTGAAGGCGCTGCCCTGTACCCGGCGCCCCGCTTCCATCAACAGCTGTTCGCGGCGCGCGACTTCACCGCGCAGCGTGTCGGCGAACCGGTCAGCGAGCGAACGCTTCTCGGCCATATTGGAGATGACGGCGACGACTTGCGGGAAGTCTCGGAAGATGTCGGCGCCGGCCTCACCCTTGAAATCGGCGTAAATGACGATCAGCCGGTCGGCGGAGTGAGTGGTCAACAGCGACAAGAGGATCGACATCAACGTCTGCGACTTACCCGAGCCGGTCATGCCGATCATCAGGCCGTGGGGGCCCATGCCGCCCTCTGCCTCGTCCTTGAGGTCGAAGACCAGCGGGTCGCCGGTTGACGTCACGCCGATGGGCACCCGCAGCTCGTCGGCACGCGCACGCGGCGCCCACAGACTCGCGACGTCCAACGCCGCGGCGTCAGGAATACCCAGCAGAGTCGAGAACGTGGCCACCCCGGCATTGCTCGTACGCGCGTGGCTCGGGTTCGAATCCCACCGCGACAGCCGTCGTGCGACGTGGCGGGCGGCGGCGACGCCGAGGTGATCGGCCGCGTCGACATACGGCGCCCAGCCGCCGGTCTGCCAGCGCTCGAGCTTGCCGTCCACGACGCGAAGGATGGGTCGTTCCGGGTCGGCATACTGCTCCCGGTGTGGGGGCTCGGTGGCGCGGTGCACCAGAGTCACCCCGGACAGTCCGCCCCGCGGTAGGAGCACATTGGGATCTGCCTCGGGGTCGTCCACGACGATCAGGAGGTGCTTGACACTGGCATCCGCGCCGGAGCCGAACAGACCGCGGTCGTCGAGCGCGGGGTCAAGCAGCAGCCGCAGCTGCGCGACGTCGGCGCCGAGATAGCGTGCCGGACCGGCACCATCTGTCGAACCCGGCATGTCGTTGTGCGGCAACCACTTCAGCCACGCCCAGTCGTCGCCTTCGAAATCCGGTGATGCCAGTGCGACACCGAGGAGGGCGGGGTCGTGCCAGGTGACGGCCTGGGTGATCCACGCCCGCAACGCGCCGCGAACGTCGTCGAGTTCACCGAGCACGGTGATCCGCGAGACCTTGGCCAAGTCGATACCCGCGGGTACCGCACGCACCGTGCGCTGCACGTCGAGCAGTCCACGCAATGTGGTGTGCGATACCGGTTCGAGGTCGACCTCGTCGGCGCTGTCCTTGACCCGCAGCGCGGCGTTGAGCGGCGCGTCGTGCAAACCCGTTCGCACCACCAGGAAATCACTGTCGCCCGGATCACGCTCCCACTGGCGGCGGGTGCCCGGCACCTCGGCGAGCAGCGCGGGGTCGGGATGCGACCACTCAAGGGCCGCACGCTGTTCGGCGGCATGGGCGCGAACGTTGTCGCGAACGACCGAGAGATAGCGCAGATAGTCGGCTCGCTCGGCGTCCACTTCCTCTGTGCGCATCTTGTTGTCGGTGCCGCGGTAGAGCGCGGTCGCGGCCAGCAGCAGGACGAACGGGAAGAACAGCGTCGTCGGCGACATCAGTCGCATGCCGGTGGCGACCAGCGCGACGATCATGCCGATGATCGGGATGACGATCAGATAGGGCAGCACCCGTCGCAGCAATGACGGCGGCACCATCCGGGGCAGTTCCGGCGGCGGTTCGATCGTGATGGTGCCCTTGCGCGTGGTGGGCGGCGCAATCCGGCGACGCGCCCCAAAGATGAGCCGGCTCACGCGCCGGCCTCGGCTCGTCCGGCGCGTTCTGTGCTGATGGTTCGCTTGCAAACGGCGCTCACGGTTGGGTCTCCCTCACGACAGCGGGGCGGGGGTCGGCTGCGAGCCCGTCGTGGGCCAGCAGGGCGTCGGTACGTGACAACGTCGGCCCCGCCGCGAACTGGCTCAGCACTGACCACGGGATCGGCAGCGGCGGCGGGGTGAGTCCGAGCGCCGTGATTGTCTTCTGGTCATTTTCGGTGTCCAGGCCGTATCGGACACCGGTGTCGCTGAGCCAGAAGTTGGCTCCGCCGACCGGCTGGGTCGATGACCCTCCACCGTCCTGGCCGACGGTCTGGACCAGGAAGCCGGAGCCTGGCGTCAGCACGACGCGGTCGGCCGTGGTGCCCGAACCCGCGCCGACCAGGGCCACCGTGCGAAGCTCATCGGACACCGGAAGTGTTACGCCGGTGCGCAATTGGAGAGTACCTCCGGTCGCGTCGGCCGGCCGTGTCCACTGGGCGCACGTCAACGGCGCATCGGCGGCGTCGACGATGGTGACCGGTTCGCGCGGGTAGGCGTCGTCGTCGATGGCGCTCGCCACCGGCAAACGGGCGATGTCGTCGGCCCCGAGCCGGGGGGGCTGGTTCAGCCCATACGAGTTCGTATTGCGCAGTATCGCCGCGACCACCGGTGAAATCGGTTGCAGCCCTTCACGAAGTACCGCGTAATGCTGCAGCGAGCTGTCAGCGCCAAACGACGTCACGACCGCACCGACCGGTGCGGGCACCGGCAGTACGTAGCTCGTCGGTTCACCTGCGCCCGGCAGGAGCGGGGCACTCAGCGCCGGCGCCTCGGGAATCGCGTTGAACAGTCCCGCCGCGATGGAACGGCTGGCGGGAGCCCGGGAAGACTCCGACCCGAGACCAAGCGCACCGGTGACGGCACGGTCGTCGAGGTCGATGGTGCTGCGGCGGCCGTCCCACAGCAGCCACGTGCCCGCGTTGGGTCCAGTCTCGTTGGCGACCAGGATGGCCTCGTTACTCAGAAGCGCCGCGGCGCGCTCGCCGCCGTCGGTGAGCGGGGCGGCAATCAACGTCACGCCCGTGGCCGGTCCCGAGGTGCCGTCGCACACTGTCCAGTCCGCATCGCCGGTCGTGTTCTGCACCATGCGTTCTGGCGCACCGGGGATACCGATCAGGTTGCCGCGCGCGAACTGGTCGATCTCGCTGGTCTTCACCGTGGTCGGGTTGTCGGGCCGACCGGCGATGAGGCGGGCCGAGGTCAGGTTCAACACTGGGTGCAACTGGTCGCCAAGGCGCACGTAGAGGGCCGACGTGGTGCGGTCCGCCAATATCGCGTCGTTACCCGCCACCCCGCCGGGCCTGATGAGCGAGAAGACGAAGCACCCGGCTAGCCCGGTGATGAGCACGAGCGCCCCGACGAGGACCGCGCGTGACTGCGTCCGCAGTGGGTCGACAAGCATCCGGGTGTCATGCAGGGCAACGCCGGATGCGATGCGCCGCATGATGAATCGCCAGCCCGACACCTGGTGACGCGTGACGAACCCGCGCCGATAGACGACGCGATCGGGGTTCTCGTTGACCGGGGTTCGGGACGTGAACTCACGGCGGTCGCCACCCCCGTCGGTGCCGCTCATTCGGACACCGCCAGACCGAGGCCGCGAAGCAATGGGATAGCGGATCTGGTGACGTCCTGGTCGGTGATGGTCATCAGGTCGTCATCGGTGAAATCTTCGGCGTCGGAGTGGTCGAGACGGAACTCGCGCTCCTCTTCGGAGCGCTCCACCAGGTTGCGGACGAACCGGCCGTTACCGGCGATGTCGAGGTTGCGCCTCTCCACCCCGTTGGCGTCGGGTGTGGTGGCGGAGGCGAGTTGACCGAACAGCGCGTCCATGTGCTGCAGGGCCGCCGGCTCGAACACACTGTCTCGCTTCTCGGCCATGCGCGTTGCTATCTCCACGAGTTCATGCGGCGAGTAGGACGGGAAGTCGATGCTGCGGGTAAACCGCGAACGCAGGCCCTCGTTGGTGTCGAGGAACGCGTCAAGGTCCTTGCGGTACCCCGCGACGATCACGACCAGCCGCTCGCGGTCGTTTTCCATGCGGGCCAGCAGGGTGTCGATGGCGACGAGGCCGAAGTCGTTCTTCGCTCCCGTCGAAACCAGCGCATAGGCCTCGTCGAGAAAGAGCACGCCGTCCAGCGCACTGTCGATGATGCCGTTGGTCTTGGCCTCGGTCTCGCCGATGTGCTGGCCGATCAGGTCGGCGCGGTGCACCTCGCGAACCGTTTCCTTCTTGAGAATCCCCAGCCCGCAATAGATCTTGGCGACCACACGCGCGATCGTCGTCTTACCGGTGCCGGGCGGGCCCGCGAACACCAGGTGGTTGGCGCGGTTGGCCACGGTCAGCCCGCGCTCTTGGCGACGGATCGCCATGGCGACCGAGCTCTTCAGCCGGGCAACCTGATACTTGACCTCTTCGAGACCGATGAACTCGGCGAGCTCGGCCTCGGCCTCGATCAGCAGGTGGGCCTTGCGCTCCTTGGCGCCGGGATCGACAAAGTCCGTTTCGGTCGGCTCGGTACCGGGATCCCATGGATCGGAGCGGGCTTCGATGCGGCCGGCGGTCGTCGGCACGATGCCGTACGACGTATCCGAGATCGCCGCCTCGACCTCTTTGTTCTCGGGGTTGGCGGCGTAGAGCTGAGCCAGCACATCGGCGGCGTCGAGGTCTTCACCCTGTGCCCGCAGCGACAACGCCTTGGCCAGCGCTCCGTCGACAGCGGCGATATCCACGGGCCCGGCGGGGTCCTCCAGGTAGGACAGCGCCGGGGCGAACATGCCCAACCTGGCCAGCGCGGTGCCAAGGGCGATGCGCACGGCATGGGCATACTTCTGGTCGAGCTTCGAATCGTTGACGATCGGGGTGAGCAGCCGCACCACGTCCGACCAGCGCTCGGTCCGGTAATACATGGCCACCCGAACCCACCGTGCCTCGAGCCAGCTCGGCCGGCGGGCGATCAGGGGATCGACGAGCTTGTCTGCGGCCGCATACTCGCCGGAATCGCAGAGAGTGACGGCGTACGCCAGCGCGAAGTCGTCCGGCGTCGACGCCGCGAACTGCAGGTACAACCCGGTCTCGTAAATGAACACCAGATCGCCGTCGGCGAGGTCGACCTCGCGCTGCAGCACACCGGCCGAGTTGACCGTCTGCCACACGGATTCGATCACCCGTGCGCTTGTTTCGCCCGCGGCGGCCAAGCCCGTCCACGCGTCGCACTGCTCGCGGGCGATTCGGGTGAGCTCGGCAAACCCTGCGCGCGCCGCCGACAGATCTGCCGGACGGCGCCGATCATGCACCGATAGGCCCAGCGCGCGGCAAGAGGTGGCAAATCGACTGACGACGTCGCTGTCGACGCGCGAGGTCGCAGCAACGTCCGTTGGTAGAGGCACGCGCGGTCGTCTCCCCCGTTAATTATGGCAGCCTAACTTTCGCCAAAAGTTAGCATTGCATAACTTAACTGTCGAGACTCACGGTCTTGGCTCGGAGGCGACTCCGCTCACCCTTTGATTGCGTTGACCAGGCTGATTGTGCTGGTCATGGTGCCTGAATCGGAATCGGGCGGCGGAACCGGACGGCCGTGCGCCCGGAGATAATCCGACAGGCGCGTGGTCTCCGCCTGCCAGCCGCGCACTCCGAACCATTGGGCGGCAGGCTCATGTTGCTCGTTGTATACGAGCTGGAAGAACGGGCCCCCATGAGCCGAGCTATCACCGCGCTCTTCCTCTTGTCGTTTGGCGCTGAAGGCGGCGGCGTCCATCGGAACCGACTCCTCGACCGCGAGGTGGCTTCGGAGCGCGGACAGCGCGTCGATACCGGCGAACAACTGCACCTGCGCCGTCGCGGGCAGATAGATCAACAGGCCCTCGGCGATCCAGGCGGACGGCGACGAGGGGTCGAAACCGTGCTCCAGCAGTGCCCGCGGCCAGTCGTCACGCAGGTCGACGGCGACCTCGCGGCGCTCGGCGGTGGGTCGGACGCCGGCCAGGGCGGCCCGCTTGAACTCCAGGACCTGCGGCTGATCGAGTTCGAACACGACGGTCTCGTCGGGCCAGTCCAGCCGGTACGCACGCGAGTCCAGACCGGCCGCCAGCAGGACGATCTGGCGGACGCCCGCGGCGGCGGCCTTGGTGAAGTAGGTGTCGAAGTACTTGGTCCGGACACCCTGGAAGTTCACGAAGTCCGCGCCGAACTCGGACTTCAGCGCGTGCTCGGGCGCCGCGCCGTCGAGCAGGTCCGCCCACTGGTCCCCGACGGCGCGACAGAAGATCTCGGCGAACGGGTCGACGGCGACAGGGTCGGGTTTCTGCGCCTCCAGTGCCCGCGCTGCGGCGACGAACAAAGCCGTCGACCCGACGCTGGTGGTGATGTCCCAGGTGTCGTTATCGGTACGCATGGACCCGTTCTACGCCGACAATCTGACAACCTGCTGTGCTGCTACGTCAGCGGGCGACCGGTGCGCATCCGCCAGTCGAGATCGCGCAGCATCCAGTTGAACGGGAACCGGCGGACAAACCGCGGCATCACCTTGTTGACGGCGCCGATTGCGGCCGTCACTCGATTGAACCTGCGCTGCTTGACCGCATCCCAGGGCAGGCGCATCTCGTCGCGGAACCGTTGCGGCAGAAAGCCGGTCGTGATGAACAGGTTGACCGCGTCGACGCGTTTCTGCAACGGCCGAGGCAGGGTGGCCTTGCCGACTCGGCCCGCCGCGAACGGCCACAGGTACTCGCGGACGGCGTCGTCGATGTGGATCTGGTCGAGTGATTCCTGCCAATACTCGTCGAACGCCTTGCGGTCAGCGGGCCACATCTCGGCCGGTACCTGCAAAGTCGTGCCGAGTGTCATGCCTCCCCGATAGTGGCGGTCTGCGGTGTCATCATCCATCTCGCCGACGAAGATGCGGTTGACGTCGACAAAGCCCTTGTACAGACACGCCGCCACCCACATCTGCAGGTTCTTGTCGAAGGCGTTGTACTCCACCGGGCTGTCCGGCATCGAATACACCTCGGCGTGCGATTTGTTGACCGCGCGGCGATAGGCCTGCTTCTGCGCCTCGGTGCCGGACAGCGCCACCGCGAGATAGGTGAAGGTGGTCCTCGCCCGCTTGATTGGGTGCCGGTCGGCTCGGCCGCTCTCGACGCGGCTGTCCTTGACCCCGTAGCCGACGCCCGGTCGGCTCAGCTCCATGATCACGTTCGCGGCGCCGGACAACAGCCCGACGAACGCCGCGTCATCTGCGGCACCCATCCACCGCGGGGGCCGCCTGCCGGGAAGCGCTGCATCGTTGAGCGGACGCCCGACGTGGTCGATCGGCTCACTGACCGTCATTGTTTCCCCTCGTCGGAAATGTGAGAACGCCTGTTTCCTGATATTGCCTCGGTAAGTGGCCGGGTGTCAAGATGGCAGGCATGGCTCAGGTCCGCCCGTACCGCGGCATCGACGCAGTCGAACGTGTCGCCGGACGTCGGCGCCGCCTCCTGGACGCAGGTCTTGACCTGCTCGGCGCCGCCGGCAAAGACCCCGCCGAGCTGACCGTGCGCGCCATCTGCGGTCAGGCCTCATTGGGCGTCCGGTATTTCTACGAGAACTTCACCGACAAGGACCACTTCGTCGGAGCGGTCTTCGACTCGGTCATCGCCGACATCGCCGCGACCACCCAGGCCGCCGTCGCCTCAGCCGCACCCGGAGAGCAGGCGCGAGCGGCAATGGCCAACGTCGTACGCGCCATATCGGCCGATACCCGCGTCGGCCGCCTGCTGTTCAGCGTCGAACTGTCGAATACCGAGATCGTGCGCAAACGCGCGGAGTCGTCGGCGCTCTTCGCGGCCCTGCTCTTCGCCCATGCAGGCACGCAAGGAGCCCTGGACAACGACCACGTCAAGGCCGCATCGCATTTCGCGGTCGGCGGTGTTGGCCAGACCATCAGTGCATGGCTGTCGGGTGAAGTCAGACTCGGCCACGACGCGCTGGTGAACCTGCTGGCCGCGCTGATCGATCAGCTTGCCGCCATGCCGCCTCGGCCCTAGACGGACACCCGTGGCCGGCGATCCGCCGCGGTCTTCGGCGCGGTTGTCGTGTCGCTGTCGGTGAATTCTTTGGTCCAGCAAGCGAACTCGAGAGTGACGCCATCAGGGTCGAGGAAGTAGAACGACCGCACATAGACTCCCGGGTGCACCGACGGGGAGACCTGCGCGTTGCTTTCGTCATGGTTCAGTACCGGGCCGACGCGCACGCCCTTGTCCTTGAGCCGCTGCCGGTAGGTGTCGAACTTCTCCGCGGGCACGTGAAACGCCAGGTGGTTCATCGTGCTCACGGCGCTGACGATGTCGCCGATCCCCGGAATCGCCTCGGGTGACGAGATTCCCGGAACGCGGTCCGGGGCGTCGGCGAACCAGAAGAACGCCACACAGTCGCCATTTCCCGCATCGAAGAAGAAGTGTTGCCCCATGCCCCCAGGCAGGTCGAGTGACTTGATCAGCGGCATCCCAAGGACATTGCTGTAGAAGTCGACTGTCTTCGCCATGTCCGAGCACACGAGTGCAACGTGATTGATGCCGCCCAGTTCGAACTCGGAATTTGGATTGTTCGGCTTGATCATTTTCTGGCCGCTCCTCTAGTCAAGCTCGATTTCTGAATCTAACATCAGGTTCAGGTGCGATCAATGGTCCGATCGGCGAGCCGATCAAATGGTCCGATCGGCGAGCCGATCAAGGTCAAGGAGAGGCCGTGACCGCTAGTCCACGCGTGCAGTTTCCGACGCTGCGCGGTCGGCAGACACAGGCGGCGATCGACGCGGGCGCCCGATCGGTGATCGCCCGCAAAGGCATTCTCGCAACGACAATTTCAGACATCGCTGCAGAGGCGGGCAAGTCCACGGCGTCGTTCTACAACTATTACGACTCCAAGGAAGCGATGGTCCGCGAATGGGCCCTGCGGTTCCGCGACGAGGCCAGGGAGCGGTCGCGCGCTGCCGCCGAACCCGGCCTGTCGAACTGGGAGCGCTCGTATGAGGCCGCCGCCGCACACTGGCACACGTATCGCCACCAACTCGCCGAGATCGTCAGCGTCTCGCAGTTGGCGATGATCAACGCAGATTTCGCGGAGTACTGGAATGACATCTGCTCGCTGCCGATCGCATTGGTCACTCATATGGTGAAACATGCTCAGCAACAGGGCTTCTGCGCCGAAGACGACCCGCATCTGGTTGCCGTGGCGCTGGTGTCGATGCTCAACCAGTTCTGCTACACACAGCTGGCCGGTGACAATGCCGGCGCTGGGGGCGCCGGGCGGGGCGGCGAGAAAGAACCCGTCGATGACGAGGCATGCATCACCACGCTAGCCAACGTCTTCTATCGGACGATCTACCACAAGGGGGCCCGATGACCAGGACACCAGCCAGCGGTGGAACTCCGGGTGTCACCCGCGAATTCGTCGGTTCACCCTCGCCAACCGCACGCCGGGCGGGCGCGGGCGGAAACCCGTGTCAGGGCCTCTACTACCGCGGCGTGGGACGCAAACCGAAGGTGGCGATGATCGCCACGCACTATCAGATCGACTTCTCCGAGCACTATCTCGCTGACTACATGGCGACCCGAGGCATCGGCTTCCTCGGCTGGAACACCCGCTACCGAGGTTTCGAGAGCAGTTTTCTGCTCGACCATGCGCTGGTCGACATCGGTGTCGGCGTACGCTGGCTGCGCGAGGTGCAGGGCGTGGAAGCAGTTGTGCTGCTTGGTAATTCCGGTGGGGGATCACTCATGGCGGCCTATCAAGCGCAGGCTTGCGATCCGCACGTGACTCCGCTGGATGGCATGCGGCCAGCCGCGGGTCTTGGCGATCTGCTGCCTGCCGATGGTTATATCGCCAGTGCCGCGCATCCCGGTCGACCCGAAGTCCTGACCGCGTGGATGGATGCGTCGGTCGTCGACGAAAGTGATGCTGTCATCAGTGATGCCACGCTGGATCTGTTCAACCCGGAGAACGGACCGCCGTTCTCTGCCGAGTTCGTAGCGCGCTACCGGGCAGCACAGATCGAACGCAACAACGCCATCACCGACTGGGCCGAGACCGAACTCAAGCGGGTGCGCGCCGCCGGTTTCTCCGACCGCCCGTTCACGGTGATGCGAACCTGGGCCGACCCTCGCATGGTCGACCCCACGCTGGAACCCACGAAGCGTCCGGCCAATATGTGCTACGCGGGTGTCCCGGTGAACGCCAACCGATCAGCCCACGGCATCGCCGCCGCGTGCACGCTGCGCAGCTGGATCGGCATGTGGAGCCTGCGGCACGCTCAAACCCGGGCAGAACCGCACCTGGCGCGCGTCACCTGCCCCGCGCTGGTCATCAACGCAGAGCAGGACACCGGCGTGTATCCGTCGGATGCGCAGCGCATCTATGACGCACTGGCCAGCGCGGACAAGGCGCAGTGCGCGATCGACACCGACCACTACTTCGTCAGCCCGGGAGCGCGCAGCGAGAAGGCCGATACCATCGCAAAATGGATCACGAAGAGGTGGCGTTAGCCGTTGGCTCTTCGCGCAAGCGCTCATCGCTGCGGGTGCTGGCCCATTACGTTGCCGGCGATAAAGTCTCGCAGTTCGTTGCACCAGAAGCGGATTGGCTCGATGTCCGTTACTGCGCCGAGGATGATGACGAGGCGTTCTATTCCGAACTCCCCCACGCCGAGGTGATCTGGCACGTGTTGCGGCCGATTTCGGGCGCAGACCTCGAGAAGGCGCAGCGGTGTCGGCTCGTGCACAAGCTCGGCGCGGGCGTCAACACCATCGACGTCGAAACCGCCACGCGGCTGGGGATCGCCGTAGCCAACATGCCCGGCGCCAATGCCGGATCGGTCGCCGAGGGCACCGTGCTGCTGATGCTTGCTGCGTTGCGCCGGCTCACCGGGCTCGACCGTGCCACGCGCGATGGCCAGGGCTGGCCGTCGGATCCGAGCCTCGGCGAGACCGTGCGTGACATCGGCGGTTGCACCGTGGGACTGGTCGGCTACGGCAACATCGCGAAGGCCGTGGAACGGATCGTGGTCGCGATGGGAGCCAACGTCCTGCACACCAGCACTCGCGATGACGGTCTGCCCGGTTGGCGGCCGCTACCCGAACTGCTGTCGGCAAGCGACATCGTCTCGTTGCACGTACCGCTGACCGACGCGACCGCGGGGATGCTGGACAGCGCCGCGCTGGCCTCGATGAAGGCCGATGCGGTGCTGGTGAACACCTCCCGCGGCGCGGTGGTCGACGAGGTCGCACTCGTCGATGCGCTGCGATCGGGTGGTTTGGCGGCAGCGGGGCTTGACGTCTTCGCCGTCGAACCGATTCCGGACGACAATCCCCTGCTCACCCTGGCCAATGTGGTGCTCACTCCGCACGTCAGTTGGTACACCCGCGACACCATGCGGCGCTACCTCGCCATGGCTGTCGACAACTGCCTACGCATCAGGGACGGCCGGGAACTCGCCAATGTCGTGAACGGTATCGTGGTTCCCAACCGACCGGTTAATAGGGAATAAACCCCCGCCCGCAACGCCGCGACAACGAGGTGCAACAGCTATGCCTATCGCCATCAACACTGAGCACAACGACCTCGCCGATTCGGTTCGGTCCCTGGTGGCGCGGGTGGCGCCGTCGGAGGTGTTGCACGAGGCGCTGGAGACACCGATCCCCAACCCGCCGCCCTACTGGAAGGCCGCAGCCGAGCAAGGTCTGCATGGTGTGCATCTGGCGGAATCCGTTGGCGGACAAGGTTTCGGCGTTCTCGAGCTGGCGATCGTCCTCGCCGAGTTCGGCTACGGCGCGGTGCCCGGTCCGTTCGTACCGTCCGCGATAGCCAGCGCCCTGATCGCGGCCAATGATCCCGACACCAAGCTGCTCAACGACCTGGCATCCGGTGAGGTGATCGCGACCTACGCCATCGACTCCGGGCTCACGGCCACCAGGCAGGGCAATGACCTGGTGATTCGAGGTGAAGTGCGCGCCGTGCCCGCGGCCGGGCAGGCGGCGGTACTGGTGCTGCCGGTGGCGATCGACAGCGGCGAGGAGTGGGTGGTCCTGGACGCCAGCGACAACCCGGCGCTGGAGATCGAGCCCGTCGCAAGCGTTGATCCCCTGCGCCCGGTGGCCGACGTGCGCGCCAACGCCGTTGAGGTCGGCGACGACCGCGTGCTGAGCAACCTGAGCCGTGGCCACGCGCGGGCCGTCATATCGACACTGCTGAGCGCGGAGTGCGTCGGCGTCGCACGATGGGCCACAGACACCGCGACGGCGTACGCGAAGATCCGCGAGCAGTTCGGCCGCCCGATCGGTCAGTTCCAGGCCATCAAGCACAAGTGCGCCACGATGATCGCCGACACCGAACGGGCAACCGCCGCGGTGTGGGACGCCGCCCGAGCCATCGACGAGCACAGCCAGAGCCCTACGGATGACACGGCTTTCGAGTTCGCCGCCGCCGTTGCTGCCACACTGGCGCCCGCAGCCGTGCTGCACACCACCCAGGACTGCATCCAGGTGCATGGCGGCATCGGCTTCACCTGGGAGCATGACACCAACGTCTACTACCGTCGCGCGCTTTTGCTGTCCGCGTGTTTCGGTCGCTCCAGCGACTACCCGCAGCAGGTGGTCGACATCGCGACGAGCACCGGACTGCGCAGCATCGACATCGATCTGGATCCCGAGACGGAAAAATTGCGCGACGAGATCCGCGCGGAAGTGGCTGCGCTGAAGGAGATTCCGAGCGAGGAGCGCACCACCGCGATTGCCGAGGGCGGCTGGGTGGTGCCCCACCTGCCCAAGCCGTGGGGTCGTGCCGCGAATCCGATCGAGCAGATCATCATCGCCCAAGAGTTCAGCACCGGCCGGGTGCGCCGGCCGACGATGGGCATCGCAACCTGGCTGATCCCGTCGGTGGTGGCCTTTGGCACCGACGAGCAGAAGCAGCGCTTCCTGCCCCCGACCCTGCGCGGTGAGATGGTCTGGTGCCAGCTGTTTTCCGAGCCCGGCGCCGGATCCGACCTGGCCAGCCTGACCACCAAAGCGATCAAGGTCGACGGTGGCTGGCGGATCACCGGCCAGAAGATCTGGACCACCGGTGCGCAGTACTCGCAGTGGGGCATGCTGCTGGCCCGGACCAATCCGAGCGCTCCGAAACACAACGGCATCACCTACTTCCTGCTCGATATGAGCAGCGACGGTGTCGAGGTGAAGCCGCTTCGCGAGTTGACCGGCAACGCCATGTTCAACACCGTGTTCATCGACGACGTCTTCGTTCCCGACGACATGGTGCTCGGCGAGGTGGACCGCGGCTGGGAGGTCAGCCGCACCACCCTGACCGCCGAGCGGGTGTCCATCGGTAGCAGCGAGGCACCGTTTTTGCCCAGTCTCGACGGCTTCGTCGAGTTCATCCGCGACGGCCAGTTCGATCAGATCGGGCAGCACCAGGCCGGACACCTCATCGCCGAAGGGCACGCCGCGAAGGTGCTCAACATGCGGTCGACCCTGCTGACGCTCGCGGGTGGAGACCCGATGCCCGCGGCAGCCATCTCCAAACTGTTGTCGATGCGCACAGGGCAGAAGTACGCCGAGTTCGCGGTGTCGTCCTTCGGCACCGACGGCGCCGTCGGCGATGTGGAGACACCGCAGGGCAAGTGGGCCGAGTACCTGTTGGCCAGCCGCGCCACCACCATTTACGGCGGCACGTCGGAAGTGCAGCTCAACATCATCGCCGAGCGGCTACTGGGCCTGCCCCGCGATCCGTAAAATCCGCGATACCGGGTAACCCCCGGTCATGACCAACGATGTCGAGAAGCGGTGGGATCAGCCCAGCACCTTCCGTGCGGCGGCCGTCTACGTCGGTGCCGTCGTCGCGGTTGCGGGCATCGTCTTTGCCCTATACGGGTTGGCCGCGCGGGAATCGGTCGTGGTGGCTTCGCTGGTGCCCGCCACGCTGTTCGCCGGCGGAGTCGGCGCGTTCGTCAAGACCTACCGGGTGTGGAAGACGCAGGGCGCATGGCCGGCCTGGCAGGGCGCAGGCTGGTTCCTACTGGTTCTGATGCTGGTATGCCTGTCCGTGCCCGGCGCGGCGATGCACGCGACTTAGGGGACGATCGAGTCGACGTACCCACCATCGACACGAAGTGCGCCACCGGTTGTCGCCGAAGCCTGCGGGGATGCCAGATAGGTGACCATGTTGGCGATCTCTTCGGGTTCGATGAGCCGTTCCAGCAGCGACTGCGGTCGGTGTTTGCGCATGAACTCCCGCTGCGCGGTCTCCCACGGCAACGACTTGTCGACCAATTGATACACGAAGTCCTCGACACCGGCAGTGTGGGTCGGCCCGGCGATCACCGAATTCACCGTGACGCCGGTGCCCGACGCATCCTTGGCGAATCCGCGGGACACCGCCAGCAAGGCCGTCTTGGACACCCCGTAGTGGATCATCTCCTCGGGAATCACGAGCGCAGAGTCACTGGCTATCTGAATCACCCGACCCCAACCGCGCTCCGTCATCGCGGGTAGGTAACTTCGGATAAGTCGCACTGCGGCAAGGACATTCACCTCGAAGTACGTGCGCCACTGCTCGTCGGTGACTTCGCGGGCGGGGACCGCCTCGAAAATGCCGAGATTGTTCACCAGGATGTCGACGTCGGGCAGCTGCCGCAAGAGCTCAGCCGTGCCGTCCTCGGTCGCCACATCAGCGGCAACGCCGATAGCGGCACCGCCAAGCGTGGCGACCGCCTCGTCAACGCGGTCGGGGGTGCGCCCGTTCACCACGACACGGGCACCGCTGGCCGCCAATCCCTCGGCGATGGCGAAACCGATGCCCTGGGTGGAGCCGGTGACCAGGGCCGTCTTTCCTGTCAGGTCAATGTTCACGCTGTCCTACTACCACCGCGACAGCAGAACTATTCCGATGTGTCTTCGCCCCCGTCGGCTTCGGCCTTCTCGTCGCCTCCGTCGGCTTCGGCTTTTTCGTCGTCTCCGCCGACGGCGGCCTTCTCGTCGTCTCCGTCGACGGCCATTTCGCGGAGTTCACGCTTGAGGATCTTGCCCGTCGGATTGCGCGGCAACTCGTCGATGAAGACGACCTCGCGCGGAACCTTGTAGCGTGCCAGGTTCTCCCGCACGTACGCCTTGATGGCGTCCTCATCGATCGAAGCACCGTCGGCTTTCACCACGAAGCAGCGCAGCCGGTGTCCCCATTCCTTGTCCTCCACACCCAGCGCGGTGGCCTCGACGACGTCGGGATGGCCGCTCACGAGATCTTCGACCTCGGCGGGGAACACGTTCTCGCCGCCGGACACGATCATCTCGTCGTCACGACCGCTGACGTACAGCAGGTCGTGCTCGTCGAAGTAGCCGACGTCGCCCGAGGACATCAACCCGTCGATGATCTGCTTGTGCCCGCCGCCGGTGTAGCCCTCGAAGGGGAAGGTGTTGCCGACGAAGATTCGGCCAACCTCGCCCTGGGGCAGCTCGGTGCCGTTCTCGTCGAGGATCTTCACCTTGACACCCTTGACGACGGGACCGACCGTGCCCGGGTTGATCGACAGGTCCTTGGGCCGCGCGATGGTGGCGAACGCAATCTCGGTCGAGCCGTACAAGTTGTAGACGACCGGCCCGAGATCCTTGAGCGCACGCGTGGCGAGTTCGGCTCCGAGCTGTGACCCCGACACGAACACGATCCGCAGTGAGGACAGGTCCGGTTTGGGCTGGGTCTTCTCCAGTTCGTCGAGCAGACGCGACAGCATCACCGGCACGACGACGATCGCGGTGGCCTTGTTTTTCTCGATGTCCGCCAGCACGGTCGCCGGTTTGAATCGCCGACGCAGCACAAGAGTGGAGCCCAGCATCATCGCGATCGTGGCGTGCAGAAAACCCAGCGCGTGGAACATCGGCGCCGGAAGCGACGTCACCTCGCCGGACCTGAACGGCACGTGCGACAGCACACCGCCAATGGGAGCCAGCGACGGCGGGGTGCTGCGGTTGGCACCCTTCGGTGTACCGGTGGTGCCACTGGTCAGGATGATGATCGACGAGTGCCTGCTCGCCTTGGGTGCCTGCGCCGAGCTATTGCGGGCGATCAGGTCCGCAATCGTTTCGTCGGTGCTGCCGGACGGCTCGTCCTTATCCGGGTTGGTGGCCAGCGCGCGCATCTTGCCGAAATCAGGGTCGGCCTGGGAGACCGCCGACGTGTACTCGTCGTCGTAGATGATGACCTTCGCACCCTCGCGCTCGGACACCTCCTTGATCTGGGGCCCGGAGAACTCACTGTTGAGCAGGATGATGCGGGCACCGGTACGGGCTGCGCCGTACACCGAGACGAGGAACCAACGGTGGTTGCGCGCCAGGATCGCCACCCCGTCGCCACCCTTGACGCCCATTGCCAGCAGGCCGTTGGCGAGTGCATGGGCCGCGTCGTCGAGTTCTTTGAACGTGAATTCGCCGTCGTCGTCGATGACGGCGATGCCGTCGGGGGTGCGGCGCGCGTTGAGAGCCGGGATCATGCCGAACTCACCCCAGCGCCGGATGTCGGCGAGGAACGCGGCGATGTGCTGCGGTGCCTCCAGCTTCAGCGCGCCCGCTTCGAACATCTTGCGGGCGTAGTGCAGTTCGGCCGATCCGCGCTCTAGATATTTCTGGGTGGACTGCTGGATTTTGGCCGCTGCCTGCAACGGAAGATCAGTTAGCTTGGGCATGAACCCACAATATGTGACACAGGTCGCATGTCGGCTCGGAACCTAACATGGACCTATGCCCGCTCCGCTCCAATTGGAGGTCGACGGACAGCTGGTGCCCATCACCAACCCCGACAAGGTCGTATTTCCGGCCGTCCAGGGCGGCCGGGGCCTGACGAAGATGGACCTGATGCGCTACTACCTGCACGTGGCGGACGGGGCGCTGCGGGGCGTGGCCGACCGGCCGATGATCCTCAAGCGGTTCGTGAAGGGGATCACCGAAGAGGCAATATTCCAGAAGCGCGCTCCGGCGAAACGGCCCGATTTCGTCGATGTGGCCGAACTGAAGTACGCCTCCGGGACGTCGGCCGCCGAAGCGGTGATCCACGATGCCGGCGGTCTGGTGTGGGCGGTCAATCTGGGCTGTATCGACCTCAACCCCCACCCTGTGCGCGCCGACGACCTGGCCCACCCCGACGAACTGCGGGTGGACCTGGACCCGATGCCCGGGGTTGATTGGCACCAGATTGTGCAGGTGGCCCTGGTCGCGCGCGGTGTGCTGGAGGATTACGGGCTGACAGCGTGGCCGAAGACCTCCGGGTCACGAGGCTTTCATATCTACGCGCGCATCGAGCGGCGATGGCCCTTCAAGCAGGTGCGTCTGGCCGCCCAGACGATCGCGCGCGAGGTGGAACGTCGGGTCCCTGACCTCGCGACGAGCCGATGGTGGAAAGAAGAGCGCGAGGGTGTGTTCGTCGACTTCAACCAGAACGCGTTCGACCGCACGGTGGCATCTGCGTATTCGGTGCGGTCGCTGCCGGACGCGCGGGTGTCGACGCCGTTGTTCTGGGACGAGGTTGCCGACTGCCGTCCCGAAGAATTCACCGTCGCCACCGTGCCGGACCGATTCACCGATTACGGCGACCCGTGGGAGGGAATTGATGACTCAGCGGGTTCACTCGATCCGCTGCTGGAACTCGCCGACACGCTGGGCCCGCCCGAGAAGGCGCCCCGCGGCGGCCGGAGCCGCCCGGGCGGCGACATGGGACCCCGTAAGGGAACGGGTCGAGGCTCAGCTCGCATCTCGTCGAAGCCGCTCATCGAGATAGCGCGCACCAAAACCAAAGACGAAGCGATGGCAGCGCTGGACACGTGGCGCAGACGTTACCCGTCGGTAGCTGAAAAGCTCGAAGCTCCAGACGTTCTGGTGGACGGCATGCGCGGCCCCAGTTCGATTTGGTACCGCATTCGAATCAACCTGCAGCATGTGCCTGAAGATCAGCGCCCACCGCAGGAACCGTTGCTCGCCGATTACAACCCGTGGGAGAACTACTCGGGGCCACAGTGGATGCGCGGAGACTGAGCGGTATAGCTTTTCGCGTCGGAATATGTTCTTACGAAAGTATTAGCGTTGACACCCTGTTGCCTTACTTTGGCTCACTACGTTGAAGGGCAAGTGATCGAGAGGAGGCACACATGTACGGCAATCCAGCTTTCGAATGTGGTGGCGCACAAATTCGTACCGTGTGCCGTCAGTTGGCCACCGTGGTGACCGTCCAGGGTGTGGTCGACGACTCCAATATCGAGCAGGTAGCCGCGCTCGCGCTGCGGTTCATCATCGCTGAGAAGCCCTTTGTGCTTGATCTCGGTGGTGTGGATTCCTTTTCAGCACATGGACTTTCGCTGCTGTCCGCGGTTGACGAGCGCTGCTTCTGCAGCGATGTTGAGTGGTCGTTGATCGCGAGCGGGCCAGTGCTTCGCGAGGCTTCCGGGCTGAACTTCCCGGTTGCCGACTCGGTACCCGATGCCCTCCACCACTTCGCGGAGAGTATCGACGAGCGTCGTCACCTGTTCCCATCGATCAATATGAAGATCGCCTAGCAGGAAAGGACGTCATCGTGCTTCTCGACATTCGTTGGCTCGGGTTCCTGCTCGGCCGCCGGCACCCGGCAAAGCGCGCCGTACGCGTCGCTCACTAGATAGCGCGCTCAGCCGTCCAGTTCGCCAGCAGCCGCAGGGCCGTCTCGGATGGCGATCCCGCCTCCGCGGTGTAGATACACAGCGTCTGATCGGGATCGCCGAGCGGCGCGACGGACTCGTACTGCAGCGTCATGTCACCGACGAGCGGGTGGTGGTAGCGCTTCGTCCCGTGCGTACGTTCGCGCACATTGTGATCGGCCCACCATCGGCGAAACTCCGGGCTTTTCACCGACAGCTCGCCCACCAACTCCATCAGCTGCGGGTCGTCGGGATGCCGCCCGGCGTCGAGGCGCAGCGTCCCGACATTGTCCTTGGCGACGTCCTCCCAGTCGACAAACAACTCGTGGGTTATCTCCTCAAGAAAGGTGTAGCGCAACAGGTTTCGTTCGCGTGGCGGCAGCGCATCGAAATCCGTGAGCAGCGCACGTGCCAGCTTGTTCGCGGCCAGCACATCCATGCGGCGCCCAAACACGAAGGCGGGTGTCACGTCGTCGAGCGTCTCGAGGATGCGCCGTACGCCCGGCCGCACCCGCTGCACGGGCGTCGGTGCGCGCCGCCTTGGCCGGCGCGGGTTGGTCTTGGCGATGCGGAAGAGATACGCGCGCTCGGTGTCGTCGAGGCGCAGCGCGCGAGCGACCGCGTCGAGGACCTCATCGGACACATTGAGGTGGCGGCCCTGTTCGAGGCGGCTGTAGTAGTCGACGCTCACACCCGCAAGCTGCGCGACCTCTTCGCGACGCAAACCCGGTACTCGTCGCGTCCGCCCCGCACCACCGATATCGAAATCGTCCACGCTCAGGCGCGCGCGGCGGGTGCGGAGGAAGTCCCTTAACTCCGCGTTGTGCTCCATGCAACCAGTCTGAGGCCCGCGGAGGCCGCGCACCCGCACAAACGTAGGTCTGCCAGACCTAGGTAGAGCAGGGCTCGATGAGGCGGTAAGCATCGCACTATCGCGATGTTGATATGGGCATGACCACTTCAACCCATTCAACACACAACACCAACACCAACACCACTCTCACCGGCCGCGTCGCGGTCGTGACCGGCGCATCGAGCGGCATCGGCGCGGCCACCGCCAAGAGGCTGGCCGCCTCGGGCGCGAAGGTCGCCCTGCTCGCGCGGCGCGCCGAGCGGCTGGAGAAGCTCGTCAGCGAGATCGAGGAGTCCGGCGGCACCGCGCTCGCCATCGCAATCGATGTGTCCGACGCCGACGCTGTCCGCGCCGCCGCCGAGCAGGTGGCCAGCGAGCTGGGCACCGTCGACCTGCTGTTCAACAACGCCGGCGTCATGCTTCCGGCCCCGGTCGAGGAGCAGCGCTTCGACCAGTGGCAGCAACAGATCGACCTCAACATCAGCGGTCTGATGTACGTGATCGGCGCATTCGTCCCGCAACTCATCGCGGCGGCCGCCGAGAAGGGCGTGGCCGATCTGATCAACACATCGTCGATCGGCGCACAGAACATCTTCCCGAACTTCGCCGTCTACTCCGGAACGAAGGCTTACGTGACGCATATGTCGCGGACGCTGCGTACGGAACTCGGACCCAAGGGGGTCAGGGTGTCGGCGATCGAACCGGGCATCGTCGAGACGGAGCTGGCGGAGCACGTGACCGACGCCGGGGCTACGGAATGGATCACCGAGACCAAGGGCCAAATCGCGGTACTCGAGTCCGAGGACGTGGCCGAGGCGATCAATTTCCTGGCCGGCCAGCCGGCGCGAGCGAACTTCCAGCAGCTCACGATCATGCCGACTGCACAGGCTTCGTAAACCAGGGCTCTAATATTCGTCCATGCCGTCCAAGGCGAGGCGTCCGGACCTCGCGGCCATGCTGGCACCGTTGCTCCGCGAGTTGATCGCCGCGGAGCTTCCAGTGTTGAAAGAACACGATGTGTCGATGTGGGGCTACTCAGTGTTGCTCGCGCTTGACGAATCGCCGGTGCGCACCCAGGCCGCACTCGCCGAGTCCATCGGCGCCGACAAGACGCGCATCATCGGAACGCTCGACGAGCTGCAGGCGAAGGGATACATCGAGCGGCATGCCGATCCCAACGATCGCCGCGTGCGACTGCTGGCCATCACCGACTCGGGCCGGAAGGTGAAAGACGCGGTACAGGAGGGCATTCAGCGCGGCGAGGAACGCTGGCTCTCGGTGCTCTCGGCCGACGAGCGTCGGGCGTTTCTACGCGCGGTGCAGGAAATGACGCGCGTCGGCAATACCCCTAGGGTCGAAGAGTGAATCGCCTCGATCGGTTCTTCGAGATCTCGGCACGAGGGTCCACGCTCACCAACGAGATTCGCGGCGGGGTGGTCACGTTCATCGCGATGGCCTACATCATCGTGCTGAACCCCATCATCCTGTCCGGCATCGACGACGTGACCGGCAGCCAGCTGGAATTCGATCAGGTCTCCGCCGTGACGTCGCTGGCCGCGGGCGTCATGACGATCGTGTTCGGCGTCGTCTCGCGGCTGCCGTTCGCGTTCGCCGCGGGGCTCGGCCTCAATTCGTTCGTCGCGACGACCCTCGTCGGCTCCCTGACCTGGCCCGAGGCGATGGGGCTGGTCGTCATCAATGGGCTCATCATCGTCACCCTGGCGGCGACGGGCCTGCGCAAACTCGTTTTCGACGCCGTCCCCATGCAGCTGAAGATCGCAATCACCGCGGGTATCGGCCTGTTCATCCTTTTCATCGGCCTCATTGATGCGGGCTTCGTCGGCTCGACGGCCGTGCCGTCGCCACCGGTGGGCCTGGGCATCGGTGGCGCCGGCGACATCAGCACGGTCCCCACCGTCGTGTTCGTCTTCACGCTGTTGGCGACGGGCATCCTCATCGTGCGGCGGGTTCGCGGCGCCATCCTCATCGGACTCATCGCGGGAACGCTCGTCGCCATCGTCATCGAGGCGATCTGGCACCTCGGCTCGGCGGTCGAGCGGCCCGGCGGGTGGAGCCTGTCGGTGCCTGCATTGTCGGGGTCGCCCTTCGCGTTGCCGGACCTGTCACTGGTCGGCGACTTCAGCCTTTTCGGCAGCCTCGGACGCATCGGCGCGATCGCGGTTGTCATGTTCGTCTTCACCTTGGTCTTTGCGAACTTCTTCGACGCGATGGGCAGCTTCACCGGCCTGGCACGTGAATCCGGCCTCGTCGACGATCAAGGAACCTTCCCCCGCGTACGTTCGGCGCTGATAGTCGAGGGTGCGGGCGCGGTCGTCGGCGGAGTGACATCGGCATCGTCCAATACCGTTTTCGTCGAGTCCGGGGCAGGTATCGAGGAGGGTGCGCGCACCGGGTTCGCGAATCTCGTTACGGGTGTGCTCTTTCTGGCGGCCATGTTCATCTCACCGCTGGCGTCGATCGTTCCGACCGAGGTGGCCGCGGCGGCGCTGGTAGTCGTAGGCGTGATGATGGCCGCGCACCTTCGGCACATCGACATCTCCGAGTTCTCGGTCGCCCTGCCTGTTCTTCTCACCGTCGCGACGATGCCGTTTTCCTACTCGATCGCCAACGGCATCGGTGTGGGCTTCATCGTGTGGGTGGTCACCCGCTCGGCTGCGGGCAAGGCCCGCGAGATCAGCCCGCTGCTCTGGGTCGTCGCCGCGGGCTTCGTGGTCTACTTCGCCCGCGGTGAGATCGAGTCGCTCCTAGGCATGTAGCGCCGCAAGGTCGTGAGGGCCCGCAGCGGGATAGCCGTGCGCTTCACGAACGGCGTCGGAGAACCGCCGTAGGAGCCCAACCGCGTTTTCGAAGTCGTCACCGAGGGCGCGCAGCACCGGCGCGCACTGCTCATCGGTGCAGGTCTCGATCGCCTCGCGCTCCTGCCCACCCCGCTCCGTCAGCCTGCCGCTCTCGATCAGACCGCGGCTTTCCAGGTCGGAGAGACCTGCGTCGAGCTCGGCGTCCGACCACCCTCGGGTCCTGACGTACGACTTGGATCGCAAGCCCCAATACAGCTCGGTCACCAGTCCGATCTCGAGTGCGCTGTACCCCGCCGACGTCCAAGCCGCCGTGTGCGCGTCGCCTCGGAATTCTCGGAGCCGGTCGGCGAACCGCCATGCGGCACCGAGCGGGTCGTCGGGCACCTCAGCGTTGAGTAAGCCGGCATAGAGCGGGCGTCCCGCCACGGGAAGGGACCCGCTGACCGGTTCCAGCAGTTCGGCCAGCTCTGAGGCGCCGTCCGGGTTGGCCCCGAGGATCCTTCGCAGCTGACCAACGGCCCCCTCATCCCTGGCCTCGATGATCGCCTCAGCTGTCGTCAGCGACCAACCGTGTTCGACGGCTGGCACCACCACCGCCGGGTTGAACACCGCGAACGCCGACGCTACCACCTCACCCGGCACTTGGCCGAGGATCGCACCGCGGCTGCAGAAGTACGCGCGCATATCGGGCATTGCCACGTCACCGACAAGTCCGGGACTGCCGGAAAAGCCGAGCTTCTGATACTCGGCGTGGGCCTCGGGGGCGAAATAGACCTGTCCGGCGAACGCTTCGACGGCACCCGCCAGAATTCGCGTTGCGCGAAACGCGCTATCAGCACCGACCATTCGCTCACGGTAACCTCCAGACCATGGGGAAGCGATGAGCGCGGGCCTGTTCGGACTTCTCGACGACGTTGCGGCACTGGCGCGACTGGCGGCGGCCTCGGTCGACGACATCGGTGCCGCGGCTGGGCGGGCGACCGCCAAGGCGGCGGGCGTCGTGATCGATGACACCGCGGTGACACCGCAGTACGTACACGGCATCACCGCCGACCGCGAACTGCCGATGATCAAGCGGATCGCGATCGGCTCGCTGCGCAACAAGCTGCTGTTCATCCTGCCCGCGGCGTTGCTTCTCAGTGAGTTCGTGCCGTGGCTGGTGACGCCGATCCTGATGCTCGGCGCCACCTACCTCTGCTACGAGGGCGCCGAGAAGGTATTGGGCTGGATCACCGGCCACGACGCGCATGCCGCACCGACGACAATGCTCGGCGAGGACGCCGAGAAGCAGATGACGGCGGGTGCGATCCGGACGGATTTCATCCTGTCGGCCGAGATCATGGTGATCGCCCTGAACGAGGTGGCGAGTGAGAGGTTCTGGTCGCGGTTCGTGATCCTCGTCGTGGTCGCAATCGTCATCACCGCCGCCGTGTACGGGGTGGTCGCGCTGATCGTGAAGATGGACGACATCGGTCTGAACCTCGCGCAGCGCTCGTCGAAGTTCGCGCAGAAGGTCGGCCGCGGTCTGGTCGCCGGGATGCCCAAACTGCTGTCGGCGCTGTCGACCATCGGCACCGTCGCAATGCTCTGGGTCGGCGGTCACATCCTGCTGCTGGGAACGGACACGCTGGGCTGGCACACGCTCTACGGCTGGGTGCACCACCTCGAAGACCTGGTGCACCGCGCGGTCGCAGAGGGTATCGGCGGGGTGCTGGCGTGGCTGGTCAATACCGCGGCGTCAGCGCTCATCGGATTGGTTGTCGGAGCGGTCGTCGTGGCGATCGTGCACGTGCTGCCGTTCGGCAAGAAGAAGCACGCCGAAAGCGCCCCAGAAAAGCAACACTGACTCACAAGTGAGCCGGCCGACGGGACACGTCTCGGTCGACTTCCGAGGAGATCCGCACGTGACTCAACCATCGCAGAAATCCCGTCATCGCCCATGTGCCAAACGAATCCGAGATCATGGCGACCCGTTTCAACACCGACTGGCTCTGGGATATCTGCCGCGACGTCACCCAGGACAGGGCGGTGAGCCTGCGTCGCCGCGTCTTCTCATACCACCGCAACGCACTCGCGAGATCACCGTTGCCGCGGGTGGATCCGTCGCGGAAATCTGAAAGTGCCTTGCACAACACCATCGTGTCCAGCAGAGCCTGATTGGCCCCCTGCGCCAGGGCGGGCGGCATCGTGTGAGCGGCATCACCGAGCAACGTCATCGCACTGAGCCGCGGCAAGCGGGGAATCGGATGCCGAAAATGCGGAAATGGCGAGGCCGCCAGGTCGTCGTCGGTCAACGTCGCGAGTACTTGATCGACCGCCTCGGACCACCCTGCAAAGCTGGACCGGATCACGTCGATCGGATGTTCCGGCCTGACGAAGCCAGCCGGGTGCCGCAAGTCGAACCACCACTGCAGATCGGAGCCGCCGGCGGGCCACAGACCAAGGCTTCCGTGTTCGCCGATGATCTGCACTGCGACATCCTTTTCGGCGATGTGAGGGACGGTGGTCAGTCCCTGCCAGCTGCACCAGCCGGTCGGCTTCGCGGGTCTTCCACCGACGATATGTCGGAGGGTCGAGTGCAGACCATCCGCACCGATCAACAGATCCCCGTCCGCGCAGCTGCCGTCTTCGAATTGGATCCGCACCCCCTCATGTGTATTGAACGCCGCGGTCGCGCGGAGGTTGCATCGGATGCGATCGGCCGGAAACCCCTCCAGCAGACGGTCGAGCAGGATGCGGCGAGGGACCATCCGCACGGGCCCGCCCAATCGATCGACGATCGTATTCACCGCGATGTTCACCAGTGGACGACCAGTTGACGTCGCGATCCGCACGGTGGACAGCAACTGACCCGCACCATCCATGTCGACGCCCAGCTGCTCCAAAACCGTTGAGCCGTGGGGCCAGACGGTCACTGCACCACCACCGGCCCGCATATCCGGGCGCCGCTCGAAGACGGTGACGTCATGCCCGTCTCGCAGTAAACCGCGAGCGACGGAGATGCCGCCAACGCCGGCGCCGACGACGAGAATCCGCAGTGTGTTCATCTCATTCACGTCCCCTAGATGTCGCGGTCCGAGCTCCGGCGTAGACGTCGGCTAAACGGGATACGACTCGCGGATAGCTTCCGTTCACCGAAAGTGGGCGACGTCACAGTCCCATAGCGACACTGAGCGAAGTATGCGAAACTCGGTCGCACACTGGCTATTTCACCGATTCATCGGCGAGGCGAGACGGTGCTCGCGCAGCGATCGCATCTTCATCGCTGTATCGCTGTCGGCTACCGGGATGAAAGTCACCAGGCGCAGGTGCGGATGGTCCGACGGCGCCAGGATGTGTTGCTCCATGTGCAGGTCGCCGACCTCAGGATGGCGGAAATGCCGCTCCCGGGAGGGCATTGTGTCGATGTCGAAGCTCTCCCAGGCGGATCGGAACGCATCGCTGGTCCGCAGTAGCCGACCGACGAGGTCGGCGAAGGGCGGCTCGTCCAGGCGGGTACCCGCCTCGGCACGAAACGACGCGACGTTGTACATGCCGGTGAGTTCCCAGTCGGGTATCAGCGTGCGTAGGAAGGGGTCGGTGAAAAGCAGCCATAGAAAGTTGCGGTCGGCTACAGCGACTTTGGCTATGTTCGGGTACACCGCCGCGTATGCGGCATTCCACGCCAGTACGGTCCAGTCGGTGGTGACAGCCATCGCCGGGAAGTCCGCGAAGGCCTCCAGAAGCCGCGCCACGTCCGCAGGGACGGTGTCCGGACTAGGGTCTGGAGTGGGATGGGGCACACCGTATCCGGCCAACGCCAGCAGATAGGCGTGTTCGGTGTGCGACAACCGCAGCGTTCGTGCGAGCGAATCGAGGACCTGGCGGGACGGGGTGACGTCGCGTCCCTGCTCCAGCCAGGTGTACCAGGTGATGCTGACACCGGCCAGGTAGGCCACCTCTTCCCGGCGCAGACCCGAAGTTGTCCGTCCAGAGGTGAGTGGAAGGCCAAGATCGGCGCGCACCAGCTGTCTCCTCCGGGTTCTGAGGAACTGACCGAGCACGGCCGCGTTGTGCTTCACTGTTGCGCCCTAACGGGATTGGTAGAACGCAGATTCAGCGTTCCTGTGTACAGGATCGCTCTTCTGGCCGATCTTTGTCGCCCCCGCTGCCGTCCGTCTTCCCTCCCGGCTAGCTGGAATCGGCTCAGGATATGCCGAGCTCAAAGGTGGTAGTGCCACTACTAGCGGGCCCGCTACCTAGCCTTGGACCTCGGGCGATGCCACCCTCGGAGTTATGACAACAGCCGCAGCGACAAACGGGGTGCAGGGGCTCTACGACGAGCACGCACGCGCCCTGTGGGGCTACGCCTGGCGGTTGACCGGTGACGCGTCCCGCGCCCAGGATGTCGTGCAGGAGACGTTGCTACGCGCATGGCAGCATCCCGAGGTGACGAACGACAGCGAGCGCTCGGCGCGGTCGTGGCTGTTCACTGTCGCCAGGAACATGATCATCGACGAGAGTCGCTCGCTGCGTTTCCGCCGCGAGGTGAGCGCAATGGACGACTCGGGCGTACCTGAGCGTGCCTGTCCGGACGAGGTCAATGCGGCGCTGGATCGGATGCTGATCAACACGGCGTTGGCGCGGCTGACCCCCGAACATCGTGCGGTGGTAGAACGCTCGTACGTCAAGGGTTGGTCGACGGCGGATATCGCCACCGACCTCGGAATTGCCGAGGGCACCGTCAAATCGAGGCTGCACCACGCATTACGCACGTTGCGCACCATTCTGAGCGAAATGGGCGTTACACCATAATTTTTCGCGCGGCCGCCTGTACCGCTTCGGTGATCGCGCCGACCAACTGACTGTCGAGCTTCCAGCACTGCCAGAACAGCGGCACGTCGAGGTGCGCGTCGGATATCCGAACGAACAAACCTTCCACGAGCGCCGGTTCGGCCAGACTCTCGGGAAACATGCCCCACCCGAGGCCGGCCCGCACGGCGCTGCCGAAGCCTTCCGCCGTCGGCACGAAATGCTGCGGCCTGGCAATGTCGCGGCGGAACACCTTGCGTACCAACATGTCCTGCAGGGCATCATCGCGGTTCCACGCCAGTGACGGTGCAGCCGCCACAGCGTGGGCCGTGAAACCGTCTGGCAGATGTTGTTCGATGTACGACGGGCCTGCGACCGGTAGGTACCTCATCACACCAAGCGGCAGCACCCGGCAACCCGGTACCGGCGTGCGCTCGGTCGTCACCGCTCCCATCACCACGCCCTCACGAAGCAGTCGCGTCGAATGGTCCTGGTCCTCGATGCGGATGTCGAACAACACGTCGTTTAGTGCACCGAAGACACCGGTGAACCAGGTCGCCATCGAATCGGCGTTGACAGCCAACGCAATACGCGGGGAAGACCCGTCACCGCCGCCCATCTCGGTAAGGGCCTCGGCTTCCAGCAGCGCGGTCTGCGCCGCCAATCGCAACAGCGGAACGCCTGCCGTCGTGGCGACACACGGTTTCTCCCGCACCACCACGACCTGGCCGACCCGCTGCTCGAGGGCTTTGATGCGCTGGCTGATAGCCGACGGTGTGACGTGGAGCCAGGCCGCCGCGGCATCGAAGGACCCGTGCTCGATCACCGCCGCGAATGCCGCCAGCTGCTGCCCGTCGATCTGCACTATCCCGTTACATCCTGTTCCGGCTTCGGCGTGTGCCCCAGGTAGACGACCGCGACCGCAGCGGCCATCGACAGGACGCCGACCACCCACATCGCAGCCTTGGCATCGCCGGTCAGATCGTTGAGCCATCCGGTGATGTAGGGGCCGCTGAATCCGCTGAGGTTTCCCAGCGAATTGATCAGTGCGATACCGCCCGCCGCGGCCACCCCGGTGAGGAATGTGGAGGGCAGCGCCCAGAAGACGGGCAGGGCACACATGACCGAGCAGGTGGACAGGGTGACCGCGATCATCGCCAGGTAGGGATCGCTCATGTAGAGCGCGGCCGGTATCGACACCGCCCCGACGATCGCCGGGATCGCGACGTGCCACACCCGTTCGTTGGTGCGGTCGGCATGGCGCGCCCATGGCACCATCACGATGGCGGCGACGACGAAGGGAACAGATGTCACCAGGCCGCGCTCGATGATGCTCAGATGGGTGCCGTACTGCTCCTGGAATCCGGCGACGATCGTCGGGAGAAAGAACCCGACCGCGTACAGGCCGTAAGTGATGCCGAAGTAGATGAACGCCAGCAGGAGAATCCTCGGGTGAGTGAGGGCCTTCTTCAGCGGCCAGTGCTGGCCGGTCTCGGCGAGTGACCGTTCGACGTCCAGTGTCGTTTCCAGCCAGTCCTTTTGGTGGGCATTGAGCCAGGCGGCCTCGGCCGGTCGGTCCGTCAGGTAGAACCAGCAGGCGAACGCCAGAATGACCGCGGGGATGCCCTCGACGAGAAACATGACCCGCCAGCCTTCGAGGCCGAAGATGCCATGGCCCCAATCGATGATGAGCGAAGACAGGGTGGATCCGAACGCCGTAGACATCGGCACCGCCACCATGAACAACGAAACCGCTTTGGCGCGATGCCTTTCCGGGAACCAGAAGGTCAGGTAGAGAATGATTCCCGGGAAGAAACCCGCTTCCGCCACACCGAGCAGGAACCGAAGGACGATCAGGGTTTCCGCGTTGGGCACGAATGCGATTGCGCTGCTGATGATTCCCCATGTCAGCATGATGCGCGCGATCCAGCGGCGGCCACCGAACTTGTGGAGCGCGATATTGCTCGGCACTTCGAGCAGTAGATAGCCGATGAAGAAGATGCCCGAGGCGAACCCGAACATCTTGGCGCTCATCGCGAGGTCTTCGTTCATGCCGTTCGGGCCGGCGAAGCTGATGTTGACACGATCGAGGTAGTTGACGAAGTAGAGGAGGACCAGGAACGGAATCAGACGGCGGGTGACCTTCGTCATCGTCTGCGGTCCCACAGCCGAATCGGGGAGCTGGGTGGTCATCGTCGCCCTTCTGCGCAGGTTCGTCGCAATCGAAGCAGATTACCCGCGTTTCATGGGCTGAACTGGGGCTGTCGGTCCGCGTCAGGCGAGGCGCACGCGCGCCTGCCTGCAGAGACGTGAGGTTCTCGTCAGAATCGCGACAGTGGCTGTCGTCCAGGTACTGACCGGATTCCGCTCACCGTGAGCCCCGTGAACTAGTCGGTCGTGTACTCGGCAGGGCACGACAGGTCGACGAACACCGATTTGATCGCTGCATCTCCGGACGACTCGCGGATACCTTCGACCGAGCAATTGGCCAACGGCCCGCCCCTCGTCCCGTTGAGGTTTACCCGGTAGCCCTGCGCACGCAGGTCGTTGACAACATCGGTGGCTGACCCTCCTCCCGATGGCGCCGCGACCGCTCCGGTCGCTGATGCCAACCCCATCGCTGTCATCGTGAAAGCCGTACCGATCGCAAGAATGCACTTGTTCATTGATTTACCCTTTGTTGGTGTTGTTTTGGATCGCCTCTCTCTTGCCCAGTGACGGTAAGAGAAAGATGGCCGCGATATAGACGGCGCTACGACATGGATTGGGCGACCATTACCTCAATCGCTGTGCTCCATGAATAGCTCTGTCTTCGAACACTTTCCAAACTATGTCCGGCCGCCGTACATGTCAGATGACTCATAGGAACCGCATATGTTTGAGACCCTGGGCTCTTGGGCCGATGCGAAGCCGGTCTCAGCGTTGGGAAATCCGATGCGCTGTAGGCGGTAACACATGCAGTTCTCTTCCTCTTCTGTCGCGGCTTGCGCACGAATTCTGATGCCGGGGCCGGGGAACCGGGAACATGCCGGCGCTGGCGCGAGTGACTTGCCTCCGCGTGTGCACCGATTGCCCATGGGTGTGGATTGCCGCGAGCTGATGACAGACCGTTCGAACGTCGTGGCCGCACTATCAAGATCGGGCAGTGCACATCCCAGCCGATTCCTGTGAATCTTCTATGTGAACCCTGACGATCGGCTGCGGCGTGGCCACAATGGGAAGATGACGTCGTCAATGGCCAGCGACCGAACACCTCGCAAGGCGATCCTCGGACAGCTGCCACGGATGCAGCGGCCGGACGGATCGCCTATTCGGGTGCTGCTCGTCGACGACGAACGTGCGCTGACCAACTTGGTGCGAATGGCGTTGCAGTACGAAGGCTGGGACATTTACGTTGCCCATGACGCCCAGGAAGCGCTCGCTCTGTATCAATCGAACGAGCCCGATGTCGTCGTCCTCGACATCATGCTTCCCGATCTGGACGGGTTGGGGGTAATGGAGCGCCTCCGCCAGTCGGCGACATACACACCGATTCTGTTCCTCACCGCCCGCGACTCGATCCACGACCGGGTCGAGGGTCTGACCGCAGGCGGAGACGATTACATGACCAAACCGTTCAGCTTGGAGGAGTTAGTCGCCCGATTGCGCGGTCTACTGCGCCGGTCGGCGTACATGACTCCAGATGACCAGGAACGCATAACGGTCGGCGATCTTGAGCTCGACGGAGCCAGCCGGGAGGTCCGCCGTGCCGGAGTTCCGGTTGCGCTCACCTCCACCGAGTTCGAGCTCCTGCGATTCATGATGCGAAACCCGCGGCGAGCACTGAGCCGCCAAGAAGTGCTGCAGCGGGTATGGAACTACGACTTCGGCGGACGTTCGAGCGTCGTCGACCTATATGTCTCCTATTTGCGCAGGAAGATCGATGCCGATCAGGAGCCGATGATTCAAACCGTCCGCGGGGTTGGCTACATGTTGCAGCCCATTCAATGACCTTGATGCACGCCTCGAGAGGCTGGCGCACGTGGCCCCTTCGGCACCCAGCTCGTGCTGGGATGGCAGCGACATCAAGCACGTTCACCTCGCAAGCGGTGTACGTCGACGTGGCGTGCTGAGCTCAATACGGTTCTATGGTGCGGTCGTGCACCGCCGCCATCGAAATCTGTGCCGTGCTCTGAGTTCTTGGCAGTCTCACCGCAAATGTCGTCGTCCCGCCGACCGACTCGGCCACAATCGTGCCGCCGTGTGCCTCCACGATCGAGGCGGCGATCGACAGGCCGAGACCGAAGCTGCCCGCCTGACTCGACCTCGACTTGTCGCCGCGGAAGAACCTCTCGAACAAATGCGGCAACATGTCGGCCGGGATTCCTGGTCCGTCATCGGCGACGGTCAATTCCACGTATTCTGCGCCATCGTCGGCTCTGCCCGTGGCGATTCCGGTTGTCACTGTCGTGGCAGCCGGTGTGTGCACGCGTGCATTGGACAGCAGAGTGACAAGGGCTTGATGCAGCCGGGTACGGTCGCCGCGTACCGACACCGAGCTGTCGGGCACCTTGGTGAGCCAGCGGTGGGTCGGTGCCGCCACCGCGGCGTCGTTGACGGCGTCGATGACGATGTCGGTGAGATCCACGTCGGTGGCTTCCAGATCCTGACCCTCGTCGAGGCGTGCCAGCAGAAGCAGTTCGGAGACCAACGAATTCATCCGGCGCGCTTCGGCTTCGATGCGGGCCAGCGAATACTCGGTGGTGTCGGGAAGCGCCGAACTGTCTTGGCGGGTCAACTCGGCGTAGCCGTGTATCGAGGCCAGCGGGGTGCGCAGTTCGTGGCTGGCGTCGGTGATGAACTGGCGCATGCGTCGATCGGACGCCGCGACGTCGGCGAGGGCGCGTTCGACGTGGTCCAGCAGTCGGTTCAACGTCTCCCCGACGAGCCCGACTTCAGTGCGGGCGTTGGTGTCACGCTGCGGCACCCGCGGCGCAATCGCGGGATTGTCGCGGTCCAGCGGCAAGGTCGCCACCTCGGCCGCGGTCGCGGCCACCCGACCGAGCGGACGTAGCGCGAAGCGGACGATAACGATCGTGCCCACCGCGGCTACCAGCAAGGCCAGGACCGTCAAGCTCGCGACGCCGATGGTCTCTCGTTCTAATGCTTCCTGGGCCGGTTCCAACGACACCGCGGTGACCAAGCGCTCGTCACCGTCACCGGGCCGCACCTCCATTAGGTACTCGCCGAGTTCAGGAAGTTCAACCTCGTGCTTGCCGGTCCCGACCCACCCCGCCAGTTTGGGGATCTCGTCGACGACTTCCGTCGGCGCGGGGCCGGCTTCGCCGTCGCCGAAGTGCGCCGAATCGACCACCTCGCCGTGCTGCATCAGGGCGATGACGTTTCCCTGCGCCTGCCCGACGACCTGGGTCAGTGGCTTCATCGCGCCCGGTGGCGGCTTCTCGCCGCCGGGCCCGATCGTGCTGATGCGGAACTTCGTCACGCTGTAGCTGAAGCCGTCGGCCGACGACGTCAGTTGGCTAGCGATGACCCCGCTGAGCGACGCACGCAGCGTCAGTACCGACAGCACCCCCACGGTCAGCAGCACCACCAGAACGATTGCCGACACCCCGATTACGAGCTGGCGCTGCAGCGTCCATGTGCGCCAGCCGAGCAGCGCGACCTTCATTCCGATTGCCGCAGCATGTAACCGACACCTCTCACGATAGGGATCATCGGTTCGCGTCCGGAATCAGTCTTCTTACGCGCATCGTGTACCCCGTCGATCTCCCAGCCCTCGCAGAGCACGGCCATCCTCACCACGCTCGTCATCGGACGCTCGTCGTCGGACGAGCAGTACTCGTATTGGCGTCCCATCGGGACGGTACATCCGGGGCAATTGGCCGAGAATGGCGCGGCGAGCCCCCAGGTCAGTGACCGGCGCAGACATCACTGAGCCAGTGTCGCAGGCTGCCAGGTGCGCGCCACGGTCCTCATAGAGAGTTCATATGCACGAGGTTCCCCGGACGGGCTGCTGACCACGCGCTGCGAGGGCACCCACGTGCGCGGCCTGCGGGCCCCTTGTTTGCCACTGAGATGTCAGGCGGACTTTTGCCATCCAAATGTCGATGTCGCCTGCCAGGAGCATGGGACCAGCGTGAGCTGATTTTGCCAGGGTGATGGGACCACCTGGATTGCCAGTTATGGGACCACCGGCGCGTCGCGTCGGTGGTCCCTTCATCTGTTCGTTTGATCGCCGTGACGGTTCAAGTCACGGAGGCGGCGGGCATGGCTTTTCGGGAGGTCAGTGTGAACGAGATCAGGGAAGTGCTGCGGGTGTGGCTGGGGGTCGCCGGGTTGCCGGCACCGGGTTACCGCACGATTGCCGCGCATTGCGGCGTGGACCGCAAAACGGTGCGCCGCTACGTCGAGGCCGCGCAGGCGGCTGGTTTGCGCCGTAGCGACAGCGTCGAGGCTGTCGATGACGGGTTGATCGGGGCGGTCGCCGACGCGGTGCGCCCAGTACGCCCGGATGGTCACGGCGCGGCGTGGGAACAGTTGGTGGGGTTCGAGCAGCAGATCACCGCGTGGGTAGCCGGCGACGGTGAACAACGTCCGTTGACGATCACCAAGATCCACACCCTGCTGGCTCGCCAAGGCTGCCTGGTGCCGTATCGCACGTTGAACCGATTCGCCGGTGAGCGTTGCGGTTTCGGTGCCAAGGACACCACGGTGCGGGTCACCGATGGGGATCCCGGGGTGGAATGCCAGATCGATTTCGGCTACCTGGGGATGCTCACCGATGCCGATGATGGGCGGCGCCGCAAGGTGCACGCGTTGATCTTCACCGCCGTCTACTCCCGGCACATGTTCGTGTGGCTGTCCTACTCCCAAACCCTGGCGGCGGTGATCGCCGGCTCTGAGGCGGCGTGGGATTTCTTCGGCGGCGTGTTCGCGGTGCTGATCCCGGACAACTTGAAGCCGGTGATCGCCGCTGCTGATGCGGTCAACCCGCGATTCACCCAGGGGTGGCTCGACTACGCCAGCCATGTCGGATTCCTCACCGACCCGGCCCGCGTGCGCTCTCCGAAGGACAAGCCGCGGGTGGAACGGGCGGTGCAGTACGTGCGCGGAAACTTCTGGGACGGTGAAACATTCACTAGCCTCGAGGAGGCGCAGCAGGCTGCGACGGCGTGGTGTGTGCGTACTGCCGGCACCCGCATCCACGGCAGCACCTGTGCACGCCCGCTGGAGGTGTTCACCACCGCCGAGCAGGCCCTGCTGCTGCCGGCGCCGGGTGTCTACGACGTGCCGGTGTTCAAAGCGGTGAAGGTGCACCGCGATTTCCACGCCGAGGCGGCCAAGGCGCTGTACTCGCTGCCCGAGCACTGGATCGGGCACACCCTCGACGTCCGTGCCGACAGTGAGCTGGTGAAGTTCTATCACCGCGGTGTGCTGGTGAAAGTCCATCCCCGCCAGCCTCCGGGTGGCCGAAGCACCGACCGCGCCGACTTACCCGAACACAAAGCCGTCTACGCGATGCGGGACCTGGCGGCGTTGATCGCCACGTGCGCCGCACACGGCCCCAACATCGGGATCTACGCCGAACGCATCCTGGATGACCCGCTGCCCTGGACCCGGATGCGCACCGTTTACCGGCTCCAAGGCCTGGTCCGCCGCTACGGCGCCGACCGCGTCGAACGGGCGTGCTCACTGTCGCTGGACCTCGATGTCGTCTCGGTCAACAAGATCGCCTCCATGCTGCAGCGCGGCACCGAGAGCACCGCCCCGCAACTGCCACGAGCAGTCGGACAGGCAACTACCCGTTTCACCCGATGCCCCTCGGAATTCAACACTCCAACAACATCATTGACCATCGTCACCGACGAAACCACACCGCAGGAGATCCGCTGACATGACGACTCACCGCGCACCCGCCGACCCAGTCGGCGCTGACCTGACCCGACTGCTCAAAGCCCTCAAACTCGGTGCTCTGGCCGACACCCTGCCCGAACGGGCCGCCCTGGCCCGCCAGCACAAACTCAGCCACATCGGATTCCTCGAAACACTTCTCGCCGACGAGGTATCCCGACGCGAATCCCGTTCAGCTGCCCTACGGGCGACCAAAGCCGGACTCGATCCGACGATGCGCTTCGACACCTGGACCGCACAAGACGACCTGCGCTACGACCGCACCCTGCTCGGCGACCTGACCTCGCTACGATTCCTCGACGCCGGACAGTCCGCGATCATCCTCGGACCCGTCGGCGTAGGCAAGACACATCTAGCAACCGCACTGGGACACATGGCGATTCGACGACGCTACACCGTACAGTTCGCCCGATCCGACAAACTGTTCACCCGACTGCGCGCCGCCCGCCTCGACAACACCGTCGACGCCGAGATCCGTCGACTAACCGCCATCGACGTCCTCATCATCGACGACTTCGCACTCAGGCCCCTCGGCGCCACCGAAACCAGCGACTTCTACGAAATCATCGTCGAACGACACCGCGCCAAAACGACCATCGTGACCTCCAACCGAGAACCCGCCGAATGGCTGACCATGACCGCCGACACCCTGCTCGCACAATCAGCCATCGACAGACTCACCGCCACCGCCCACACCCTCGTCATCGAAGGACCGTCCTACCGGCAACGCACCCGACCCGGCCAGCTTGACCCAGACCACCCCGACGAGCATCCTCAATAACGCGCCACGGTGGTCCCATCCCCCTGGCAATCAGGTGGTCCCATCACCCTGGCAAGCGACAGTCGAATCCTAGAACCAGACGGTTGTTCACTCGCGACAGGCTGAGGACGGAACTTCAGTATCGATCGGGCGGGCCGTCCATCAGCCGTATGCCACCGCCCACACGCCGATCCGGTCATCAGCGCCGCGCGGTAGCAGTTCGGCGTCAGGCAGTTCGAGCACCAACGAGAACACCGTCTCACCGGCGAAACAATTCTTGGCCCGATCCGGCCGCCAGCCACTGAGATCAATCTTCGTGCCGTCCGCGACGGCGTGCCCGACGGCATGCAGGACGTCGGCGTCGATCCAGAAGGGATCACCGGCCTGGCCGGCCCAGGCCCGCGCGCCGTTGTCGGCCTGGATTGCGGCATTGGTGTGGCCGGATATCAGGGGGACAACTGCTGCGAAGGGGTCGGTCGCTGCCGCCCCAGTGAGGCGTTGAACGTCGAATTCTTGATCGCCCCGGATGTCTGGTTCGGCGAAGGCCACCCGGTAGGTGAGATCTTCGACCGCGTCACCATCGAGGTCGATTTTGAATTCGTACCTGCCTTCCGGGTGGAAGCCGGGCGTGACGGCGTGGCCGAGGGAGTGGCACACGTTGATCAGCAGGACGGTACCCACCTCTCCCCGGAAGACGTAGAGGTCGGTGATGTCCAACCGAACGTCCTGGCGTGCGATCGGCGAATCGAGATGGTGTGACATTGATACTCCTTCAGTGGTTGGCCTCAGCAGGAACCCATCAGTTGCACCACGTCGGATGCGTCATGTTCAGGTGGCCCCGTGACCCGTGTTGCGGCCACACCGATTGTCGCTCAATTGTTTTCGGATCTCACGAGCTCGATGACCGGGATTAGTCGCTTCGTGTTGCGCTGGTGTTCGGCGAACTGTGGCTCGAGGACGCTTTGTCGCGCGTAGATGTCATCGCGTTCAGCGCCGGTGACGACCCGCGCGGTTGCGGGAAAGGTTTCGGTGCCCAACTCCACGGTGATCTGCGGGTGGGCGAGGAGATTTCCGTACCAGTGCGGGTTCTCATCGGATCCGCCCTTACTGGCAAAGACGAAGATGCGCCCATCGTCCAATAGCGGAACCAAAGGAGCGATGCGTTCGATACCGGATTTCACACCGATGTGGTGGACAAGCACCAGCGGCATGCCCTCGAACACTCCGCCGGCTTTGCCTCCCGTGTCGCGGAATTCGCGGATGACAATGCGATTCATCTCGTCGAAGTCGTAGGTTTGCGTCATCAAATTGTCCTAACTCGGATGGGTACCTGTTCGTCAGCTCAGAAGGCCGAGTTAACGCCCTTGACGCCAGGCTGATGGTGCCGGAGAAGGTCGGCCACCCAAGACGGCGCAGTCGCCTTGGCTGGTTGGCGGAGAGCCTGTTCGACGACGAGCGTCTGCAGGATCTCCTCGATGTGCGTGCGCGGATATCGCGCTTCGGCGTCGGCGATGGTGTCCGTGAAGCGGGCGCGCACGTCTTTGGAGCCGAATTCGATCTCTACGCCGCAGCGCAGATAGTGGGCGATAGGCCCGCGACGTTGAGGTATTCCGGGTGTGGTGTGCAGAGCTATGGCCTCCCAAATGCAGTCGACCATCGCAGCGTTGCATCCGCGTTGCAGCAGAAAGGTGGCAGCTGCATCGGCACCCTCGACTTCGAACCGGGCAGGTCCGTTATACGGCTCGGCTGTCCCCGCATCGTGGAACAGTGCTGCGAGGCAGAATGATTCGATATCGAGGTCGGCTACGCCGTCACGACGTGCTGCTTCGCGCCCCAGCAGGAAGGTGCGAGCGCTGTGATTGTAGACCTGCGGATGCAGGGTGACACCAAGATGTGTGATGGCTTCGCTAACAAGGCTGGAATCCAATGGCGATTCGAGTGATGTCATGACAGCTCGCAGGTCAGGATCAGTCGAAGGTGAGGACGATGCGCCCGCGGACCCCGCCGGCTTCCAGTGCGCGATGGGCCTCGGCCGCTTCTGTCGCGGGGTATGTTCGGGCCACCCGTAGCGTCAGCTCGCCGTTCTCGGCGAGCACTCTGAGTTCGTCGAGCTTGTCCTTGCGATGGGTGTATTCGGGAACGAACACGTCGCGTACCGTGATCCCGCGATTCTCGCCGAGGTCTGCTCCCCCGGCGAGTTCCCACATCCGGACCGCGGCGATCTGGCCGCCGTCGCGGAGGGCGGGCACCACCTGTGCCCCCTGCAGTGATGCGTCTACCACCGCGTCGACGCCGCCGGGCCACCACTGCCGGATGCGTAGTCCCACATCAGGTCCGCGGGGAACGATTTGGTCAGCGCCCAGAGCAGCCACCAGGTTTTCGTCCGCCGGCGCGGCGTCGGCGATGACGCGGAGCCCGTCGGTTTTCGCCAGCTGGATGGCGTAGCCGCCGACCGCACCGGCTGCACCGGTGACCGCCACTGTCTCGCCCGGGTGAAGGTGCAGCACGTCGAGGGCACGGCGGGCGGTGAGGCCGTTCATCGGTAGCGTGGCCGCCTCGATGTTAGTGGTACGCGCCGGAGCGGGGGCGGCCTGATCGGCGTTGACGGCCAGGTATTCGGCGTAGGCGCCGCCGGTGGCGTCGATGGGCATGACGATGGTCATCACGCCGTCACCTACCTGCAGGTCCGTCTGCGCGCCTGGGCCGATCTCGTCGACGATGCCCGCGGCTTCCATCCCCGGAATGTAGGGCGGTCGCAGCGGGCTGGACCGCAACAGCTCGTCGAGGTCGCCCCTGCGCAGCAACGTGTCTCCGGGGTTGACGGTTGCGGCGTGAACACGGATGCGGATCTGGCCGGGTCCGGCAGTGGGTCGCGGGAGGTGCACCAACTTGAGGACATCGGGGCCGCCGTACTCGGAGACGCCCACGGCTCGCATCCTCGGCATGCTCATAAGCCCAGATCGCTGAGACCGGGATGGTTATCCGGTCGGGATCCTGCACTGTCCCAATGAAATAGCCGCTCGGCGTCGGTGATCACGACGTCGTTGATGCTGGCGTGTCGGGTCTTCATCAGCCCGTCGCCGTCGAACTCCCAGTTCTCGTTGCCGTAGGCGCGGAACCACTGGCCTCCTGCGTCGTGATACTCGTAGGCGAAGCGCACGGCGATGCGATCGTCGCCGTAGGCCCACAGTTCCTTTATCAGCCGGTAGTCCAGCTCGCGTACCCACTTGCCGGTGAGGAACTCGACGATCTGCTCGCGGCCCTGCACGAAGGTGGAGCGGTTACGCCACCAGCTGTTCGGGGTATAACCCATCGCGACGCGCTTCGGGTCGCGGGTGTTCCAAAGGTTCTCGCCACCGCGGACTTTCGCCGTCGCGGTCTCCCGGGTGAACGGAGGTACCAAGGCAGTGATGGTCATTGTCGGCTCCCAATAGTCAGGACTGCAGGAACGCCAGCAGATCGGCGTTGATGGTGTCGGCGTGCGTGGTCGGCATGCCGTGTGGAAAGCCCTTGTAGGTTTTCAGTGTGCCGTTCTTCAGCAGCGCTGCGGATTTGGGACCGGCAACGGCGTAAGGCACCACTTGATCGTCTTCGCTGTGCATGACCAATGTCGGGATGGTGATCTTCTTGAGGTCGTCGGTGAAGTCGGTTTGCGACCATGCGACGATCTCGTCATAGTGCGCCTTCGCGCCCCCCATCATGCCTTGGCGCCACCAGTTTTCGATCAGTGCCTCGGAAGACTCCACACCGGATTTGTCGAAGTTGTAGAACGGGCCTGACGGCACCGCCCGGAAGAACTCCGAGCGGTTCGCCGCCAGTTGCGCCTGCAGGTCGTCGAACACCGACTTCGGCTGACCTTCGGGGTTGGCGTCGGTTTGCACCATCAACGGCGGTACAGCGGAGATCAACGCGGCCTTGACAGCGCGGTCCTCGCCGTGGCGGGCGAGATAGCGGGTCACCTCCCCACCTCCGCAGGAGTGCCCGACGTGGATGGCATCGCGTAGGCCGAGTTGCTCGACCAACGAGCGCAGATCGTCGGCGTAATGGTCCATGTCGTGGCCGCCACCGACCTGCGCGGAGCGGCCGTGTCCACGGCGGTCGTGGGCGATGACGCGGTATCCATGCTGCAGGAAGAACAGCATCTGGTTGTCCCAGTCATCAGAGGACAGCGGCCAGCCATGGCTGAAGACGATTGGCTGGCCCGTGCCCCAGTCCTTGTAGAAGATTTCCACATTGTCGGTGGTGATGATCGTGGGCATGTCGACTCCTCAGGCTTGTCCGGGCATCAGTAGGGGCTTGTCTTTACGCATTGCGGCCACGGTGGCCGCCTCGAGGTTCAGGGTGGCCGCGACGACCGAGTGCGGCGTCAGACCCAGCCACTGGTTGGCCGAGAAGTCCTCGAAGTGGTCGCTGCGGAACAGCTCGAGCATCTGTACCGGTTCGTCGCCCACACATTCGAAATAGTGCCCCATGGCGCGGGGGACATAGCCGACGTCGCCGGGGTAGAAATCGAAAGTCCTTGCCTTGCCGCTGGATCCGAACACCGTCATGCGGGCGTGCCCCGATAGCCAGTACTGCCACTCGTCGTTGTTGGGGTGCCAATGCATCTCACGCAACGCACCAGGCTGCAATTCGACCCAGGCCGCGGCGATCGTCGAGGCCGACGGAAAGTTCTTCGAATCGGTGATACGCACACTCCCGCCGGGTACCTCGATCGGGTCCTGGGCGAGCATTCGGTGCGTCATGCGCTCTGCGGTGCCGGCCGGAGACTGGACGGCTTCGATATCGGCGACCAGTGCGCCCGGTACCTCCCCGGGGAAAATGTAGCGACTGTGCTCGATGTCGCCTGCAGCTGGAATGTTGTCGAATGCCGTCTCCGGAACGGCGAAGTTCTTGGCAAGCACATGTTTTGGCGTGTGGGCGAACCAGTCGGTGACCAGGAAGGTCTCGTTCTCCGAGAAGTGACCGTCGTCGAAGACCAGCAGGAACTCGCAATCCTCCAGCGCCTGGATCGAATGCGGAAAGCCCGAGCGGAAGTTCCACAGATCACCGCGGCCGACGTCGTCGATGAAGTTGCGGCCCTGCTGGTCCATGGCGGCGATGCGGGCACTGCCGGAGAGCATGAATGCCCATTCGGCTTCCCGGTGCCAATGCAGTTCGCGGTAGGCACCGGCCTTGAGCCTCATATTGACCCCGGCCAGGGTGGTGGCCACCGGCAGGTCCCGCGCGGTCACCTCCCGCGCCCAACCGCCGGGCAGCAATCGGTTGTGTGCGGCGGCGAAAGAGAATTTGAGATTCGGCATGCTGCCCGAGTCGGTGCCCGGTGCGCCTGGGTTCTGCAGGCCGATCGGCACGTTGTCGGGGCCGAGCACGGTGGCGCCCAGTTCGCCGGTGATCGTGGGAACCATGCTCTGGTCTGCCGACGCGTTACCGTTCAGCGGCTTGTGGACTGGCGGGGTGGTCATGCGACCAGCATCGCCGTAACACGTCGTGCCTCGAATCCGCCATCGGACAGTGCAGTCGGCTAGTCAGGTGCCTTGATGACCGTTCCAGCGGTGACCCAGTCGCAGCGCTGCGGCGGTCGTGATGCCGTATAGGAGGTGTGCACTGAGGTCCTTCTCGAGGGTCTTGGCGTCGTAGTCCCAGATCGGCTGGTACAGCTTGGCGGGTGCGAGCACGGCGTAGGACTGCAGCCACACCGCGGCACCGAAAACGAGCCCGTACCCGACAATGTGACGCACCGACGGCACCCCCACCATGCCGAGGACCGCGCCCCATCCGGCGCCTGTCGACCAGTGCACGACATTGTTGGTCAGCCGTGCCTGCCGCGGAGGCAGGTCACGGTGCAGGGTGCGACGGATGACCAGCTTGCCGAATTTGGCCGGCGCGGGCGCGTCGTCCCAGCCTGCAAACCTTCCGACGTCTCCCAGTCGGCGAATCCGCTCGTGCCGCCGCCGCGACGGTACCGGTAGTACCAGAGGGCGTCCATGGCGGCGGTGCCGAGCGCACCCGCTGCCGCGCCGCGCAGACCGGCGCCGCGAAGTGTCACAGCGCGCCCACGTCTGCCGGGGTGACGGAGACGATCTGGTGTTTCATCAGCGGCTGATCACTCTGCGTGCTGAAATCACCGATGCCGCACAGCACATTCAACTCGGGCATGTAGCCGCTGACGTTGCCTGCCGGGATGTCGTAGGCGATAGCCCGGTATCCCCAGACGGTGCGGGTGCTGCCGTCACGGGCGAAGCTGGTGATGTCGATCAGGTCGAACTCCGTCAGCCCCCGCTCGGCCATGTCGGCGGTGTTCATGAACAGCAGCGTGCGAAGGTTCTTCACGCCGCGGTAGCGATCGTTGTCGGAGTAGATGGTGGTGTTCCACTGGTCGTGCGAGCGCACCGTCGACAGCATCAGCTTGCCGGCAGGCGGGACCACGTCGGGCAGCGGCGACGCCCAGAACTCGGCGCGGCCGGATTCGGTGAGAAAGACTCGCTCCCTTGCGGGTTGGCGGATGCGGAAGCCCAGCGGCATGCGCACTCGCCGGTTGAAGTCTTCGAAACCGTCCAGGACGGCCGCCATGGTGTCGCGGATCCGGTCATAGTCTTCGACGTAGGACTCCCACGGCGTGGCCGACCCCGGCAGCGTTGCCTGGGCCATGCCCGCGAGGATGGCGCACTCCGACAACAGGTGCGGCGACGCGGGTCTCCGCATTCCATGGGACAAATGCACCATGCTCATCGAGTCTTCGACGCTGACACCCTGCTCGCCGCCACGCCGAACGTCCTTCTCGGTGCGGCCCAGGCACGGCAGGATCAATGCGGCACGGCCGTGCACAAGATGGCTGCGGTTCAGCTTGGTGCTCACCTGCACCGTGAGGTCGGTGTTGCGCAGCGCCTCGAAGGTGGCCTCGGTGTCCGGCGCTGCCATGGCGAAGTTGCCCCCCAGGCTGACGAACACCGTGACGGCGCCGGCGCGCATGCCCTCGATCGTCGCGACGGTGTCGAGACCGTGCTCCCGAGGCGACGTGATGCCGCAGACCTCGTCGAGGCGGTTCAGGAAGGCGGCTGTCGGGTGGTTGTCGATTCCGCAGGTGCGGTTGCCCTGCACGTTGCTATGGCCCCGGATAGGTGACGGGCCGGCGCCCTCGCGGCCGATATTGCCGCGCAGCAAAAGAAGATTGACGATCTCACGGACGGTATCGACGCCGTGCTCCTGCTGGGTGAGCCCGAGACACCAGCTGATCACCGTCCGACTCGACGCCAGATATCGGTCGGCCAGATCGCGGATCTGACGCTCGGGCACTGCGGACTGCTCGACGAGGTGCTCCCACGGTGTCGCGGCCACGTGGTCCCGGTACGAGTCGAAATGCGCGGTGTGGTTCCGGATGAACTGATGATCGATCGCGTGCGAGTCGGTCGCGGCGCGTTCGAGCACCGCCTTGGCCACTCCACGCAGCAGCGCTAGATCCCCACCGATGCGGGGTTGCACGTTCATAGTGCCGGTTTTGGTGGCGTGAAACGTTGCCATCGTGGCGAATTCGTGTGGCACGATCGTGCGTCGCGATGCCGCCTCGATCAACGGGTTGATGTGCACCACCTGGGCACCACGACGATGGGCCTCCGCCAACGCCGTCAACATCCGCGGCGCGTTGGAGGCGGCGTTGACCGCCATCACGATCAGCAAATCGGCCCGCTCCCAATCGTCGATGTCGCAGGTGCCCTTGCCGGTGCCGATCGCCGCCTGCAACGCCCGCCCGGATGCCTCATGACACATGTTCGAGCAGTCGGGAAGGTTGTTGGTGCCGAACTCACGCACCCACAGCTGGTACAGGAAGGTGGCTTCATTGGAGAGGCGGCCCGAGGTGTAGAACGACGCCTGGTGCGGGCTGTCCAGCCCGCGCAACGTCGACCCGACAAGCGCGAAGGCATCACTCCAGGAGATCGGTACATATGTATCGGTTTCGGAGTCATAGCTCATCGGCTCGGTCAGGCGCCCCTGATCCTCCAACGCGAAGTCGCTCCACCCGGACAGCTCGGTGACGGTGTGCGAGGCGAAGAACGCGCGATCAACGCGCTTGCGGGTCATTTCCCAAGTGACGTGCTTGATGCCGTTCTCACAGATGTCGAGGTGGAGGCCATTGCGGTCATCGGGCCACGCGCACCCTGGACAGTCGAATCCGCCGTTCTCGTGGTTCATCTTGAGGACGGCGTGCGGGCCCTTGATCGGCGCTCGCCCCTGCGCGAGAACGCGGCCAACACTGCGCGCAGCACCCCATCCCGCGGACGGCGCATGATCGTCTTCTTGCGAGAATGCGCCACCCCGGTTCGGTCCTCGCCCCATCGCCGGCCGCCCTGGCCCACCGCGACCCAAATCGTCACCAGGCGAAGATTCGTGTCCTGTCATCGTCAATGCCTCCCGTTGCGGTTACCGGATCGGGCTAGGCAGCCCGTCCGTGGCGAACTACGCTGCGATGACCTACTGGACAAGCAGACCGTCGAGGTGCGATGCCCGAGCAACACCGAGTACAGGTGCGCCGCATCTACGATGCGCCGATGCCCGACGACGGCGCCCGGGTACTGGTGGATCGACTGTGGCCTCGGGGGGTGAGCAAAGCGCGCGCACACCTGGATGACTGGTGCAAGCAGATCGCACCGTCGACAGAGTTGCGCAACTGGTATCACCACGCCCCCGACCTGTTCGACGAGTTCAGTCGTCGGTACACCGCCGAGTTGAACGACCCAGAGCCGGCCGCCGCCTTAGCCCACTTGAAGGAACTGGCCACCCAACAGACTCTGACCCTCTTGACAGCCACCAAGAACCCCGAAATCAGTGAAGCCGCCGTCCTCGCGAAGATCCTTGAAGGCCAGGCCCCCGCAAACTGAGCCAAGGTTTCGAGGTAGTTCCCGTGCGAAAGCCAGAGGCATACAACAAGTTTGACTGGAGAACAGGGCTGCAGCACAGTCATCAACCTTCCGTATCCGTCGCCGAAGTGGAACGCTTACAGAACGTCGTGAACGCGTCGGTGCTCGTCATCGTCGCGGTTGACCAGCATGCGGCGCATCCGCCGATGGACAGTGCAGTCGGCCAGTCGTCCCGACACGCACGGACTAGCTGCGCGTAGCAGAGGGCAGCGCTCGGTCGAGCTGGCTGCGTGACGTGATACCGAGCTTGGTGAATACCTTGCTCAGGTGATACTGCACCGTGCGGGCGCTGATAAACAGCCGCGCACCGATCTCCGCGTTCAACAATCCATCTCGGGCCAGCCGCGACACTTGAGCCTCCTGCGCGGTGAGTTTCCTGTCATCGGCGAGGGCACTGCCCATCTGGGTGTTGACACCTGTGGCCTTCAGTTCTCCGCGGGCCCGCTCGGCGAAGCCGTTCATCCCCATCGCCTCGAACATGTCGTGGGCCGTGCGCAGCTCGGTGCGGGCGGCGGTGCGGCGACGCTCCCGGCGCAGCCACTCCCCGTACAACAGATGAGCCCGCGCCAATTCCGTGCGCGCCCGGGTCCGACCGAGACGTTCAATGGACTCACGGTAGAGCTCCTCGGCGACCGCGCCGTCGCTGATCAGGGCGCGCGACCGCGCCCCCAGTCCCAATGCCCACTCGGTGCCACTCGCGTCGGTCAGCTCGACCAGCCGCGCGACGGCATCCACCGCAATCTCGGTGGCTCCGCTGCGCGCCGCCGCCTCGACCAGTTCGACGGGAGCCCAGTTCGCCGCCCCCAATTCAAGCGGAAAATCGGCAGCGCGTTGCGCTGCACTCAACGCTTTCTGATAGTCACCGATCCCGTTGTACAGCAACGCTTCTGCCCACCAGGCGACAGTTATCCCGTTCCCCTCGCCGCGCGCGCTCACCTCGCGCACGGTGGATTCGATGAGCGCCAAAGCCTTGTCCCTGTCTCCACGCATGGCAGCCAGGGCAACCTCCGCGTAGGCCGCGAGACTGTTACCTGTCGCCTCCCTCGCCACCTGCAACTCATCGATCACCGATGTCGCACCGGCGAGGTCCCCATGGAACAGCAGCGCGATCGCGCGCGTACTCAGCGCGATCGGAATCTCACTCAATGCGCCCGTGCTGCGCGCCAACTCGACGAAGCGATCGGACAGGTTTCGTATGCGCTCGTCATCCCATGCAAAAAACGCCGCGGTGGACGCTAAAAAAGCCCAATTCAAGTCCAAGTCGGCGGAAGTCTCGACGTCGATGGCAGCTAATGCGCCGCGAAGTGCAGGCACAGCGGCAACGTATCCCCGGATGAAGTGCTCAACCAGCCAATCCAGCAGAAAATCTGGTGTTCGCGGGGCACCCTGCGGCCGCGGTGCCGCCTCGGCTGATAGGGCAACATCCAGCACATCGCCTCCGACTGCCAGTCGGCCTGCGAACATGGCGGCGGACATGGCATCGAGGTAGGTCGCGCGGGACAGGGGCACATCGATCGTCTCCAAGCGCCTGGCAGCCTTCAGCAGCAGCGGGGGCGCGTCACTGCCCCGACTCGTGAGGAAGGCGAGTTGGGCGCGCACGAGATCAACACGGGCCTGCTGGAGGTCATCGAGATGTTCGGTCTCCGCCATCGCCAAGAGGTCGAGCGCATTGTCGAACGCGCCTGCCTGAACCTTCGCCGACGCCGCCGCAAGTGCGCGTTCGCCTCGTTTCCTTGGATCAGCGGAGAGGGTCGCGGCACGCTCGAGGAATGCCGCCGCCGCACCGATCCCGCCGCGGGCCTGCGCTCGGTCCGCCGAGCGGTCGAGTTCAGCCGCGATGTCCTCGTCGGGGCCCGCGGCCGCCGTTGCGCAGTGCCACGCCCGCCAGTCGGGATCCAACGCTGCATCGGTCGCGATAGCGAGCGCCCGGTGAACCAGTTGTCGGTCCTGCAGCGGAGCCGCACGATATGCCGCCGAACGGACCAGTGGATGACGGAATTTCACGCGGGTGGCGAACGTCGCCAGCTCCGCCTCGATCGCAGGCGCCGCCGCATCGGGCCCGATTCCCAGCGTGCCGGCAGCCCGCCAAATCAGCCCGGAATCACCGGTGGGTTCTGCGGCGGCGAGCAACAAGAGGCGCCGCGTGTGGTCGGGTAAAACGGCGATGCGGGACCGGAAGATCTCCTCCATCTCGGCCGAGGGCCGGACGGCGCCGGGCAGGCCGAATCCGCCCGCGAGTTCGTCGGCGCTGAGTCCACGCGGTAACTCCAACAGCGCCAGGGGATTACCGTCGGTCTCGGCAACGATCTGGTCGCGGATCCGTGGATCGATCGGGCCGCTTAGTGCTGAGTTCAACAGGGCCTGAGCATCTTTCGCTCGTAGTCCTCTGAGCACCAGGGCCGGCACACCGGCGACGGCATCGCTGGGAAGCCGGGCAGCGAACACCAATCCGACAGCCTCCGCGCCCAAGCGGCGGGCAACGAACTCCAGTACCTGCGCAGACGCGCTGTCCAGCCACTGCTGGTCGTCGACCAGACACAGGAGCGGCCGATCAGCTGCCACGACCGCCAACAGATTCAGCACCGCCAGGCCCACCAGAAACCGATCCGGCGGCGGCCCTTCCGTCAAGCCGAGTGCCGTACAGAGTGCAGATCGCTGCGGTACCGGCAGCTGGTCGAGATGATCCAACATAGGGAAGCACAATTGATGCACTCCGGCGAAGGCCAATTCCATCTCCGACTGGACGCCGGCAGTTCTTGCGATACGGCAGTGAGCGTTGTGCCCCAGGTAGTCCATGAGCGCGGTCTTGCCCACGCCCGCTTCCCCGCGGATGACCAGTGCCCGGCTCTCACCGGAACGCACGGCACCGACAAGCTGATCGAGAATCGCGCACTCGTCACGACGCCCGGTCAACTCGCTGGCGAGACCATCGCCGGGACCCGCGCTGACTCGCACATGGTGACGATAGTCGTTCGACCGGAACTTTGCCGGGTGTTGTTGGGCTCGTACGGCTGACACCGTCGAGAATCCCAACCGCCTAAACGTCGCACCAGCTATATGTCATCGCGAGCGCGGCGACGGAAAGGCAGGACACCGCCACCGTGGAGTTTGCTGACGCGCGCCGCTCCCGTGCTAACGCCTCTTGTCCGGAATCAGACACTGCGACGGTCCGAGGTTCGGTATGTCTGTGCTGCCGTGCTTTCCACTCCACAACGGCAACTCCGCCCATGGTCAGACTCCGCCATCCAGCATGTCGTTTACGAATCATGCGATATTCCAAGCGGCACAACGACACGGAGAATGGCAATTTACAGCTTCGTCCGCGGCACCCGCGCCGACCGGCCGACCACGCCATTAGAGGGGTTTCGAAGGTAAGCACGAATGCGATTGCGCTGCTGATGATTCCCCAGGAGCATGGTGCGCACGATCCAGCGCCGGCCACCACTCGGCCAGTGCAACCGTGCCTGCCAACGACCGCGAGGCGGCCGCCGACAGTGGCGTCGTTCCAGGTATTGACGGAAATTCCCCGCACCATGAGTGCTGCGAACTAGTCGGTCGGGTACTCGGCAGAACACGACAGCTCTACAAACACCGTTTTGATCGCTGCACCTCCGGACGACTCGCGGATACCTTCGACCGAGCATTTGGCCAACGGCCCGCCCCTCGTCCCGTTGAGGTTTACCCGGTAGCTCTGCGCGCGTAGATCATTGACGACATGAACGCCAGCAATAGGATCCTCGGGTGGCTGAGTGCCTTCTTCAGCGGCCAGCGCTGGCCGCTCTCAGCCAGCGACCGTTCGAAGTCCAGTGTCGTTTCCAGTCAGTCCTCTCTGTAGGTTCCAGATCACAGCGTTCTACGCCATTAGAGCAGTCCGAGTGACTTCAGGTCGGTGACGTATTTGACGATGACCGGTGCTGAGACGTGCGGAATGTCGTTGTCGGGACCGATCTTTGCCTCCTGCACCGCGGCGTGGAATCGATGCGCCGGGGCGTAGGACCCCAACGTCGGTTCCGGTGCGTGCAGATTGCCGGTGGTCTGCATCAGCATCTGCAGCATCTGCAACACCGAGTTTTGCCGCTGATGCTCGGACAACCCGCGCAGACCGGCCTCAAACCGCGCCACGAACTCCCCGAAATCGGCGACACGCTCGATCGGATGGCCCGCCTCGATCAACCAGTCGACATACTCATCGATCCCGATACCGTCGTCATGGGGATTCATCACATGGAACGTGTCAAACCCGTCCACCAGCTGCGTACCCAACGTGGCCACCGCCTCGGCGACGAAGTCCACCGGCAGCCCATCGAAATGCGCCCGCTGACGGTTGCCGTCGCCATCAAGCTGATAGAACGAAACCGGCGCCACCCCGGTGGCCACAATGCTGAGTACCATCCGGGTCACCGTGTCAGACACATTGAGCTGACCCACATACTTCGGATCGGCCAGGATCATCCCCGACCGGAACACCGCTACCGGCAGCCCGCACAGATCGTGAGCCTCGCGCAGCAACACCTCACCGGCCCACTTGCTGTTGCCATAGCCGTTGGCATAACTGCCGTCCACCACACGGGTGGAACTGATCTCGCGGATATCGGCATCCTCGACGAATGCCGACGCGTCGATCTGGCCACCGACGTCTGAGGTCGAGACATAGGCGAACGGCTTGAGCCTGGTGGTCAACGCGAACCGGATCAACTCCGCAGTGCCCACCACGTTGGGGCCGAACAACTCACCGTAGGGCAAGACGCTGTTGACGAACGCCGCCGAATCGATGATCAGATCCACCGAACCGGCCAGCCGCTGCCAGGTCTGCTCGCCAAGACCCAGATGGGCTTCACCCTTATCACCGGCCACGACCTGCAACCGATCAGCAGCCAAGTCCTCAAAGCGCCGCAACAGCTCCGGATCGCCGCTATCGAAGGTCTTCGCCAGGCGCGCCCGCGCATCCTCATCAGAGCGACCCCGCACCAGGCACACCAGGGTCCCGTCGACCTGCGCCATCTGCTCGAGCAACTGCAACACCATGTACCGGCCCAAGAAGCCCGTCGCACCGGTCAACAAAACAGTGCGTACCTCGGCACTGGGACCCGCCAAACCCGGGACGCCGCTGAGCGTGGTCGCATCGATGAACTTGTCCAACGTCAAATCAGCGGCACGCACCTCGGTGGCACCGGCACCATGCACCGCCGCAAAGCTGGGTCCATGAGCGACAGACCTTGCCGAGCCGAGATCGTCCTCCAAGTGACGGCTAAGAACACTGACCGTCGGCGATTCGAACAAGGTGTAAACCGCGAGTCGGGCATCTAGGCCACTGTTGACGGCGGCGATCACCCGCATCGCAGAGATCGAGTCCCCGCCGAGGTCGAAGAACGAGTCGTCAACCCCGACCCGCTCCACCCCCAACACCTGAGCGAAGATGCCGGCGATGATCTCCTCGACGGCGTTGGTCGGGGGACGGTACCGTTCGGCGTCGTGATAATCAGGTGCGGGCAGGGCACGGGTATCCAGCTTGCCGGTCACCGTCAACGGCAACGCCTCCACCGCAACCACGGCCGCCGGAACCATGTATGTCGGCAACTGCTGAGCCAACACATCACGTACTAGAGTCAGATCCACTGCCCCAGAAGCATATTCGGTGACATACCCCACCAGACGCTTGTCGCCGGGGCGGTCCTCGCGGACGATCACCACCGCCTGATCCACACCGTCCGCGGCGGCCAGCGCGGCCTGCACTTCGCCCAGCTCGACACGGTGGCCACGAATCTTGACCTGTTCGTCGGCGCGGCCCACGTACTGCAGCTGGCCGTCCTCACCCCAGCGCACCAGATCGCCGGTGCGATACATCCGCCCACCGGGCGCCCCGAACGGGCACGCCACAAAACGTTGCGACGACAGGCCGGACCGGCGCACATAGCCGACACCGATACCACGGCCGGCCAGATACAGCTCACCCACCACACCAGCAGGCAACGGCCGCAGCCATTCGTCGAGGACGAACGTCGCACCGCCGGAAACCGGCGTACCGATCGGCGCCACAGGTGATCCCGGCACCAGCGGTGCACTGATCGCCGCATAGATCGTGGCCTCTGTCGGGCCGTAGGCGTTGATCATCACCCGACCGGCACCCCACCGATCCACCAACTCGGTCGGGCAGGCCTCACCGGCCACCACCAAAGTGGTGTTCTCCAGACCCTCCGGCGACAGCATCCCCACCGCCGACGGAGTCTGGTAGAGAACCGTCACCTCTTCGGCGACCAACAAATCATGAAAGTCGCCCGGCGAGCCGATGACGGCATCGGGCACGATCACCAACCGCGAACCGTGTAGCAGCGCACCCCAGATCTCCCATACCGATACGTCGAAGACCAGCGAATGCCATTGCGACCACACCTGTCCCGCCCCTGTAGGTATATCGGACGGCAACGACTCGAGCACCTGGGTCACGTTGTGATGGGTCACTGCCACACCCTTGGGGATGCCGGTAGTGCCCGACGTGTAGATGATGTAGGCGATGTCGTCCGGCGACGGCGTCGGTAATGCGATCCCGTCTTGAGTATCGACGGCGAGGTCGTCGACTCCCAAGACGATGCCGTTGTATCCATGGAGACGGGCAGCCAGATCACCAGCGGTGATGACGGCGATCGGCGCGGTGTCGCCGAGTACGAAGTCGATCCGGCTGTCAGGATGGGCGGGGTCGATCGGCAGATACGCCGCACCGGTCTTGAGCACCGCCAGGATGGCCACGATCGCTTCAACAGACCGCGGAAACAGCAGCGCCACAAAGTGGCCCGGTCCGACACCGTGGCCGATCAATCGACGAGCCACCCTGCTCGATGCCCGATCGAGTTCCTGATACGTCAGTGAGTGGCCCTGGCCGGTCACCGCCACCGCTTCCGGAGTCCGCGCCACCTGCTCGCCGAACATCGCAGGGATGGACACCGGCGTGGGCGTCTGCAGGGTCAAGGCCGCCCGGTTACCCCATGCATCGAGCTGCACGTACTCAACGCCATCCAGCACATCGATCGACGACAACCGGCGGTCAGGATCGGCGGTCATGGCCACCAACACACGCTGGAAGCGAGCGACCAACGCCTCGATGGCGGCCGCGGCGAACACGTCGCTGTCGTATTCGACGCGAAGGCCTACCTCGTGGCCCGGTGTCGCGGCCATGGTCAACGGATAGTGGTTGTACTCGCGGCTCCTGAACTCGGTGACCGTCAACTCCTGCGCACCCGACAATGCACCCGCGTCGATCGGATAGTTCTCATAGATGAACAGGGTGTCGAACAGGCGGTCATGTCCGGTGACCCGGTGGATGTCGCCAAGCGCCAGATGCTGATGCTCGAGCGTGTCGTTGTGGATTTCCTGCAGTTGCTGGAGGAGATCGGTGACCGTCGCCGTGGCGCTCACATTCGCGCGTACCGGCACGGTGTTGATCAGCAGCCCCACCATGGCTTCCGCGCCGGGCACGTCGGATGGCCGCCCCGAAACCGCGGTGCCGAACGCCACGTCGTGCTGTCCGGTGAGGGTCACAAGCAGCTGAGCCCAAGCGGCGCGCAGCACCGTACTGACAGTGGTGCGACGCGAGCGCGCGAGCTCGCCGAGCGCCCGCGTGGTCTCCGGTGAGATCAGGAAGGATCCGACACCACGGCGCCCAAGCGTCAAGCGGCCCCCGGGGGCGACGAGGGTAGGGGTATCGAAACCGTCGAACACCTTGGCCCACAACGCCTCCGCCCTGGTTCGGTCCTGGCCGGCCAGCCAGGTGACGAACCTGCGGTAGGGCGTGGGTTCGGGTAGGCGCTGCCTGTAATAGCCGGCGAAGATCTCCTGCAACAGGACCGGCAGCGACCATCCGTCGATCACGATGTGGTGGAAGGTGAGTACTAACCTATGCCGGTCATCTGCAGTTCGGAGGAGCGCGGCGCGAAACAGCGGCTGCATACCAGACAGATCGCAGACCGCCGCCCGCTCGGCGGCGCACACCTGGTCGATCTGGTCACCATCATCCAATTCGTATGATTGCCACGCAATTACGGGATCGATCGGGATGATCTGCACGGGCTCGCTGAACCGCGCGCAGAAGCGGGCGACCAGGTGGGGGTGGCGGTTGATGACGGCGTCGAGCGCAACGCGCAACCGATCCTGATCGAGGAACCCGGTCAGGGTGATGTCCAGCTGTACTGCGTATACGTCATCTCCCAGGCCCTGCGAAACAGCGGCGTGGAAGAGCAACCCCTCTTGCAACGGTGTCAGCGGCAGCACATCAGCGATCCGGTATTGCCTCGTAAGCTCGTCGATCTGCAGCTGGTCCAGCCGTGCTGGGGCGATGTCGGACGGGGTCAACCCGCCGCCGCCGCGTCGCACGTGAGCGCAGATGCCGGCCATGGCTTCAAACCACAATCGGCTGATGCGTCTGATGTTTTCGTCGTCCAGCACCGACGACGCCCACGTCCAGTTGGCCTGCAACTGCGGACCCGCCTCGGTATCAGCGGTGCCGGCGTTGAGTTCCACGGTGTGCGCCAACGGCATCGCCACCGCCGCCGCGACCTCGGCAGTCGTCACACTCTGCGGACTGATTCGCCACAGGTCTCCGGACAGATCACCCGCACCCGCACCCAACCGGCCCAGATAGTTGAACCCGATCACCGGATCCGAACCACCCAAATCCACATCGGGGTTCAGGTAGCGCAGCAGGCCGTAGCTCAGACCGTCAGGCAGGGTGCACAATTGCTCCTTGGCGGCCTTGACCACCGGACCCATGGCGGCGTCGCCAGCCACAATCTGATCCCACGGCAGCCCGTCGACGGCCAACGACACAGGGTACTTGGTGGTGAACCAGCCCACGGTGCGCGACAAATCGACGTCGCGGCTCAGTTCTTCCTGACGACCATGGCCTTCGACATCGATACCGATCGGGTCGCCGCCATTGCCCAGGAACTCCGTCCACGCCAGCCCGAACGCGATCAATAGGATGTCTTGCACGCCAGCATGGAACGCGGCCGGGACCGCCCCGAGCAGTTGCCGCGTGGTGTCGACATCCAACGACAACGACAGGCGCCCTGCGCTGACATACGTGTCGACCTCAGGCTGCGCCACCGGCAACGCGGACGGAACCGCGGCCACCTGCCGCCATGCATCGGCGGTCTCCACCACCGCAGAGCTGCGCGCGTAGTCATTCAACAGCGAGGCCCATCGGGCGAACGACGTGCCGCCCGTCGGTAATGCCACATCCTGCCCGCTATGTAGCTGGGACCAGGCAATATTGATGTCTTCCAACAGGATTCGCCACGACACCCCGTCCACGGCCAGGTGATGAACCATCAACACCAACTGACTCGTCGAAACCACCCACAACCCGCGCAGCATCACTCCAGCGTGGGGGTTCAACCGAGACCGTGCCTCAGAAAGCGTCTCATCAGAGATGACGTCTACCGCTTGAACGCACCCGCGCGCTTCCACCGATCCCACCGCCGGCACGGTAAAGGACCAGCCGCCGGCGCCATCGTCGTCGACCTGCATCCGCAAGGTTGCATGCCGGTCCAGCAGGGCCTGTACGACGAATTCGACATCGGCCTGAGTCACACCGGCAGGCGCCTGCAGCAAGACTGTCTGGTTGAACTCGTCGACCGCACCCTCGATGTCGTGCAGCCACAAAAGGATCGGGGTGGCCACCACAGGCCCGATACCCTCGTCGACTGAGTCACCGTCGCTGTCGACCACCCCGGCCAACCGCGCCACTCCGGCAACGGTCTGCTCGACGAAAATGTCACGCGGCCGGCACGACACCCCGGCTGCGCGGGCGCGAGCCACCACCTGCATTGACAAGATGCTGTCCCCGCCCAGGTCGAAGAACGAATCGTCGACACCGACCCGCTCCACCCCCAAGACCTGAGCGAAAATCCCCGCCAGCACCTCCTCGATCGCCGTCGCCGGGGCACGATAGCGCTCGGCGTCTTGGTACTCCGGCGCAGGCAAGGCTCGAGTGTCGAGTTTGTTGCTGGTGTTTAGCGGCAACGTTTCGAGCACCATCACCGCGGCCGGAACCATGTACGGCGGCAACCGATCTCCCAGCTGCGCACGAACCTCGACAGGATCCGCAGTTCCGGTGATGTACCCCACCAGACGCTTGTCGCCGGGGCGATCCTCGCGCGCGATCACCGCGGCGTGATCAACGCCGTCCAGCCCCGCCAACGCTGCACGCACCTCACCGAGCTCGATGCGGTAACCGCGAATCTTGACCTGCTCATCGGCGCGGCCCAGATACTGCACCTGCCCGTCGTCGCCCCAACGCACCAGATCGCCGGTGCGATACATCCGCGCCCCTGGCTCGCCGAAGGGGCACGCCACAAACCGCGAAGAACTCAGGCCGGGGCGGCGCACATAGCCGGCTGCCACACCTTCGCCGGCTACATACAACTCTCCGACCACACCGACCGCCACCGGCTGCAGCCACGTGTCCAACACGAACAATCCCGAACGAGGCACCGGCAAGCCGATCGGGACGACCCCCGCACCCGGCGTCAGCGGACGGCTGATCACGACACACATCGATGTCTCAGTCGGGCCGTAGGCGTTGATCATCACCCGCCCAGCCGCCCACCGATCCATGAGCTCGGTCGGGCAGGCCTCACCGATCACGGCGAGCGCCGTGTTCTCCAGGCCCTCCATCGACAGCATCGCCACCGCCGAGGGCGTCTGAATCAATACCGTGACACCCTCGTTGACCAACAGCTTGTGGAAGTCCTCCGGCGAGGCGGCCACCGATTCAGGTACCACAACCAGCCGGCCGCCGTGCAGTAGCGCTCCCCACATTTCCAATACCGAAGCGTCGAAGGCGAGCGAGTGGGCCTGCGTCCACACGCCTGGCAGCGGCAATCCGAAGTCCATCGTCGTCATCAACTGGGCGGCGTTGTGGTGGGTCACCGCCACGCCCTTGGGCATACCGGTGGTGCCCGACGTGTAGATGATGTAGGCGAGATCGTCGGGCGCCGGTCCCGGCAACGGGGTACTGGGCTGCGTATCGAGGGCCGCGTCGTCGATGTCGATGACCGGCAGGTCGAACCCGTCCAGGCACGACCGCAACGCACTGCTGGTGATCGCGGCGATCGGTTCGGAGTCGGCCAGGATGAACTTCAGCCGCGCCGCCGGCACCAAGGGGTCGATCGGCGAGTACGCCGCCCCGGTCTTGAGCACCCCCAGAATCGCGATGATGGCCTCGGCCGAACGCTCCGACATCAGCGCCACCCGCTTACCCGGACCGGCGCCATAACCGGCCAGCAGGTTGGCCATCCGGTTGGCGGCTTCATCCAGCTCGCGATAGCTCCACGACCGCTCACCAAACCTCAGCGCCACCGTCTCTGGCACCCGATCCACATGCGCGGCAAACGATTCCGGAATCGATACCGGCTCGACCGTCGGCCGAGTCAATACCGCCCGATTACCCCATGCATCGAGCTGATCGTGTTCATCGGCAGCGAGCAGATCGATCGACGACAACCGCTGATCAGGTTCGCCGGCCATGGCAGTCAACACGCGCTGGAAGCGGTCGGCCAGTCCCTCGATGGTGGTCGCATCGAAGAGTTCGGAGTCGTATTCGACGCGGAGGCCGACCCGATGGCCCGGCGTTATGACGATCGAAAGGGGGTAGTGGTTGTATTCGCGGCTGGTGAAATCGGCGACGGTCAGGTCCTGGACGCTCAACAGCGCGCCGGGATCGATCGGGTAGTTCTCGTAGACGAACAAGGTGTCGAACAGGCGGTCCTGTCCGACGGCGCGGTGAATCTCAGCCAGTGCCAGATGCTCGTGCTCGACGGTGTCGTTGTGGGCGCGTTGCAGTTGGCCCAGCAGGTCGGCCACGGTGATCGTCGCGCTCATGTTCGCGCGTACCGGCACCGTGTTGATCAAAAGCCCGACCATGGAATCCGCGCCGGCCAGGTCCACCGGCCGCCCCGACACCGCCGTGCCGAACGCCACATCCTGATGTCCGGTCAGCCACATCAACAGCCGAGCCCACGCCGCCTGCAGCACCGTGCTTGCGGTGGTGTGGCAAGAACGAGCGAGTTCACCTACAGCTGTGGTGGTTTCGGTAGATGCGAAGATCGAGTAGTTTCCACGTTTTCCGGCCTGGGCGGGTGGGGCGACCAGCGTCGGGGTTTCGAAACCGTGCAGCACCCGGGCCCAGGCCGCTTTGGCGGCGTCGTCGTCCTGGCCGGCCAGCCACGTCACGAAGGCGCGGTAAGGCACGGGCGCCGGCAGGCGCTGCCCGAAATAGCCGGCGAAGATGTCCTGCAACAGAATCGGCAACGACCAGCCATCGATCACGATGTGGTGAACGCTGATCACCAACCGATGCGCATTGCCCGGGGTGTCGATCAGCGCGGCACGAAATAGCGGTTGCTCACCGGAGAGATCACACACCGCCGCCCGCTCCGCCGCGCACAACCCCTCGACCTGCTCATCAGCATCGAATTCCACATGCTGCCACGCGATCTGCGGGGTCGCGGGGATGACCTGCACCGGCTCCTCCAACGACACCGTCACAAACCACGCCGCCAGGTTCGGATGGCGGGCCACCATCGCATGCACGGCGTCACGCAACCGGTCGGCATCCAGGGCGCCGGTCAAGGTGATAACCAATTGCACCGCATACACGTCGTCGGCCGAGTCCTCCACGAACGCCGACTGGAACAACAACCCCTGCTGCAACGGCGTCAACGACAACACGTCAGAAAAGGAGAACTGCCGGCTCAGATCCTCGAGCTGAGACTGCGTCACCCGCGCCGGCTCCACATCCGACGGGGTCAACCCACCCCCACCACCGCGCACGTGCGCGCAGATCCCGGCCAACGCCTCAAACCACAACCGGCTCAACCGCTCCACCGTCTCGGCATCCACCGCCGAGGGTGCCCACGACCAGGCGGCCTGCAGCTGCGGACCGGCGTCGGTGTCGGCGGTGCCGGCGTTGAGTTCCACCGAGTGCGCCAACGGGATCGCCACCGCAGACGCCACCTCCGCGACCGCCACACTCGCTGGGCTGATCCGCCACAAGTCTTCCGACAGAACCCCCGCACCGGCACCGAGGCGGCCCAGATAGTTGAACCCGATCACCGGATCCGGGTTGTCCAGATCCACCTCGGGGTTCAGGTAACGCAGCAGACCGTACGTCAACCCGTCCGGCAGCGCACGCAGCTTTTCCTTGGCGGCCTTGATGATCGGGCCCAACGACACATCGCCTGCGACGATCTTGTCCCACGACAATCCCCCACCAGTCAGCGCGACCGGGTACTTGGTGGTGAACCAACCCACCGTGCGCGACAGATCCAGATCGGGGGCCAGCTCCTCGTGGCGGCCGTGGCCTTCCACATCCACCCCGATGGCTTTGGTGGTGCCCACCACTTCACCCAGGGCCAACCCGAACGCGATCAACAGAATGTCTTGCACCCCGGCATGAAACGCCGCAGGCACCTCCCCCAACAACAGGCGCGTCGTGTCGACATCCAACGACACCGACAACCGTCCCGCAGAAATATGGGTATCGGTCTCAGGTTGGACGGCCGGCAAAACCGCCGGGACCGCGGCCACCTGCTGCCAGGCCTCGGCGGTCTTCACCACCGGCGAACTGCTGGCATGCTCCTCCAACAGCGACGCCCACCGCTGGAACGACGTCCCGCCGGGCGGCAGGTCGATCGGCTGGCCGCTGTGATGCTGGGCCCAGGCGATGTTGACGTCCTCCACCAGGACGCGCCACGACACCCCATCCACGGCCAGGTGATGAATCACCATTAACAGCTCACGCGTCGAGGTCATCCACAGTGCGCTCAGCATCCGCCCCGCCACCGGATTCAACCGCGACCGCGCCCCCACCAATGCCTCATCGGAGAAGGCATCGACCGAGTGCAGGCAATCACCGGCCTGCACCACACCCGGCTCGGGCACCACCAACACCCAGTGCCCATCCACGATCTCGCCGCGCAACCGCAACGCCGCATGATGATCCAGCAGCGCCTGCACCACCGCGACCACGTCGGCCTCACCGACCTCGGCCGGCGCCTGCAACACCAAAGTCTGGTTGAACCCCTCCACCGCGCCGCCGACGTCACCGAGCCACCGCATGATCGGCGTGGCCGCCACCGCACCGACACCCTCATCGACAACCGCGGCCTCACCACCGATCACCGTGGCCACCGCCCCCAACCGGGCCACCGTCTGCTGCACGAAAATGTCACGCGGCCGACACAACACCCCCGCCGCCCGCGCCTGGGCCACGACCTGCATCGACAAAATGCTGTCCCCACCCAGATCGAAGAACGAGTCATCCACCCCGACCCGCTCCACCCCCAACACCTGCGCGAAGATGGCGGCCAAGATCTCCTCGATCGCCGTCCCCGGCGCGCGATACTCAGCCCCCAACACCCGATACTCCGGTGCCGGCAAAGCGCGGGTATCCAACTTGCCGTTCGACGTCAACGGCAATCTGTCCAACACGACGATCGCCGTCGGCACCATGAACGGCGGCAACCGCTGCGCCAGCCCGGCACGCACCTCAGCCGCATCCGCGACCCCGGTGATATACCCCACCAGACGCTTATCACCAGGACGGTCCTCGCGCGCGATTACCGCGGCCTGATCCACCCCCTCCGCACCCACCAGGGCAGCCTGGATCTCCCCCAACTCAATACGGAAGCCGCGGATCTTGACCTGCTCATCAGCACGCCCGACATACAGCAGCTGCCCATCGTCACCCCAGCACACCAAATCCCCGGTTCGGTACATCCGACCACCGGGGGCCCCGAACGGGCACGCCACAAATCGCGACGACGTCAAACCCAACCGGCCCACATAACCAGCCGTCACGCCGTCGCCGGCCACATACAACTCACCGACCACACCAACAGGCACCGGCTGCATCCAGGTGTCCAGCACGAAGAAGGAAAGATGCGCCAACGGCACGCCGATGGGGCTGACATTTTGATCAACGTCGCTGCCGAGGATCTCCCTGAACGACGCGTGCACAGTCGTCTCGGTGATGCCGTACATGTTGATCATGCGCGGCAGTCCCGGATGACTGTGCAGCCATGCCGAAAGACGCTGGGGCTCAAGTGCTTCACCACCGAACACCACCGTCTGAAGCTTCAACTGCTGCCCCAGCTCGGGCTGCAGCGCGTCGGCGGTCTGCAACGCGTAGAACGCCGAGGGCGTCTGACTCAGCACGCTGACCTGCTCGGTGACCAACAACTGGTGCAGATCCTCAGGCGAGCGAACGATCGCATCCGGCACGATCAGCAGTCGGCCACCATAAAGCAGCGCACCCCAGATCTCCCATACCGAATAGTCAAACGCCAGCGAGTGGCATTGCGTCCAGACCTGCCCCAGCGCCAACTCGACATCCAGCGATTCCAACAACCGGGTCACGTTGCGGTGAGTGACCGCGACACCTTTGGGCTTACCAGTCGTACCCGACGTGTAGATGATGTAGGCGATGTCATCTGCCCTCGGTGCCGAAAGCACCGCTGCCGGTGCAGCATCACGTACCGAGTCATTGACATCGATGACCGGCACATCGAAGGACTCCAACCGCGCACGCAGATCCGTCGTCGTGACCGCGACGACCGGCGCGGCGTCCCTCAGCACGTATTCGATCCGGGCGTCGGGATGACCGGGGTCGATCGGCAGATACGCCGCCCCGGTCTTGAGCACGGCCAGAATCGCAGCGATCGCGTCGTCAGATCGCGGAAGCAGCAGCGCCACAAGCTGTCCGGGACCCGCGCCGTTCGCGGCCAACACGTTCGCCAGCCGGTTGGCGGCCTCGTCGAGTTCGCCATAGGAAATCGACCGGCCATTGAACGTCACCGCCATCGCTTCGGGTGCGCGGGCCACCTGTTCGTCGAACATCGACGTGATCGACGGCGCCGTCGGCACCGGCAGGGTCAACGCCATCTGGTTACCCCACGCGTCGAGGCGGGCGCGCTCACCGACGTCAAGAACATCGATCGACGACAACGGCCGATTGGGATCGGCGGTCATGGCCGCCAGCAGCTGCTCCAGCCGCCGCGCTAAGTCCGACACCTCAAAGCTCGAAAACGGCTGTCCCGTACCGGCGGTGCTCAGAATCAGTTGGTCACTGGAGCCCAGGAACACCAGCTCGAAGTGACGCACGGGTCCAAGATTGGTGTATCCCGCTGTCGCCGGAGCACCGCCGAAGTCGAGAGTAAGCCGGGACGGGATGAAGTTGACCGCTATCCGCTTTGTTGCGTCGCCGTCAGGGGAAACGCCATCACGCTCAAGCGTGCGTACCGGAAACCGTTGATGCTTCAGGATGTTCCGAATTCGCGTGTCGACATCCCGGCAGAAGTCCGCCACCGTAGAACCCGGCGAAGTCTTCAAGACCAGCGGTACGACGCCGGTGAGCATTCCGGGCAGCGTCTTCGACCCAGAGGTCACTCGCCTACTGACCGGAAAGTCGAGTGTCACTTCAGAGCCGTTGGAGTCGAATCCCCGCACCAACAGCGCTGTAGCCGCGGTGATCACCGAATATCTTCGGATACGCAACACCTTCGACAGATTTTTTGATCCGCTGACGACGGATGAGTTCAACTCAACCTGCGCCGACGGGGCGAAAGGATCACGCCCGCTCGAGGCTTGGGGAGGCCGCGGCCGCGGGTTGCTTTCCGTCGGGAGGTTGTCGCGCCAGAACCCCTCGTCGTCGAGATAGTCGGTCGACGCTTCGTATTCCGACTCGCAGTCGAGTAGGTCCTGCAGTGAGCCGAAGTACGCGGCAGGGATGGGTTCACCGGTGACGATTGCCGAGTAGACGGTCGCGATCCGACGACTGACCAGCGCCATGCCCGTTCCGTCTATGGCGATGTGGTGACAGCACGCGAACAAAAAGAACTCATCGAGCGCCGTCTGGAACAGCGCGAATTTGAAGAGCTGACCAGAAAACGGCATCGGCACGCGTTGTATCGACGACGAGATTTCGTGAACTCTCGCGACGGGATCGGCTGATCCGATCAGGTCATAAAAATCCAAGTCAACATCCGGATACTCGACCGCCTGCTGAAGAACCTGACCATCGACCTCATCGAAGGCGGCTCTTCCCGGTTCGGCTTCGCTCACCACCTGACGAATTGCCTCGTGTAGGGCATCGCGGTCCACCGCGCCGGCGATTCGCCCCAAGAAACCCAGCTGCCATTCCGTCCCAGCCAGACCCATTTCCTGGGCAAGGAAGATGTCCAACTGGCCCCGTGTCAGTGGCAGGCGCCCACCAGCAAGGACCATCCGCAACCCCCAACCTCTGAACGGACACGCACCAGATCGCAGCCCGCTGCCTGTCCTTCTCCTTCTCACACCTTTCGACGGCACATCGGTCGAGTTTGTGCGGAACGGTCCAGGCGCGCGGACGATCGACTACCCCGTAAATTACCGCCCCATCGGCTCGGACGCCCTGCAACTTCGCCGCTTGGCTAGGTCGTTGCCGACTGAAATTAGAATCGCTAATGCGCATGAAAAATCATTAGCTGTACTGATGACGCCGCATTCCATATCGTTCTCACCATGACCTCACCCCTGGTGATTGGCTTCCTTGCCTCGCTGACGCTGATCGTCGCGATCGGCGCGCAGAACGCGTTCGTACTGCGCCAGGGCATCCGCGGCGAACACGTACTGGCGGTAGTCGCCGTGTGCGCCGTGTCCGACATCGTGCTCATCACCGCGGGCATCGCAGGCATCGGCGCATTGATCGCCGCGCACCCGGGAGCCCTCGATGTCGCACGGTTCGGCGGCGCGGCGTTCCTGATCGGTTACGGCCTGCTTGCGGCGCGGCGCGCCTGGCGGCCGTCCGCGCTGACCCCATCGGAGAAGGGCCCTGCACGGCTGCTCGAGGTGCTGGTCACCTGCCTCGCTCTGACGTGGCTCAATCCGCACGTCTACCTCGACACCGTGATCCTGCTGGGCACCCTCGCCAACGAGCACAGCGACGAGCGATGGTTGTTCGGCGTCGGCGCGGTCACCGCCAGCGTGGTGTGGTTCGTCAGCCTCGGACTCGGCGCGCGTCGACTCTCCGGGGTGTTCGCCACGCCGACGACCTGGCGGATCCTCGACGGCTTGATTGCCGTCACAATGACCGGACTCGGTGTGTCGCTGGTCTTGTCCTGAGAGAATTCGCCCCACACCAGCTGGACGAGTACCACCGCACCGGACACTGGACTTCATGGAAGCGGGGTATGCCGTTCATATGACCGCAGAGCAGAAGACTGTATTCATCACCGGAGCCGCAGCGGGGATCGGCAGGGCGACCGCCCTGAACTTCGCTCGTAAAGGATTCACCGTCGGCGGCTTCGACATCGACGAGGTCGGCCTGAAGTCATTGGCCGACGAGATCGACCGACTGGGTGCGACGGCGATCGTCGGTCACCTCAACGTCACCGATTCCGATGAAATGGCGCAGCGGATTGGCGAGTTCGCGAATGCGACAGGAGGCCGACTCGACGTCCTGATCAACAACGCCGGGATACTGCGCGCCGGCCGGTTCGAGGAGATGGACATCGGCGGCCACCTCAAGGAAATCGACATCAATGCCAAGGGTGTGGTGAACGGGCTGTACGCCGCGTTTCCCTACCTGCGATCTACACCGAACTCAGTCGTCGTCAACCTCGCGTCTGCGTCGGCGATCTACGGGCAGGCCGAACTCGCCAACTACAGCGCGACCAAGTTCTTCATCCGCGGCATCACCGAGGCGCTGGACATCGAGTGGAGTCGGTACGGCATCCGGGTGATCGCGATGTGGCCGCTGTTCGTGCAGACCGCGATGACGCAAACCCTCAAGACCGGAACCACCGAATCGCTCGGTATCCGGTTGACAGCACAGGACATCGCCGACGCCATCGTGGCCGCGACCGAACCGTCAAGGCTGCGTCGCCTCATCCATCAGGTGCACTTCCCCGTCGGATCGCAAACCAAGGTGATGGCGGTCGGCTCCCGATTCTCCCCCGGTTGGCTCACCCGTCTGGTCAACAAGAGACTGGCGCATTCCTGATGTTCAAGATGACTGTCGAAGACGTTTTCGCCATCCGCAACCGGGGCGTGGTCGCGACGGGCCGCGTTGAAAGCGGAACGCTACGGGTGGGCGACACCGTGCACATCAACGGCAGCCTCGGCGTGGCGGTCACCGCCATTGAGAAGTTCCGCAAGCAGTTGGACGAGGCGACAGCGGGTGAAAACGTGGGCGTACTGATGAAGGGAATCGAAAGGGCTCAGCTCAACCGCGGTGACGTGCTCACTTCGCCTTCGTCGCCTTCGTCGTCTACGACCTATGGCGAGGTGCCTGGAATCTAATCGCGCTGAGCGCAACCGCTGATCTCGCGCACTATTCGACATACGGTGCCGCGCATGAATGAGGATTGGCTGGCCGTCATCGCAGGCCTGGCTCTGCTGGCTCTTGTACTCATCGGAGCGATCCCTGGCAGCGTGATTCCATGACGGAAACCCAGACCGAGCCCGAGGTTCGGCAGTCGGGTATCGGCTACGCGATCGCCGGCGTGCTCGTCGTCATCGCGCTGGGCGCCGCGACCCGGTTCCTGGAGCAGGAAGTTCCGCAGTGGGCGGCAGGCACGCCCTTCGCCAAGGTCGCCAAGTCCATCGAATTCCCGATCTATGCAATAGCTTTGGGCCTGCTCGGCAACTTCGTCCTGTCCAAACTGGCGCTGCGTGACGCGTTGTCGCAAGGTTTCCGCACCGAGTTCTTCATCAAGACGGGTCTCGTACTACTCGGGGCGTCCATCAACCTGAAGGTGCTCGTCACCGCGGCGGGACCGGCGATCATCCAGGCGCTGCTGTTGATCACCATCGTGTTCGGCTTCACCTGGTGGCTGGGCGGCGTACTCAAGCTGGAGGACAAACTGCGAGCGCTGCTGGCGTCGGCGGTGTCGATCTGCGGTGTGAGCGCGGCCATCGCCGCCGCAGGTGCGGTTCAGGCCAAGAAGGAACAACTGGCCTACGCCGCATCCCTGGTGATCGCCTTCGCGCTGCCGTCGATCTTCCTACTCCCTTGGCTCGCAGACGTTCTCAACCTGTCCGACGCCGTCGCCGGTGCGTGGATCGGCGGCAACATCGACACCACGGCGGCCGTCGCCGCCGCGGGAGCACTCGCGGGCGAGGACGCACTGCAGATCGCCACCATCGTGAAAACCACCCAGAACGCGTTGATCGGCGTCGTCGCGATCGCGCTGACCGCGTACTTCGCATTGAAGGTGGAGCGCAAGTCCGCTTCCGAAGAAGGTGAAGCGGCGCGTCCGATGCTTATTCAGTTCTGGGACCGCTTCCCGAAGTTCGTGCTGGGCTTCATCGCCGCGTCGATCATCGGCACGTTGTTCCTGCAGTGGGGTGGCGACAAGTCCGCGATCACGACGGTCAACGACCTGCGCACCTGGTTCCTGATCTTCGCGTTCGTCGCGATCGGTCTGGAGTTCTCGCTGAAGGGTCTCAAGGAGGCCGGTTGGCGGCCCGTCGTGCTGTTCGCCTCGGCCACGGTCGTCAACATCGTCGTCGCCCTCGGCCTGGCCGTCGTGTTGTTCGGCAGTTTTCAGGTGAGTTAGCTACTCTCGCCGGGTGCCTGCTTCGTTGTCCCGGCGGAGTTTCCTGGCGTTGACCGCCGGCGCGGCGGCGTTCGCGGCAGGGTGCGGGTCATCCAAGCCGGGCGAGGTCGCCGACGACGGCTCTGTCACCGTCAAGCACGTGTTCGGCGACACCAAAATTCCCACGCCCCCCAAGCGGGTGGTCAGCGCGGGCCTCACCGGACAGGACGACCTGCTCGCCGTCGGCGTCGTACCGATCGCCGTGACCGACTGGTTCGGCGGCGAGCCGTTCGGTGTATGGCCATGGGCGCAGCCGAAACTCGGCGGTGCGCAGCCGGTGGTGCTCAACCTCGTCGACGGCGTTCCGGTGGATCAGATCGCGTCGTTGCGGCCCGACCTGATCGTCGCCACCAATGCCGGCCTCGACCGCGGCACCTACGACCGGCTGACGGCCGTCGCCCCGACGATCGCCCAGTCCGGTCAGGACGCGTTCTTCGAACCGTGGAAGGAGCAGGCGGGCGCGATCGGCCAGGCGGTGTTCAAGCACGACGAGATGCAGGGGCTCATTGCCGCCGTCGATGAGCGCTTCGCCGCTGTCGGCAAGAACAACGCGCAATTCGCCGGCAAGAAGGTCCTGCTGTTGGAAGGCACGCTCGGTCCAGACGGCCCCACCGTGATGTCGCCCGATTGGCGCAGCGAATTCCTCACGCAGATGGGGTGCGCCGTGGCCGACAGTGTCGAGTCAGCCGATGTGCTGATCTGGGCCACCGAGAACGACGAACAGCAGGCCGCGCTGCTGGCCGATCCTGCGATCAGTCGGCGCACCAATGTGTTCACCGGCAAGGAACTCGCGGGCGCCATCGCATTCGCCTCGCCGCTGTCGTATCCGCTGGTGGCAGACCAGCTGCCGGCCCACATCGCCCGGGCGATCACCTGACAAGATGTTCGGGTGAGCACCACCAGCACCGAGTCCGAACACCGGGGTTTCGCGCTGACGGGCTCGGCCTACTATCCGACGCTGGTCGCGGTCTTCACCGGCCTGGTGCTGATCTCGAATGTTTCTGCCACCAAGGGCATCGCGTTCGGGCCGATCATCGGCGACTGGTCGCTGATCACCGACGGCGGGTTCATCGTTTTCCCGCTGACGTACGTGATCGGTGACGTGCTTTCCGAGGTGTACGGCTTCAAGGCCACGCGGCGGGCCATCTACATCGCCTTCGCGATGGAGGCCATCGCAGCGTTCACGTTCTGGCTGACCGCTTACCTTCCGGCGGCCGACTTCTACACCAACCAGGCGGCATTCGAAGCCGTCGTCAAGCCGTTCACGCAACTGATCATCGCGGGGCTCGCCGGCTTCATCGTCGGGCAGACGCTCAACGCCTGGGTGGTGGTGCGGATCAAGGCCCGCACGAAGGAGAAGCATCTGTGGGCCCGGCTGATCGGCTCGACCATCGTCGGTGAGTTCGCCGACACCGTGGTGTTCTGCGCCATCGCGGCTGGGGCGATCGGCATCAGCACATGGGGAGACTTTCTCACGTACGTGGCGCTGGGCTGGGTGTACAAGACCGCGGTGGAGATCGTCGTGCTGCCGGTTACCTATCGGGTGATCGCGTACATCAAGCGTCGCGAGCCCACGTATCAACCGGCCGTGTGAGGCTTCGGTAAGGCTCCTCTGGCAAGGCTCATAAATCATGATTCGCCGTTGCTACCCGCGGGTAATTTGATGCCATGAGCGCGACAGCGGATGTGGTGGACGCCAACGCGAAGGGTGCGGATCCCATGGATCACATCGTGATCCGCGACTACGGGGATCGTGCCCTGCTGCTGGAATTGAACAGCACCGACGAGGTACTGACGTGGACGACGGCGATCCGGGAGGCGCAACTGCTCGGAGTGCTCGACGTTGTTCCGGCGTCGCGCACCGTGCTGATGAAGCTCGCGGGTGCCCAGTATCAGGCACCCACCCGGCAGCGACTGGGCAAACTGGACGTCGCCGCGGTGTCGGATTCCGCCGCAGCCGACGGTCAGGTCAAAATCGATGTCGAGATCGACGTCGTCTACGACGGTCCCGATCTCGACGAAGTCGCCCGGCTCACCGAGTTGAGCGTCGATGAGGTCGTCGCGGCGCACACCGGGACACCCTGGCGGGTCGGATTCGGCGGTTTCGCACCGGGGTTCGCGTATCTGGTCGGAGGTGACAGCCGACTCGAGGTGCCGCGGCGAGCCGAGCCTCGGACCAAGGTGCCGGTGGGGGCGGTCGGCCTCGCGGGTGAGTTCAGCGGCGTCTACCCCCGCGAGTCCCCAGGCGGCTGGCAGCTGATCGGACGGACCGCGGAAGGGCAGGCGGCCTTATGGGATGTCGATCGTGACCCGCCCGCGTTGCTGACGCCGGGGATGTGGGTGCAGTTCCGGGCGGTTGCTCAGGGGACCAAGTCATGAGCGCCACACTGGAGATCCTGCGTTCCGGTCCGCTGTCGCTGATCGAGGACCTGGGCCGGCCGGGCCTCGCCCACATGGGGGTGAGCCGTTCCGGTGCCGCCGATCGCCGCTCCCACGCCCTGGCCAACCGGCTGGTGGCCAACCCGGGCGAGCTCGCCACGATCGAGGTGACGTTCGGCGGCCTGACCGCGCGGGTCCGTGGCGGCGACAAGAAGGGCGTCGCGATCGCCGTTACCGGAGCCGACACCAATCCGGCGATCAACGGAGTCCCGTTCGGCACGAACAGCATTCACTACGCCCGCGACGGCGAAGTGATCGAGCTCGGCGCACCGCATTCGGGCCTGCGGACCTATCTGGCGGTGCGCGGGGGTATCGACATCGAGCCGGTGCTCGGGTCCCGCTCATACGACGTCATGTCGGCCATCGGGCCGCTTCCGCTTGCTCCGGGTGACGTGCTGCCGATCGGCGAGCACAGTGATGACTTCCCCGAGTTGGACCAGGCGCCGGTGGCCGCGATCGAGGACGACGTCCTCGAGCTTATGGTGGTACCCGGCCCTCGCGACGACTGGTTCACCGATCCCGACGTGCTGATCCGCACGAACTGGCAGGCCACCAACAAGAGCGATCGCGTCGGGATGCGGCTAATTGGCATGCCCCTGGAATACCGGTGGCCGGATCGCCAACTCCCCAGCGAGGGGGCCACCCGCGGGGCAATACAAGTGCCGCCGAACGGTTTTCCGGTGATCCTCGGTCCGGACCATCCCGTCACCGGCGGGTACCCGGTGATCGGCGTGGTGGCCGACGACGATATCGACCGGGTCGCGCAGATTCGCCCGGGGCAGACGGTGCGCATGCACTGGTCGCGGCCGCGTCGCCCGTTCGAAGGCACCGCATAAGAACCCGCCTGCTGGTAGAACGGCAGTGTGCACGCGCACAGCTCCAGCGCCGGACACGTTCGCGAGGATCCGCTTCCTCGCGTCCACAGCGCCCGCCTGATCCACACCAGCGATCTCGACCACGAGACTCGTGACGACGCACGCCGGATGGTCATCGACGCGTTCGGCGGGGACTTCACCGATGCCGACTGGGAGCATGCGCTCGGTGGCATGCATGCGCTGATCTTCGACCACGGCGCGTTGGTCGCGCACGCAGCCGTGGTGCAGCGACGGCTGCTGTACCGCGATACCGCCTTGCGCTGCGGCTACCTCGAGGGTGTCGCGGTGCGTGAAGACCGGCGGGGCCAGGGCCTTGCCACCGCCGTGATGGACGCCGCGGAGCAGGTGCTGCGCGGCGCGTATCAGCTGGGCGCACTGAGTGCGTCCGACGCCGGGCGGCACATCTACGCGGCGCGCGGCTGGCTGCCGTGGCAGGGTCGAACGTCGGTGCTGACACCCGACGGCGTGATGCGCACCCCCGACGACGACAACTGTCTGTTCGTCCTGCCCGTTGCTCTACCCGGCGACACTGAACTGGACCCCACCGCCGAGCTCACCTGCGATTGGCGCGACGGCGACGTCTGGTGACCGCGCAGCTCACATGAGACCCAACCGGCGGGTGAGCGGAAGTTCACGGCGGGGTCACCGCAGGGCATTCTTGGGCAACAGAGGGTCCATAGCCTGGGGTTATGCATTGCCGACGAGCGCTGACACGTCGAGGCAATGGCGAAGTAATCACCCGGAAACATGAGCTGAATACACAGGTGAAATGAGTGAGCCTGACTGGGCACCGCTCACCGGGTTCCGGGTGGCGGTGACGTCCGCCCGTCGCGCCGAGGAGCTGGGTGCATTGCTGCGGCGTCGCGGCGCCACCGTCACCAGCGCGGCGGTGATCGCGATGGTGCCGCTCCCCGACGACGACGCGCTGCGCGCCCACACCGAAGCGCTGATCGACGTGGCACCCGACATCGTGATCGCCACCACCGGCATCGGATTCCGCGGATGGGTCGCGGCCGCCGACGGGTGGGGGTTGGCCAACGACCTGATCTCCGCTCTCGGCAAGGCACGCATCGTGTCGCGCGGCCCCAAGGCGACGGGCGCGCTGCGCGCTGCGGGACTTCCAGAGGAGTGGTCGCCCGAATCGGAGTCGTCGAGGGAGCTGCTGCACTACCTCGTCGAGGGCGGTATTGCCGGACAGCGCATCGCGGTCCAACTGCACGGCGCCACCGACGACTGGGATCCGTTCCCCGAGTTCCTCGACGAACTGCGCGCCGCAGGCGCGGAGGTAGTGCCGATCCGGGTCTACCGCTGGCATCCCGCGCCCCGTAACGGCGATTTCGATCAACTGGTGCTCGGTATCGCGGACGAGAAGTTCGATGCCGTGAGCTTCACGTCCGCACCCGCGGTCGCATCGGTGTTGATGCGCGCGACGGAGTTGGGCATCGAGGACCGGGTGCTCGCCGCGTTGCGCAGCAGTGTGCACGCCATGTGCGTCGGGCCCGTTACTGCCCGCCCGCTGGTCCGCCTCGGTGTGCCGACGTCGGCACCGGAACGAATGAGGTTGGGCGCGTTGGCCCGGCACATCACCGACGAACTGCCGTTGCTGTGCGCGCGCACCTCCCGTGTGGCGGGCCACGTTCTGGAGATCCGCGGCACGTGCGTACTCGTCGACGGTGAGGTCAAGGCTGTTTCCCCGGCCGGAATGGCCACGATCCGGGCGCTCGCGCATCGTCCCGGCGCGGTGGTATCGCGCAATGCGCTGCTTTCAGTGCTCCCCGGCAGCGGCACCGATACCCATGCCGTCGAGACCGCGGTCCTGCGGCTCCGAACCGCCCTGGGGGACAAGAACATCGTGTCGACGGTGGTCAAGCGGGGCTACCGCCTGGCCGTCGACGACGAAATGGTGCACGCATGATGAGTTATGTGCTCGTCGCGCACGGCACCCGCAAGAGCGCCGGTGTGGAGATGATCTGCTCGTTGGCGAATCGGGTGGCGGACGCGGTGGGGTCCGGAGTTCATGTGGCGTTCGTCGACGTGCTCGGTCCGTCACCTGCCGAGGTGCTGCGCCGGCTGACGGGGCCGGCCGTCGTCGTCCCGGCATTTTTGTCGCGCGGGTATCACGTGAATACCGACATACCTGCGCATGTGGCAGCGAGCGGACATTCCGACGTCACGGTGGCCGACGCCCTCGGACCGAGTCCGGAGCTGGCTCGCGTGCTTGCCGATCGGCTCATCGAAAGCAACTGGCGGCCAGGCGACTCCGTGATCCTGGCTGCCGCGGGAACGTCGGATCCCGCGGCCCGAAGCGACCTGCACAAAATGGCGGCATGGGTGTCGGCGCTCACCAGCTCACGCGTCGAGCTGGCGTTCGCCGCGACGGGTGAGCCTAAGGTGTCCGATGCGGTGGCCCAGCTCCGTCGCCGCGGTGCCCGACGCGTCGTGGTGGCGTCATACCTGTTGGCGGATGGACTCTTTCAGGACCGGCTACGCAACAGCGGCGCCGACGCGGTATCCGATCCGCTGGGCAGCCACCCCGCGATGGTGCGGCTGATTGCGAACCGGTTTCACCGCGCCCGCGTGGCCGTACCTGTGTAGCAGGATCTTTGACTTAGGAAAAGCAGGCGCAACGCTGTGTTTCTCACGGATGCCCGAGGGGTACGTCCGCATTCATGATGAAGCATGTCACCGCCGCCATCGCTTTGATCGCCGCACCCGTCACCGCGTTGGGCGGCTGCGCGAACCAGCCCGCCGACGACTCGACGTCGACCACATCCGGGACGTCGTCCAGCGCTCAGACAATGACGACCCAGTTGAATACGGCCGACGGCGAACATGTCGCCGATGCGACCATCGACTTCACCGGCGGGTACGCCACCGTGACCGTCGAGACTGTCGGGACCGGAATCCTCTCCCCCGGCTTGCACGGTCTGCACATCCATGCGGTCGGCGAGTGTGAAGGTGATTTCACTTCCGCGGGCGGCCACTTCCAGGCGCCTGGCCGTACCGGAATGCCTGCAAGCGGGGATCTTCCATCTCTGCTGGTGCGCTCGGACGGCGCCGGAAAACTGGTCGCCACCAGCGACAATTTCACTCAGGATCAGCTGAAGGGTCCTGAGGGCTCGGCGATCCTGCTGCACCAAGGCCCCGGCATGGGTGCCGAGGGTGCCGCCGCCGACCAACCCATCGCCTGCGGTGTGCTCAGCCCGGCGAGTGCGACCAGTACATCCGTCTCGACATCGACCGAGACATCGACCGTCACCACGACCGCAGCCACCACAGTTCCACCTGCCACCGCCACCGAGACGACGACGTCGGCGCCTCCCACGTCCAGCTCCACTGTCGCACCCAGCACGAGTACCAGCACCGTCACCGTGATCCAGCCCCCGGCCATCCCGGAGATCACCGTGCCCCCGCTACCCGGCCCTGATGGCGGTTGATCGCGGGTCCGATGTCGCCGCCGGGGCGGCTCCGGGTCCGATGTCGCCGCCGGAGCGGCCCCGGGTCCGATGTCGCCGCCGGAGCGGCCCCGGGTCCGATGTCGCCGCCGGAGCGGCTCCGGGTCCGATGTCGCCGCCGGGGCGGCTCCGGGTCCGATGTCGCCGCCGGGGCGGCTCCGGGTGGGTCAGGCGCCGATCTCTACGTTCCCACCCACGATGCGCGTCGGGTAAACCGGCAGCGCGACGTCCGCATCGTCGAGACAGAGTCCGTCATCGAGGCTGAACGCCTGCTTTTTGATCGGCGACTGCACGGTCGGGCGCCCACCCCGGTCACCGACGATGCCGCGCGAGATGACCGCGGCACCCGAGAACGGGTCGATGTTGCCCACCGCGCGCAACGTGCCGTCATCCAGCCGGAACAACGCCACCTGTGTTCCATCGGCCAGCAGCACGCCGACGCCGCGGCAGGGCATCAGGAGGTCATAGGCGCACGCCGCGGTCCACACATCAACATCGTTGAGCAGAGTCACTTTTGGGGCACCTTTGGTAGTCCGATGGGAACTTTGCGGCCCGACCGCTGAGTAAACTCAACGGTCGGATCGGCGACGTCGGGGGCGTTGACGAACGACACGAACTTCGACAGCTTCGCCGGATCTTCGAGCACGCCCTTCCATTCACACGCGTAACCGTCGATGTGGCGGGCGATCGCCGCCTCGAACTCGTCGGCCAGCCCGAGGGAGTCGTGACAGACGACATCGCGCAGGTGGTCCAGCCCACCATCGAGGCCCTCCACCCACGGCGCGGTGCGCTGCAACCGGTCGGCGGTGCGGATGTAGAACATCAGGAACCGGTCGATGTACTTCAGCAGAGTCTCGTCGTCGAGGTCGCCCGCGAGCAGCTGGGCATGCCTGGGTGTCATGCCGCCGTTACCGCCGACGTAGAGGTTCCACCCGGTCTCGGTCGCAATGACACCGACATCCTTGCCACGCGCTTCGGCGCATTCACGCGCGCAGCCCGAGACACCCATTTTGATCTTGTGTGGTGCCCGCAGTCCCCGGTAGCGCAACTCGAGATTGATGGCCATCTGGACCGAATCCTGTTGCCCGTAGCGACACCAGTCGCTACCCACACAGCTCTTGACCGTGCGTAGCGACTTGCCGTATGCGTGGCCCGACTCCATCCCGCCATCGATCAGCCGCCGCCAGATCTCGGGCAGTTGGTCGACGCGCGCACCGAACAGGTCGATGCGCTGCCCGCCGGTGATCTTTGTGTAGAGATCGAAATCCCGTGCGACCTCGCCGATCAGGATCAGTTGTTCGGCAGTGATGTCCCCGCCGGGCACCCGCGGCACGACCGAATAGCTGCCATTCTTCTGAATATTGGCCAGGAAGTGGTCGTTGCTATCCTGCAGCGAGGCCTGCTCACCATCGAGGATGTGCTCGGAACTCGTGGACGCCAGGATCGATGCGACAACGGGTTTGCATATGTCGCAACCCTTTCCGGTGCCGAAGCGCTCGATCAGACCCGAGAAGGTGCGCACCGACTCCGAAGGCCCAGCGGAGACGATCTCGAAAAGCTCTGCGCGCGAGTGGTTGAAGTGCTCGCACAACGCCTTGGATTGTTGAACGCCCTCGGCCTCCAGCAGTTGTTTGAGCAGTGGCACGCACGAACCGCACGACGTACCGGCCAGCGTGCACTTCTTCAGATCCGGCACATCACAGCAGCCGCCCGCGATGGCCTCGGTGAGATCGCCCTTCGTGACGTTGTTACACGAGCAGATCTGCGCGGCGGCCGGCAGCGCGCCGACGCCCAATCCCCCGCCGCCGTCGGATCCCGCCGGTGAGATGAGCGCCAACGCATCACCCGGAAGCTGTTCGCCCACCATCGGCCGCAGCACCCCGTACGCGGAGGCGTCGCCCACGAGGATGCCGCCCAGAAGAGTCTTGGCGTCGTCGGAGAGCACCAGCTTGGCGTAGGTCTGGTTGACGGCGTCGTTGACCACCACCTCCAGGCAGTCCGGGGTGATCCCCATCGCATCGCCGAAGCTGGCCACGTCGACCCCGAGCAGTTTGAGCTTGGTCGACATGTCGGCCTCGCCGAACTCCGCGCCACCGCCAAGCAGCCGGTCGGCGACCACCTCGGCGCTCGTGTACCCGGGACCGACCAGTCCGTAGCAGCGACCATCTATCGCAGCTACCTCGCCGACCGCGAAGATGTTGGGATCTGTTGTGGCACAAGATAGATCCGTCAGGACACCGCCACGGTCGGCAATCGCAAGTCCGGCTTCCCGCGCCAGTTCGTCACGCGGCCGCACACCAGCCGCGAAGACAACAAGGCCGGCGTCGATGTACGACTCGTCACTCAGCGTCACCCGCATCGAGTCGTTCTCGGCCGACCGGCGGACGGGCCGATTTCGTTGTGCGGGTGTGATGGTGGCGGTGCCGACGCCGGTGTGGACGTCGATTCCCAGTTCGCCGATCATCCGACCGAGGAGGGCCCCGCCGGCTTCGTCGAGCTGTTGGGCCATCAACCTGGGCGCCATCTCGACGACATGCGCGCGCAGCCCGAACGATCGCAGTGCGTTGGCGGCCTCGAGACCCAGCAGACCGCCACCGATGACCACCCCGACCCGAACGCCCGCGTCGAGCGTCCGTTGCGCACTTGCGCGGATCGCGTCGAGATCGTCGAGCGTCCGATAGACGTGGCACCCGGGCAAGTCACGTCCGGGGACCGGAGGAACGAACGCATAGGAGCCGGTGGCCAGCACCAGCGCGTCGTAGTCGAACCCAGCGCCGTCGGCGGTCAGCACCCGCTTCGCGTCCCGGTCGATACCGGTCACCCGGGCACCCAACCGGGTCTGCACCAGGTCGTCGCCGGGATAGGAATTGCCGGCCAGCGCCAGCAGCCCCCGGTCCCAGTGCTCGGTGTATCCGGTGAGGCCGACGCGGTCGTAGGCGGCGTCCGCCTCCTCGGCAAGAACGGTCACCCGCCATTCACCGGCGCTGTCGCGCGAGCGCAACGCCTCGACGAATCGGTGCCCGACCATGCCGTGGCCGACGACCACGACGTTCTTTGAAGACCGCATGCGCCGAGGCTAAGCAGCCGATATTGCCGCAATGTCGCCTCGTGTGAAGCGGCCATCACGGTGTGCTCACCGTCGGCGATTACCCGATGTGAGCGCTCAGCCGGGACCTGGTCCGGGCCCGACGGGGTTGCCGGGGTTCTGCTCGCTCGTCTGGATCCGCGGCACGGTATAGCTGGTGGTGGACGTCGAGGAGGTGGTGTACGTCGACGGCGTTGCCGACGAAGATGGGATCGGCACCGTCTCAGGCGTCTTCGACGAATCCGAGGTACGCATCACCGCGTAGACGAGTAGCGCCACCAGAATCAGCGCCGCCACACCGGCGGACCACACAACCGTGTTCTGATCCTGCCAGTTCGGTTCGTCGTCGCTCGACACACGCGGAATGCTATGCCCAGCGTTGCAGCATCTCGGTGGCACTGCCGGACAGAGCGCGCTGCAGGAATGGACCAAAGCTGATCCGGCCGACGCCGAGCGGTCCGAACGATGCGGGGTCGTCCTGATCGGGCAGCGCGATCGCGTTGACGGGCAACGGCAGCTCAGAGGTCAAGCGCCGCATCGTCTCGGCATCGTGACGGCCGACCGGGTAGAGCGAATCCGCACCGGCGGAGGCCGCCTCGGTGAGGCGTGCGATCGCGCGGTCGACGCGGTCGGACTCGTCGCCGTCGGCACGCAGGAACAGGTCGGTCCGTGCGTTGATCACCACGTGCACGCCTGATTCGTCGGCGGCCTTGCGCAACGCTGCGACCAGTTCGGCATGCTCGCTCGACGACCGCAGCCGCTTGCCCTCACTGTGGACGGTGTCTTCGATGTTCAGACCGACGGCCCCCGCCTCCAGCAGCCCACCGATGAGGCTGGCGGCCGATTCGCCGTAACCGGACTCGAGGTCGACCGAGATCGGGACGTCGACAGCAGCGGAGATCTGCGCCACCCGAGTCACGACATCGTCGAAGAACATCACCTCGCCGTCCTCCTTACCGATGGAGTCGGCCAGCGGATGGCTTCCGATGGTCAGCGCGGCAAACCCCGCGTCGACAGCGAGCCGCGCTGACCAGGCGTCCCAGACGGTCGGCAGCACCACCGGACTTCCGGGTTGGTGCAGGGCAAGCAGCGCGTCGGCGCGCTGTTTGAGAATCTGGTCGGACATTGGGGCCTTACCTCCGCTTCAGACGTGATCCGTCTCACTCTGTACTGATTGTTGTGACTAGCATCGTGTGTCGTACCGTGATGCCTGACACCCTTCAGCCCAAGGAGGTCAATTGTCCAGCACTACCGAACTGGCCGAGCTGCACGAGCTAATCGGCAGGATGCGGCGGTGCGTGACATCGTTGGCGTCGAGATACGGGGACACCCCCGCTACCCGTCGCATTGTGAATGACGCTGAACGCATCCTCAACGACATCGATCGGCTCGATATCGACGCCGAAGAGCTTGAACTCGCCCGCGGCGTGACCCCGCAACAGCACGGCGGCGACAGAATTTCGATCCCGGACACCCAGTACGACACCGACTTTTGGCGCGATGTCGACGACGAGGGACTGGGTGGCACGCGATAACGCGCGTCGCCACGCACCGGGATCGATCAACACCGAAAGGGAAAAGTGAGCGCACCCACCGCCGACCGCAAGGCGACCGGCGTCTTCTCGCCTGGCCGTGCCGAGATTCCGCAGCGCACGCTGCGCACCGACCGCTGGTGGCAGTCACCGCTGATCATCGACCTCGGCTTCGCCGCTTTCGTGATTTACGCGACGGTGCGTGCCTTCCTGCAGAACAACTATTACGTCGCCGAATACCACTACCTGACGCCGTTCTACTCGCCGTGCGTGGTCAAGTGGAACGAGGCCACGCAGTCGGGATGCATTCCGGAGGCAAGCCACTTCGGCCAGTACCTCCCCGACGTCTGGTGGTTGCCCTACGCCGCCTTCTCTCTTCCGTTCCTTCTATTGTTCCGGTTGACCTGCTATTACTACCGCGGCGCCTACTACCGTTCGGTCTGGCAGGCGCCCACCGCCTGCGGGGTGGCCGAACCGCATGCGACATACACCGGTGAGACGCGCTTCCCGCTGATCGTGCAGAACACGCATCGCTACTTCTTCTACATCGCGGGAATCATCTCGGTGATCAACACCTACGACGCGATCATCGCGTTCCAGTCGCCGTCGGGCTTCGGATTCGGTCTGGGCAACATCATCCTCGTCGTCAACGTGGTGATGCTGTGGGTGTACACGGTGTCGTGCCACTCGTGCCGTCACGTTGTCGGCGGACGCCTCAAGCACTTCTCCAAGCACCCTGTGCGCTACTGGATGTGGACGCAGGTGAGCCGACTCAACACCAGGCACAAGCTGTATGCGTGGATCACGTTGGGCACGCTGATGCTCACCGACTTCTACATCATGCTCGTCGCTAGCGGCACCATCAGCGATCTCAGATTCATCGGTTAATCGATTGACTGACAGACCTTTTCAAGAAGAAGTAGCGAGGATTATTCATGGGTGAGGTCGAACGGCATCAGTACGACGTCGTCGTGATCGGTGCCGGCGGCGCGGGTTTGCGCGCGGTCATCGAAGCACGCGAACGCGGTTTGAAGGTCGCCGTCATCACCAAGTCGCTGTTCGGCAAGGCGCACACGGTGATGGCCGAAGGCGGCTGTGCGGCCGCGATGGGCAACGCGAACCCCAAGGACAACTGGCAGGTCCACTTCCGCGACACCATGCGCGGCGGGAAGTTCCTCAACAACTGGCGGATGGCCGAACTGCACGCCAAGGAGGCGCCGGACCGCGTCTGGGAGCTGGAGACCTACGGTGCGCTCTTCGACCGCACCAAGGACGGCAAGATCAGCCAGCGCAACTTCGGCGGCCACACCTACCCGCGCCTCGCCCACGTCGGCGACCGCACCGGCCTGGAGATCATCCGCACCCTCCAGCAGAAGATCGTCTCGCTGCAACAGGAGGACAAGGCCGAGTTCGGCGACTACGAGGCGCGCATCCGCGTCTTCCACGAATGCACCATCACCGACCTGGTCAAGGATGGCGACCGGATAGCGGGCGCATTCGGTTACTGGCGCGAGAGCGGCAACTTCGTCCTTTTCGAGACCCCGGCGGTGGTACTGGCCACCGGCGGCATCGGCAAGTCCTACAAGGTGACGTCGAACTCGTGGGAGTACACCGGCGACGGACACGCCCTGGCGCTGCGGGCCGGCGCAACCCTGATCAACATGGAGTTTGTGCAGTTCCACCCGACAGGCATGGTGTGGCCACCCAGCGTGAAGGGCATCCTCGTGACCGAGGGGGTGCGCGGCGACGGCGGAGTCCTGAAGAACTCCGAGGGCAACCGGTTCATGTTCGATTACATTCCGGCGGTCTTCAAGGGTCAGTACGCCGAGTCCATCGAGGAAGCCGATCAATGGCTCAAGGACAACGACTCCGCACGCCGGACCCCCGACCTGCTGCCGCGTGACGAAGTGGCCCGCGCCATCAACTCCGAGGTCAAGGCCGACCGTGGCACACCACACGGCGGTGTCTACCTCGACATCGCGTCGCGGTTGCCCGCCGAGGAGATCAAGCGTCGGCTGCCGTCGATGTATCACCAGTTCATGGAGCTCGCCGAGGTGGACATCACCAAGGAGCCCATGGAGGTCGGGCCGACGTGCCACTACGTGATGGGCGGCGTCGAGGTCGACCCCGATACCGGTGCCGCGAAGACGCCGGGGCTGTTCGCCGCCGGTGAATGCTCGGGAGGTATGCACGGGTCCAACCGTCTCGGCGGCAATTCACTGTCTGACCTGCTGGTGTTCGGCAGGCGCGCGGGCATGGGCGCCGCCGACTACGTGAGCGGCCTGTCCGACCGGCCGAAGGTGTCCGAGGCGGCCGTCGACGACGCGGCCAAGCTGGCGCTCGCCCCGTTCGAGGGTCCGTCCAACGGCGAGGCGGCGGAAAACCCCTACACCCTGCAGCTCGACCTGCAGGACTCGATGAACACCCTGGTCGGCATCATCCGCAAGGCCGATGAGGTGTCCGACGCGATCGCCAAGCTCAAGGAGCTGCGGGAGCGCTACAAGCGGGTCCGCGTCGAGGGCGACCGGCACTTCAATCCGGGCTGGCATTTGGCCATCGACCTGCGCAACATGCTCATCGTCAGCGAATGCATCGCGATGGCCGCGCTGGAACGCACCGAGAGCCGGGGTGGGCACACCCGCGACGACCATCCGTCCATGGATTCGACGTGGCGCAAGACGCTGTTGGTGTGTCGCGCCGAAGGGGACGTGATCGTGCCGGACATCACCATCACCCGCGAGGACCAAGTCCCGATGCGCGAAGACCTGCTCGAGCTCATCGAGGTCGAAGAGCTGGAGAAATACTTCACGTCCGAGGAACTCGAGCACCACTCGGCTCGGAAAGGTTAGGAGAGCCTGATGAGCTACCAAGCGAATATGCGCGTATGGCGCGGCGACGAGAGCGGCGGTGACCTGCAGGACTATTCGGTCGAGGTCAACGAGGGCGAGGTGGTGCTCGACATCATCCACCGGCTGCAGCAGACGCAGACCGGTGACCTCGCCGTGCGGTGGAACTGCAAGGCCGGCAAGTGCGGATCGTGTTCGGCCGAGATCAACGGGCGGCCCCGGCTGCTGTGCATGACCCGGATGTCGACGTTCGACGAGACCGAAACCATCACGGTCACGCCGCTGCGCACCTTTCCGGTGATCCGCGACCTCGTCACCGATGTGTCCTTCAATTACGAGAAGGCCAGGGAGATCCCCTCGTTCACGCCGCCGAAGGATTTGCAGCCCGGCGAGTACCGGATGATGCAAGAGGATGTGAACCGGTCACAGGAGTTCCGCAAGTGCATCGAGTGCTTCCTGTGCCAGACCGTCTGCCACGTGATTCGTGATCACGAAGAGAACAAAGAGGCGTACGCCGGTCCGCGGTACCTGATGCGGCAAACCGAGCTCGACATGCACCCACTGGACACGCGGGGTAACCGCGCGGTGCAGGCGCAGGAAGAAAACGGCCTCGGCCTCTGCAACATCAACAAATGCTGCACCGAGGTGTGCCCGGAGCACATCAAGATCACCGACAACGCTCTGATTCCCCTCAAGGAGCGCGCCGCCGACCGCAAGTACGACCCGGTGGTGTGGCTGGGGAACAAGCTGTTCAGGCGGAGCTGATTCCCAGGTTGAGGTAGGCGTCCCCGCGGGTAGCCTCTAAGGCAAGCAGCCGATCATCGAGTGAAAGGCGGCGCTATGAGTCTGCGGGAACCCCACAGCATCAACGACATCCGCACAGCGATTCGTGAGCTCACCAGTCGTGCCGAGTTGGCCCGCAAGGAGGGCCGTACCGACGACGCCGAGGAGATCGAGGCGCGCATCAACGGCTACCGCGAGGAGCTGGCGGCGCGACCCTGAAGTCAGGCGCCCAAACGACGGAATGTGCTGCGGTGGAACACGATCGGTGGCACGTCGTCGTGCACGGTGATGTCCCTGACCCTCAGGATGACGATCGTGTGGTCCCCCGCCGGGATCGATTGCTCGATCGCACTCTCCAGCCACACGCTGGTGCCCCCGACGAATACGGCACCTGATTCACGCGAGTGGGTTTCGAGGCCGGCGAACCGGTCGCCGGTCTTGGCCGCCAGCGAGCGCGCCGCGGCATCGTGCAACTCACCTAGCAGGCTGATACCCAGATGCGGCCGGTCCCGCAGCTTGGGCCACGTCTCCGAACTGTTCTGCACGCAGAAGCTCACCAGCGGCGGGTCCAGCGACACGGGCACGAAGGTACTCGCCGCCAGACCCACCAGGACACCGTCGACCTCGGCGGCAATCGCGATGACGCCCGAAGGGAAATACCCGAACGCCTCTCGCAACGACGCGGGGTTCAGATCGCTTTCGCTCATCGACTCCATCTTCACATGTCATCGGCCACCGCGGGACGTCTGCCCCGCAGGCGTAGGTTTGGCACCCGATGTGGATCACCCTGCTGGTGATGGCTGTCGCCGTCAGCTTCGAGCCGTTTCGGGTTGGGATGACGGTACTGATGCTCAACCGTCCGCGGCCGCTGCTGCAGCTGTTCGCGTTTCTGTGCGGCGGCTTCGCGATGGGGATGACCGTCGGTCTGGTGGTGCTGTTCGTCGTGCGCTCCGCGGTGAGCCCCGACCAGTTCACGTTGCCAAGGGTCCAGGTCGTGATCGGGTTGTTCGCGCTGTTGACCGCCGCGGTCATCGCAGTCCGCCCCGCGCGAACCGATAGCCACCGCTTCACGGCGTCGGCTCGCCGACTCGCCAACGGACGATCGCCTTGGGTGGGCGCCGCAGTCGGGCTTGGCATAGCGCTGCCGTCGATCGACTACCTTGCGGCACTGGCGGTCATCGCCGCCTCCGGCGCTGCGGCCGCCACGCAGATCGGGGCGCTGCTGACCTTCAACGCAGTGGCATTCGCATTCGTCGAGATCCCGCTGCTCGGATACCTGGTGGCACCGCTGCGGACACAGGCGGCGATGACATCGCTGCACGACTGGCTCCGCTCGCTCCGCAGACGCGACATCGCCGCCCTGCTGGCAGCCGTCGGTTGCGTGCTGGTGGTCGTCGGAGTTCTGGGTTCCTAGCCCTGCGTCACGGCTGGGGCTGGTTGTTCAACATGTACTGGAAGCCCGACATGAGCTGGGAAATGGGGTCGGCGGCGCCGCCGAAGGCGGCCTGGGTGGCCGGCGCGGTGACGGCCGCCGGGTCATAGCCATTCACCGGGTCCACCGCGATCGGAGCGGTCAGGGGGTTGTCGTTCCGCGAATATCCCGCGTCCACGTAGGGCTGCAGGATCGCGTCGAGTTTTATCAGTGTCTCCTTCGGGACCCCGAGATACTTGAAGGGCAGCACTAGCGGGAGGTGTTCCTCGGGAATCAAGTACGTCGTCGTCTTCGCGCCTCGGGAGTTGACGGTCGTTCGAATGTTCTGCGGCGGCACCATACTCGGGTCGGTGAATGCCACCGCGGTGTGCCCGGTCGCGAGTCCGACGACCGCGTTGGCGAGGGCCAGCCAGTTGTCCGGCCTGTCCGGCCAGTCGGCGATGCTGTCGTATGCGGAGATGAAATGGTGCGTGTCGTACTGGCTTTCGACCGGCGGGGGGATTCGGTAGTCGAGTGACGGAGCCACGCCGCCGACGGGGAACATCTGTGTCAGAAAACTCTCACCGAAGGCGTGGCGTGCCACCGGATCCCCGTACATCGCAAAGCTCAACTGATCCGGCGGCGGAGCGGCCGGGTCGTACGCGAGCCGAGCCTGCACTTCATTGAGCACCATCGCACCCTCGGAGAGGCCGATCGCGGTCCCGGGGCCACCCTCACGAATAGCTGCGATGACATTGGGTGCCCCCTCGTCGACCGACTCACCGACGCTCGCGCCGTCGATGCCAAGACCTGGGAAGCCGTCATCCAGTCGACCGATGCCCGGGAACATCCGCTCAAGGGTGTGGCCCTGAACCTGTCCTGCCGGATAGTCGACAATCTGCCGATCCAGACCGGGGAACCAATCCGCGCCGGTGCGCATGATGTATTCGTCATAGGGAATGCCAAGAACGTGTGCGCCGCCCAGCGCGTACCCGCGGCCCGGGGTCCCCAACGGCGGTGGCCCGTCGGTCGGTGTCGGGTTGGTCGGCGTGTCCGGCGCTTCGTCGGCCCCCGCAATGCCGAAACCGAGACATCCTGCGCCGCCGAAGGCCACCAGCGCGGTAGCGAATGCGAGAACTCGCTGCATTCCCACGTCCTTACTCCGTCTGCCCGGCCGGTGACGGTGGCAGCGTCACTGGCCGCTGCGAGCTCAGCCGTGACGGCCACCAGTTCGCCCGACCGACCAATGTTGCCATGGCGGGCACCGTGATGGTGCGTACCAAGAAGGTGTCCAGCAAGACACCGACACCGATAACGAAACCGCCCTGCACGACCGTACTGATGCTGGAGAACAGCAGGCCGCTCATCGACGCGGCGAAGATCACGCCTGCCGCGGTGATCACGCCCCCGGTTGAGGTCAGGGTGCGAATGACGCCGTATCGCATACCGTGCGGCGACTCGTCACGCATTCGCGACACGAACAGCAGGTTGTAGTCGGCACCGACTGCGACCAGAACCACGAATGCCAGCGGAGGCACACTCCAGTGCAATTGCTGGCCGAGCAGGTATTGGAACACCAGGACGGAGAGACCGATCGCAGCGAAATACGAAATGACCACGGAGGCAACCAGATAAAGCGGGGCGACGATCGCTCTCAGCAGCACCATCAAGGTCAGCAGCACGACGACGATGGTCACGGCCATGATGAATCGGATGTCCTGCTCGTAGTAGTCGCGCGTGTCCCGAAGTGCGGCGGGGAACCCTCCCATCGATATCGAGGCGTCAGCCAGCGTGGTATTCGGTTGCGCTCCAGAGGCGGTGTCGCCGATCGTGTCGACTTGATCCATCGCCTCGGTGCTGAAGGGATCGAGCTTGGTTTGAACCAGGTACCGCACGGTGTGGCCGTCCGGCGAGATGAACATCTGCGCGGCTTTCTTGAACTCGTCCAGATCCAGAATTTGGGCAGGAACATTGAACCCGGCCATCGATGGGTCCGAAGCGTCATTTTTCATCGTCCGCAGAAACGCCGATGCCTCGCGAAGTCCGGCACCCATGAGCTTGATTTGAGCAACGAGTTCGTCGACTCCGCCGGCGACTTCCTGGCTCCCGCTGGCGAGGCGGTCGGCTCCTTGCCGGAGATCGGTCACGCCGGCCTGGAAGCCGCCGGGCTGGTCCAGCCCCATGGATCGAATCGCCCCCTGGACTTGTGCGAGCGCACGGTTGAGTTGGTTCACGGTCGCGTTGAGTGTCTGCCTGTCCTCGAAACCCTGCAGCTGGCGGGCGAGCTGATTGATCCGGCCGACACTCCCGTCGTTCTCCGCGGCGACAATCTTCTGAAACTGGGTTCGGGTGTTGCTGCACGAGGGATTGGCGTCGCAGATCGCGTTGCCATTCAGCGCGAGCAGCACCGGACCCACCCAGGCGAATACGTCCGTGACCGTCGTGAAGTTCAAGCCAATGGAGTTGCCGAGTGAATTGATGCTGTCGACGAGCTTGGCAGCGGTGTCGACATCTCTGACCAACTTGTCCCCACCGTGTTCGCTTCTCATGGAAGAAAATGCGTCGATGAGGCCCTGCAGACTGGGCGCGATCTGGTTGATCTGAGCACGGATCTCGCCGAGGCTGTCGGCCAGCGTGTTGGCCCCGTTGGCGAGCCGGTTGAGGTCCTCGGTGTTGTCGCTGATCTGGGCGGAGCCGACGGCGAGCCGATCACCGACGATCCCCGCCTGATAGGTCGCCCTGAACTCCTGCGGCACCACCCCCAACGGTCGGGTGATGCCGCTGACCAGCGCAATGTTCGGCAGTTGACTGACTCGTTGTGCCATCTGCTCCAGGTCCGCGAGAACCTGCGGTGTGCGCAGGTCGTGCGGCCACTGGACGAGGATGTAGGTGGGGATGGCCTGGCTGACGTTGAAATGGCGCTCGAGCGCGGCATAGCCGAGCGAGCTCGGAACCGAACTTCCCAGCGCCTTGCGGTCGTCGTAGTTGTAGTTCGCCAAGGTCGCGCAGCTGGCAAGGACGACCAGGACGAGCACACTGGCAACCAGGTGGGTCCTGGGCCGCCGCACGATCCGTATCCCCGAATGTCGCCAGAACCGGGCGGTTAATTCGCGCCGTGGCTTGACCCACCCGCGTGGCCCGGCCAGCACCAGAATGGCGGGGAGCAAGGTCAGGGCGGCGAGGTATGCCACACCGATGCCGATGGCCGACGACGCACCGACGGTGGAAAAGACCCCCATTTTGGCGAAGCTGATGCCCAGAAAGGTGATGCCTACCGTCGCGGCGGATGCGGTGATCACCTTTCCAATCGAGATCAACGCCCGCTTGACCGCTTCGTCGAAGCCCGACCCGAGTCGCAGGTAGTCGTGATAGCGACTGATCAGGAATACCGCGTAATCCGTTCCCGCGCCGGCGATCATCGCCGTCAGAAATACGATGGACTGGTTGGAAACGCCCAGTCCGATGACTTGGGAGAATCCAGCCACGATGGCTTGGGCCGTCACCAAAGACACCCCGATCGCCGCCAACGGCAGCAGCATGGTGATCGGGTTGCGGTACACCACCAGCAGAACGAGAAGCACCAGGACGCCGATCGCAAGCTCGATCGGCAGGCGATCCCGTTCGCCGGCGTCCGTGAGGTCTGCAACGGTGGCCGCGGGTCCGGTGAGCGCAACGGTCAGTCCGGATTCGCCGGCAGCGGAAACGTTGTGTTCGACGACGTCGGCAACTCGGTTGAAGGCGTCGTAGGCCCTCGGCGTACCCAACTCACCCGCGAGGCCGACGGGCAACACCCAGGTCGTCTTGTCCTCACTCGTCAAGATCGAACGCAATTGCGGTGTGCTGACGAAGTCCTGCATCATCACGACATCTGTCACGTCGTCGCGCAGCGCATCGACCACCTTGCGGTAGGCGTTTTCATCGGCGGGTCGCAGCCCATTCTCGTTGATCAACGCCACGAGCAGGAGGTTGTCGGTGCCCGATTCGTCAAACGCCTCAGTCATCTGTCGCGCGGCGACACTTGACGGAGCGTCGCTTGGCAGGATTGCAAGCGGATGCCTCTGAGCCATCTCGTTGAGGCTCGGCAACGTCAGTGGCAGTGCGATCGCAATCGCGATCCAGACCCCTATCACCGCCAGGGGCCACCGCACCACGAACTCCGCTAGCCGTCGCATATCAGGCCACGCAGTTCGGTGCCACGCCGACGCACCGTGTCACCAATTTCCGCTATCGGCGACTCGCACGCAGGCGGATTTCATCGCTTCCATATATCGCGCAACTGACTTCTGACCGACCGGATTGTCGGGATACATGATGCCCACTGCCGTGCCACCCTCGTACCGAAAAATATAGATGGTCAGTTGGTAGGAATACCTGCCGTCGGAGTAGATCCCGATATTGTCGGCAAGCCCCAAGTCAGCTGCCGCGAGCACCGCGTTGAGCGGGGCGGCCTCGCCGTGGAAGAAGTTCGATACCGGAAAGTTCGGACGGGGTCGCTCTAACCACGGCGCCAATTCCAATACCCGGTAATACGGCACCTTCGCCATACTCTGACCCGAATCAAAGGAAGTCTGCGCCGCCCACGCGGCCTGCGCGAAAGATGTCGCAGCGATTGGGACGGTAATCGGAACCAACCCGGTAAACCAGCCTTGGGTCATGAAATTGTCCGACGATCTGCGGGTATCTCTTGGAGTAAGCCCGAAATATGTGGGGGTACCCGTGAACTCGTGTTCGACCATTGCGAGGCACGCGAACAGGCCCCCGACGAACCGGGCACCGGCTGCTGTGCAGGCCGCTTCGAATCGTGCCGTCTGTTCGGCGTCCATGAGGACTTCCCCGACCAGATCACTCGGTGTCAGATCCAGCGGATTACCCAGTGGCAGTGGGAATTCGGGCAAGCTTCCGTCATTGTTCTCGGCGAACTCAATCCACGCGCGCACCTCGGGCGAATCAACGGTGAGAGCTGATGTGGCCAGACGTTCTTGGACACAGAAATCGTCAAAGCTGCCCGCATCGGGCAGTTCAAGGGGTTTGCCGCCGCTCTTCAACGCCGTGTACATGCCGTGGGTCTCCAGCATGGTGATCCCAATCAACGCCGCGTCCCCGTGGACGTGATCCACGCTGGCGTAGAACGTGAAGTGATGCTCGCTTTGAATGACCCCGAAAGTGAAGGAACCCCATTCCAGCGGAGTGGGTATCGAAACAACGTGCTTGTGCAGATCCTCGATGGCCATCTGGCCATGATTGATCGGCTCGAATTCGATATCAGCGGGATCCTCGAGGGTGTGCCTGATGACATCTCCTGCGCCGCGGTACTCGAACCAACTGCGAAATGTACCGTGACGCCGCAGATACGCGTTGAGCGCAGAAGTCATGGCGTCGATATCGCACTGGCCGGCCACTTCGCACGTAGCGATGATTTGACGTGAATATTCAAGCCCCGAGGCGGTCTGCTCGCTATGGCCGCGAAGGTGCTGCTCCTGCATATAGCTGACGGGTACAGAACTGACCGGCGCATTTCGCGCCTTTTCTGCAGACGTGGGTGTCGGGTGCCAGGAGGTGACCGGGCCGGGGCTCAGTGACCAATCCTCGATCGAGCCGATCGAAATTTTCCCGATGCGCAACATTTTCTCCCGGGTCTGGCAGCTGCGGTCCGGCAGCTCTCGTGGCGACCAACATAGCCCTTGCGGCGATACCGCAGCTGGTACGGGCGTCACACCCCCATCAGCGCACGGCCCCCGAGGCGTTGGTGATGATTGACGGTTTAAGGTTTTGATGTTCCCGCCATTCGGAAACACCCGGACGCCGACGACTAAGTGCAATACTGCCCCCGTCAAGATCAACTCGCTGTGGCCGTCGGGGGCCGTAGCCGTCGAGGATTGTTTCCAGGGGCGCAGAGGGTCTCTACCCGCGTGGGATCGCAGATCACCGGGCAACGCATGGAGGACAACCGCATGACATCTGCCGGACATCCGACCGAGTCGGGACCGGGTTTTGCGATAATCGGCTACGCGGCGCGCCTACCTGGAGCCGCGGATACCGACGAGTTCTGGGATGTGCTGCAGCAGGGCCGGGATGCCGTATCAGAGGTGCCCCAGGACAGGTGGGATGCTGAGAAGTTCTTCGGCACGGATGCCGATACGCCCGGCAAAATCGTCACCCGCCGAGCCGGCTTCATCGACGATGTAGCGGGGTTCGATGCGCCGTTTTTCGGCCTGACGGCGCGCGAGGTCACGCTGATGGACCCGCAGCATCGACTGTTGCTGGAGATGGCCTGGCGGGCGGTTGAGCATTCGGGCACCGCGCCAACGGCCTTGGCTAACACCAACACCGGGGTATTCGTCGGCCTGTCCACCCATGACTACCTGGCAATGGCATCGAACGAGCTGCCCGACGAGGCGATCGAAGCGTATATGGCAATCGGCACCGCGGCTGCCGCGGGAGCAGGCCGAATCAGCTACCGGCTGGGGCTACAAGGTCCGGCGATCACACTCGACACCGCGTGCAGCTCGTCATTGGTGGCAATCCATCAGGCTTGCCAAGCGCTGCGCCTGGGGGAATGTGACCTCGCGCTGGCGGGCGGCGCGAACGTCCTGCTCAATCCGCAGACGATGATGACCTTTTCCCGGGCGCACATGCTTGCGCCCGATGGCCGGTGCAAGACATTCGACGACGACGCGGACGGCTACGTGCGCGGTGAGGGTTGCGGCGTCATCGTCGTGAAACGGCTTGAGGACGCCATCCGCGACGGTGACCGGATCCGGGCCGTGATCCGGGGCAGCGCTATCAATCAAGACGGCGCGTCGGGCGGTCTGACGGTGCCGAACGGTGTCGCCCAGCAACGAGTGATCACCGAGGCGCTGCACCGCGCCGGTATCGCAGCCGGCGACGTCGGATACCTGGAGGCACACGGGACGGGGACCTCGCTTGGCGATCCGATCGAAGTCCAGGCCGCGGCCGCGGCGTACGGCACCGGACGCGACCCCAGCCAGCCGCTGTTGATCGGTTCGGTCAAGACGAATATCGGGCATCTGGAGGCTGCCGCAGGAATCGCAGGTGTCATCAAGGTCATCCTGTCGCTCGAGCACCAGGAACTGCCGAAGCATCTGAATTTCACCAACCCGTCACGACACATTCCCTGGGACCGGCTGCCCGTGCGGGTGGTCGACGAGGCCACCGCATGGGAACGCAATGGTCGGCCCCGGATTGCCGGAGTCAGCTCGTTCGGGTTCTCCGGTACCAACGCCCATGTCATCCTCTCCGAAGCGCCTCAGTTGGAACGGGTTCCGGTGCCCGCGACGCTGGCCGACGAGCGGCGATTCATGGTGCTTCCGCTGTCGGCACACACCCCGGCGGCTCTGGTGGAGAGCGCGAAGCAACACCGCAGCTGGTTGAACACAAACCCGGACGCGGCGCTGGCGGATGTGTGTTTCACGGCCGGGGCGGGACGATCCCATTTCGAACATCGCTCCGCGTTGGTGGTGAACTCCACGGAATCGGCACGCGAATTGCTCGATGCGCTCGCCGACGACCGGCCTGCCCCGGGTTTGGTGCGAGGGGATTGCGCTGACACGCCGAAGACGGCGTGGCTGTTCGGAGGGCAAGGCAGCCAATTCGCCGGGATGGCCCGGGAGTTGTTCGAGACCGAACCGGTCCTCGCCGAGACCATGACCCGCTGCGCGGACGCGGTCGCCGACGTGGTCGAAAGACCTTTGCTGGATGTCATATTCGACGCGGACGACCACGACACGTTACGGCGCACCGAGTACGCCCAGCCCGCCTTGTTCGCCGTCGAGATGGGCCTCGCCCGGCTCTGGCAGTCGTGGGGTTTCCAGCCGGACGTGGTGCTCGGTCACAGCGTCGGCCAATACTCCGCAGCCTGCGTCGCGGGCGTATTCAGTCTCGAGGACGGCGCGTTGTTGATCGCCGAGCGGGGCCGGCTTTTCGGTAGTCTGCCCACGGGCGGTCGGATGGTCGCGGTCTTTTCCGCCGCCGAACGGGTCGAAGGCTGCACCGATGAGTTCCCGCGGTTGTCGGTGGCGGCCTACAACGGTGCCAACACCGTCCTGTCGGGACCGGCAGAAGATTTAGACTCGGTGGTCGCGGCGTTGAAGGCCGACGGTATCCGTTGTGACTGGTTGGAAACCAGCCATGCCTTCCACTCGGCGCTGCTGGATCCGGTACTCGACGATTTCGAGTCCTACGCGAGCCAATTCAATTTCAATGCGCCACAACGGACTTTGATCTGTAACCGCACCGGCGCCACCTTGGGCAGGAACGCCAAACTCGACGGCCCCTATTGGCGCAGGCACGCCCGACAGCCGATCGAATTCGCCAAGAGCGTGGGCACGCTGGCTGATCTCGGCTGCGCAGTGCTGCTGGAGGTCGGCCCGCAGCCGGTGCTCACCGCGTCGGCTCTGCGCGCATGGCCTGACCCCGCGACCGCACCACGGGCCATCGCGTCGTTGCGGCGCAAAGGCGCCGACCACCGCCAGATCACCGAAGCCCTTGCCAACGCATACGTCGCCGGCCTCCGGCCCGACTTCGGCGCGCTTGCGCTGGGACAGGCCCACAAGCTCGACCTACCCACCTATCCGTTCCAGCGTCGCCAGTACTGGTTCAGGGACAAGCGGGTTACACCAACCCAGACCAACACGACGCGTACCGAAGCCGTCCAACTCCTCGAGGACGGTCGAATTGAGGAACTCGCTACTCTCCTAGACGGTTCAAGCGGCAATCAGCAGACCGCCGATGTGCTGAATAGACTTGCTGCCCAACATAACCAGCAACGCAATGCTCAGTCGATCGCGGACGCGCGATACGAGATACGTTGGGAGCAGTCTGCCGCTGTCTCCGATGTGGAAGTCGGGGACGGATCTGCCTGGCTGCTGATCGGCGATGACACCGAGACCGTTGCGCCACTGGTCGAGGCACTGACCGCGCACGGCCACCGTCACCATTTCCTCGGCTTGCCGATGTCTGACGCAGACGAGCAACGACTCGAAGCCGCCTTGCGCACTGCGGTCGCAGAAGAGCCGCAGCTACGCATCCTGCACGTCGCGGCGCTGGAGGCAGACACTGCGCCATCGATGCGTTCGTTGTTGCGGATGCAACACCGAGTCCTCGGTGGAACCCGGCGACTCTTCCGCGCTGCGGCAGCCGCCGAACTCCGCAGACCGATCTGGGTGGTAACCCAAGGTGCACAACGGGTCACCAGCGCCGACGCGGTGTCCCCTGTGCAGAGCTGCCTGTGGGGATTCTGCCGCGCCGCCGCCCTGGAATACCCCCAAGTGTGGGGCGGACTGGCCGATCTGTCCGGACGTCGCACCGAACACGGTGCCGACCAGTGGTCGCGGTTGATCAACCAGGTGGTGGCGGGACCCCGCGGCGAAGACCAGGTTGCGTCACGTGATGGAAAGGTCCATGTACCCCGGCTGGTCCGACGAACCGGGCAGCCGATCGCAACACCGCTGGAATTGCGCAATGACGCAACGTATCTGGTGACCGGAGGACTGGGTTCACTCGGCCTGGAAATCGCCGGATATCTCGCGGCGCACGGTGCCCGCCATCTGGTACTGACCAGCCGACGCTCACCAAGCGACGCGGTGCAACAACGCATCGACGCGCTCAGCGAACAGCACGGCTGCGACGCCCGGGTCATCGCGGCCGACGTTGCCAACCCGCACGACGTCGCTCGCCTCTTCGACACCATGCAGGCCGAGCTACCACCGCTGGCCGGCATCGTCCATGCGGCAGGCGAAAACAGCACAACACCGCTCAGCGCGCTGGGCGACGCGGAAGTGGAGCGTGCGTTCGCTGGAAAGGTCTGGGGTGCTTGGCATTTAAGCGAAGTGTCCACAGATATGAAATTGGACTTTTTCCTCAGTACCTCCTCGATCTCCTCGGTTTGGGGCAGCTTCGGCCAGTCCGCATACAGCGCGGCGAACGCCTTCCTCGACGGATTGGCCTGGCGGCAGCGTGAGCAGGGGGTCCGCGGGCTCAGCGTCAACTTCGGTCCGTGGTCGGCGGGCATGGCCGACGAGGATGCCCGTGCGCAACTGGATCGCCGCGGGGTCCGCACACTACCGCCCGCGGACGCGCTGGCGGGGATGGCCGACCTCATGGCGGCTTCTTCATCGCAGGAGACAGCACAAGGTGTGGTGGCGCGGATCGACTGGGGCCGATTCCTGCCGATCTACCTGCAGACGGGGCCGCGGTCGTTCCTCGCGGAGCTGGCGCGCGAGGTAGGAGACTCGACGCCCTCGTCGTCGGGATCGTCGGGGACCACTCGGTTGGTCGAACAGCTCACCCTCGCTCCGGTGCAGCAGCGGAAGAAGCTCGTGGTGGAATACCTGCGCAATGCCGTCGCGGAGGTGACGCTGACCGACGCGGCGGAAATCCGCGAGGAGGCCGGATTCTTCGACCTCGGTATGGATTCGCTGATGGCCGTCGAACTTCGGCGTCGGCTCGAACATGCGGTGGGTAAGGAGCTGCCTGCGACGCTCGCGATGGACTACCCCGGTATCACCAACGTGGCGGACTACCTGCTCGGCGACGTGCTAGGTCTCACCGAACAAGCAGCCGCCAGGCCGGTGATCCAGCCGGCCTCGATGACTACGACATCGGCGGATGAACCCATCGCGATCGTTGGGGTGGCGTGCCGTTTTCCGGGATCGCCCGATCCAGACGCGTTTTGGGAACTGCTATCCGACGGAGTCGATGCAATCCGGGAGATCCCCGACGATCGCTTCGACATCGACGAGTTCTACGACCCGGACCAGACGACACCGGGCAAAATCTATACCCGTTGCGGCGGATACCTCGAGGAGATCGGTGGCTTCGATCCGGAGTTCTTCGGCATCTCCCCGCGCGAGGCTCTGTGGATGGATCCGCAGCAGCGGCTGATGCTCGAAATTGCTTGGGAGGGCCTGGAAAGGGCCGGATACGCGCCAGCGTCCCTGCGCGGCAGTCGAACTGGCGTGTTCGTGGGGGTCGCTGCCAACGAGTATTCGCAGCTGCTGTCAACCGACTCGGTGGACACCATCGAGGCCCACTTCATCACCGGTAATGCGCTCAACGCCATCTCGGGCCGGGTTGCCTTTGCGCTTGGGCTGGAAGGTCCGGCGGTGGCGGTGGATACCGCATGCAGTTCGTCGCTGGTGGCCGTTCATCAGGCGTGCCAGGCATTGCACTCCGGTGACTGCGATCTGGCGCTGGCCGGTGGCGTGAACGTGTTGTTGAGCCCGACGTCCATCATCGCCGCGTCGCGCGCCAGGATGCTGTCCCCCGACGGTCGATGCAAGACATTCGACGCCGCCGCCGACGGCTACGTCCGCAGTGAAGGATGCGGGATTCTGGTGCTCAAGAAGCTAAGCGATGCGCAACGCGACGGTGATCGGATACGTGCGGTCATCCGGGGCAGCGCGGTCAATCAGGACGGCGCCTCCAGTGGTTTGACGGTGCCCAACGGTGGTGCGCAGCAACGGCTTATCAGCTCAGCCCTGGCGCGTGCCGGTATCAGCGGCGGCGACATCGATTATCTCGAGGCACATGGCACCGGCACCGCGCTCGGTGATCCGATTGAGGTGCAGGCGGCCGCGGCCGTGTTCGGTGCCGGCCGTGACCCGAACCGACCGCTGCTGATGGGTTCGGTGAAGACAAACATCGGGCATCTCGAGTCTGCCGCGGGGATCGCCGGTCTGGTCAAGGTCGTGTTGTCTTTGGAGAACGAGGTATTGCCGCAGAACCTGCATTTCGAGAATCCGTCACCGCATATTCCGTGGGACTCCCTGGCTGTGCGCGTCGTTGACGCGCCCACTCCGTGGCTGACCAACGGCAGGCCACGACGCGCTGGCGTCAGCTCCTTCGGATTCACCGGCACGAATGCGCATGTGCTCATCGAGGAAGCACCGCGCGAAGAGGATCCGGCAGACGATGACCGCTTGCGCGAAGAGGATCCGGCAGACGATGCCGCGGCGACCGTCAGTGTGCTGCCCCTGTCGGCGCGGACATCGCAGGGTTTGGTCGCGGTTGCCCGGCGATACGGGACCTGGCTGGACGCCAACCCAGACGTCGACATCGCCGACGTGTGCTCGACGGCCGGGGTCGGGCGTTCTCACTTCGAACACCGGGCCGCACTCGTCGTCAGTTCCGTCGTGGAGGCCTCCGAGCACCTGACCGAATTGGTGGAGAACCGGCTACGTCCAGGCGCGCTGCGCGGCGAGTGCACCGACCCGCCTACGACGGCATGGCTGTTCACCGGGCAGGGCAGCCAGTACCCCGAAATGGCGCGCGAGTTGTTCAACACCGAGCCGGTGTTCGCCGACACCGTGCGACGGTGTGCGGAAGCCGTCGATCCGATACTGCAGCGCCCACTGCTGGACGTGATGTTCGCCGTCGGCGGTGATGCCGGAAAAGCACTGCGCCACACCTCTGTTGCCCAACCTGCTCTCTTCGCCGTCGAGATGGGCCTGGCCCGGCTGTGGCAGTCGTGGGGCATCGAACCCGACGTGGTGCTCGGGCACAGTGTGGGCCAGTACGCGGCAGCGTGTGTCGCCGACGTATTCAGCCTCGAGGACGGGGCGCGGTTGATCGCCGAACGCGGCCGGCTGTTCGGCAATCTGCCCGAGGGCGGTCGAATGGTGGCGGTGTTCGCCGACCCCGAGCAGGTGGAGCACGCGGCGGACAAGTTCGGCCGGGTTTCGGTCGCCGCCTACAACGGCCGCAACACGGTGCTGTCGGGTCCTGGCGAAGATCTGGAACAGATCGTCGCCACGGCCACCGCCGACGGATTCCGCTGCACTTGGCTGGAGACGAGTCATGCGTTCCACTCGGAACTGCTCGAGCCGGTGCTCGGCGAATTCGAGGCGTGCGCAGCGAAGCTCCAGTTCGCCACGCCCACCCGGCCGCTGGTCTGCAACCGCACCGGCGCGGTCCTCACGGCGGAAACTCCAATGAATGCCCAGTACTGGCGGCGGCACTCACGTCAGCCCGTGCAATTCACCGAAAGCGTGCGTACCCTGGCGGCGCTCGGCTGCTCGGTGGTCATGGAGATCGGTCCCCAACCGGTATTGACCGCAGCTGCGCTGCAGGCCTGGCCCGAATCCTCGGCCGCACCGCGTGCGATCGTTTCGCTGCGCAAGGGCGTCGATGCGCGCCATCAGATCGCAGAAGCGCTGGCCGCGACGTATGTCAGTGGACACCGTCCCGAGTTCGCGGCCCTGCACCATGGATCACCCCGCAGAGTCGAACTGCCGACCTATCAGTTCCAGCGCCGACGCTTCTGGCCCAAGACTTCGGGCATCAGCACCAGTGGCGGCACGGTATCCGGAATCTTGGGCAGTGCAAAGGATCTCGCGTCCGGCGATGCCGTCTACACCAGCCGGCTGTCGGTCAAGTCACAGCCGTGGCTCGCGCATCACGTCATCTACGGCACCGTTGTCGTCCCGGGCGCCACGTACGCCGCGATGGCCCTGGCCGCTGCTGGGTCGCCTGCGCGGGTGCAAGAGGTCTTCTTCTATGAGCCGATCATCTTGAGCGAGAAGGATTCCCGGGAGGTACAGCTGACACTGCATCCACTCGAGGATGGCAGCGGCTGGACCTTCAAGGTACACAGCAGGCCCTACGGTGTTCGCGATGCTCAGTGGTCGTGCAACGCCGATGGCACCGTCGTCACCGGTATCGACGACGAAGACGGGATGCTGGCCGACGCTGCAGACTCGACAGACGTGGCGATCGAGCGGTTGAATCGCACACGTCCGCAGCAGCTGTTCGAGACCTTCGCCGACATGGAGCTGGCATGGGGGCCAACCTGGTCCACGTCGCTGAAATCGCTTTGGGTCGGTGAAGGCGAGGCGATCGGCGATGTTGCCATCGGCGACGAGCTCGCCGAACATCTGGGAACCGAACCGGTGCATCCCGTACTTCTCGACCTGTGCACCGGTGTTGCGTTCCCCGCTTTCCCGGCGCTTCTGGCGGCGACCGAAGCAGGGGCGATACCCGATCTGTTCCTGCCGCTGCGCTACGGCAAGGTGATTATCCGGGAGCGGATGCCGCGACGCTTTTACTGCCGGGCCAAATGGCAGGCCGGTGGTCTCGACAGCGAGACGCAGGTCTTCGATCTCGATTTCGTGGATCGGGACGGCCGCCATCTCGGTGGAATCCGCGAATTCACGGTGAAGCGCGCGCCACGCGAGGCGTTGTTGCGCGGGCTCGGCGGCGATGCAACCCGACTGCTGTACACCCTCGGCTGGCACGAAGTACCTCCCCCGCCGAAAGACAATCCCGCCAATACCAACGGCACCTGGCTGATTGCCGGATTCGACCAACTGGCGGCCGGCTTGCCGGGCTGCATTTCGATCGACCGCACGACCGATCCGGAGCACTGGAAGCAGCTGTTCGCGCAGGCGCATGGGCGCGGCGAGCCGATCTCGGGCATCGTGTGGCGCAGCGCCGAACCAGGTGAGAGGGAATCGAGCGAAGAGGGTGCCGCGCGACTGGAGGCCGAAGTCGCCGGCCTACTCGGTGCCGTGCACGCATTGCAGGCCGACGAGGCGGTGCAGCTCCCCGACGGACTGTGGATCATCACCGATCGGGCCGTGGCGACCGAATCCGGCGAACCCGTCGACCCCGTGCAGGCCGCACTGTGGGGCCTCGGGCGCAACATCATGAACGAGGAGCAGAGGCTGCGCTGCCGGCTGGTCGATCTCGATCGGTCAGACGAAGCCGTGCACGCACTGGCCAACCTGCTGGACGGCTCTGTCGAAGAACCCGAACTCGCGCTGCGGCAGGGCAAGTTCCTGGCATCTCGGCTGCTTCCGTGGTCACGCAGCGGTCATCTCGCGGTGCCACGCACAACCGACTACGTGCTGGCGCCGACCGAGCGCGGCGCGATCGACAACCTGCGCCTCGGCGAGACGCAAGTGCCGCCGCCGGGTGCAGGCGAGGTGCAGATCCGGGTGGAGGCCGCAGGCCTCAACTTCCGTGACGTGCTCAACGTCCTCGGTCTCTACCCCGGTGACCCCGGGCTGATCGGCGGTGACTTCTCCGGTGTGGTCTCCGAGTTGGGTTCCGGCGTCACAGGATTGGCGGTCGGCCAACGCGTCATGGGCTTCATGCAGGGCGCGTTCGCCAGCCGGGTCAACGTGCCGGCCCAGTTGATGGCGTCAGTGCCCGACGGCGTGGGGGCGGTGGCAGCGGCGACCATCCCCGCCGCGGCGCTGACGGTCCGGCTCGCGTTCGACTGGGCGCAGCTGCGACCCGGTGACCGGGTGCTCATCCATGCAGCCAGCGGCGGTGTCGGTCTGGCCGCGATCCAATGGGCACAGGAGCGCGGTGCGACCGTGTTCGCTACGGCCAGCACCTACAAGCGTGAGACGTTGCGCAAGATGGGCGTGCAGCACGTCTACGACTCACGCAGTACCGATTTCGCCGACCAGATCCTCGCCGACACCGCAGGTGCGGGCGTGGACGTGGTGCTCAACAGCCTGACCAACGAGGGATTCGTCGCCGCGACCGTGCGGGCGACCGCCAAGAATGGCCGGTTCGCCGAGATTGCCAAGCGAGATATCTGGACGCATGAGCAGATGGCCGCCGAGCGTCCCGACATCGACTACGCGGTTGTCGCGCTGGACGGCACCATCGCGTCGGACCCCGAGCGCATTCACGGTCTCCTGTCCGAGGTCTCCGAAGGGTTGGCAGACGGTGTGTGGGCTCCGCTGCATGCCGAGATCTATCCGCTGACGGAGGCAAGGACCGCATTCCGTCGGATGCAGCAGGCGCGGCACATCGGCAAGATCGTGCTGCAAATGCCCAAGCCATTACAGCCCCAAGGTGATCGGAGCTACCTCATCACCGGTGGACTCGGCGCGATGGGTCTGCACATGGCGTCGTATCTCGCCCAACTCGGGGCCGGTCACATCGTGTTGACCAGTCGACGCGTACCCGATGCAGACACGGAACGCGCGATAGCCGACATCGCCGAGCGCTACCGCTGCCGGATCCATACCCTCGCGGCCGACGTCGGCGATGAGGCCCAGGTTGCCGAGCTGCTGGCGAGAATACGCAAGGAACTGCCGCCGCTTGCCGGGGTGGCGCACTTGGCGGGCGTGCTCGACGACGCGCTACTGTCGCAGCAGACCGTCGAACGGTTCCGGACGACGTTGGCGCCCAAAGCATTCGGTGCCTGGCACTTGGATCGGTTGACACGCGAGGACGATCTCGACTTCTTCATCGTGTCCTCGTCGGTTGCCAGCGTGCTCGGGTCGCCCGGTCAGGCCAACTACGCGACGGCCAATGCGTTGCTCGACGGCCTCGTTGCGCAACGCATGGCACAAGGGCTGCCTGCGACAGGCGTCAACTTCGGTCCGTGGGCCAAGGGTGGCATGGCAAGTTCGCAGGCCGCCCGCGCCAATCTCGGTGCGCAGGGACTGGTTCCACTGGAACCCACGGCCGCACTGGCCGCGCTCGGCGAGATCATCGCCCACGGAGCGAGGGAGGCAACCGTCATCAAGGCCAACTGGGAACGTGCCGCGAAGGTCCTTGCCGGTTCTCGTCCACCGATTCTCGACCACGTGTTGCCCAGTGCTGCAGCAGAAGCCACGGGCGACAGTGAGTTGCTCCGCCAGCTGCACGAGGTGCCCGAGGGGCAGCGCGCCGACTTCCTGACCGAGTTCCTTCAGCGGGAAGTGCAGCAATTCCTGCGCCTTGCGCAGCCGCCGACCGCAGCGAGCCGGTTCCTGGATCTGGGCACGGATTCACTGATGGCAGTCGAACTCCGGAACCGGTTGTTCGGTCAATTCGGTGGCGCGTTCACGATCACCGCGACTGCGGTGTTCGACTATCCGACGATCAGGTTGCTTGCCGAGTACCTGGCCGATCAGATGTCCGCGTCGGACGAGGCAGAGTCGGTCGCGGCGAGCGGGTCGAACAAGTGAGTCAGTCGGCCCAGCGCTGCGCTTCGACCTCGGCCGCACGGCCCGTCTGCATTGGCACGTCGAGACCGTCGTAGATCCCGGGCTTCTGGGTCGAAAGCCAGTCCAGCGCACCGAGCAGTCGGTTGGCCGCGGTGGTGTTGCCGCCGTCGGCGCGGGTGCCGCCTGGCACGTCGGCGCGACTGGTGATGGTGAGCTCTGGATCACCGTGCACGATCACCCGGTGGTCACCCACGCCCTCGTCGGGGTACGGCCAATCCGGCGCGCAGGATTCATGGATGCGGGTGATGTGGTCGATGACAATGCGCTCGCGGCCGCCCGAGCGCCCGATCACCTTCAGCCAGAAGGCGCCCTGGGTGCCCTTCTCAAACCGGCCCATGACGGTGTCGACGGACTCCTGCAGAGGCAGGCGCTCGATCTCCTCGGTGATCTCGTCGAGCTCCAGGCCGAGACCGCGTGCGATGAGCCGCAGGTTGCCGCCCCACACCATGGTCGGGATGGACGGCAGCAGCATCATCGGCACCTCATCCATCGATCCGCCGAAACCGCACAACACCTTGACCGCGTGCGGCTGGTTGTAGGTCGAGTAGTCGAAGATCTCCTGACAGTGGATCGATTGGATCCGCGTGCACAGGCCGGCTGCGATCACGGCGAGCGCATCGTTACCCCAGCCGGGGTCCACACCGCTGACGAGCAGGGTCGAGCCGCCTGCCTCGGCGGCCTGGGTCAAGCGGTCCACCCATTCCGGTGGCGCTGAGCGCGGGTCATACAGCGAGTACAGCGACGGCGTGACGACGTGCGAACCGGCGCGCAGGCACCGCTCGATGTCGTTCACAGCGTCGTCGGGTCGAATGTCGCCGGACGCCATATAGGCCACCGCGTCGCAGTCCGCCAGGACCGCATCGACATCGGTGGTGGCGTTGACGCCCGTCGGCTGATCCAACCCGGCGAACGACGCCGCGTCCTTGCCCGCCTTGTCCGGCGACGAGGTGATGACACCCGCCAATTGCAACCCGGGAAACGCCACCGCGCTCCGAATCGCCGTAGCCCCCATGTTTCCCGTTCCCCAGACCGCGACTCGTAGCACGCCAACACCCTAACCGGACTCCCCGTGACGAGATTCACAGTCGCCCGAAAGCGCCGCGAAACCATGTGTCAACTGCGCTTTTAGCGCCCCGACCAACCACCGGGTTGCTTAGGTAGTGGAAATTGCTCTCGCACGCTTTGTGTTGAAATTACTGAACGGTATAGTTCGGTCCAGTTACTGGTGGGTAACTTAGCCCAAGTACCCAACCACAAGTGGCATTTCTCGACGAGGAGGACACAGTGAGCCACTACAAGAGCAACGTACGTGACCAGGAGTTCAACCTTTTCGAAGTCTTCGGACTGGACAAGGTCCTTGGTACCGGCGACTACGCCGATATCGACGTCGAAACGGCTCGCGAAATGCTCGGCGAGATGGCGAAACTGGCCGCTGGGCCGATCGCGGAATCGTTCGCCGACGCGGATCGCAATCCCCCGGTGTTCGACCCCAAGACCCATACCGTGACACTGCCCGAGTCGTTCAAGAAGTCGATGCGGGTGATGTTCGACGGCGGCTGGGACAAGGTCGGCGTGCTCGAGGAACTCGGCGGCATGCCGATGCCCCGCTCGCTGCAGTGGGCCCTGATCGAGCACATCCTGGGCGCGAACCCGGCGGCCTACATGTACGCGATGGGCTCCGGCATGGCCGAGATCTTCTACAGGAACGGCACCGACGAGCAGAAGAAGTGGGCCGTGCTGGCCGCCGAGCGCGGTTGGGGCGCCACCATGGTGCTGACCGAGCCCGACGCGGGCTCCGACGTCGGCGCCGGCCGCACCAAGGCCGTGCAGCAGGCCGACGGCACCTGGCACATCGACGGCGTCAAGCGCTTCATCACCTCGGGCGACTCCGACGACCTGTTCGAGAACATCATGCATCTGGTGCTGGCCCGCCCCGAGGGCGCCGGCCCGGGCACCAAGGGGTTGTCGCTGTTCTTCGTGCCGAAGTTCCACTTCGATCCCGAGACCGGCGAGCCCGGTGAGCGCAACGGTGTGTTCGTCACCAACGTCGAGCACAAGATGGGCCTCAAGGTCTCTGCCACCTGCGAGCTGTCGCTGGGCCAGCACGACACGCCCGCCGTCGGCTGGCTCGTCGGCGAGGTGCACGACGGCATTGCGCAGATGTTCGACGTCATCGAGCAGGCTCGAATGATGGTGGGCACCAAGGCTATTGCGACACTCTCGACCGGCTACCTCAACGCGCTCGAGTATGCGAAGGAGCGTGTGCAGGGCGCCGATATGACGCAGATGACCGACAAGACGGCCCCGCGCGTCACCATCACGCACCATCCCGACGTCCGGCGGTCGCTGATGACCCAGAAGGCCTACGCCGAGGGTTTGCGTGCGCTGTACATGTACACGGCGACCTATCAGGACGCCGCAGTGGCCAAGACCCTGCACGGCGTCGACGCTGAGCTGGCGGTCAAGGTCAACGACCTGATGCTGCCGATCGTCAAGGGCGTCGGCTCGGAGCAGGCCTACGCCAAGCTGACCGAGAGTCTGCAGACCTTCGGCGGTTCGGGCTTCTTGCAGGACTACCCGGTCGAGCAGTACATCCGCGACGCGAAGATCGACTCGCTGTACGAGGGCACCACCGCCATCCAGGCGCAGGACTTCTTCTTCCGCAAGATCGTCCGCGACAAGGGTGTGGCGCTGGCTCACGTGTCCGGCGAGATCGAGCAGTTCGTCAAGAACGAGTCGGGCAACGGACGCCTGAAGGCCGAGCGTGCACTGCTGGCGACCGCGCTGGAGGACGTGCAGGGCATGGCGGCCTCACTGACCGGCTACCTGATGGCCGCGCAGGAGAACCCGGCCGAGCTGTACAAGGTCGGTCTCGGTTCGGTGCGCTTCCTGATGAGCGTCGGCGATCTGGTGATCGGCTGGCTGCTTGCGAAGCAGGCCGCGGTGGCGATCGAGGCGCTCGACGCCGGAGCCGATGGTGCTGATCGCGCGTTCTACGAGGGCAAGATCGGCGTGGCCTCGTTCTTCGCGAAGAACTTCCTGCCGCTGCTGACCAGCACGCGTCAGGTCGTCGAGAACCTCGACAACGACGTGATGGAACTGGACGAAGCCTCGTTCTAGGCGGGACCAGCCCTCCCACCGCTCTAAACCAAGACGCCCCCGGACTCTTCCCGGGGGCGCCTTGCGGTTCAGGCTTAAAAAGGGCGGGTTCGGGAGGACATCTAGGTGCGTCTCATTGGTCTCGCGCGTCCGGCTTTCAACCCTGATGCCGGCTCTTCGGATTAGTCACTCCCGAACCCGTCGTGCGATCGATCGTACGCTTGTGACCGCAGTCACACCAGGGCAATTTTTGCTCTCACGCAGCCTCCGTCAGGCGCGCGCGGAATTAAGAGCTCCGTGCTGACGTCGGGTCGGGGGGTCAGACGCCAACACGGAGCTATCCGGTGTATCGACGCCTCCCGCGGCACCGTTACACCCGTGACGAGATTGTTTTCAGGCCTCGAGAATTGCCGCGACGCCCTGGCCGCCAGCTGCGCAAATGGAGATCAAACCGCGCACGGGACCGCCGGTCTCCTTCTTCTTCTCGGCCAGTTGCTTGGCCAACTGCGCGACGATCCGCCCGCCGGTGGCGGCGAACGGATGGCCCGCCGCCAGCGACGAACCGTTGACGTTGAGCTTGCTCCTGTCGATGCTGCCCAGTGCCTTGTCCAGGCCGAGGCGCTCCTTGCAGTACTCGTCGGACTCCCAGGCGGCCAGCGTGGCGAGGACGACCGACGCGAATGCCTCGTGAATCTCGTAGTAATCGAAGTCACCAAGGCTCAGACCGTTTCGGGCCAGCAGTCGCGGCACCGCGTAGGTGGGTGCCATCAGCAGGCCGTCTTGGCCGTTGACGTAGTCCACGGCCGCGGTCTCGCCGTCGACGAAATATGCCAGCGGTTCGATCGAATGAGCGGCGGCCCACTCGTCGGTCGCCAGTAGCGCCACCGACGCGCCGTCAGTCAGCGGGGTCGAGTTGCCCGCGGTCATCGTCGCGTCGCCGTTCTTCACGCCGAACACCGGCTTGAGGGTGGCCAGCTTCTCCGCCGACGAGTCGGCCCGAAGGTTGTTGTCGCGGTAGACACCGAGGAACCCGGTGACCAGATCGTCGAAGAATCCGCGGTCGTACGCCGCGGCCATATTGCGGTGGCTGGCAGCGGCCAGCTCATCCTGATCGACGCGCTTGACGCCCATCTGCTTGGCGGTGATGGCGGCGTGCTCACCCATCGACATTCCGGTGCGTGGCTCGCTGTTGACCGGGATCTCCACGCCGAGGGAGGCGGGCAACTTGCCGACCAGCTTGAGCCGATCGACGTTGGACTTGCTGCGCCGCAGCCCGAGCAGTACGCGCCGGAGATCGTCGCCGAACGCGATCGGTGCGTCCGAGGCGGTGTCCACCCCACCAGCGGCGGCCACCTCGTAGCGGCCTGCGCCGATTCCGTCGGCGGCGGCGATGGTGGCCTGAAGTCCCGTCCCGCAGGCCTGCTGAATGTCGAACGCGGGGGTGTACGACGACAGCGCGCTGCCCAGCACGCATTCGCGCATCAGGTTGAAGTCGCGGCTGTGCTTGAGCACCGCGCCGCCGATCACGGCGCCGAGCGTCTCGCCTGCGAGGTTGTACCGGTCGACCAGGCCGTCCAGCGTGGCGGTGAACATGTCCTGGTTGGAGGCGTTGGCGTAGGCGCCATCCGACCGTGCGAAGGGAATTCTGTTGCCGCCGAGAATTGCGGCCCGGCGGCGGGTATCACTAGCCATGAGACCCATAGTACCCACCCTTCTTACTCTGGAGTAAGTTCGTCCCCATGGCTACCGATCTGTACTCGCAAATCGTCCACTCGGCGCCCGGATCGTTCCTCGCCAAGCAGCTCGGCGTCCCACAGCCCGAGACGCTGCGTCGCTACCGCGCGGGTGATCCGCCGCTGGCAGGCACGCTGCTGATCGACGGGGGCGGCCGCGTGGTCGAACCCCTTCGGGCCGCACTGTCTGAGGACTACGACGTGGTCTCCAACAATCTCGGCGGCCGCTGGGCCGACTCGTTCGGCGGGCTCGTGTTCGACGCCACCGGCATCACCGAACCCGTGGCACTCAAGGGGCTGTACAAGTTCTTCACCCCGCTGTTGCGCAACCTGGGCCCGTCGAGCCGGATCGTCGTCGTCGGCACCACGCCCGAGGAAGCCGGCAGCGTGTCCGAACGCATCGCGCAGCGCGCGCTCGAGGGATTCACCCGCTCACTCGCCAAGGAAGTGCGGCGCGGCGCCACCGTGAACCTGGTGTACCTGGCGGCGGGCGCGAAGCCGGCGGCAACCGGACTGGAGTCGACGTTGCGGTTCCTGCTGTCGGGGAAGTCCGCCTATGTCGACGGGCAGGTCTTCCGGGTCGGCCCGGACGATTCGACGCCGCCCGCGGACTGGGATCGCCCGCTCGACGGCAAGATCGCATTGGTGACCGGCGCCGCGCGCGGTATCGGCGCCACCATCGCCGAGGTCTTCGCCCGTGACGGCGCACGCGTGATCGCCGTCGACGTCGAGGGTGCCCACGACGATCTCGGCAAGGTCGCCGCGAAGGTGGGCGCCACAGCGCTCACGCTCGACGTCACATCCGATGACGCGGTGGACCGGATCGCCGAACACTTGCGCGAGAACTATCACGGGTCCACGCTCGACGTCCTGGTCAACAATGCCGGTATCACCCGCGACAAACTCCTTGTCAACATGGACGAAGCGCGCTGGGATTCCGTGGTCGCCGTCAATCTCCTTGCGCCGCTTCGGCTTACCGAGGGGCTGGTGGACAGCGGCAGCCTCGGCGAGGGCGGCAGGGTGGTCGGGCTGTCCTCGATGGCCGGCATCGCGGGCAACCGCGGCCAGACGAACTACGCGGCCACCAAAGCGGGCATGAACGGGCTGACCGACGCACTGTCTGCCGAGTACGTTGGGAAGGGCGTCACCGTCAACGCCGTCGCACCCGGCTTCATCGAGACCAAGATGACCGACGCCATGCCGCTGGCGACACGGGAGGTGGCCCGCCGACTCAATTCGCTGAGCCAAGGCGGTCAGCCGGTCGACGTCGCAGAGGCCATCGCCTACTTCGCGAGCCCCGCATCCAATGCCGTCACCGGCAACACCATTCGGGTGTGCGGCCAGGCCATGCTGGGGGCCTAGGGTGACGCAACCGTCTGGCCTGAGAAACCTGCTGCGCGCCGCGGCGGGCGCGATGCCGTTCGTGCCGCGCAGCGAAACGCTGCCGGACCGAACGCTGACGGTCGAGGAACTGCCGATCGACGGCGCGAATGTAGCGGCGTATGCGGCCGTGACCGGGTTGCGCTTCGGCAATACCGTGCCGCTGACCTATCCGTTCGCACTGACATTCCCGACCGTCATGTCGTTGGTCACCGGTTTCGACTTCCCTTTCGCCGCACTGGGTTCGGTGCACATCGAAAACCACATCACGCAGTACCGCCCGATCGCGGTGACCGACACCGTCTCGGCGAAGGTGCACGCACAAAACCTGCGTGAGCACCGGCGCGGTCTGCTCGTCGACATCGTGACCGACGTGAGCGTCGGCAACGAGAAGGCCTGGCAGCAGGTGACGACATTTTTGCACCAGCAGAAGACCAGCCTCTCCGACGAGCCGAAGCCACCGCCCCAGAAGAGGCCGAAACTCGGCGCCCCTAACGCGGTGCTGCGCATCACGGCCGGCCAGATCCGTCACTACGCGTCCGTGGGCGGTGACCACAATCCGATCCACACCAACCCGATCGCGGCCAAGCTGTTCGGCTTCCCGACGGTGATTGCGCACGGGATGTTCAGCGCTGCAGCGGTTCTGGCGAACATCGAGGGTCAGCTGCCCGACGCGGTGAAGTACTCGGTTCGGTTCGTCAAGCCCGTGGTGCTGCCTGCGCGCGCCGGGCTTTACATCGATCGCGTCACCGATGGGTGGGAACTCGCGCTGCGACATGCGTCCAGCGGAGAGCCCCATCTGATCGGTTCGGTCCGCTCACTTTGAAGTACTCGCCGAAACTGCGTACAGATCGCGACGCGGGCTAGTTCGGCGATCTCACCGCAGTTTCGACGGGATGATCCGACTGCTTGCCCTTCAGTCCTCGCCAGAAAAGATTGATCATCAGTTCTGCGGCCTCGTCGACACTGGCGTCTCCGGTGCTCACTCGCGCGGCCACGGCCTCGCCCGCTCCCACGAGCGCGACGGCCATCATGTCGAAGTCGGCGTCGGGCTCTGGATGACGGGTGCCCGTCTGCAGGAGTCGGCCGACGAGGTCGATGATCCGCTCGCGGCCCTCACGCACAGTGTGTGCGAACGCCTGTGAGCTGGTGGCCTGGTTGTAGAGGACCATCCAGGACGCCCGGTTGGTGTCGATGTAGGTGAGGAACGCCAGAACCGCGTTGCGCAACAGGTCTTTCGGGCTCTGCGTGAAGTCGATCTTGTTGCGCACGTCTTCTACGAATCGGGACAACTCACGGTCCAGGCACGCGCCGAACAGCTCCTCTTTGGAGCCGTAGTAGAGGTACAGCATGGGCTTGGAGATCTTGGCCTCGGCGGCGATGGCATCCATCGACGTTTCGTGATAGCCGTTCACCGAGAAAATCTGCACGGCGGCGTCGAGCATCTGCTGCTCGCGCACCGCGCGCGGCAACCGCTTCGTCCCACCCGCCATCACACCAGCGTAGGCAATAGATGGCCGGAAAGCGTCAGCACGCCTGATGCGGCCCCTTGACCGCTGCCATCCGCAGCACCGACGCGTCCACCTGGGGCAACGACAGCTCGCCCGCCGCCACCGCCTTCTCCAGCCGGTCCAGTACGGCGGGCACCTCGTCGGTGGTCACCCACAACGCGCTGTCGGCGCCGGCCTGCAATCCGCGCAAAGCGGCCTCGGCGACCCCGAACCGATCGGAGATCGCCTGCATCGACGACAGGTCATCGGTGAAAACCGGGCCGTTGAACGGTGGGCCGCCGTAACCACCGGAACGCAGCAGCGCATAGGCGCTCGGGCTGAGGCTGGCCGGTTCGTTGCCGGTCAGTCCCGGGACCTGCATGTGGCCGATCATGACACCGACCGGCAGCTGCGCATTCAGCGTGCGGTACGGAACCAGATCCGAGTTCTGCAGGTCAGCAATCGGCGGTGTCGTCACGGCGCCGGTGTGCGAGTCGCCCGACCCGTTCCCGTGGCCCGGGAAATGCTTGAGCACCGGCAACAGTCCCGCGTCGCGCAGCCCCCTGGCGTAGGCGCCCGCGTAGTCGGTGACCACAACCGGGTCCGACCCGAAGGACCGATCCCCGATCACGGTGTCATCCGGAGCGTCGGAGACGTCGACCACCGGCGCGAAGTCGATCGTGATGCCCTTGCTGCGCATCGCCTGGCCTCGCTGGAGCGCGATCGCATACACCTGCTCGGGCGTCTGGGTCTGCGCCAGCACCCGCGCCGGCGGTTGGGTGCCGATCACCGAGGCCAGCCGCGATACCCGGCCACCCTCCTCGTCGACGCTGACCGCCAGAGGTAGCGGGGCGGCCGAGTTGGCGATATCGGCCAGCGAGCCGTCGGAAACCATCGCCAGGTCCGTCCAGCTGCCGATCATGATGCCGCCGACATGCTGGCTCTCGACCACGGCACGAGCGTCGGCCGCGTCGTTGACGCCAACCATCAACAGCTGCGCCAGCTTGTCGCGGGTCGACATCTGCGACAGCAGCGCCGGCCCCTCACCGCACGCGGGGGCCGGGACGAGCACGGGGGCCGCAGGTACCGCCGTCGCCGCCATCGAGGGGGTGTGGCCCTCGGAATCCGCGGCAGACGAGCAGCCGGACACGAGCGCGGGCAGTGCCAAGGCGGCGCACAGCACGCGCAGCCCAGGGCCAATTGAAACCATGGGCCCCGAGACTAGTAGGAAATGAAGCCTCATTCGATCCTTGGTCCCCTAGCCGAGTGCCGCACGTCGGCTGGGCACGGGGAATCCGCGGGCTATCTTGTCTGCTACTTTGGCCGGATGGATCGGTTCCTCGTGCCCGCCGCGGCCAGCATCGTCGTCGGCCTGCTGCTGGGTACGGCTGCCGTATTCGGGGTGACGCTGATGGTGCAGCAAGACAACAAGCCGCCGCTGCAGGCAGGCGATCCCGCGTCGTCGGTGCTCAACAGGGTTGAGTACGGCGACCGGACTTAACGAGGCGTCGCTCTCGCGGCGCTGGCTGTGGGTGGTCGCTGCGGCGGCGCTGATCCTGACGTTCGCCCAGTCACCCGGACAGATCTCACCCGACACCAAGCTCGACCTCACCGCCAATCCGGTGCGGTTTCTTTCGCGCGCCTTCAACCTGTGGAACAGCGAGCTGCCGTTCGGGCAGGCGCAGAACCAGGCATACGGCTATCTGTTTCCGCACGGCACCTTCTTCCTCGCAGGTGACATCCTCGGGCTGCCCGACTGGGTCACCCAGCGGCTGTGGTGGGCGCTGCTATTGGTGATCGGGTTCTGGGGGTTCCTGCGCGTCGCTGAAGCGCTCGGCATCGGCAGTCCCACGTCCCGTGTCATTGCCGCCGTCGCGTTCGCGTTGTCGCCGCGGGTGCTGACCACACTCGGTGCGATCTCGTCGGAGACGCTGCCGATGATGCTGGCGCCGTGGGTGCTGCTTCCGGTGATCCTCGCCCTGGGGGGAACAAGCACGAGCAGTGTGCGGGTGTTGGCCGCGCGGTCCGCGGTGGCCATCGCGCTGATGGGCGCTGTCAACGCGGTCGCGACCCTGACCGCCTGCCTGGTGGCGGCGATCTGGCTGCTGTGTCATAAGCCGAACCGGCTGTGGTGGCGCTTCACCGGTTGGTGGGCGATCTGCATCGTGCTTGCGGTGCTGTGGTGGGTGGTCGCCCTGGTGCTGCTCGGCCGGGTCAGTCCGCCGTTCCTCGACTTCATCGAATCCTCCGGAGTGACGACGCGGTGGATGTCGTTGACCGAGATGCTGCGCGGCACCGACGTCTGGACGCCGTTCGTCGCGCCGAACGCCACCGCTGGCGCCTCGTTGGTGACGGGATCGGTGGCGGTGCTCGCGACGACACTGGTGGCGGCCGCCGGTTTGGCGGGCCTGACCATGCGGTCCATGCCCGCCCGCGGACGACTCATCACCATCCTGCTCATCGGTGTCTCGGTGCTGGCCCTCGGATATTCGGGCCGTTTGGGATCGCCTGTGGCCCTCGAGGTTCAAGCATTCCTCGACGCCGACGGCACTCCGCTGCGAAACATTCACAAACTCGAACCGCTGCTCCGGCTGCCGATCGTGTTGGGTCTGGCGCATCTGCTGGGCCGCATCCCGCTGCCGGGGAGCGCACCGCGCGCGGTGTGGCGCGATGCCTTCGCCCATCCCGAACGCGACAAGCGAGTGGCCGTCGGCATCGTCGTACTGGTCGCCGCGGCCGCCGCGACGTCACTGGCATGGACGGGCAGACTCACTCCGCCTGGCGGGTTCGACGCGATCCCGCAGTATTGGCACGACACCGCCGACTGGCTCGACGCCCACAACGACTCCGGACGTGTGCTGGTGGCGCCGGGCGCCCCATTCGCCACCCAGGTATGGGGTAGCAGCCACGACGAGCCTCTGCAGGTGCTCGGCGACAGCGCGTGGGGTGTGCGTGACTCCATTCCGTTGACGCCGCCCGAAACCATCCGGGCCCTGGATTCGGTGCAGCGCCTGTTCGCAGCCGGCCGTCCGTCCGCGGGGTTGGCAGATACCCTTGCCCGGCAAGGAATCTCGTATGTCGTGGTGCGCAACGACCTGGATCCTGAGACATCGCGCTCGGCGCGCCCGATCCTGGTGCACCGCGCGATCGAGGGATCGCCTGGCCTCGAGCGGGTCGCCCAGTTCGGCGATCCGGTCGGTCCAGGCACGCTTTCCGGCTTCATCACCGACAGCGGCCTGCGACCGCGCTACCCGGCCGTCGAGATCTACCGGGTGAACGCGGGGGCGCCGGCAGTGCCGGTGACGCCGTACCTCACCGACACCGATGCGATGGCCCGCGTCGACGGCGCACCCGAGGTGCTGCTGCGCCTCGACGAGAGACGGCGCCTGCTCGGGCAGCCGCCGCTGGGGCCGATGCTGCTGACGGGGGACGCGCAGGAGGCGGGCCTTTCTGTTCCCACCGGCACCGGGGTCATCGTCACCGATACCCCCCTCGCCAGGGAGACCGATTACGGCCGCGTCGACGACCATTCGTCGGCGATCCGTTCACCAGACGATCCGCGAAACACCTTCAACCGTGTGATGGACTATCCGACTGCGGGCACCGACACCGTCTACGGGCAGTGGTCCGGCGGACGCGTCTCGGTGTCGAGTTCGGCTTCGGATTCGACCGCCCTGCCCAACGTGGCGCCCGCGACCGGACCGGCCTCCGCCGTCGACGCCGATTCGTCGACGAGCTGGGTGTCCAACGCGTTGCAGTCGGCGATCGGCCAGTGGCTTCAGGTCGACTTCGACCATCCCGTCACCAACGCGACCATCACTGTCACCCCGAGCGCGACCGCCGTCGGCGCACAGGTCCGCCGCATCGAGGTGTCGACCGTCAACGGCACCAGCACGCTGCGCTTCGACGAAGCCGGCAAGCCGCTGACCGCTGCGCTGCCGTACGGGGAGTCACCGTGGGTGCGGATCACGGCAGTGGCCACCGACGACGGATCACCCGGCGTTCAGTTCGGTCTCACCGATCTCGCCGTCACCCAGTACGACGCGAACGGGTTCGCACATCCGGTCAACCTGCGCCACACGGTGGCGGTCCCCGGTCCACCGCCGGGTTCTGCTGTTGCGCAATGGGATCTGGGCTCCGAACTGCTGGGCAGACCCGGGTGCGCACAGAGCCCGGATGGGATCCGCTGCGCGGCGGCGATGGCGTTGTCACCGGAGGAGCCGGTCAATCTGAGCCGGACACTCACGGTGCCGGAACCGATCGCCGTGACCCCGACCGTCTGGGTGCGCGCGCGTCAGGGCCCCAATCTCGCAGACCTGGTCCGTGCACCGGGCAGTGCAATCGCCACCGGCGACGCGGACCCCATCGATGTTCTGGGTTCTGCGTATGCGGCCACCGACGGCGACCCCGACACCGCGTGGACCGCGCGCCAAGGCGTCGTGCAGCACAAGTCACCGCCCACCCTCACGCTGAGACTCCCCAGCCCCCGCGAGGTGGCCGCGGTGCGGGTGTCCCCCAGTTCGTCTGAGCTGCCTGCACATCCGACGCTGGTGGCCGTCGACCTCGGCGACGGACCCCAGGTGCGCCGACTGGCCGGCGATGCCGGGCAGACGCTCGACCTCAAACCCCGCGTCACGGACACCGTGAAGATTTCGATCCTGGACTGGGACGACATCATCGACCGCACGGCGCTCGGGTTCGACCAGCTGAAGCCGCCCGGCCTCGCCGAGGTGACGGCGCTGGGCCCACGCGGTGTCCCGATCGCCGCGGCCGACGCCGCACGCAACCGAAGGCGAAGCATCGAATTGCCCTGCGGCCGTGGCCCGATCATCGGTGTTGCCGGGCAGTTCATCCAGACCTCGATCGACACGACGGTGGCCGCGTTGCTGGACGGCGAGCCGGTGGCAGCCCAACCGTGCCAGGCCGGGCCGATCGTGCTGCCCGCCGGAGCACAGGAGTTGCTGATCAGCCCCGGGACCGCGTTCACCGCCGATGGCGTCCAGCTCGACGGCCCGCTGGCAGATCGAATCCATTCGGCGGCAACGGTTCCCGCGCAGATCGAATCTGCCAGTGCTGCTCACCGCGAGGTGAACGTCGCGTCATCGGCGGCGTCGCGAGTGCTGGTTGTGCCCGAAAGCGTGAATCCCGGCTGGATTGCGCACAGCCGCGACGGCACGCAACTGACACCGGTCACCGTCAACGGCTGGCAGCAGGGCTGGGTGCTGCCACCGGGCACCGAGGGACCCGTCACGCTCACCTTCGGAGCGAACACGCCGTATCGGATCGGGCTCATCGGCGGCCTGGCGCTGCTGCCGGTGCTCGCGCTGCTGGCCTTCATACCCGCGCGCCGCCGCGACAACCCGGACGTCGCCGCGCATGTATGGCGGCCGGGCCGGTGGCTCACAAGCGCGGCGGCGCTTGCGGTCGGTGCGGTCATCTCGGGGCTGGCGGGGGTCGTCGTGGTCGGCCTGGCACTGGGCTTGCGGTATTTGCTGCGCAACCGCGAGCGGCTATGCGACACCGTCACGGTCACGACCACCGCGGGCGGGCTGATCCTGGCGGGGGCGGTGCTCAGCCAGAATCCGTGGCGATCTGTCGACGGATACGTCGGACACTCCGTAGGGGTGCAGTTGCTTGCTCTCGTGTCGGTGGCGATGCTGGCTGCCTCCGTCGTGGCCTTCGATCCCGACCGATTCATAGTCACAGACCCGTCCGAGCCCTAGCATCGGCTATGTGCCGCAGCTGAATACCGCCCGGGGAGAAATCGCGACGACCGACCTGGGGGTCACGCTCATGCACGAGCACGTGTTCGTGCTATCCCCCGAAATCCATGCCAACTATCCCGAAGTATGGGGTGACGAGACCAAGCGTCAGGCCGATGCGGTCGCGCGACTCAATGAACTCAAGGCGCGGGGCGTTGACACCATCGTGGACCTCACCTCATCGGTCTCGGTCGCTACATTCCGCGCATCGCGAAGATCGCGGCACAGACCGACATCAACATCGTCGTGGCGACGGGCGTCTACACCTACAACGACGTGCCGATGTATTTCCACTTCAGCGGACCCGAGACCCCGTTGGGCGAACCAATGGTGGACATGTTCGTCAACGATATCGAGAAAGGCATCGCGGGCACCGACATCAAGGCGGCAATCCTCAAATGCGCGACCGATGAGCCAGGCGTGACGCCCGGCGTCGAGCGGGTGCTGCGGGCGGTGGCGCAGGCGCACCGGCGCACGGGTGTCCCGATCTCGACACACACCCACGCAGCGACGCGTCGTGGTCTCGAGCAGCAGCGGATTTTCGCCGAGGAGGGCGTGGACCTGAACCGAGTGGTCATCGGTCACTCCGGCGACAGCACCGACCTCGACTACCTCACCGAGCTCATCGACGCGGGGTCCTACATCGGCATGGACCGGTTCGGTGTCGATGTCTTTCTCGGCTTCGAGGACCGAGTGAACACCGTCGCGCAGATGTGTGAACGCGGCCACGCCGACAAGATGGTGCTCTCCCATGACGCCGCATGCCTCATGGACTGGCTGCCGGAGGACATGGTGCCGGTGGTGATGCCCAATTGGCACTACCTGCACATCCACAACGACGTGATCCCGGCGCTCAAAGCGCGTGGAGTCACCGACGAACAGCTCACCACGATGCTGGTCGACAATCCGCGCAGGATCTTCGAAACGCAGGGTGGCTACTGATGGTCGACGCCCCGCTGATCCCGCCGATCGGCACGGAATTCTCCCGCCTCGCCGGGTTGGCGCCCGACGAGCCCGCGGTCACGTGCGAGGGACGGACGCTGACTCGCGGCCAACTCGACAGATCGACCAATCGACTCGCGCGCGCCTACGCCGAACTCGGCGTGGGGCAGGGCGATTACGTCACGATCGTGCTGCCCAATTCCATCGAGTGGATTGCGGCCGCGCTGGCGACGTGGAAGCTCGGCGCGATCCCCCAGCCGCTGTCGGCGCGGCTGCCCGACGAGGAGCTGAAGGGGCTGCTCGCGCTGAAGCCGCGGGCGCTGCTGGTGGGCAGGCCCGATCCGGACGGCGTAATCCCCAGCGTTCCAGGCGATTACATTCCCGATGCCGGGCTATCGGACGCCCCGCTGCCCGAGGCGGTTTCACCGGCGTGGAAGGCGCTGGGATCCGGCGGCAGCACCGGGAGGCCCAAGCTCATCGAGGCAGGTGGGGACAGCCGATATCCAGGCGCGCTTGCCGGAATGGGAATGGGCGCGCAGGAGGGCGACACCCAGTTGATCGCCGTCCCGTTGAGCCACAACACCGGCATGACGATCGCGACGATCGGCCTGCTGATGGGTCACCACCTCGTGCTGATGCCCAGGTTCGACGCCGACGAATTTCTTCGGCTCATCACCGAGCACCGGGTGTCCTTCCTCGTGGCGGTACCGACCATCATGCAGCGGCTGCTGCGGGCGTACCGCGCGGATCCCGATGCCTACGACCTGTCATCGATCCGGCGGCTCTGGCATGTGGGCGCGGCGTGCCCACCCGCCGTCAAGGAGGCCTGGATCGATCTCATCGGCGCAGAAGCGGTCTGGGAGTTGTACGGGGGCACCGAACTTCAGGCCTTGACGTTCATCTCTGGCGAGCAGTGGCTGGCCCACCCGGGGTCGGTCGGTGTGGTGGTCGCAGGCGAGATGAAGGTGCTCGACGACGACGGGAACGAATGCCCACCGGGTGTGAGCGGCGAGATCTACATGCGTCCAGCACCGGGAAGCGCACCGACCTACCGTTACATCGGCGCCACCGCAAAACAGCGCGACGGCTGGGATTCACTGGGCGACCTCGGGTACTTCGACGCCGACGGCTTCCTCTATCTCAACGACCGCCGCGTGGACATGTTCACCGTCGGCGGCCGAAACGTCTACCCCGCCGAGATCGAATCGGCGCTGTCGGCGCACCCGGATGTGCTGTCCTGCTTGGTGGTCGGCGTGCCGCACGAGGATCTGGGTCAGGTGCCCTACGCGATCGTCCAGGCCGACGGCCTTGACGAGGCCGCGGTGATCGCGTTCCTGACCGACCGCCTCGCCGGCTACAAGGTGCCCCGTCAAGTCGAGTTCAGCGACACCCCGCTGCGCGACGACGCGGGAAAGGCCCGCCGTTCCGCGGTCCGTGACGAGATCATCTCGCGACGACAGGCTCAGTCGCGTCGCTGACCGAAGAATCGAGAGGCGTGGGATCGTTGCGTCTCTCCCAGCGCCGCAAGGCGTTTCGGCACGGCGACTCCACCAGGGCGTAGCTCACGGCCGCGATAGCGAAACCGAACACCACCGTGAGGACCAGCACAACCGGCATGTGCCCGTTGAAGGCGAACTCGCCGATGACCGGGAACACCATCGCCAGCGCCGCCAGATGCCAGACGAACAAACCGTAGGACCAACGACCCAGCGTCACCATCGTCGCGTTGCCCAACAGGCGGTGTGGGGTGTCGGGCCGGTCCAGCACCAGCGGGGCGATCAGCGCTGCAGCGACTACCGTCCCCATCGCGATCTTCACCATGAACTGGCTGACGGTGCCGGGCGTCAGCCCTTCGGGACCGGCAAGCGGTGACGCAGCGACGGCGAACGCCACCACCGCGACACCGGCCATCAACACCCGGCGCCGGGCCAGCCGGTGCGCCCATCCGACGGGCGTGACGGTCAGCTCGGCCAGCAGCATCCCGGCGGCGAACCAGGAAAAGAAGGCTGGCGGCCAGTTCAGCGGGTTGACGCCATAGGGGGCTGAAAGCGGGCTCGCCTCGACCAACACGGCCCAGGCGAAGCTTGCCACCGCCGTGGCCGCGATGACCGGTATCCGGGCGCGCGTCGGCACCCGTCGCACCAGCAGCGCCAGTACCGGCAGCGCGAGATAGAACGCAACTTCGACAGACAGGCTCCACATCTGGGTGAGTCCGGCGGTCAGCGTCAGCGGCACATATATCTGGGTCAACGACAGGTTGGCCAGCCAGACCGTCAGGTCGGGTTTCGCCTCCGGCAGCAGCGACAAGATGACCACCACCGCGACCAGATAGCCGGGCATGATGCGCACGATCCGCGATCGCAGGTAGTGACCCGTCGGCGGAATGGGTCGCATGCCGCGGGCCGCCGCGGCATGGCCGCGCCACAAGAGGAAACCCGACAGCGCGAAGAACACCGCGACGGCGAGGTCGAACCGGCCGAAGAACCGGCCGGTGATACCCCCGGTGTGGCCGGTCTGGAAGGCCACGTGGGTGACGACGACGCCGACTGCCGCGCAGGCCCGCATCCCCTCGACGGCGGGGAGGAACCCACGCGTTCCGCCGACCGCATTTTCGGCGCGATCGGCCGGCGCGGTGGAGACGCTGGAATCCGTCACGACAATCAGTGTGCCCGGAGGAGCGAAACCCCCTGAATACGGGTACTCGGCCGGCTGCACTCGGAGTAACAACCAACTTAACTTGTGCTGTTAGGGTCGAACGGGTTTTGCGGGACTCCCGCAGGTGAAGGAGGCACGGTTTGAACCGCGCAGTGGCGCTCCGTATTGCGGCTTGCGGCATCATGGGGCTCGGTGCTGGCCTGTTGATCGCCGCGCTCTTGCTGTCCACCTATACCCACGGCAAGATCGCCAAGGTTCCACTGAACCTGGACACGACGCTGATCAGTGACGGCACCGGGGAGGCGTTCGATCCGAGCTCGCTGAACCGGGAGAAGTTCGTCGTCGACCGCGACGTGCCGCTGACTCTGCAGGAGCAGCTCTCCGTCGAGTCACCGTCGAACGCCGACGTGGTGACCCTTCAGGTCGGCAGTACCCTGCGCCGCACCGATCAGCAGCAAGACGACGGCCTTTTGCTCGCGATGGTCGACACCGTCACCGTCAACCGCGAGACGGCCGAAGCGGTGTCCAGTGAGAGCAATCCCGGTGGTGCGGTCCAGAAGCCGCGGTCTATCGACGACGACCAGCCGCCGACCAACATCGCGCTGCCGCACGAGGGGCTTACGTACCGGTTCCCGTTCGACACCGAGAAGCGGACGTATCCCGTTTTCGATCCGATCGCGCAGAAGCCGTTCGACGCCAATTACGACGGCGAGGAAGACGTCAACGGGTTGACCACCTATCGGTTCAGCCAGAACGTCGGCTACGACTCCGACGGCAAGCTGGTCGAGCCGATCTCCTACTCCTCGTTGCTCGACGATGACGCCGACAGCGAGGTCACCGCGCCCGCAGCCATGTGGGGAGTCCCCGGGGAGCCCGACGAACGAATCACGATGTCGCGCTACTACGCCGCGCAGCGCACGTTCTGGGTGGATCCGGTGTCGGGCACCATCGTCAAGAGGGAAGACCACGGCTTCCACTACTACGCCCGTGAGCCGCTCAAGCCCGAGGTGACCTTCGTCGACTTCAAGATCGGCTTCAACGAAGAGACCGTCGAAACCCAGGTCGCCAGCGCCAGAGATGAGCGGGACAGGGTGGGGCTGTGGGGCCGCATCCTGCCGATCACCTTCATCGCGATCGGGTTGGTGTCGCTGGTCGGGGGCGCGCTGCTGGGATCGTTCAGCCTGCGGGCGGAGTCTGCGCTCATCGACCCGGGGCTCGACGAGGCTGATCACAGCTTCTTCGATACCCAGGGGATCAAGGTGCCCGGAGCCGAGGCCAAGACCGAGAAACTGCCCGCGCAAAAACCGACCGATCTGCCGCCGGACAGACCGGTCTGACCGCGCGTTTCGCCGCGCCCCCAGGGGCGCGATCGCTCATTGCGCCCGCCTACGCGCTGGTGCTCTCCCTGGCCGTGACGGCGCCGCTGTTCGCGCCGGGCTATCTGCTTATTCGCGACGCGGTGTCGACTCCGCGCTCGTATCTGTCGGATGCGGCGCTCGGACTCGCGGAGGCGGCACCGCGGGCGCTGCCCCAGGATTTCGCGGTGGCGCTGGTGTCGTCGGTGATCGACGGCGGAGTGGCGGTCAAGCTGCTGGTGGCCGTCGGACTCTGGCTCGCCGGGTGGGGTGCGGCGCGGTTGGCGGCGGCGGTGCTGCCAGGCGCGGGCGTGGCCGGGCAGTGTGTTGCGGCGACGCTGGCGATCTGGAACCCGTACGTCGCCGAACGTCTTCTGCAGGGGCACTGGAGCTTGATCGTCGGCTACGGCTGCCTGCCGTGGGTGGCCGCCGCGATGCTGCGCCTGCGAGGGCCGGAGCCGGGATGGGCCGACGTCGGCACGCTGGTGTTCTGGATCGCCCTTGCTGGGCTGACGCCGACGGGGCTGATGCTCGCCGCGACCGTGGCGCTGGCGTGTGTGTTCGCGCCGGGAGCGGACTGGCCACGCTGGCGGTGTGCGGCCGTCGCGCTGGGCACCGCACTGATCGCGGCGCTGCCGTGGTTGACCGCGGCGATCGTGGCGAGGTCATTGGCGCCATCGCAGGCCGAGGGCGTCACAGCATTCGCGGCACGGGCCGAGCCCGGCCTCGGAACGCTGGGAACACTGGCCAGCCTCGGTGGGATCTGGAATAGCGAGGCCGTACCGAGTTCTCGCACAACAATGTTCGCCGTGGTCGCGGCCGTTGTCCTGCTCGGCATCGTGATGCTGGGACTTCCCGTTGCTGCGCGCCGACCGGCGGCGGTGCCGCTGCTGTGCCTGGCCGCCCTCGCGGTGCTCGTGCCCGCGGCGATGGCCACCGGTCCGGGGTTGGCGGCCGTCGAGGCGACGGTGCGAGCACTGCCAGGACTCGGCGTGTTACGTGACGCGCAGAAGTGGGTCGCGCTGGCGGTCCCCGGCTACGCACTCGCGGGTGCCGCCGCGGTCATCGCACTTCGGCAGAAACTTCCGGAAGCGGCGACGGCCCTGATCTGCTGCGCCGCACTGATCGCCACCCTGCCCGATCTGGCCTGGGGGGTGGGCGGCAAGCTCTCACCGGTGCAGTACCCGGCGGGTTGGGCGGCGGCTGCGGCGATGATCAACGACGACCCGCGTCCGGTGGCGGTCCTCCCCGTTGACAGCATGCGACGCTTCACGTGGGCAGGTGATGCGCCCGTGCTCGACCCGCTACCGCGTTGGGTCCGGGCCGACGTGCTGTCGACCGGTGACCTGACGATCGGCGGTGCAACGGTGCCCGGCGAGGGTGAACGCGCCCGCACCGTCCAACAGATGTTGTCGAGCGGCGCCGATCGCGATCAGCTGGCTGACGCCGGGATCGGCTGGGTGGTCGTCGAATCAGGCGGTGCCGCTGATACTTTGGCCCTGCCGGTCGCCTATCACGACGAGAACCTCACCCTCTACCGCGTGGGCGGCGATCTGCCGCAGGCACCAGGACGTGGTCTCGTGCTGGCCGCACACCTGGCCTGGCTGGCACTGCTCTTCGGTGGACTGGTGGGGCTCGCTAGACGACGCCGCTGACCGACGTCCCTGAAGCGCCGAGTGTGGGGTCGTGTCACGGTTTTCCGCTAAAAAGCGTGCATAAAGCCCACACTCGAGGACGGCGACCCCCTGGGAAACGTGCTCCGCGCTAGACGACGCCGCTGACCGACGTCCCCGCGTTGACGGCCTCCAGCACCGTGCGCATCGCGTCGGTGCTCTGCCGCCACGAGAACTCACCGCTACGGACCGCGGCCTTGGTGCCGAGCTGTTCACGAAGCACGGGATCGGTCAGCAGACGCGAAAGCCCCTCGACAAGTCCGCCGTGATCGTCGACCAGCAGGCCGGTGACCCCGTCGACGATCGAATCGGTGAGCCCGCCCGAGGACCGGTAACCGATGGTGGGCACGCCGTGCTGGCCGGCCTCGATCACGGCCAACGCCCAGCCTTCTTTGCGCGACGGCAGCACATGGACCCAGGACTGCTGCAGGACATCGTGTTTGGTGTCCTCGTCGACGTGTCCGTGGAACGTCACGGCATCGGAGATGCCGAGCAACTCGGCGTGCTCGACCAGGCGCTGTTCCCACCAGCCGCCACCAAGGACGTCTAGGTGCACGGCCGGAATCTGCTGGCGCAGTTCAGCGATGGCCTCGAGTGCGTCTTCGATCTGCTTGTGCGGCACCAGACGGGACAGGACCACCACTCTCGGAGTCGCCGACCGCGGCGCGGTGAGCGTGGCCACCGGCGCCTCGTCGAGACCGTTGCGCACGACGGCGATCCTGCCGGGGTGCACCCCGAGCGCGGCCAGATCCCGCGCCGACGGCAGTGACACCGTGACGTACTGATTGCGGCGGTGCAGCCAGGGCGACAACTTGGACTCGACGAACCACCCGAAGCGCCCCATGACCGCACCGGCGACGGGCCACTGCTCGCGATGGCAATGGTGCACGAGCACGGCGACGCGGCGTCCGTAGGCAAGCCGCGCCAGGAACGGAATGCCGTTCTGGGAGTCGATCACCACGTCTGGACGGACGTTGCGCAACGGGCCGAGCCCGACACGGGCGAGCACCATCGACAGCCCCGCCCAGATGTAGATGGAGTAGGAGCCTCCGCCGCGGCTGACCCGCACCCCGTCGACGATCTCGCGTCGCGCGGACCCCGGATAACGCGCGGTCCGCAGCGTCACCTTCACACCTGAGGCGGCCAGTTGCGCGCCGATGCGCTGCAGGTACGTCTCGCTGCCGCCGCCTTGGGGGTGGCCGGTGTCGCGCCAGCACAGCAGCAGCACGGAGCGAACACCTCGGTCAGACATCCCGTTCACCCTAGCCGCTGGTTACTGTTCCTCCGATGGCCATCACCGACCTGTTCGCCCGACGGGCGACGCTGTCGCGATCGCTGCGGCTCTTGCGGGAGTTCCGGTATGAACAGCCCGATCCGGCCCGGTTCTACGGAGTTCTCGCCGAGGACACCGCAGCCCTGATCACCGACCTGTGGCGAGCAGAGCACGGTGCCGCGCCGACCGGACGCGCTCTGCTCGACGTCGGCGGCGGACCGGGCTATTTCGCCACAGCTTTCGCCCGCGCAGGTTTCACCTACATCGGGGTCGAGCCGGACCTCAGAGAAATGCATGGCGGGCCTGCCGAGAACGACGGCACCGCCACCTACGTGCGGGCGTCGGGTACCGCACTGCCGTTCGAGGACGACAGCGTCGACGTCTGCCTGTCCTCCAACGTCGCCGAGCACGTCGCGCAGCCGTGGCGGTTGGGCGGCGAGATGCTGCGCGTCACCAAACCGGGCGGGCTGGTGGTGCTGTCGTACACGGTGTGGCTGGGCCCGTTCGGTGGGCACGAAACCGGGTTGTGGCACTACCTCGGCGGGCAGCGAGCCGCCAGGCGCTACACCCGCAAGCACGGCCATTCGCCGAAGAACAACTACGGCTCGTCACTGTTCGCGGTCTCGGCCGCCGACGGACTGCAATGGGCAAGCGCCACCGGTGCCCTGCTCACCGCATTCCCCCGCTACCACCCGCGATGGGCGTGGTGGATGGTGCGCGTCCCGGTGCTGCGGGAGTTCGGAGTCAGCAATGTGGTGCTGGTCCTGCGGCCACCGACTGCAACAGGTTCTACTTAGCCGGGTTGATAGGTAGTGTGACGGTCATGACACAGACCGTCGCTGACAAGACACCCGCCGGCCAGCCGGCGTATCGGACACAGTGGGACAAGCTGTTCATCGGCGGCAAGTGGGTCGAGCCGGCGTCCTCGGAGGTCATCGAGGTGCGCTCACCTGCAACCGGCGAGCTGGTGGGCAAGGTGCCGCTGGCCACCGAAGCTGACGTCAACGCGGCATGCGCGGCCGCGCGCAAGGCCTTCGATGAGGGACCGTGGCCGCACATGGCGCCGCAGGAGCGGGCCGCGATCCTCGCCGCCGCCATCGGAGGCATGGAAGCGCGCGCCGACGAACTCAAGTACCTGCTGGCCGCCGAGACCGGGCAGCCGCAGACGATCGTCGACATGATGCAGTACGGCGCCGCGATGTCGGCGTTCCAGTACTACGCCGGTGCTGCCGACAAGTTCGCATGGCAAGACATCCGCGACGGTGTCTACGGACAGACGCTGGTCGTGCGCGAGCCCATTGGTGTCGTCGGCGCCGTCACCGCGTGGAACGTTCCGTTCTTCCTCGCGGCCAACAAGCTGGGCCCGGCCTTCCTGGCCGGCTGCACCGTCGTGCTCAAGCCAGCCGCGGAGACGCCGCTTTCGGTGTTCGCGATGGCCGAGATCTTCGCCGAGGCTGGCCTGCCCGAGGGCGTGCTGTCGATCGTGCCCGGCGGCCCCGACACCGGGCGGGCGCTGACGTCCAACCCCGAGCTGGACAAGTTCACGTTCACCGGCAGCTCCGCGGTCGGCAAGGAAATCGCCAAGATCGCCGCCGAGAAGCTCAAGCCGTGCACGCTGGAGCTCGGCGGCAAGTCCGCCGCGATCATCCTCGAGGACGCCGACCTGGACTCCACCCTTCCGATGCTCGGGTTCTCGGGCGTGATGAACAGTGGACAGGCGTGCGTCGCGCAGACCCGCATCCTGGCACCGCGCTCGCGGTACGACGAAGTCGTCGAGAAGCTCTCGAACTTCATCGCCGCCATGCCGGTCGGCCTGCCCGACGACCCGAACGCCGCGATCGGCCCGCTGATCTCCGAGAAGCAGCGTGAGCGGGTCGAGGGTTACATCAAGAAGGGTGTCGACGAAGGTGCCCGGATCGTCACCGGCGGCGGACGCCCCGAAGGGCTGGACAGCGGCTGGTTCGTCCAGCCGACGGTGTTCGCCGACGTCGACAACTCGATGACGATCGCGCAGGAGGAGATCTTCGGGCCCGTGCTGGCCGTGATTCCGTATGACACCGAAGAGGACGCCATCCGCATCGCCAACGATTCGGTGTACGGCCTCGCCGGCAGCGTGTGGACGACGGACAACAAGAAGGCGCTCGAGATCGCGAAGAAGATCCGCACGGGCACGTATGCCGTCAACATGTACGCATTCGATCCCTGTGCCCCGTTCGGCGGCTACAAGAACTCCGGCATCGGTCGCGAGAACGGCCCCGAAGGGATCGAGGCCTATGTCGAGCCCAAGAGCGTTCTGCTGCCGTTCGGTTACACACCCGAGGACTAGGTGGCTCTAACCGTGCCCGTCGACCCGGACTATGTGGCCAACCATAATCAGCGATACCGCCGCTGACCGCTCGCATCCCCGCTAGCCAGGCCGTTACACGAGTTCACCAGCTGTTTATGGATGTTCGGCTGTGACGCGGAATACAATTCGCGCGTTCACGTGTTCTGTCTTTTATGATGCTCATCATAAACAGGGAGGCGGGCCATGTGGATCGTTGAGATCAACATCGCTGGCCGTCGATTCGTTCACAAGGTGCACGCCCGGCGACCGTTCGTCCGATTCAACGCGCGTAGCCTCGGCTGGCGCCAGTCGCAGCTTCCGCAGACCCGCGCCGCCTGATAGCACCGTCGGAGGTTTGTTCTGTCTTCCACCACCGCCAAACCCGCCACCAAACGGGGGTCGACCCGCACTGCCATGTTGATCAGCGCCGCCGAGGTGCTGCGTGAACGTGGCGCAGCGGGCGTCACGATCGACGAAGTGCTCGCGCGCAGCGGCGCACCCCGCGGCTCGGTCTACCACCACTTCCCCGAGGGCAGGAATCAGATCCTCACCGAGGCCTTGCAGTATGCAGGTGAAGCAATCACCGGAGTCATCGACGAAGCCGCCGACAACGGTGGCATGTTCCTGGTCAGGAAGTTCGTCGTGTTCTGGGAAGAACTACTCGTCGAGAGCACCTTCACCGCGGGCTGCCCGGTAGTCGCCGCCGCTATCGGTTCGGCCGACGAAGAACCACAACTGACCACCGTGGCCGGCAGCATCTTCAGCCTCTGGCGCGACGCCCTCACCCGGGCATTCGTCTCCGACGGCTTCGCCGACAGCGACGCCGCATCGCTGGCCACCATGTGCATCGCATCCCTGGAAGGTGCTGTCGTGCTGTGCCGGTCGACGCGCAGTGTGGATCCACTCAAAGATGTCGCTGCCCAACTCGAATTCCTGATCAAGTCAAGGGAATTCGTGCAGCGCTACGGGCTGCCTACCAGCCCCGTCGGCTAGGCCTTACGCCACCGGGCACACACGAATTCGCCGTTGGCACCGGCGTCGGCCAACACCCATTCCGATCGGATCGGCAGCACCGGTGATCCACCGCCCAACGAGCATGGCGTGTAGCTGACGATCATCTCGTCGATGAGACCGGCGGCCACGAATTGTGCGGCCACGTCGCCGCCCCCCATCACCCACACATCCTTGCCCGCCGCGCGGGCGACCACTTCCGAGTGCAACTGGCGCACATCGCCGTCGAAGGTCTGCACCGGGTGCCCATCGACGATGATGTGGGGTCGGTGAGTCATCACCCACGACGGTTGTTCATACATCCACGCACCGGGTTGGTTGAGTATCAGCCACTCATACGTCGCTGATCCCATCACCAGTGCCCCAACGGATTTGATGAAATCGTCGTAGCCGAACGGACCGTTGGGATCCATCTCGCGAGACGTCAGCCAGTCGAGGCTGTCGGCCTCGTCGACGATGTAGCCGTCCAGACTCGATGCGGTGTAGTAGACGGTGGCCATGTTCATTCCCTTTCGCTCGTCGTGGTCATCCATTCGAGCGGGTCGCCGTGCCCGGTGCGGATCCCGTGGTGCGCCAACATCGCCCGGGCGAGGCCGCGGCGGTGTGCGGAATAGGTCAGCACGTGGGCGACGATGCCGTACAGCTGAAACGACTCCGGCGGATCACAGAGAGCGTCGATGACGGTGTCGCCAAGCCGACCGGCCGCCGAGTACTCCGAAACCATTGCGCTCCAGCGCTTTGCGATCACCGCGTGATGGCCGGCCAACTGCTCCGCGGTGCTGGAGCCGGGCTGTGTCGTGGCACGCTCGGGAAAGTCACGTCCCTCGATGGTCGCCAGCCAGACCTCTTTGGTCCACACGATGGCACCGAGGACCGCACCGACACTGGGTTCGGGCCCATCCCACTCGAGAACCTGCTGTCCGGGTGAAATCTCATCCGCCCACTGGTCCTTGGACAGCGCGGCCGCCTGGCCGATGAGGTAGGTGGTATCGGCCACATCGTGAGCCACCATCAGCGCGGAGATATCAGGACGCTCGGAATCACCTGTCTCGCTGTCACTGTCGAGCCAGAGCGAATGCGGTGGATGGAAATGCAGGCCGTTGGGGGCGGGCAAGCGGAATCCGATGTCGGCGGCACGCGACGGCGGCACCCCGAAGGTGCGACTGAACGCGCGGGAGAACACCTCCGCAGACGACCAGCCCTCGTCGGCGGCCACCGCCGACACCGACTCGCCCCGGTGCAACCGCCAGGCCGCGCGCTCGAGCATGATGCGCCGCCGCAGCGCGGCAGGCGCCTCCCCCGTCAGCCGCCGCACCTCCCGCGAGAAGTGGAACTCAGAGGCGTAACTACTCCGCGCCATCTCACCGACGTCGGTGTTGTCGACGTCGACGACGGCATCGAGCAGTTCGCGTAATCGGTCGCGATGTGATGGGGCGCTCACGGTGATCGAGTATGTCTCCCCGCCCGGGACAAGGACATGACAATTCCTGCTGCGGTGGCGGGTCACTAGTGTCATGGTCGGTGACTGAATTCGATGCGCTGTGCGCCAATGACTCGGAGCTGGCCGACATACGGGCGGGCATCCGGGAGTTTCTCGCTGCCGATCGCGACACATTCGGCTGGGAGCCCGCCGTCGACTCGTGGCTGGCCAGGTGGGACGCCGATTTCTCCGCCCGGCTGGGCGACGCTGGATTCGTCGGCCTGACCATCCCCACCGAGTACGGCGGGCGCGGCCTGAGTCATCTGCACCGCTACGTGGTGACCGAGGAACTGTTGGCCCACGGTGCACCGGTCGCCGCGCACTGGTTCGCCGATCGCCAGTTCGCTCCCTCGTTGCTGTCCTACGGCAGCGACGAGCAGCGCCGGGAGTTTCTGCCGGTTATCGCCAGGGGCCGGCTGCACGCGGCGATCGGGATGAGTGAGCACGACGCGGGATCCGACCTGGCTGCGGTCAAGACGCGAGCCACTGCGACCGACGGTGGCTGGACGCTGGCCGGAACCAAGGTGTGGACCAGCGGTGCCCACTTGGCGCAGCGGATCGTCGTGCTGGCCCGCACCAGCCCGCTCGATCCCGACCACCGGCATGCCGGATTGAGCCAGTTCTTCGTCGCGCTGGATTCCCCGGGAATCACCATCGACCCGATCGTGCAGATGGGCGGCGAACATCACTTCAACGAGGTGACCTTCGACGAGGTGTTCGTCTCCGATGCCGACGTATTGGGCAGCATCGGTGATGGCTGGCGGCAGGTCACCTCCGAGCTGGGCTTCGAGCGCAGCGGACCCGAACGCATCCTGTCCACGGTCACCTTGATCCTCGCCGCCATCCGAGCCCTGCCCAAGGATGCCGACGACGGGGCCGCCGCCGCGGTCGGCGAGCTTGTCGCCCGGATGATCTCCCTGCGCCAGCTGTCGATCTCAGTGGCCCGAGCACTTGCGAGCGGCGAGGACGCGGCGACCAGGGCGGCGCTGGTGAAGGATCTCGGCACCCGCTTCGAACAGGACTCCGTCGAATTGGCCGTCGATCTCCTGGACCGCTTCGACCTCCGGACTCCCGAGCTCGCCGAGCTGGTGGCCACCGCCCGACTGCACTCACCGCTGTTCACCCTGCGGGGCGGCACCAACGAGGTATTGCGGGGCGTCGTCGCTCGAGGAATGGGTGTGCGGTGAACGAACTCGAACAACTCGTCGCCGACCTCGGCGCGCGCTCATTGGAGGCCAGAGGGGGCAGGCCCGGTTTCCCCGACACGTTCGATGAGCAACTGTGGCGAAATCTCGAGGAGACCGGCCTGAGTCGGTTGACGTCCACCGAGGATGCCGGGCCCGCAGAAGCGGCCATCGTGTTGAAGGGTTTGGCTTCGGCCGCGGCAGCGGTGCCGATCGCCGAAACCGACCTGCTGGCAATGTGGCTCGCGGCGAAGGCCGGGGTGGCGGTGCCTGATACCGGCCCGCTGACCGTTGCGCTCGCAGATGCCGAAGTCCGCGACGGCCGCGTCAGGGGAACCGCACACGATGTGCCGTGGCCAGGCTCGGCGTGCGTGGTGCTCGCCGCGAGGACCGCTGAAGGGCTGTACATCGACGTGCTCACCGGCGAGCCGACAGCGGTGACCGCCAATCTCGCGGGCGAGCCTCGCGGCACCTTCGCATTCGAGATCGAGGCGCGCCACGAACTCGACGATCGGATCGCCGACGAATTGAATCGTCGCGGCGCGTGGGCACGCTGCGTGCAGGTGATCGGCGCATTGGACGCCGCCAGGGACCTCACGGTGGCCCACACCAGCGAACGGGTTCAGTTCGGCCGTCCGCTGTCCAAGTTTCAGGCGGTGCAGCACTCTCTGGCACAGATGGCCGGCGAGATCGAACGTGCCCGCGCCGCCACCGCGCTGGCCATCGCCGCCGCGGCTGACTTCGGATTCGACAGCACAGCAACCGATTACGCGGTTACAGTGGCGAAGATCGCTTCCGGGCGCGCCGTCGAATCGGTGACCACCATCGCACACCAGTTGCACGGCGCGATCGGTGTGACCGTCGAGCACCGGCTGTGGTTGTTCACGATGCGGGCACGCAGCTGGATCGACGACTTCGGCACCACCACGCACTACGCCAGACGGCTCGGCCGACTGACACTGGCCGCCGACGATCCCTGGCAGGTCGTCGTCAGCTGTCCAGAACCGCGCTGACGCGCGCCTCGACGTCGACACGGTCACCGAGGTCGGTCAGATCGATGCCAAACCGCTCGGTCAGCGCGTTCAGCACGTCGGCCGCCGTTGCGAAACGGATCCGCTCTGTATTGCCTGCGCTGTGGATCGCCAGGTTGCGGCCACGCAGATTCCAGCGGGCATCGTCGGTGACGAGCGCGGCCGACAAGCCGACAACAAAACCAGACTTCGGATGCGTTGAGACATACCAACTTCCGACTTCGCGGTCGATCTGAGGCCGCTGTCGCGTGGTGAACATGTACAGCGTCTGCCATTCTGAGCGGACGTCCGCCTCCAAGAGATACACGTCGCCATCGGAACGAATGCGGTAAGGCTCGTGCCGGGTGGGTTGTACCGTGCCGACCTCCAACCGAATGGGCGACGACAAGGTCTGGCCTCCGAATCCGACGTCGACCAGCCACGACCCGTCGACGCCGGGCACCGTCACCGCCAGCGCCTCATGCGTCTGCGCAGGCAGTTCGCCTGATGTGTTCATCCACACCACGCGCCCGCCGAGGCGCTGCACCCCGAAACCCAACTCCGCCAACACGTATCCCATGACGCCGTTCTGCTCGTAGCAGTAGCCGCCGCGACGCCGATGTACAAGTTTGTCGAAGAGCGCGTCTTGGCCGAGGTCGGCGACCGGAACGCCCATCAACGGGTCGAGATTCTCGAATGGGATCGCGCCGTTGTGTGCCGTGACGAGTGCGTGCAGCGTCTCGAGAGTCGGCGCAGCGGGACCGGAGTAGCCGACGCGGCGGAAGTAGGCGGCCAGATCTGTCATGCCGCCATCCTGCGACATGAACGGCGGTTGAGGTCAATCCGGCGGCGGTATCGCCCCGGGGGTGTTGGCCGGGTCGCCGGGTGACGGCTCGGCGCCGTGCGTGAGTTCCCTCAGCCGAGCGTGCATCAACTCCAGCACCGGGATCCGGTTCCCGTGTTCTGTCTCGTACTCAAACAGCGTGCGCAGCTGGCCCTCTTCGAGCATCCGGATTCGGTGCCGCAACTCGGTGAGCGGCAATTGGTCGTAGTCCGGTAGCGGCAATTCCATGCCTACCGGTTGCCCACGGCGGCTTCACCGAAAACTCCTCAGGCGCCGGTCCACTTCGGCGCGCGCTTCTCGGCGAACGCGATCGCACCCTCTTTGGCGTCGTTGGACATGAAGACCGGAGCCAGGATCTTGGTCTGCTCGCGCCACATCTCCTCGGTGCTCCAGCTCCGTGACTCGACGATGATCCGCTTCGTCGCCGCCACGGCCAGCGGCCCATTCGCGGTGATCTTTTCGGCCAGTTCGATCGCGGCGTCGAGCGCCTGCCCCGGTTCGGCCAGCACGTTGACGAGGCCGAGCTCCTTGGCGCGGGTGGCGGGCAGGTTCTCACCGGTCAACGCCAGTTCCATGGCGACGGCAGGCGGAATGCGTTGCGGCAGCCGCAGCAATCCGCCACCGCCGGCGACCAGGCCGCGCTTGACTTCGGGAATGCCGAACGCCGACTCGTTCGACGCCACGATGAGGTCGGTGGCCAGCGCCAGTTCGCAACCGCCCGCCAAGCAATAACCCTCCACCGCGGCGATCAGTGGCTTGGCCGGTGGCCGTTCGGTGAAGCCCATGCCGCGGCCCTCGACCACGACGTTCTCGCCGCGCGAGAAGGCCTTGAGGTCCATCCCCGCGCTGAACGATCCCCCGGCTCCGGTCAGCACACCGACAGAAAGGCCGGCATCGTCGTCGAGCCGGTCCATCGCGTCGGCCAGACCACGGCTCACCTCGGCGTTCACGGCATTCCTTGCCTGCGGCCGGTTGATGGTGATGATCAAAATCCGGTCCCGTTGCTCGACCAGGACTGCTTGTTCGCTGTTGTCACTCACGTCGGTGATCGTAACGTCCTGGGGTTCGCCTTGATTCGGCGATGTCAGCGCTTCTTGTTGCCGTTGCCGTTGCCATTGCCGTTGCCATTGCCGTTGCCGGGGCCCCTGCCTTCCGGTTTCTTCTTGGGACGCGGTGGCTCTTCGACGACCGGAACCGGGGTGGGCGACGGCGGCGGCGAACTGACGGGGGGCGGAGGCGGGACAGCGGTGCTGCTGACCGGCTGCGGCGCAGTCGTCGACGAAGGATCGAGCGCCAGCGCAAGCGTGGCCACGATCAGTCCCACGAACGCCGCCGCCGCCAACAGCAGTTTCCGGCCCCGGCTCATCGGTGTGCGGTGCTTGAGCGGTGCCACGACATACTGCTCAGACTCGAACATCGGTGCGGCCATGACCTTGGTGGCCGGGCGCCGGTTAGCGCCCGCGAGCACCGCGCGCATCTGATCGGCGCTGTCGAACCCGCTGCCGTCGCGGGTCATGGCCCCGTTGATCGTGGCCGCCAGCGCAGGATCGACATCGGGCCGCACCGCTTCGATGGGTGGCGGTGAATCGTGCAGTATGGCTCGCAGCAGCGACACGGGATTGTCTTGATCAAACGGTCGCCGCCCGGTGAGTGCTTCGTAGCCCATGACGCCGACCGCGTATAGGTCATCAGCGACTGACGCCGGCGCGCCCGAAACGCGCGCTGGACTCATGTAGGCCATCGTCCCGACGATCTGGCCGGTGGCCGTATTGGCGGCTCCATTGGCCTTGGCAATGCCGAAGTCGCCGACCTTCATCGTGTTGCCCTGCGTGAGCAGCACGTTGCCCGGCTTGACATCGCGATGCACGATCCCGGCCGCATGCGCGCTCGCCAGCGCGCCGAGCACGTCGTCGAGCACGGATCGAACGCGCCCCGGCGCCATGGGTCCCCTCTCGACCTCGTCGGCCAAGGTGCGGCCTGGCAGCCGCTCCATCACGATGAACGGCGTCCCCCTGTGTTCACCACTGTCATGCACAGCCACGATGTTGGGATGGTTGAGTGCGGCGGCGGCCCGCGCCTCGGCATCGAACTTGCGCCGAGCGTCGGCGTCCGAACTGACGCCCGGATGCAGCAGCTTTATCGCTACCGCCCTGTTCAGCCGGAGATCCCAGCCGTCATAGACCTCGGCCATGCCGCCGCGGCCCAGCAGACCTCGTACCTCGTATCGGTCCGCAAGCACTTCGCGGCCGTCCATGGCCGATAACGTAGCCCCAGAGACAGTGCGTCAAACCCCACACTCGCTTGGTGAATGCGCCAGCGCGCACGGGGTAAACTAGAACACGTTTCAATTTGATGCTAGGGGATCACCTGTGACCGATATCGAACCCTCGGAGCTCACCAAGTGGGATCCGAGGCTGACCGAACGCGTCATGGGAATCATGCGGCCCTTCCTCAAGCGGTACTTCCGGTCGGAGACGCGGGGACTGGAGAACATTCCGCCAGGCGGCGCACTGCTGGTCTGCAACCACTCCGGTGGCATGTTGCCGATGGACGTCCCGATTCTCGCCGCCGACTTCTACGACCATCACGGGTATGACCGTCCGCTCTACACGCTGAGCCACGACATGCTCTCGGTCGGACCGACCGGCGATTTCTTCAAGAAGATCGGCTATATCAGCGCCAACCACGCGAACGCTGACGAGGCGCTGCGCTCCGGCGGCCTGGTTGTGGTGTTCCCCGGTGGCGACTACGACGTGTACCGGCCGACGTTCGCCGAGAACGTGATCGACTTCGGCGGCCGCACCGGCTACGTGAAGGCCGCCCTGAACGCCGGGGTGCCGATCGTCCCCGCGGTCGGCATCGGCGGCCAGGAGACCCAGATCTTCCTCACCCGGGGGACCTGGCTGGCCGAGCGCCTCGGGCCGATCGCCCGTCTGGCACGCACCAAGATCGTTCCGGTGTCCTTCGGTTTCCCGTTCGGACTGTCCCTGGTGGTTCCGCCCAACATCCCCTTGCCGTCCAAGATCGTCATGAAGGTATTGCCGCCGATCGACCTGGTCGCCGAATTCGGCGAGGATCCCGACATCGACGAGGTCGACGCGCACGTGCGACATGTGATGCAGCGGGCGCTGGACGAACTCGCCGGCGAACGCCGACTTCCGATACTGGGCTGATCTGTTTTGAATACCGGCCCGGTGGCTATCAAGGTCTTCCATGAGTAAGCGTCGCTTCACGTTGCTGCGCGCGGTCGCAGAACTCGTCAACGCCGCCAACGGCGTGCAGCCCATCGCCCGCGAGGGCTACCCCACCATCGGCGTGTTCGCGTTCGGCTGGCCGACGTCAGAGCTGTCGCCGGTGTACATGGGCGTATCGATGCTCGACGCGGTGCGCCGCGGGCTGCGTGGTGACTTCCGCGGGACCCGGGGCCGGATCGCGTTGGTGCTCACGGCAATCGCGTGGGCGCTGCTGTACCTCATCCACCGCCGCAATGTCGCATCGGAACCGCACTTCGAAGAGCCGCTGCGTAAGGCTCTCGGCGACGACTACGAGCGCATCGCCGCCCAGTCGCAGCCCGCGCGCCGTCGCCGCGCCCAGATCGGTGTCTGGCCAACCGACCTTGTCCGCAGGCGCTACGTCGAGAAAGCCAGCACCGTGCAATACGGTCCGCATCGCCGGGTGAACCGGGCTGACATCTGGCGCCGCGCCGACCTGCCGCGCGACGGCAAAGCGCCCGTGCTTCTGCAGGTGCCCGGCGGTGCCTGGGCGATCGGTATGCGACGGCCGCAGTCCTATGCCCTGCTGAGCCATATGGCCGAGCGTGGCTGGGTGTGCTTGTCGATCGACTACCGGGTCAGCCCGCGCAACACCTGGCCGGACCACATCGTGGACGTCAAGCGCGCCCTGGCGTGGATCAAGGAGAACATCGCCGATTACGGCGGTGACCCGAATTTCGTTGCGATCACCGGAGGTTCGGCTGGCGGACATCTGTCATCTCTGGCCGCGTTGACGCCGAACGATCCGCAGTGGCAGCCCGGATTCGAGGACGCCGACACGTCGGTCGTCGCAGCGGTGCCGATCTACGGCCGTTACGACTGGTTCACCACGCACGGTTCCGGCCGCAAGGAATTCATCGCCTTCCTGCAGAAGTTCGTGGTGAAAAAGCCTTTTGCCCAGAACAGGCAGACGTACCTCGACGCATCCTCGATCAAGCGGTTACACCCCGATGCCCCACCGTTCTTCATCCTCCACGGCCAGGACGACTCGATCATCCCGGTTGGCGAGGGCCGCGAGTTCGCTGACGCGTTGCGGGAGGTGTCGACGTCCACCGTCGCCTATGCGGAGATCCCGCACGCGCAGCATGCGTTCGACTTCTACTACGGCTCACCCCGCGCCCACTACACGGCACGAGCGGTCGAGGAGTTCCTGTCGTGGGTGCACGCCAAGCGCGAGGAAAAGGCCGAGCCGACAATCAGGCCACCGGCGGCTGAGCCGACAATCAGGCCACCGTCGGCGGAGCCGACAATCAGGCCATAGCGGATTCGATGACCGTCAGCCGCTCGGAAAGTCCTGCGGCGCGGCGAATTTCGACGAACGCCTCGACCATTGCGTCGGTCAGCTCGTGCGGATCTTTCAAGGTGGCCCCGTCGGACAGCACGGATACGTTGAGCTGATCGACATAGCTCCACACCGTGATGTTCAGGCCGCTGCCCGTGGTGAGTGGGCCGACCGAGTAGATCTCGGTGACCAGCGCGCCGCCGACGCGGCCGGGTTCGCGGGGGCCAGGCACGTTCGAGATCGGGATGTTGAGCACCTTGTTCTGGCCGTCCTTTTCGGCCAGCCAGTGGAACAGCCGCTCCGCGGGTCCCGGTGGAAAATAGGCCGACCATCGGCTGACGAGTTCGGGCCCGAGCAGGTGATGTGACTCCTTGGCGTCCACCGCGGCTTCGTGCACTGCCTGCACGCGCGCCAGCGGGTCGTCGAGTTCGATCGGCACCACCATCATCACGCCGCTGAATCGGTTGCCGGAGATGCGGTCCTTCGAGAAGTCGAAACTGACTGGGACCGAAGCCAATAGCGAGTGTGCGGCGTGTCCGTCGTACTTTAGCGACAGCTGACGCAGTGCACCCGAAGCGATCGCGAGCACCATGTCGTTGATGGTGACGCCGAGGTGCTTGCTGGTTTCCTTGACGTCCGCGAGGGCCAGCGTCGTGGTGGCGAACTTGCGCTGTGCGTCGACGCGGTGATTCATGAACGACGGCGGCGGTGTGAAGGGCCGCGTCAGTTCCGGAGACAGCTTCTTCGAACTCTTGCGAACCCTGCCGATGCCCTGCGCCGTGTAGCGCATCACTCCCGGCAGCCGGCCGATGTGCCGCATGTGGTCGGCGAACGCGGTGCGCAAGAGTTCACCCTTGGTGGGCGGCGGTTCGCAGGCATACGAGTCGCGATCCAGCGGTGGACTTTGTTGCAGGTCCATCCCGCGTGCCAGCAGGTTGGCCGAGGCGACACCGTCGGCAAGGGCGTGGTGAATCTTGCCGAGCACCGCGATCCGGCCGTTCGCCAACCCCTCGATGAAGTACATCTCCCACAGCGGCCGGCTGCGATCGAGCGCGGTGCTGGCGATCCGGCCGACGGCCTCGTCGAGCTCGCGGCGGCCGCCGGGGCTGTCGACGCGATACGGACGAACGTGGTATTCGAGGTCGACCTCGCAGTTCTCCCGCCACATCGGATGGTGGAACTTGAAGGGGACGTCGACGAGCTGATAGCAGAACGGGTCGAGCTTGTGGAGGCGGCCGTGGATGACTTGACGGAACTCGTCGATGCCGAAATGGCGGCCCTTGAGCTCGGATACATCGATAACCGCGAGCTTGAGGGTGTGCATATGCACGGTCGGCGTCTCGCTGTAGAGCAGGACAGCGTCCCACCCGCTGAGTCTTTTCACAAGCTACCTCCCTGCCCGGGGCAGCTAGATGACCTTCTTGGCCCCGATCAGCGACCGGTTGCGATGAATCTGCTTGAGGAACAACCCGATTGCGGTCGACATCGATCCTGTGCGGGCACCGTCGATCATATCGAACGCATGACCCGCGCCCGGCAGTTCGACATATCCCACCACCGAATGCGATGCCGCGCGCAGTTGCTCGACGAAGCTGCGCGCCTGCGCGACGGGGATGACGCTGTCACCGGTGCCGTGGACGACGAGGAACGGCGGCGCGGCGGCGTGCACGCGCGCGATGGGAGATGCCTTACGGAAGATGTCGGGATGGCGGTCCAGCTTGCGCCTGACCACGATGCGTTCCAGGAAGTCGACGAACCTGACCCTTTCGACGGTCGAACGGTCCTCCCAGTCGTAGCGGCCGTAGATGGGCACCACGGCGTCCACCGAGGTATCGGAGCCCTCCGGAAGTTCGGCTTGAAATTCCGGGTCGTTGGCGGTCAGACCGGCCAGGGCCGCCAGGTGGCCACCGGCCGAGGTGCCGGCGATCGTCACGAAATTGCGGTCGCCGCCGAACTTGTCGGCGTTGGCGCGGGCCCACGCGATCGCCGTCTTGACATCGGTGATGTGCGAGGGCCACGTGTGATGTGGCGCCACCCGGTAGTCGATGGACAGGCACACCCAGCCGAGTTCGGCCAGGTGCGACATGAGCGCGTAGCCCTGCAGCATGCGACCGCCGTGCACCCATGCGCCGCCGGGCACGAAAATCAACACGGGCGCGGGCTCGGCGGGCAGATCCTTTCGGCGCCACACATCGAGCAGCTGAGATGGGCGTGGCCCGTACTGGACCGACGACCGATGGACATTGCGGCGCTGCTCTCGCATTTTCCACAGCGGCGGCACCTTCTCGGGCGCCGGCCACTCGATATCGAGGTCCTTGGCATTGACGATTCCGCGGAGCGCCGCCGCGGTCACGGTATGCGTGCAGTCTCTGTCTGCGCGCTTTTGCTCGGCATCTCCGGGGCTAAGCAGCGATTTCGCCGTCGCGCCGAGGAAGTCGGGAAGATGCCGATAGCCCCATACGCTCGCCGCGGTTGCTGCACCAAGCGGCTCAAGGTGTTTCCCGATGACGGGTAAGGACGCGCACGCGACGCTCATGGCGAGCATGTAGTCCGACGGGCCGGCGTTCAGCAACCACCGGGCGCGTGTCCACATCGTCGGTCCGGGGTACCGAATTTCCGGTGGCGGAGACATTTCGCGACTGTACCCCGCAGCAGAGTTTTCAAACGACAACATTCGCTATATGTCTACTGATTGCGCCTGCACAGTTGTCTGTAAGCCCGGATCACGTAGACGCTGAGCTGTACCGGAGGGCTAGCGTGACGTAACGGGCGTCAAATGTAAACAAATCGAAAATGGAGACCGCCATCGTGAGTAAGTCAGCACTGGCCATCACAGAAGAGCACACAGACCTTGCCGACGCGGCGTTTGGCCAGCTCAGCCGGGTGAACAGCCGGGCCGCGGCCCGCGCGGCGCTCGAGGGCGGATCTTCCCATCCCGCCGAGGTCTGGTCGGCGGCCGCCGACCTGGGGTGGACCGGTCTGGCGATCGCCGAGGAACACGGCGGCTCGGGCTTCGGGCTGTCCGAACTGGCAGTGGTGCTGGAGGCCCAAGGGCACGAACTGTGCCCGGGGCCCCTCCTGCCGAGCGTCGCCGCGGCAGTGGTCATCGACCGCTGCGCATCGGATTCCCTTCGCGCTCAATTGCTTCCGGGATTGGCCGACGGCAGTACCGTCGGCGCGCTCGCGGTCTCGGGCAGCGTGACGATCGGCCCCGATCTGGTGGTCACCGGCGAGAGCCCCGCCGTACTGGGTGCACCTGACGCCGATCTCCTCGTCGTCATCGCAGGTCAGGACGTTGTCGTGGTTGACGCCAGCCAGAAAGACGCAGCAGACGGTGTCACCGTGACGGCGCTGGAGTCGTTGGATCCGACCAGGAGCCTCGGGTCCGTCGCACTGCGCGGCGTGGCCGTCGCCGAGGACCGGGTGCTGCGCGGCGCGGCCCGCAAGGCGCGCACCGTGTTCAGGATCTTGGCGTCGGCCGAAGCCGTCGGCGTCAGCTGGGCGAGTCTGGAGATGGCCGTCGAATACGCCAAGGTGCGCGAGCAGTTCGGCCGCACCATCGGCACGTTTCAGGCGGTCAAACACCATGCCGCGAACATGCTCGTCAACGCGGAAGAGACGACAGCGGCCACCTGGGACGCGGCGCGCGCCGATGATCTTGACACCGCGTGGTTTGCAGCCGCGGTCGCCGCATCCCACGCCATCCGGACTCAGATCTTCAACTCGCAGAACAATATTCAGCTGCACGGCGGGATCGGTTTCACCTGGGAGCATGACGCGCATCTCTACCTGCGCCGGGCTCGCACGCTCGCCGCGTTGATGGCCGAAGCCGGCGATCCGCTGCTCGACATCGTCGAGGGTCAGCGCAGCGGCCAGGCGCACGGCGCCTCGTTTACCCTGCCCGAGGAAGCCGAGAAGTACCGCGAGCAGGCGCGCGAGGCTGTCGCCACGTTGCGCGGGCTGCCCGCCGAGGCACGACGCGACTTTCTGGTCGACTCCGGATACTTGGTGCCGCACTGGCCCAAGCCGTGGGGCCGCGCCGCGGACGTGCTCGAGCAGTTGGTGATCGAGGAGGAGTTCGGTTCGGCGGGCAGGAGCGAAGCGACCGGGGATTCAAAACCGGTCGATCGGCCCGACATGGGCATCACCGGCTGGGTGACGTTGACGATCTCGCAGGCGGGCACCGACGACCAGCGTGAGCGCTGGGTCGAACCGGTGCTGCGCGGTGAGGTCATGTGGTGCCAGCTGTTCTCCGAGCCGGGCGCGGGCAGTGATGCCGCCGCGGTGCGCACGTCGGCCAAGAAGGTCGACGGCGGGTGGCGCGTCACCGGGCAGAAGGTGTGGACCAGCCTGGCCCACCTCTGTCAGTGGGGACTGGCGACCGTACGCACCGATCCCGACGCCGCCAAGCACGCCGGCGTGACGATGATGGCGATCGATATGAAAGCCGAAGGCGTGACCGTGAACCCGCTGAAGGGGATGACCGGCCACGCACACTTCAACGAGGTGTTCTTCGACGACGTCTTCGTACCCGACGAGGACGTGGTCGGCGACGTGAACAAGGGTTGGCTGGTGGCCCGCGCGACGCTCGGCAACGAGCGCGTGTCGATCGGGGGTGGTTCGGGCGGCGCCAGCGGCTTCTCTGCCGACGATCTCATCAAGCTGCTCGACAATGCTCCCGCCGAAACCGCCGCCTATTACCTGCGTCGTGCGGGTGAGGTCATCGCCGAATCTCATACCCTGCGGCTGCTCAACCTGCGTCGGGTCACCCGCGCGATCGCCGGCTCCGAACCCGGCCCAGAGGGCAACGTCACGAAGCTGCTGCTGGCCGAGGCCGGCCAGCGGATGACCGAGCTGGGCCTGGAATTGGCGGGCTCGGCGGCCATCGTCGGGCAGACACCGACGCTGACGTTGGCCTACCTGGGCAACCGCGCCATGACCATCGCGGGCGGCACGTCGGAGATCACGCGGAACACGATCGCCGAACGGATTTTGGGCCTGCCCCGCGATCCACTGCTGAAGTAAACGGTGGACCGGATCGGACTCGGGATCACGCTGACGTAATACTGGTTTGGTGGCCGGCGCCTTCAAGTCTTCGGACTTCCATCCAGATCTACGTCGCATCGCTCGGCTCACACCCAAACAAGTGGTGACGCCGGTGACGCTGCCGGTCATTCGGCTGGTAACCCGCCGGATGTGGCGGCGCGTCCCCAAAGGCGTCGAAGCGCTGACCCTGCCGTCGGGTGTCGGGGTCCGGTTGTACCGGCCGACCGGTGTCACCGGCGCCGGACCCGCGCTGTTGTGGATACACGGCGGCGGCTACGTCATCGGCCATCCGGGCCAGGACGACGAGCTATGCCGCCGCTACGCCAGGAGCCTGGGCGCCACAGTGGTGTCGGTCGATTACCGGCTGGCACCCGAGCACGCCTACCCGGATGCGCTGGAGGACTGCTATGCGGCCTTGACCTGGTTGGCGCGACTGCCGTCGGTGGATGCAAGCCGCATCGCGATCGGAGGCGCCAGCGCGGGCGGCGGCCTGGCGGCCGCACTGGCGCTGCACACGCGCGATCAGGACGAAATCGCACTGGCCGCCCAGTTGCTGGTCTATCCGATGCTCGATGACCGCACCGTGGGCCGCGATGAGCCCAACCCCGGACTTCGGCTGTGGAACCGGACGAGCAACGACTTCGCGTGGTCGGCCTACCTAGGCGAGGCCGACCCCGAGGTGGCAGTGCCTGCGCGGCGGACGGACCTGCGCGGACTGCCGCCGGCCTGGATGGGCGTCGGAACACTGGACCTGTTCCACGACGAGGACCTCACGTACGCGGAACGGCTGGAGGCCGCAGGCGTGCCATGTGAAGTCGAAGTCGTCGAGGGCGCCTTCCACGGCTTCGACGGGATCGCTCCGAAAGCCGAAGTGTCGCAGGCATTTTTCGACAGCCAGTGTGCCTTGCTGCGGCGACTCCTGACCCCGGCTGCCGCCTAGCCGTGGGTGGCGGACTTCCCGAAACCGATCCATACGATTACGGACTGCTCGATGTCGGTGACGGAAACACGATCTATTGGGAGGTAAGGGGTAGACCGGCCGGGCTTCCGGTGCTGATCGTCCACGGTGGACCAGGCAGCGGCCGATCACGAAGCGCGCACAAGTCGTTCGACCACGACGTGTTTCGGATCATTCTCTTCGACCAGCGCGGTTGTGGCGGCAGTGTGCCCAGCGCCGCTGATCCAACCACTGACATGGCGCACAACACCACCGAACACCTTCTGGCGGACATCGAAGCGCTGCGCGCGCACCTGGGTGTGGATCGGTGGTTGCTCTACGGCGGGTCTTGGGCATCGACGCTCATCCTGGCCTACGCCGAACGCCATCCGGACCGAGTGGGTGGGATCATCCTGGTCGGGGTGACGATGACACGGCCGCGTGAGATCGACTGGCTCTATCACGGTTTGCGCCTGCTGTTGCCGATCGAGTGGGAGCGCTTTCGCGCTGCGGTACCGATCCAGGAGCAAGACGGCAACCTTGTCGAGGCCTATCGGCGATTGATGGAACACCCAGACCTCAGGGTGCGAGAGCAGGCTGCGCGAGACTGGTGCACATGGGAGGACGCTGCGATCGCCCACGAAGCTCTTGGCAGTCCCGGCCAATACAGTGCCCAGAACGACTCGGCGAAGCTGGCCTTTGTTCGCATCTGCACGCATTACTTTGCGCACAATGCCTGGCTGGACGATGATCAGATACTGCGAAATGCACAAGCGCTCAGGGGAATTCCCGGTGTTCTCATCCACGGTCGCCTCGACTTGTCAGCTCCGCTGCTGACTGCCACCGAACTCGCCCAAGCCTGGCCTGATGCGGTGTTGACGGTCATCGAGGACTCCGGCCACACCGGCAGCCCCGCAATGGGTACCGCGATCAGAGACGCAATCGCGCGCTTCGCCGAAAGCCCGGCTTAACGGGTTGATCGCAGGCACCTGATGCGCGGGATCAACCCGTTAGCGCACCGCCGTGGACCACATTTCCTGCCACGATCGTGGCCACCACCATGCCGGAGTCGAGTTCGGCCAGCACCTCGGCCGGTCCAGCTCCGAGTATGCACAGATCCCCGGGTTGGCCGGGCGCGATACGGCGCTGCACGGCCGGCGCATCGGCCGCACCGAAAAACATTCCGAGAGCGTCGCGCGCCGTCACGCATTCGTCCGCCCCGAGCACGGTTCCCCCGCCTGTGGTGCGAGATACTGCGGCGCGCATAGCCTTCCACGGGTCGCCATGGCCGAAAGGCATGTCGGTGGACAACGCAACAGGAACCTTGGCGGCCAACAGGGAACCAACCCGCCACAGTTCGTGATGCTCGGCGGTGGGCACGTCGTTCAGATATTGATCACCCCGTTCGGCGACGAAGTTGGGCTGCGTCACGACCGTCGCTCCGACTTCGACGATGTCCGCAACACTGTCGTCGGGCACGACCGCGGCATGCTCGATGCGGTCCTGCGGGTGGCGTCCCGCCGATCGCAGCGCAGCCAGGGTGATCACCAATTGCGCTGCTGTGACGCAGTGCACCGCGACCGGGACATCCTCGGCGTGGCGCTCGGCGATCCACGCGGTGAGACCGGCGAGATCGAGATCGGTGTCATGCAGGATCCGCTTGCCGGGAGCAAGACAGTGCACTCGTTGACGGAGTTCACCTCGGCGGTGGGCGGCCATGAGTTTGACGACATCTCCGATTTCCAGGTCCGGTGTGGCGTCGGTGACGCCGGTAACTCCGTACGCACTCAGTCGCCTGCTGACCTCAGCAAGCCCGCTTTCGTTGCGCTGCAACGTATCCGACCAGTAATGATCAGAGCTGCGTAGTCGGCCATCGGGGTGATCGGCGAGTCCGACCTGCGCGAGCCCGGCTGAGTTCAGAGTCCAGAGGACCCCGCTGCGGTGCTGGACCCTGACCGGCACCGGTGGCGATAGGTTGTCCAATACCGTGCGGTCCAGCGGCCCGGCGACAGCTTCGTGATATCCGACCGCTCGGACCCAACCGTCACTGCCGACATCGGCGGCGGCGAGAACACGAGTCAGATCGGCGCGGCTGTGCACTTCGGCCGGACCCACCCGAACCGACGTCAACGCCGCTGCCGCCGAACGGAGATGGACGTGGTGATCATGCAGGCCAGGGACTACCGTTGCGCTGTTGGCGTCGTAGACCTGCTCACCGGGTAACGGTGTCAGCGCAGGCGAGATCGCGACGATCTGGTCTTCCACGCGAATGTCGGCGGCGCTCCCGTTGAGCAATACTGCGCGCTGAATCAACATGAAAGGGAAAGCTTCTCGCTGATCAGCTGATCAACGACATCGTTGTCGGCACCCAGCTCCGACGCCTTGGCCGGCAGCCACGGAGTCGGATTGCAATGCGTTTCACCGGCGTTCGGCAATTCAGCGTAGGTGGCGGCGACGGCAGACATCGACAACTCGATCAGTTCGCCGCCGCCACTGCGTAGCGACTGCGCGACCGTCACCGCGGCCTCCAAGCCGGTCAGCGGGTCGGCGATCGCGTCACCGCAGAAGACCGGGGCGTCATCACCTCCGCACACCAACCCCCCGGAAACCGCGGCGTCGTCACCGAACGCTACCCAGTTGGCGCGTTCACCGCCGGTGCCGTGACCGGTGATCCGCAACCAGACCCTGCCGTCGCGCGGACCTATGTCTGTCGGCCCGAGACCGCGGTTGATCAAGGCCGCCGGGCGTGACGACTCGATCACGACATCGGCGGCGGCCAGCAGCCTGTGCAGCCCGCTCGGTTGATCGAAATCGACGACGTAGGAAAGCTTTTTACCATTCATCCAGTCGAAGAAGACCGGTGGGCCCGCGCGTGTGCCGTCGGGACGCGAAGCGCTTTCCACCTTCACGACGGTCGCGCTGGCCTGTGCCAACAACTGTCCGCAGAGCGGGCCGGCCCACATCGAGGACAAATCGGCGACCAGCAGGCCGGACGGGCTGCGCGTCGTCGTGGCCGCGCCGAACGGGTAGATGCGCGGCGGTTCGGCGGGCGTCTCGCCGAGCGCGGCGACCGGAAGCCCGAGCAGACGAGCCCGTTCGGTGACATCGGCGCAGTCGCTTTCGGCGACCCAGCGCTGTACCGCAGGCCAGGGATCGTCCCCGATGGAGTCCTCTCCTACCAGTGCGGGCACCGCGTCGACGTCGTCGGCGCGCGACAGCGTGAGCGCACACCACGAGTCACGGCATTGCATGAGGTGCGTAGCCCCACCCGCCGAGACGCGGCCGCGAGGTGAGTGACCGAGCAATCCGGCCCGGCCCGCGATGATGACGTCGGCGTCAACTTCGACACCGGTGAGTTCACGAAATCCATTGGCGACGCGGCGAGCCCGCGACACCACGCCAACGGGGACCGTCAACGACATCACAGCTCCATTGTGCTCAGAACTGGAGCACAGTAAACCGCCAGTCCAGAACCTGCTGGTCAGGCTCGCCTGGGTTCGTCCCCCCAGTCGCTTCGCTCCTACCCCCTGGGACTGCGTGGACGACAGAACGCAGGTTGAGCACTCCGCCACGGCCTGCAGGCAGCGGTACGGCGCTCTCGATGTGCAATTCGCTGTAGAGCGTGTCGCCCTCGTGCACAGGTCCGGTGTGGTCACACGACTGCCAGCCCAGGACGGTCACCATGTTGGGCAACAACCGGTTTGCCTGTGCCAGCGCCAGACCGATGGTATGCCCTCCGTACACCAGTCGCTGCCCGCTGCTACGCCAATCATGGTGCGTGGCAGCTATATTCAAGGTCAGTCGAGCGAGTTCAGGGGCGCTGCTGACGATGTCGGCGGAACTGTGCAGCACCGCGCCGGCCAAGTCTGCATCGAAATGCGCTCCCGGGACCTTGGCACGGTAGGCGTCGTCGTTCCAGTCCGCGGTCGGGTCGGGGATCGGTGCCTGCTCGGTCCCGATCGTTGACAGATCGTCGGCCTGGCCGGTGTCGGGCGCACTTTCGCTCAACGGCAGCATCGCGCAACGGTGGAAGTCGAGGACCAATCGGCCGACGTCGTCGACGGTCGTCATCCGCAAGGCCGCAAGGCCCGTACGCGCACGACCCGGCTTGGTTGAATTCTGCTTCAGCCCAACCACTTCCGTGCGGGTGAACAACGTATCGCCGATCACCGGAAAGCGGTGAAACGCCAGCCCGCGGTAGAACAGATTGGCCTTTACCCGCTGGGTCGCCAGCGTGGTCTGGCCTATCGCGACATCGCAGACCAACCCCGGATGCGCCAACGGCGTGGCGGCACCCGTCACAGCTGCCGCCAGCTCGGCGTCGAGGGCGAGGCGCAAACGGTCGCCGACGATCGACTGATGAACCGCGGCGGCGCCGGGTGTCAGAGTCATCGACGGTGCGGCGTCGAACACCTGGCCGACCTCTAGGTCGTCGAAGTATGGGCCGCTCACGGCAGACATGTTGGCATTAGGCCGCACAAAGTGTCAATATGGCCGTACATATGTTGAACGATGAAGAAACCATGCTGGTGTCGACCGTGCGGGCCTTTGTGGACCGCGAGGTGAAGCCGACGGTGCGGGAGGTCGAGCACGCCAACGAATATCCGAAGGCGTGGATCGAGCAGATGAAGCGCATCGGCATCTACGGACTGGCGATCCCCGAGTCCTACGGGGGATCCCCGGTGTCGATGCCGTGCTACGTGGAGGTCACGCAGGAACTGTCCCGCGGATGGATGAGCCTGGCCGGCGCAATGGGCGGGCATACGGTGGTGGCCAAACTGCTCGCGCTGTTCGGCACCGAGGAGCAGAAGCAGTCCTACCTGCCGGCGATGGCGTCCGGTGAGGTGCGGGCGACGATGGCGCTCACCGAGCCGGGCGGCGGTTCGGATCTACAGAACATCACCACCGTCGCGGCGACCGATGGCTCGGATCTGGTGATCAACGGTTCCAAGACGTGGATCAGCAACGCCCGCAGGTCAGGTCTGATCGCACTGCTGTGCAAGACCGACCCGTCGGCCACGCCCAAACACAGGGGCATTTCGGTGGTACTCGTGGAGCACGGCCCGGGGCTGACCGTGTCACGGGATCTGCCCAAGCTGGGCTACAAGGGGGTTGAGTCCTGCGAGCTGACCTTCGACGACTACCGCCTGCACGCAACGGCAATTCTCGGGGGCGAGCCCGGCAAAGGGTTCGCGCAGATGATGAAAGGCCTTGAGACAGGACGTATTCAGGTCGCCGCACGCGCGCTCGGAGTGGCTACCGCAGCGCTCGAGGATGCACTGAAGTATGCACAGGGGCGGGAGAGCTTCGGGAAGCCGATCTGGAAGCACCAGTCCATCGGCAACTATCTGGCCGACATGGCGACCAAATTGACCGCTGCGCGTCAACTCACCCGATATGCCGCCGAGCGTTACGACAGTGGCGACCGGTGCGACATGGAAGCCGGGATGGCGAAGTTGTTCGCATCCGAGGTAGCCATGGAGATCGCGTTGAATGCGGTCCGGATCCACGGCGGTTACGGCTATTCCACCGAGTACGACGTCGAACGCTATTTTCGCGATGCGCCGCTGATGATCGTCGGTGAGGGCACCAACGAGATCCAGCGCAACGTGATCGCGGCGCAGCTCGTGGCCCGCGGCGGAATCTAGCGTGAAGGCGCCCCCCGCGTACCAGGCACTGCGCGAACAACTTCGCGACGAGATCGACGCGGGGCGCTACCGCGACGGAGCGCGTCTGCCCACCGAGTCAGAACTGGTTGCCCGCCACAACCTTTCCCGGCAGACGGTCCGACGGGCGTTTCAGGACTTGGTCGCCGAGGGCGTGGTGTACCGCGTTCCTGGCCGCGGCACCTATGCCCATGGAGAGGGTCGGCGCTATCTGCGTCAGCTCGGTTCGATCGAAGACCTGATGAGCCTCTCCGACGACACGACGATGCAAGTGCTGACCGGTCTGCGCAGACGCGTGGATCTCGATGCCGCCAGTCGCCTACGACTCGACGACGACATCGTCTACTCGGTCGTCTTCCGGCGGCTCCACGACGGGGTGCCGTTCGTGATGACGACCGTGCACCTCGCGCCCGCTGTCGCGCACGCGGTGGTGTCGTCGCCCGAACTACAAGACGGTGCGGTCGGCACACAAACGGTGATCGGCGTCCTCGAGCCCCAGCTGACAGACCCGATTGCCGAAGCGGCACAGTCCATTACAGTGGCGCCGGCGGACAGTGCGGTCGCTGATGCGGTGTCGTGTGAGCCCGGCCATTGCATGCTTCGAGTCGACCGGCTCTACAGCGATACCTCGGGACGCCCCGTCGAGTTGTCCGTCAGCCATTTCCTACCCGAGCAGTACACCTACCGGGTGACGTTGCGCCGCTCCGGCTAGACGGTATGAGGGGCTGGGGCCCCGCTCACATGTGAACGTGGGTTGCCGACAGGAATGTGGTCCTGGCCGGTAGAGCCACAGATGTGGGAGGCCCCAGTGAAGGTCGCATGCGGTCTTGATGGTCAGACCGGGGAGCTCTTCGAGCGGCGGTTGACTCCGGATCACGGGGAGATCCTGGCGTGGTTGGGTGATCTGCCTGGGCCGGTTGCTGCGACGTATGAGGCGGGCCCGACGGGTTTCGTGTTGGCGCGCAGCATCAACGCCGCCGGGATCAGGTGTTCAGTCGCCGCGCCATCGAAGTTGCAGCGCCCGGTCGGCGATCGGGTCAAGACCGATAAACGCGATGCTCGTCATCTGGCCCGGTTGTTGCATCTGGGTGAGATCGTCGAAGTCGAGATCCCCGGCGTGGAGCAGGAATCTGCGCGTGATCTGTTCCGGGCGCGGGAGGCCTGCCGCAAGGACCTGATGGCCGCCCGCCATCGACTCTCCAAGCTGCTGCTGCGCCGAGGGATCGTCTACTACGGCGGAACGGCCTGGTCACGAAATCACGAACGGTGGCTGCAGAGCCAGCGGTTCGACGACCCCGCGCTGGCGATCGCCTACGACACCGCCTTCGACACGGTGTTGACCACCACCGCTCGCCGCGATCGTCTCGATGCGGCGATCACCGCGATGGCCGCCGATTCCTCGTTCACCCCGGTGGTGACGCGGCTGGGGTGTCTGCGCGGGGTCTCGACGTTGACGGCGTTTGGGTTGGCCACCGAGATCGGCGACTGGCACCGGCTGAGCGGGCGTTCGATCGGCGCCTATTTGGGGCTGGTGCCATGCGAGTACTCCTCGGGAGACAACAGGGTCCAGGGCGGGTTGACCCGCACCGGCAACGGCCACGCCCGCCGGTTGTTGATCGAGGCGGCTTGGCATCAGGTCAAGTCCAGGGACGTGGTGTACGACGTCGTCGTGTGATTCTTCGAGGTAGTTGGGTCAGGCGGTCAGTGCCGCTGGGGTGGCCTCCTGTTCTGTCGGTGTGTCGTTGACGGTGCGTGATTTGCTGAGGACGTCGAGGCCGAGGTAGCGCCGCGATTCTGCCCATTCGTCGTGTTGTTCGGCCAGGACGGCGCCGACGAGGCGGATCAGAGCGTTTCGGTCGGGGAAGATGCCGACGACGTCGGTGCGTCGGCGGATCTCCTTGTTGAGGCGTTCGATCGTTATCTGTAGTCCGGCGGTCGGGCAGGGTTGTGACCTGCTGGTTTGCGGTGTGGACGGTGTCCGCGACGTGCTCTTGGCGCTCGGTTGTCGCCCAGTCAGCAGGGGTCGATTGTTATCGAATCGCGATCTCGGGCGGGTCGCTTGTGGGTGTCGTCGCGGGCTTGTCCGAGAGCATGGGCGAGTTGGTGGCGCAGTCGCTGATTCTGTTCGGCGAGTTCACGGTTGCGGCGAAGTGCGACGTCGAGGCGCTGGCGCAGGGAGTCTTCCCTGGCGCGTTGCCGGGCTGGCGGAGCCTGGTCGTGTTGCGGGCGGCGTAGCGCACGGATGCGGTTGATCTCGTCTTTGAGGTCGGGCTGGGTGTAGAGCCAGGACCGGGAGACACCGGCGTGTTCGGCGACGGCTTCGAAGCTGATCTTGGTTCCGGCGCGGTCGAGTTCGTGCAAGGCGGCGATAGCTTTTGCGCGGGTGAGCTCGTGACGCTGCTTGGCTGCGGTGACGATGTGAATGCTGTTGTCAGCTCGCATGTTCGGCTGCCGTCGGATCGGTGGGAGTGTCGAGCGAGGTGATGATGGCGTCGAGGTTGCCAAAACCTGGCGGTTCATCTCGGCCAGCCGTTTGTGTCCGCGAGCTTCTGCTGCTGTGATCAGTTGCAGTGTCTGCTTGCGTTGGGTCCGATGTTGCGGCAGGAATTCCTGGGTGGTGAGGAACATGGGGCAAGTCAGGCAGGCGTTGGCGTGTGGGCAGCTCTGTTGGACGGGCAGACCGCAGTAGCCGTTGGGTAGGGCTTGGGTGGCGCGACCGAGGCGTTGTTTGGCCCAAGCGGCGTCGGCCATCGGTCCGTCTGGGTCGAGGTTGACCTCACGCCCGTGGCTGTCGACTTTGCGGGCGGCTTCCCAGGCTCGGCGGACGGTGGTGTCGTGCAGGCGAGCGTAGTGGGCGGTCATCTGCGGTGAGTCGTGGTCGAGGATGTGGCGCACGACCTCTTGCGGAACGTCGCGGTTGATCAGGCGGGTGCCGAGCGTGTGGCGCCACTGGTGCGGCGTCAAATGCACCCGCCGGTTGTGCTCGTCGCGGATGTCGCAGGCTGCGAGCCATCGGTGCATCGCCTCGCGGTAGGTCGGGATCCCCAGGGGGACTTGGCCGTCGATGTTCTTGGTGGGGCGCGGGAACAGCAGTCCAGTGCCGCCGGGCCAGCGTTCGGAGACGAGTCGGCGTTGGTGGCCGATCATGTCGACGAGGTCTGGGGCGATCGGAACAAGGGCGTCCCGCTTCATCTTGTGGTTGAAGTAGCGCAGATAGGGTGCCCCGTCGGCGTCTGTGGTGACGCAGTCGCCGCGCAATCGCAGGGCGTCGGTGATCCGGAGCCCGCAACGCATCAGGATGACGGTGATCAGTCGATAGGCAGGGTTGTTGAACTGGTCGAGGTTGTCGTGGTGTTCGAGCTGGGTCATGACGTGTTCGGCCAACGCTCTGGGCAGGTGTTCGCCGCGCTTGGGGTGGTCCTCGGCGAAGAACATCGCAGTGTCGGGAAGTCCTGTGGCCCAGCAATGTTGGCGGATCGCGGCAAAGAATCCATTGAGCAGGCCGATGTGGGCGCCTCGGCGCTGTGGGCTGTATTCCTGGTTCAGGTGCGCGAGGTAGCGTTCGAGCAGTTCCCGGTCGATCCGGCTGATGTCGTCGATGTCGACGTCAGCGAGAAATCGTCCGAATCGGGCGATGGCCAGCAGCGGGCGTCCACCGCCTGCTTCGAGGTTGAGTCCGCGTGAGAGGCGCAGCCGGATCCATCGTTTGGCCGGCTCTCTGAGCCAGGGTTGCGGGATGCGGTCGAACCGCAGTGTGTAGTGGCCTTCGTAGCCGAGCCGGTGCATCCGCCAGACGTCGCGTGGGTATTCGGCTTCCCAACCTCCGGCCTCGGCCAAGTCCAGCATGGTGAGGTGGGCATAGAGCAGCAAGCCGCGAGATCTCGTGTCGTTGAGTAGCACGGCTGAGCGTTGCCGCCATTGGTCGGCGTCGAAGTCGAGCAGCGAGGTGGTGGCGGTGTCTATCAGTAGTCGGACCACCCTGGCGACAACGGCCGGCGTCAGCTTGCCGCGTCGGTCGTCGTGGCGTTGCTGCAGTACGTACTGCATCTCCAGTTTGAGCTGCGGCGTGAGCATCCCGAGCTGAATCGTCTCGTTTGCCGGTGTGTCGTTGGATTCGAATCTTGCGACGAACTCGTCGATATCGTTGCGGTCGTTCGCTTTCCAAGTGTTGGTGTGGGAATGGCATAGCGGCGACTTGGCCTGCGGCCATAACGAGCAGTGCCCGATCTGGCAGGTCGCGCCGGGCCGGGGCTGTTTCACCGGCAGCGGATCACGTAACCACGAGGTCAGGGGCGGCCGCCCGGCGCGTTCCCACCGTTGCGCGTGCAGCTGACACAATCCGCGGCGAGCCGACCCGTAACCGCAGCCGTCGACCCGACATGCCTGGTTGGGGCGATGTTTGCGCCAACGCGGGTCGGTCGAGGCAGTGAACTCTTCGAGGTCGGGGCGGCCCGCGTTGGCCCATCGCTGGTGGTGACCTTGACAGAGGCCATGGCCACGGGCGCTGCGTCCGCAGTCGGTGACGCGGCAGGACCCTCCACCGAATACGGCGTCGTCCGAGGCGAACTCCAATGCGTCGCTGCGGAATTCGGCGCGAACACCGGCTATGAGCAGGCCCAGCAGGCCCGGCGTTGAGTTGGGCTCCAGGGCGGTCATAGGTTCACCTGGGCCTTTCCGATGAACCAGCCCGCGTGCTCCATCGCCTTGCGGGCGTCCTCCACGTTCAGATGCCCGTATGTCGCGGCGGTGACGGTGACATTGGCGTGGCCGAGCAGCTTGGCCACGACCTCCAATCCGATCCCGTCGCGCAGCATCCTGGTCGCTGCGGTGTGGCGCAGCCAATGCGGGTCGAAGTCGATGTCCGTGCGCCGGCGCAAACGGCGGACCAGGTCGTAGACCGCGCTATAGGTCAACGGATGGCCGTGTGGCCGCCCCCAGAGGTTGACGAAAACGTAGTCGCTGTCGAGGTCGCCGTATTCAGCGTGAAGGTAATCGGCATACAACCGAATCAGTTCCGCGCTCACCGGAACGGTCCGGACCGTCAACGATTTGGCGCGGGCTCGGTTGTCGTTGTCACGCCGACAAACTGTGATCTGCCGATCAGCGGCGGCGATGTCGCTGTGACGCAGCCCCAGCGCCTCACCGATGCGCATCCCGGTGTCATAGAGCAGCGCCAACAGGAACCGATCCCGCAACCGGTCACACGCGTCCAGCAGTGTTTGGATCTCGCCGGGGATCAGCACTCGCGGCAGCTTCTTCGGCGCCTTCAACGACACTGTTCGCCGGGGTAGCGGCATGTGCTTGCTGATGTGGTGCAGAAACGGCTTCCAACCGCCTCTCGACCCTCCGATCTGCCAGGTCGTCAGCAGCTCGCCGACCTCGATCCCGTCGCGAACGGCGTGCAGATAGAACGCCGCCAACGCCGACAGCTTCCGGTTCACCGTTGACTCGCCGCAGTGATGCTCCACCGAGGGCAGCACGGCGATCGCGCCCTGCCGCAGCGCCGTGGGCAGCCGCAGCCAGGCGACGAACGCGCCGATATCCTCCAGACTCACCGACCGCCAGTCCAGGCCGCACCCGCCCAGGAACGTGAACCAGTCCTTCAGATCATGGGCATAGGCCTTGATCGTGTTCGGCGACCGCTCTATGTCGGTCAAATACTTCAGATACCGCTCCACCGGTGCCACCGGCACACCGTCCTCGCCGAGGACGGTGAACGATTCACGCGACGAGAGCGGTGAAACCACCTTCACAACAAGCACATCGATCCTCCAGGCTCTGCTTCATGGACGGCTGGAGATAACCACATCCAGAACGCAGAACCGACCACTTCGAGACTTCGTGGTCCACATGAAAGACGCTCACCGCAGCACTACAGATAACCTGGGGGTTGTTGCTCCAGATCTGGCGCCAGATCTGCTTGGGAAACGCAGTGAACGCCAGCAGGTCCGCCCGGGCTTCTTCCAGGTGGTCGGCGACCTTGGGGAGCTTGTCCGCGAGGGCCTCGATGATCCGATCATATTGCGCAGCAACCGATTCAGCGTCTGGTTGATCGAACACCGAATGCAACAATGTCCGGACCCACGGCCACGACGACTTGGGAGTGACGGCCATCAGGTTGGTCGTGTAATGCGTTCTGCACCGCTGCCAGGCCGCCCCGGGCAGCGTCGCCCCAATGGCCGCTACCAGCCCGGCATGGGCGTCGCTGGTGACCAATTTGACCCCGGACAGGCCGCGGGCGGTCAGCGACCGCCAGAACGTCAACCAGCCGGCTCCGTCCTCGGCGGTACTGACGTCAATACCCAGGATTTCGCGATGGCCCTCGGCGTTGACCCCGACCGCGATCAGGGCGTGCACGTTGACCACCCGCCCGCCCTCGCGGACCTTGAGCACCAGGGCGTCGGCGGCCACGAACGTGTACGGGCCGGCGTCCAAGGGCCGGGTGCGGAAGGCTTCGACGGCGGCGTCGAGTTCCTTAGCCATCACGCTGACCTGGGACTTCGACAGCGACGTGATCCCCAGGGTCTCCACCAGCTTGTCCATCCGCCGCGTCGAGACCCCCAGCAGGTAGCAGGTCGCGACTACCGTGGTCAGAGCCCGTTCGGCGCGTTTGCGGCGTTCCAGCAGCCAGTCCGGGAAGTAGGAGCCGTGGCGCAGCTTCGGGATCGCGAGATCCAATGAGCCTGCGCGGGTGTCGAATTGGCGGTGCCGGTAGCCGTTGCGGGAGTTGGTGCGCTCGGTGCTGCGTTCGCCGTATCCGGCGCCGCACAGGGCGTCGGCCTCAGCGCCCATCAGGGTGTGGATGAATGTGGCGAGCAGCTCGCGCAGCACGTCGGGATGGGCGGTGGTGAGTCGTTCGGCCAGCACGGTGGGCAGGTCGATATTGTGGGCAGTGGTCATCGCGTCGGTTCCTTTGCTCGAGAAACTTTGGTCGGTCTCTCGAAGAATCACGCGATGACCTTCAATCATTCGGCTACGACACGCCGGTACCGCTGATCAGGTCCGACTCGTACACCACCTTGGTGGACGCAACCTGGCATCACCGGCCGTCGTATCGGCCCGGTGAGGTGATGCGGCGTCGCTGGGATGCCGCCCCACCGGCAGCGCGAGCTCGCGGGCAGGCCGCCAACCGACGACTGCACGCCCGCTGGCTGCGGTTCAACGAACGCCGCAAGCGTCCAGTGGTGGCCAATGCCGCCATCGCCCGCGAGTTGGCCGGCTGGTGCTGGTCGTTGGCCGTCATGGACGACTGAGAACAACTGAATCGTCCAGGTGTCCGTATCGAGGTGATCGGCAAGCGTCTTGGAGTGACCCGCGGAAATCGCTATGAGCAATCATGTTGCCCTGCAACAGATGACGCTCGATTGCTAGACCTGCGATCCACTCCGACTCGAAGACCCGTCCTGCGGTAACCAACCCGCGCATATCAGACTGACACGCGTCGACACGACACGCTCGACACCCACGAACGCTCACCTGGTCAACGAAGCGGCGGCCGCAGCGACGGTTGCGGCCGCCGCTTCACCCTGCCCCCTTGACAAACCACTCCCCATATCAGTGATTTCGGTGCCCAAACAGTCGCGTACGAGCGGTTGTCTGCGCACCGAAATCACACGAGTTCGTCGATCAGGCCCCACCGCAGTGCCGTCGACGGATCGATGGTCTGCCCGCTCAGTACCAGGTAGGCGGTTCGCCATCGCCCGATCCTGCGGGTGATGCTCACGGTGCCGCCTGCGCCGGGAAGCAGTCCCAGGCTCAACTCCGGAAGGCCGAAGACCGCATCCGGCCGCGACTGCACCCACCCGCAGAAGGCGGCCATCTCCAGCCCGCTGCCGAGCACCTGACCGTGCACCTCTGCGCGGCAACGCCTGCCAAGGCGGGCGGTCACTTCGTCGAGCACCAACGCGGGGCTGTGCCGGGTGCGGGCGAGGTGCGCGCTGGCCGGATCGGCGAAAGTGCCGAACTCGGCCAGGTCTCCACCGCTGCAGAACGACGGGCCGTTGCCCGACAGCACGACATCGGTCACCGACGGGTCGATACGGGCCACCTCGAGCGCGTCTAGCAGAGCTGCCCGCGCGTCGGTCGAGAAGGCGTTGTGCCGCTGCGCCCGGTTGAACCGCACGTAGAGGGTGCCCTCGACACGTTCGGCCTGCACGGGGTTCGGGATGTGCACCGGGGCTGCCGGTCCCCGCTCCGCCAGCCAACGCACGAACTCCGGTCCGGACTGCAGCGTCGAGTACGCGAGCGACTCGGTGATGACGCCGGTGAACGCGGGCGCATCGTCGTCGTGCGCACGGAGTACGTCGCTGCAGACCGCCGCGGCCGTCGGCCAGCGCAGGCAACGCTGACGCAGTTGGTCGAGCGTGTCGGGAACCGATGCCACCGTCACGGCGCGACGGTCGTCGCAATCGTCCTCGGTGAGCGTGAAAGTTGCGTCGTCCGATGGCGATCCAATCGCAACGACGACGCCCGAGGCGACTTCTACCGCATCTTGGGTGCTCACCCGTACTTCTTTATCAGCTCCTGCTTGAACATCTTGCCGGTTTCGGTACGCGGCATCTGCGCCTCGAAGGAGATCGATCGCGGACACTTGTAATGCGCCAACCGCTCCCGCAGCCAGGCAAGTAGTTCATCGCCGAACGCCTCACCGGCATCCGCCGGGTCGACCGTTTGGACGACGCCCTTGACGCTTTGGCCCATCTCGTCGTCGGGAATGCCGAACACCGCGGCGTCGAGCACCTTGGGATGGGTGATCAACATGTTCTCGGCTTCCTGCGGATAGATGTTCACGCCGCCGGAGATGATCATGTGATGCTTGCGGTCGGTGAGGAACAGGTAGCCGTCGTCGTCGAGGTAACCCACGTCCCCGACGGTCACCCAGCCGTGCTTGTCGCGTGACTCGGCCGTCTTCTCGGGATCCTTGTGATAGACGAATTGCACGACACCCAAGTCGAAGTAGACCTGACCCGCCTGACCGGGCGGCTGGTCGTTGCCGTCCTCATCGAGGACATGCGCCACACCGAGCAGCGGCTTGCCAACGGAGCCCGGACGTTTCAGCCATTCCTCGGCAGAGATGAAGGTGATACCCGCACCTTCTGACGACGAGTAGTACTCGTCGACTACCGGGCCCCACCAGTCGATCATCTGCTTCTTGATGTCGACCGGGCATGGGGCTGCGGCATGCACAACGCGGTGCAGACTCGACACGTCATACGAATTACGCACGTCCTCCGGAAGTTTCAGCATCCGGACGAACATCGCCGGCACGAACTGGCCGCTGGTCACCCGATACTTCTGGATGGCCTCCAACGCCGATTCCGGTTCGAACTTCGACATGATCACCGTCGTCACGCCCATCGCCTGGGCGCTCATCGACCAGAGGCACGGCGCGGTGTGGTACAGCGGCGCCGGGCTCAGATAGACCGAGTCCTGGTCCATCTGAATGGCCATCAGCAATGCCGAGACCAAATTCGGGGATTCGGAGGGCTTGGCGTGGGTGAGCTCGCGGCGAATTCCCTTGGGGCGTCCGGTGGTTCCCGAGGAGTACTGAAGCAGATCGCCCTCGATCTCGTCGTCGATGGGGTTGCTCGGCCGGTCCGCGACACATTCGGGGTAGCGCTGCCAGCCGTCCAATTCGCTGGAGGCGCTTGTCGCCGACGTTTCGGCTCCGTCGGCGATCAACAGCAGATCAGGCAACGCGTCCAGTTCCGCGAGCCCTTCGCAGACCTTGCGGGTGGCCTGCGAGCCGATGACGGCCTTCGCGCCACTGTTGTCGATGATGTATGCCACCTCGGGCGGCGTGAGGTGGGTGCTGACCACCGTGTAGTAGAGACCGCTGCGCCGCGCCGCCCACATCACCGTCGGCAGATGCTCGTTGTTCTCCATGATCACCGCGACGGTGTCGCCTTCGACCAGACCGGTGTCGCGGAAGTGGTGAGCCAGTCGGTTGGCCCGCTCCTCCAGCTCCTTGAACGTGACGACGGTTCCGGCCGGATGGATGATGACGGCCGGCTTGTCGGGGTTTGCCTCGGCATGCTCGCGAATCTGCATGCGCCGACTCTACGACGCTGATTCTTGACAGGTGTCAAGTGGGTGGAAAACGCAGGTCGGACTCGATGTCGGACCTACCATGGCATCGCCGGGGATCGGGGGTCTGAGGTGCACTCCACGAAGATCACCCCGCCCTCGGGTGTCGTTAGTTTCCTCTTCGCAGACATCGAGGGATCTACGCGAGTTGGGACACCGACGCCGAGGCTATGCGATCTGCGCTGGAGTCGCACGACGCGGCGCTTCGCGATGACGCTGAGAAGCTCGTTTTAGCAAGCTGTTCGGTCTTCGCAGGCGGATTCGGCCAGGCGCTTAGTTGTCGACGGCGAATACTCGCCACTCGTCGGGCACACCCTTCAACACGTGAAATCGGCGGTTGCAGAAGGTGATTCACGAGCCGTCCACCAGGAAAGCAAGCTTGTTGAGGCCGTCGTTTCGTCGATCACGATCCCCGCGTCGCGCCCGTTACGACGGCCACAATTCGAGATGGAGCCTCAACGCCTCGTCGAGCTTCACAAGTTCAGCCGAGGAGATACGGCCAATTCGGTGCAGCAGCCGCTCGGTTGCAACGGATCTGACTTGTTCGGCCTGCGCCTTCGAGTCGACCGCGAGTCCGCTGGCGGCCGACAGCAACACCTGAAACGCGTAGATCCGGGCAGTATTGCTGGTCACCGGCACGACGGTGACGACGCCACGGCCGAGGCGCGTAGCGGTGGCATTGGCCCGGTCGTTGCTGACGACCACCGCGGGCCGCTGTTTGTTGGCTTCGCCGCCCCAGGCGGGATCGAGGTCGACCTGCCAAATCTCACCGCGCAGCATTGCCGAGGCCGTCGCCCGCCGTGTGATCCCACATTTCGGCCTCGCCTGTCGTGGCCCACTCCGACCACGCGTCGTCATAGTCGTCTTCGAGCGTGGGATAGCGGAGCATGCGAATCGCACTCTGAAGGCCCGCGGAACGCGACGACAAGCCGGCCTTCTGTACGTATGCGTCCAGCACGGCTACATCATCGTCGGAGAGACTGACACTCAGCTTCACGAATGCGATACTACCAAGGTATTACCCGAGTACTACCCGTCGGCGCGTGCAGGCAAAACAGATTGGCGCCGAAAAAGGGGGCAAGGCGTCCCCAGGCAAACTGACGAACAGACGCAAGAAAAGTGAGTTAGTCGGCTTCGGCGAGGCGATGCTTGAGGGCGTCGAACTCGTCCTTGATGCCGGTCGGCAGCTTCTCCCCGACGAACTCGAACCACTCCTCGATCAGCGGCACCTCGTCGCGCCACTCATCGGCGTTCACGGCCAGCGCCAAGTCGACATCGGCGGCATCGACATCAAGTCCCTCGAGGTCCATGTCCGCGGCGGTCGGAACGATGCCGATCGGCGTGCTCTTGCCGTCGGCCTGGTGCTCGATGCGCTCGATGGCCCACTTCAGCACACGGCTGTTCTCGCCGAAGCCCGGCCACAGGAAGCGGCCGTCGTCGCCACGGCGGAACCAGTTGACGAAGAACACCTTCGGCATCTTGGACTCGTCGGCGTTCTTGCCGATGTTGATCCAGTGCTGGAAGTAGTCACCGACGTTGTAGCCGAGGAACGGCAGCATCGCCATCGGGTCGCGGCGAACGGTGCCGACCTTGCCCTCGGCGGCTGCGGTCTGCTCCGAGCCGAGAGTGGCGCCGATGAACACGCCGTGCTGCCAGTCGCGGGCCTCGGTGATCAGCGGCACCGTCGTCTTGCGGCGACCGCCGAAAAGGATCGCCGAGATCGGCACACCCTGCGGGTCGTCCCACTCGGGAGCCAGCGTCGGGCACTGCGAGATCGGGGTGCAGTAGCGCGAGTTCGGGTGGGCAGCCTTGACGTCGGAGTCCGGCGTCCACTCGTTGCCCTTCCAGTCGACAAGGTGCTGCGGGTCGCCCTCGAGGCCCTCCCACCACACATCGTCGTCGTCGGTCAGCGCGACGTTGGTGAAGACGGTGTTACCGGCCTCGATGGTCTTCATCGCGTTCGGGTTGCTGTCCCAGTTGGTGCCGGGCGCGACGCCGAAGAAGCCGAACTCGGGGTTGACGGCGTACAGCCGGCCGTCCTTGCCGAAGCGCATCCAGGCGATGTCGTCACCGACGGTCTCGGCGCGCCAGCCCGGGATGGTGGGCTGCAGCATCGCGAGGTTGGTCTTGCCGCACGCCGACGGGAACGCCGCGGCGATGAAGTACGCCTTGTTCTCTGGCGAGATCAGCTTGAGGATCAGCATGTGCTCGGCCAGCCAGCCCTCGTCGTGGGCCATCGCCGAGGCGATGCGCAGCGAATAGCACTTCTTGCCGAGCAGCGCGTTGCCGCCATAGCCCGACCCGTAGCTCCAGATCTCACGGGTCTCGGGGAAGTGGGTGATGTACTTCGTGTCGTTGCACGGCCACGGCACGTCCTTCTCGCCGTCCGCCAGCGGCGCACCGACCGAGTGCAGGCACTTGACGAAGAACCCGTCGTCGCCCATCTTGTCCAGCGCCGCCTTGCCCATCCGGGTCATCGTGCGCATCGACAGCACCACGTACTCCGAGTCGGTGAGCTCCACGCCGAGTTTGGGGTCGTCCGCACCGAGCGGGCCCATGCAGAAGGGCACCACGAACATGGTGCGGCCCCGCATACAGCCCCGGTAGAGGTCCGTCATGATGCCGCGCATCTCGGACGGGTCCATCCAGTTGTTGGTCGGGCCGGCGTCGACCTCGCGCTCGCTGCAGATGTAGGTGCGCGATTCGACACGCGCCACGTCGGAGGGGTCGGACAGCGCCAGGTAGGAGTTCGGCTTCTTCTTCTCGTCGAGCTTCTTGAAGGTGCCCGCCTCGACCAGCTGCTGGGTTAGCCGGGCGGCCTCCTCTTCGGAGCCGTCGGCCCACACAACGCGGTCCGGCTGTGTCAGTTCGGCGACCTCCTGGACCCAGGCAAGTAGCCCTTTGTGCTTCGTCGGTGCGGTGTCCAGACCTGGAATGGTCGCTGCGGTCATCAAAATCTCCTGTGTACGTTTCTGCCAGGACCCGGGATCTGAGGAGCGTGCACTGAAGAAAGGCAGCGCATCTCAGTCGTCCCTGTAATACAGAGGTTAACGCGGGTGACATACCCGCGGTGAATCGGGAGTATGTCCGATCACTCACAGGAACGATTCAGAAAGCCCATCTCAGAGGTGTATCGATTCAGCTGATGGGTTCTCGGCCGTACAAGTGCGTCCGGACGGCGTCGATCGCTTGCAGCAGGGGTGGCAGGCGACGGTCGGCAACCTTCGCTGCGCTGGCCGTCTGGACCGCATGTTCGCGCAGTTCGGCGTCGATCTCGGCGACCCGCTCGGCGGCTGTGGCGCTCTCGACCTCGTCGCGGTGGGCGAGCTCCGAGGTGAGCACTGTCTCGGCGACAAGCACCCGGGTGGCCACCCGTTCCTCCACCGCGGACCGCACCACGTTGATCACGTCGCTCACCCAGCGGTCGAGCACCCCGCGGTCGTGGAGGAGCCCGCGAATGCCCACCACCCAGACCGTCATCACCAGTCCAACCAGGCCGCCCACCACCAGCCCCGCGACGGTCATGCCGGGGGCGAGCCCGGCGAACAGCCGGGTCACCACGAGTGCGACCCCGAGCCCGAACCCGGCGCCGAGGATCATCATCAGCTGTGTTTCCTGCCGACGTGATTTCAGCGGCGGCGCGGAGATCTCCGGGGCCTGCGGCGGCGCGGTCGCCGGCGGCACAGGAAGCTTCAGCTCGGTCGCCACGTCCGCGAGCTGAGCGGTGATGCCCTCCTCCACCTCCTCGACGACCTCACGCACCCGGGTCCGCACATGCGGCTCGAACGCGCCGATCCTGCGGCGCGTCAACTGCGCGGCGTCCTCGGCCAGTTCGCCGCGCACGGACGTCGCGCGGTTGCGCGCGAAGTGTCCGAGCTGCACGCGCGCCTGCTGTAGCTGACTGCGCAGCGCTATGGTGCGCTCGCTCTTCGACAGCCGCCGCTGGCGAAGGATGTCGTCGCGCGTGGAGTGCAGTGCGCTTACCCGGGCCCGGCGATCGAACCCGTCACCATTGGCCTGATACTGCGCGATGACGCCTAGTAGCCGACTTTCCCACGCGCGCAGCCGATTTCGGAGGGGCACATCGGGATCCGCCAGCCGTCGCCGCAACAGGCCGACAAGCTCGTCCACGCGAGGCTCGCCCAAGTCGGGATCAGCCGCGACGCCCACCCACTGCACCTGGGCGTAGTGCGGCGCGCGCTGGGTCAACAGCGTCCGGTCCGCGGCCAGCACCTCGCGCCAGTTGCGATGCGCGTCGATCTTCGACACCACCCCGACCACCAGATCGGTGTTCATGCTCGCGAAATCGATTAGGGCACAGTCAGATTCCGTCATCGGAGCGATTGCGGACACAGTGAAGACCACCGCGGCCGGCGCCAGGGCCGGATTCAGTGCGTCGGACTCGACGAACGTGCGCTCGGGCATCCGGTCGCGCAACGCGCCGATCAAACTGGTGGTGCCCGCCAGCCATGGGCCCACCACCAGCACGACATCGCCACTCTGAACCCCCGGGGAACTCAGGCCGGGCTCGATCGCCGCCACGACCGCGTCGGCCGCGGCGATCGGATCGGCGGTCACCGCGACCGTCCGTACAGGCGCAGCGAGCCTCGGCAGATGTCCGCCGAACAGCTCCGGTGCAGGGCGTTGACCGGCCCGCTGCCGTAGCGCCGCCAGTATGCCGCCCGCCTGCGGTGTGCTGCCGGACCGTCGCCCCGGTCGACGTGCATGCCTTCGGCTTCCACTACCTCGACGGCCGCACCCATCACGGCAAGTACCGTATCGTCGGCCCTGAGCAATTCGGCGAGCTCCGCATCTCCGGATTGCACTGCGAGCGCATTCAATTCACCGATCGCAGCGCGCACCCGCCGGTACCTCACCGGTGCGCCGAGGGCGTCAACCTGAGCCACCACGTCCTCGACGCGGCTCAGTCGGTGCAGCATCGCCGACACGTCCGTGGCGTCGGCACCGTTCTCGACAGCCAGCACCGCATGGGCAATACCGAAGCGATCCAGCGCGGCGAGCAGGCGACGCCTCACCTCGCCGGACAGCGCATGTTCAGACTGCACGAAAGCGTCGGTCGACGTGAGGTCGGCCGGGGCGTCGACCAGCACCCGCAGCGCGGCCATCAGTTCGTCGTCCAGCTCTGCAACGGCGAGCAGTCCAGCCATCGGCACAGTGGGCGTGCCCAGAGAAGATATAGACGACAGCGCCTCAGCCTGGCGCTGCGCGGCGGCCAACGGACCGCCGATACCGAACCCCGCCAGATCAGCCTTGTTCAAGATGACGACCGTGGGCTGCTGCGATCTGCTCACCGTGAGCCGGTCCTCGGGTTTGAGTGTCTCGGCGATCACGAGCACGGTGATGTCCGCGGCTGCGCCATCGGCCGTTACCGCGACGCCGGCATCGGCCAACGCCGCGGCCACCGTCGTTCGCCCGACACCGTTTCGACCGCGCACCGCAACCCGCACGGGCGCACCGGCGCGCCGGATAATCGGTCTCAACCGCGGATTGCGGCTCTGCTCGGCGAATCGCGTCAAGACGTCGACGAAAATCTGGCAGCCTCCATGTCCCCGCGCGGCGCACTCGGTCAGTTGCGGGCCAGTGGCCCCGTGCCCACATACGATGTTGGCACCTCTACGGGTGTGTCGCGAGCGGTTGTTGTGGCCCTTGGGAGTAAACCGGCGACCCATAGCAGTCGAAGGCAACTGTTGGGTATCAATCTGTACCACGATGCGGGTACTCCCCCCTTTGTGAGCGACCATGGACGGATGCTTTCGGGTAACGCGGGTGTGGGATTGCCGGCTCAGCCGGCGGCACCCGAATTGCCGGCTCAGCCGGCGCCAGCCGGGGCCCCACCCGCGTCGCATCTGCATCCCCGGGTGACCAGCTTCAGGACCCGCCGGACCACGCTGAGCGATGCCCAACAGGCGACCTGGGCGCGGCTCTGGCCCGAGGTGGGCATGAACGCCCGCGACGGCGGCGGCCCCGCCCCGCGGCTGGACACCGAGATGTGGTTCGGACGCAGGGCTCCCGTCGTGCTCGAGATCGGGTGCGGAGCGGGCACCTCGACGCTGGCGATGGCCCAGGCCGAGCCTGAGATCGACGTGGTTGCGGTCGAGGTCTACCGCCGCGGGCTGGCTCAGCTGCTGTCCGGCATCGACCGTGAAGGTGTGCCCAACGTCCGCCTGGTCCGCGGTGACGGCGTCGACGTTCTCGAGTACATGTTCGGACCGGACTCGCTGACCGGAGTGCGGGTGTTCTTTCCCGATCCATGGCCCAAGGCGCGCCATCACAAGCGGCGATTACTACAGCCCCCGACCGTCGCGATGATCGCCGATCGGCTGCGGCCCGGCGGCGTGCTGCACGCGGCGACGGACCACGCGGGATACGCCGAGCACATCGCTGCTGTCGGAGACGCCGAACCGCGTTTGCGCCGCGTGGGCACCGATGACGTCCTGCCCATGTCGACCGACCGGCCGGTGACGAAGTACGAGCGCAAGGCTCTTGCAGGCCCCGTCGTGACCGAACTGCTCTGGGAGAAGGCCGAATGAGCCTCACCGAAGACATCGCGCGGATATCAGAGATGCCCGAAACGCCGGCCGCGAACGACCGGGTGCTGCTGGTTTGGGACGCCCCCAACCTGGACATGGGCCTCGGCTCGATCCTGGGCGGCCGCCCCACCGCGGCGCACCGACCCCGGTTCGATGCACTCGGCCGCTGGCTGCTGGCCCGCACGGCCGAACTGTCGGCGTCACGTCCCGAGGTCGAACTTCAGGCCCCCCTGATTCCGGAGGCAACGGTGTTCACGAACATCGCCCCTGGTAGCGCCGATGTGGTTCGCCCTTGGGTGGAGGCATTGCGTAACGTCGGTTTCGCGGTGTTCGCCAAGCCGAAGATCGATGAAGACAGCGACGTCGACATCGACATGCTCAACCACATCGCGCTCCGAAGGAGTGAGGGACTGGCCGGCGTGCTGGTGGCTTCAGCCGACGGTCAGGCGTTCAAGCAGCCGTTGGAGGAAATCGCCCGCGAAGGCATTCCCGTCGAGGTGCTCGGATTTCGCGAACATGCGAGCTGGGCGCTAGCGTCGGATACCTTGGTGTTCGTCGACCTGGAAGACATCCCTGGTGTTTTCCGGGAGCCACTACCGCGAATCGGCCTTGATTCGCTGCCCGAGCAAGGGGCTTGGCTGCAGCCGTTCCGGCCGCTGTCATCGCTATTGACCTCGCGCGTCAACAATTGAACTGCGCGGGTCGCCTTGAACCCGTGTGAGTGTTAGGAGCTTAGGTGTTCGCCTGGTGGGGTCGAATGGTGTACCGGTATCGGTACTCCGTGATCGGCATCATGGTTGCACTGTGCGTCGGTGGCGGCATTTTCGGCATCGGCCTCGGCGACCGTGTCACCCAGAGCGGCTTCTATGACGAGGGCAGCCAGTCGGTCCATGCCTCGGTGACCGCCGACGAGGCCTACGGTCGCGACCGTACGAGCCACGTCGTGGCGATCCTCACGCCCCCAGACGGCAAGAAGGTCGACGATCCCGCGTGGATGAAGAAGACCACCGACGAGCTCAACCAACTCGTGGCCGACCACGAGGACAGGATGGTCGGCTGGGTGGGCTGGCTCCGCGCCCCGAACAGCGAGGACCCGACGGTCCAGCAGATGAAGACGTCGGACATGTCGACGACGTTCATCAGCGTCCCACTCAAAGGTGACGACGACGACACGATCCTGAAGAACTACCAGGCAATCGAGCCCGATCTACGGAAGGTCAACGGCGGCAATATCCAGCTCGCCGGCCTGCAGCCGCTTGCCAGTGAACTCACCGGCACCATCGGTGAGGACCAGAAGCGCGCCGAGGTGGCCGCCATTCCATTGGTCTGCGTCGTGTTGTTCTTCGTATTCGGCGGGGTGATCGCGGCAGCCCTTCCCGGCGTCATCGGCGGCCTGACCATCGCCGGTGCGCTTGGCATCATGCGACTTCTCGCCGAAGTCATGCCGGTGCATTTCTTTGCGCAACCCGTGGTCACGCTCATGGGTCTCGGCATCGCGGTCGACTACGGCTTGTTCATGGTGAGCCGATTCCGCGAGGAGATCGCCGAGGGCTACGACACCGAAGCCGCCGTGCGCCGCTCCGTGATGACGTCGGGTCGCACCATCATGTTCTCCGCGGTCATCCTCGTGGCGTCATCGGTGCCGCTGCTGCTCTTCCCGCAGGGCTTCTTGAAGTCGATCACCTACGCGATCATCGCGTCGGTGATGCTCGCGGCGATCCTGTCGATCACCGTGCTACCCGCCGCGCTCGCCATCCTCGGCTCCAGGGTCGACGCGCTCGGTGTGCGCTGGCTGGTGAAGTTCGCCGAGCCCGACCCCATCAGGTCCGATCCCGCCAACCCACGCACCAACGCGTTTGCGCTCGCGTCGATCCCGACGGGCCTATTGCTTCCGCCGGTGGGTATCGCGTTGGGGCATCTCGCGCGCAAACGCATCAGGGCGACCGGCGAACAGGGCGCGCAGTTCGCGCTCATCGGCCTGGTACTCGGTTACATCACGCTGCTGGGCGGACTCGCGTACGGCACCATGGCGCTGAAGGATGCCGACGTCATCGGCACCGCCCTGTACTGGGTAATGCTCGGCGTGGTGATCTTCGTCGTCGTGGTCGTCGTCGGTGTGGTGCTCGCGCGATACGTCCCACTCGCCCGCACGCCGATCGTGTGGTGGCTGAACTGGCTCGCCGAAAAGACGCAGAAGACCAAGACACGCGCCGAGGTGGAGAAAGGCTTCTGGGGCAAGCTCGTCAACGTCGTGATGAAGCGGCCCGTCGCCTTCGCCGCACCCATTGCGATCGCCATGATCGTGCTGATCATCCCGTTGGGGCAGTTGGCGCTCGGCGGCATCAGCGAGAAGTACCTCCCGCCTGACAACTCGGTCCGAACCGCGCAGGAGGACTTCGACAAGACCTTCCCCGGATTCCGCACCGAACCCCTGACGCTGGTGATCCAGAACACCGACGGACAGCCGGTGACCGATCAGCAGGTCGCGGAGGTCCGCAACAAAGCCATGACCGTTCCCGGTTTCATCGAGCCGGACGGTGATCCTTCGAAGATGTGGCAGGCACGCGGGGGCGAATCGACCGACCCTTCGGTACGCGTCATCCAGAACGGGCTGATCAACCGCAACGATGCCGCGAAGAAGGTTGACGAGCTGCGCTCGATCTCACCGCCGCGCGGACTCATGATCTCCGTCGGCGGCATCCCGGCACTGGAGCAGGACAGCATCCATGCCTTGTTCGACAAGCTGCCGTTGATGGGGCTCATCCTGATCACCACGACGACCATCCTGATGTTCCTGGCGTTCGGTTCGGTGGTGTTGCCGATCAAGGCGGCGGTGATGAGCGCACTCACGCTCGGCTCCACCATGGGCGTGCTGACGTGGATGTTCGTCGACGGCCACGGTTCCGGCCTGATGAACTACACGCCGCAGCCGCTGATGGCTCCGATGATCGGACTGATCATCGCGGTGATCTGGGGTCTGTCCACCGACTACGAAGTCTTCCTGGTGTCCCGCATGGTGGAGGCCCGCGAGCGCGGTATGTCCACCGCCGAGGCGATCCGTATCGGTACGGCCACCACCGGACGGTTGATCACCGGTGCCGCACTGGTTCTCGCGGTCGTCGCAGGCGCGTTCGTGTTCTCCGACCTCGTGATGATGAAGTACCTCGCCTTCGGCTTGCTGATTGCGCTGCTGCTGGACGCCACCATCGTCCGTATGTTCTTGGTGCCCGCGATCATGAAGCTGCTCGGCGACGACTGCTGGTGGGCGCCGCGCTGGATGAAGCGGATCCAGGAACGGCTCGGTCTCGGTGAGACCGAATTGCCCGACGAACGCAAGCGGCCCGCCGTTCGCGAGCACGCCGAGAACCCCGAAGCATTGGTCGGTGCGGGTGCACCGATCCCTGCTTCCCCTTCCGGTCGTCCCCGGCCACCGCACGACCCGACACATCCTGCGGCCGAAGGTGCTTCGCGTCCCGGCGCCGCCACCCGGGCCGCTGCCCCACCGAGGACGAACGCGCCCTCGAGTACCGGAACCACTCGGATGCCGAGTCGGCGCGCGCCGGCCGATGAACCTGCGACGACGCGGCTGTCGACCGCCAAGAACGCGGTGCGTAACGCCGTCACCAATGCCGCGGCCGCCACGCGTGCGGCCGCAGGCCCGCCGGCTGCGCCCGCGCGCGAGGAGCGCGAGATCGAGTCGTGGCTCGGCGAATTGCGCGGCACCGCGGCACCTGCGGGTCAACCCACGCCGCCGCCGACCAGAAGGCCGTCGACCGAATCCACCAGGGCGATGCCCGAGGGACGGCTGGGGACCCCCCCGCAAGGCAGGGGACGTGCGCCGGACCCAGGTCCCGGCAACGAACCGACGACGGCGATGCCCGCGCAAAACGATGATGCCGACCCCACGACCGCAATCCCGGCCCAACGACCACAAGATACGGACGCTGCGACCGAGAAGCTCAACGCTCAAGACGACAAGCCGAAGCGTCGCGGTGGCGGAATGAGCGCGCAGGATCTGTTGCGCCGCGAGGGACGGCTCTAGCCGGTCAGGTAGACCTTGCGCAGCGTCTCGGTGACCGTCCACACCGTCTCGGTGCCTGCCGCCAAGCGAACGATGTCACCCGGGCCGACCTGCAAGCCCGGGGTCTCGTCGGCGAACTCGATCGTCGCCGATCCCGACAGCACGATGAAGATCTCGTCGACCTCCACGTCGGTGGCGACGCCCGGCGTCATCTCCCAGACACCGACCTCGACACCCTGAAAGACCGTCAGCTCTGCGGCGCCGGTGCGCGGATCGCCTGTCACCGACTGTTCCGCGGCGACGGGTTCGTGGGACAACTCCAGGCCGATGGCGGCGACGACACTGTTCGGCTGCAACTCGGTCAACGTCCGGGCCACCTCCTGCGGCTTCGCGCGTCGCGGAGCACTTCCCTGGCCGCGTTGCGGCCGTTGGCCCCTGTGACACCGCCACCGGGATGGGTCCCGGCGCCGCACAGATAGAGCCCCTTGATCGGTGTCCGATACTTCGCCCAGCCCCGCACCGGGCGCATGAACAGCAACTGGTCCGGCGACATGTCGCCGTGCAGGGCGTGCCCACCGGTCAGGCCCATCACCCGCTCCATGTCCAGTGGACTGAGCACCTGACGATGCACGATCAGACCACTCAGGCCGGGGAAATGCGCTTCCAGTTGCGCGATGGCCTCATCAGCGCGGGTCTCCTTGATGTCGTCCCAGTTCTCGTCGCGCAGATGGAACGGCTGGGAATTCACATCGATGGTCGCAATATGCTTGCCTGCGGGCGCCAGGCTCGGGTCATGCACTGTCGGAAAGACGATCTCGATGTGGGAGTCACGAACCGCCAGACCGTACTGCGCCTGCGCCTGATGCAGGTCCATCTCCGCGATGAACGGATTCACCTCCATGATGCCGCGATGATAGGGCTGCACCCCTTCACGCGGATGTCCTGCGACATAAGGCAATTCGGACAGCGCCAGATTGATCTTCATGCTGGTGCCCATACACCGGTACGCCTCCACCTGCCGGACGAAGTCATCGGGCAGATCGGTGCGGTCGCACAGCGTCAGGAACGTGTGCTTCGGGTCAGCGTTCGACAGCACCCGGGTTGCGGTGATCTCCTCGCCGGTGACCAGCCGCACCCCGGTTGCCTGTCCGCCGCGAGTCACGATGCCTTCCACCGCCGCGTCACAACGGATTTCGGCGCCGGCTTCGCGCGCCGCGGCGGCCATCGTCTCCGTCAGCACACCCATCCCGCCGCGCACGAATCCCCACTGCCGGACCCCGCCGTCGCTCTCCTCACTGGCGTGGTCATGCAACAGCACGAACGCCGTGCCCGGCGTCGACGGTCCCGCCACACTGTCGTTGATCGCGTGCCAGCCCAGCGCCGCCTTGACGTGGTCGCTCTCGAACCGCTCGGCCAGGATCTGGTGCGCGCTCGAGGTGAACAACCGGGCCAACTGGTCGAGATGATTGCGCGTGCGCAGGCCGACGCGGCCCAGCTTCGCCAGCCCGCGCAGGTCGTCCACGCTCTTCACCCGGGGGTCGGGAGCGGTCCAGTCGAAGACCGGCAGCACCTGCTGGACCATCTCGCTGAGGTCCTCTTCGAACTTGGGCAGCGCTCGGGCGTCGTGTTCGGAGAAGCGCTTGGTGTTGGCCACGTTCTCGGCCATGTCGTCGCCGAGGTAGTAGCTCGCACCGTCGGGGTAGACGTTCAACGTCGGTCCGGCCGGGTCGACGTGGATGCCGCGCCGCTCCAGAGCCATGTCCTGCCAGATCGCCTCGCGCAGCATCGAGAGCACGTATGCCCCGGTCGACGCGCGATAGCCGGGTGCGAAATCCTCGGTGTTGCAGGCGCCGCCGACGAACGGGCGCCGCTCGAGGACCAAGGGTTTGAGCCCGGCCCGTGCCAGGTAGAAGGCGGCGACCAGCCCGTTGTGGCCGCCGCCGACGATGACCGCGTCGTAGCAAGCGCTCATCGCTGCCCTCGGCTCTTCGCGCAGGCGCTCATCGCGGCATCACGGCACCCTGGCAGGCCGGCGCGACGTTCTGTGCATAGAACGCCAAGTATCCCGATTTCACATTGGGTTCGCGCCGTACCCACACCGAGCGGCGCTGTTCCAGCACCTCGTCAGGCACATCCAGGTCGAGGCGCCGGTCGTCGAGGTCGATCAGGATCCGGTCGCCGTCCTCGACGAGCCCGATGGGCCCGCCGTCGGCGGCCTCGGGCCCCACGTACCCGATGGCCGGTCCGTGGGTCGCTCCTGAGAACCTGCCGTCGGTGATCAGCGTGACACTCTCGGACAAGCCCATGCCCACCACGGCTGACGTCGCTCCGAGCATCTCCCGCATCCCGGGTCCGCCCCGAGGGCCCTCGTTTCGGATGATGATCGCCATGCCAGGGGTGACCTCGCCGCCGAGTATCCCCTCGATCGCGGACTCCTCGTCCTCGAAGACCTTGGCCGTGCCCTCGAACTTCCACATGGCTGGTGCGACGCCAGAAGCCTTCACCACCGCACCGTCGGGCGCCAGGCTCCCCCGCAGGATGAAGATCGCCCCTTCCGGCGCGATCGGGTTCTCTCGAGACGCCAGCAGCTCGGGGTTCAGATTCTCGGCCGCAGAGGCGATCTCGCCGGTGGTCTGCCCCGAGACGGTGATCGTCGACTTGTTGACGAGGTCGCCGAGTTCGGCCAGCACCGCGGGCACACCACCCGCCGCGTGCAGGTCTGTGACACCCCACGGCCCCGACGGCGCCAGTTTTGCCAGCGTCGGCGTCTGCCTGCCGATGCGATCGATCGTGTCGAAATCGAGCTCGATGCCCGCCTCCTTCGCCATCGCGATGAAGTGCAGCACCAGGTTGGTCGAACCCGACACCGCAAGCGCGACCCGCAGTGCGTTCTCGAACGCCTCGGCGGTCAGGATGTCGCGGGGGCGCACATCGTCGCGCAGCAGCTCGACGATGCGCATTCCGGTGTACTTGGCCGCCCTGATCTGATTGTTACACCCGGCGGACAGTGTTCCGGTGTGCGGCAACGACATTCCCAGTGCCTCGCAGTAGATGCCCGCAGTGTTGCCCGATGTCAGGGTGTCACCTGCGCCAGGCCCGGGGAAGAGTTCGTCTTCCCAGTGCTTGAGGGTGACCTCGTCCAGTTCGCCGCGCACCACCTGGCCGACTCCGTCGTAGACCGTCTCGAGGAACAGCTTCTTCCCGCGGTATACGCCGTACGGCGTCGGGCCTGCATACAACAGGATCGACGGCAGGTTGAGCCGGGCGGCCGCCATCACCATGCCGGGTGTCGGCTTGTCGCCACCGGTCAGCAGAACCAGTGCGTCGACACCGTGGCCCTCGGCCATCAGTTCGATCGAGTCGGCGACGACGTCCCGGCTGGGCAGCACGTAACGCATGCTGCGGGCTGCGAACGCCTCGCTGTCGGTGACGTGGAAGGTGTTGAACTCGATGGGGGTGCCGCCCGCCATCCGCACACCGGACTTGACCGCGTCGACGAGGGTGCGCAGGTGCGCGTTCTCAGGGGAGAAGTCCTGATACGTGTTGGCGATCATCACCAGCGGCTGGCTGAGTTCCTCGTCTGTGAAGCCGGCGCCCTTGATCCAGGCCCGCTGCAGCGAGCGGTCGGTGCCTTCGAACTGATCTCTGCTACGCATCTGTCATCCTCGTTCCTCTGAAAGGCGTTCTTCTGCAACTGTTTCGATGGCGTCAAGCACCACCGAGGCCACCTTCTGAACCTGTTCGGGCGTGATCACCAGTGGTGGTCGGATCTTGAGTACGTCAGATCGGGGTCCGGTCGCGCCGATGAGCACGCCGTTGCGGCGCACCGCTTCGAGTACCGCGCCGGCCAGCTGGGTCCCGCCGTCGAGCTGCACCCCGATCAACAATCCGCGGCCGCGCACCTCCCGGTGCTCGCCGGCCAGCCGGTCCCTCAGCAGTACCCCCATGGCAGCCGCATGCTCGACGAGGTTCTCGTCGGCGATGACGTCGAGCACCGCCGACGCGGCGGCCGCGCCGACGGGGCCGCCGGCGTAGGTGCTGAAGAACTCGGTGTGCGCGGCCAGCGCTTCGACGTCGGCGCGGCGCGCGATGACCGCCGCGATCGGGTAGCCGTTGCCCATGGGTTTGCCCAGGGTGACGATATCCGGCGCCAGTCCGGCGCCGTCGAAGGACCAGAGGTGATCGCCTGCGCGCCCGAAGCCTGCCTGCACCTCGTCGGCCACCACGATGGCGCCGGCCTGCCTGGCGGCTTCGGTGAGTGAGCGGTGATACCCCCTGCCGGGCACCAGGATTCCGTCGCTGGTGTACGTGGGATCGATGAGGAGCGCGGCCGGCCGATGCCCACGCAGCGCGAGCCGCTCGATGGCGGCGTCGACACCGGGCTTCGGATCCGGGCCGTGCGGTGCCGGGAACCGTTCGACGTGATCGGGTATCCAGCCGCCACGCCACTGTTCGGGTGAGAAGGCGGTCGTCGCCGTGGTGACCCCGTGATACGCGAAGTCCGTGACGAGCGCGCCGGTCCGGCCGGTGACGGCGGTCGCGATCCGCCAGGCGACGTCGGTCGCCTCACTGCCCGAGTTCACGAACAGCACCGTGTCCAGACCCGAACCGGCCGGCATGCTCGCGACCAGCCGCTCGGCGAGATCGATGGCGTGCGGATGCAGGTAGCGCAGGTTGGTGCTCAGCAGCCGGGCCTGGTCGGCGATCGCCGTGGCCACCCGCGGATGGGCGTGGCCGACCACGGGCACGTTGTTGTAGGCGTCGATGTAGCGCAGCCCGTCGGCATCGAAAAGCTCTGCACCGCTGCCCTTCACCGGCTCGAGCGGATCCCGGTAGGTCAGTGGCGCCAGCGCCGACCCGAAGACGGCCTGGCGGCGCGTCAGGAGAACCGCACGAGCCGACCGCGGCCGTGGCGCTCCGAACGCGGCCGCAACGTCGCCGGGATCAGCGGCGCCGAGTTCGCGCAACATGTTCCATGCGCCCGCGTCCCAACTCTGCAGATACTCGGCGTTGCGCGGGTGCAGATCGCGCCGGGCGGCCGACAGGCTCAGCGCGATCGCGTTCCGCAGCATGAGCGTGTCGGCGAGCACGGCCCGCTCCACCGGCTCCAGCAGGCTGATCGCGGTGTAGCCGTCGAGGAACAGCGCGATCGTGGACAGAAGGTCCCGACCGGTGCGCGTCGAGCCCGCCGAGGCCAGCGCCGCCGCGACGTCGGCCACCAACGCGGTATGGGTGAGATCGCCGAAATCGATGATGCCGCAGATACGGTCGTCATCGCCGAGCAGCAGGTTGTCCAGTGTCAGGTCCGAGTGGACCGGCTGTGCCCGCAACGTCGCCCACAGCGGCGCCACGTTGTCCTCGAACCGGTCGAGCGCGGCGCGCACCAAAGCCCGGTCGTCGGCGTCGGCGATGGCGTCGGTCATCGTGCGGACCTCGTGGCGGGCCTCGACGTGCCAGAGCAGCCGGCGCTGCGCCGCGGGGTGGAAGAAGCCCCGCAGTGCGAGTCCGAGCCGCGCGGCCACGCCGCCGAATTCCTTGACCCGGGCCGGTTTCAGTGCAGCACCAGGCCGTGAGGCCGCACCGGGCAGCCGGTCGTACAGCCGGACCAGCCGATGCTGCGACAGTCCATACAACTCGCCGGTGACGGTCGGCAGCGGTACGGCCATCGGCAGCGTGGGATCCACCCGTTGCACCCATATCGCGGCCTGTCCTTCGAGATCGACCTCGGCGGCACGCACGGAAAGATGCGAGATCTTCACGATCCGCTGCACTCCAGAGTCGTTGGCCAGCAAGGCGGTCTGGTCGCGCTCGCTGTCGAAATGCGCACGCACGGTGCCGTGGAACCCGAACTGCTCGCCCACGGCGGCGGCAATCGCGTCATCGTCAAATGCCGTCGCGGGATCGGCGAGCAGGTCGCCGCTCATCACGTCGCCATCCGGTTGAGCTGCGCCATCCGGTAGGCGAGGAGCGCGAACACCCCGGACAGCCCCAGCATGACGAGGTTCATCGCCGAACCGGTACCCCAGTCGCCTTCCTCCAGGATCACATCGCGGATGCGCTGGCCGAGCATGTATGACGACGGGCCACCCAGAATGTCGGCAGCGACGAAGTCGGCATACATCGGGATGTACACCAGGATCGCCGCGACCAGGATGCCCGGCGCGGCCAACGGCACCAGGATGCGTCGGAACTGATGAAACCATCCCGCGCCCAGATCGGTTGCGGCTTCCAGTGTTACCGGCTCGATGGCCTTCATCGCGGCGTAGATCGGAATGGTCGTATAGGTGATGTAGGACGTGACGAGGGCGATCACCACCGCAAACGGGCTATACAGCAACCAGTCGATGGGTGGGCCAGGCAGGATTGCGTTGACCAGGCCGTTGCGGCCGAGGATGACCTGCCAGGCGTAGACCCGCACGACAGGCGCGAGTTCGTCGGCGACCACGATCGCCAGCAGCAGGAACAGTTCGCGCTTGCCTGCCTTGAAGACCATGTAATAGGCCAGCGGAAGTGCGATCAGCAGCATCACGGTCATCGCGATGGTGACGATGACGAAGGTGGTCAACGCGATCTTGAGATTCAGTGGGTCGGTGACAACATCCCAGTAGTGGTCGAGGGTGGCCCCGCTTGCCGCGTTAGGGGGGAACTTCAGGACGCTCATCTGGACCAGCACCGCGAACGGCACGAGGAAGAGCACCACAAGGGCGGTGGTCGGCGCCGCGAGAACCGCCAGTGCACCACGGGTTTCGGCACCGCGGCGCGTCATGCCTTGCCCCCCGCCTGGGACGCCCCGGTGATCATCGCGGTCGCGGCTTCGTTGGAGGTGCGCCGTTTGATCAATTTCAAGCCGCCCCAGATCAGCAGGACCTGGACGGCCGAGATCAACGCCGAGACGGCGTTGACGACGGCGGTGTGGTCGGGATCGCGCACCGAGGAATACACCCACACCGGGAAGGTCTGCTGGAAACCGAGGGTGAAGGCGCTGATCTCGTAGTTGTTGAACGACCAGGTGAACGCGAAGATGCCCGCCGCGGCCAGGGCCGGTGCGATATGCGGGAACACCACGTAGCGAAGCACCTGAATCCGGTTGCAACCCAAGTCGATTGCGGCCTCCTCCTGTACCCGCTCGAAGCGGAACAACTGGGCGCCGACGATCGCCGTGACGAGCGGGAACGTACACACCGCCTGCGTCGCGATGACCGTGGGCAGACCCAACGTGATGTCAGCCTTGGCGTAGGCCATCAGGGCCGCGATGCCGATCACCAGCCAGGGCAGGATGAGCGGTGCGGCGACCAGCCCGGCCACGGCGCCCCGTCCCCTGAAGCGGAACCGGGTGATGCCGAATGCCGCCAGCGTGCCGAGCACCAGACACAGCGGAGCGACGATGAGCGCGACGATGGTCGAGTTCAGCAGCGCGGCGTGCAACGACGGGTCGGTGAGGGCGAGGCGGTACCAACGAAGGGTCAAGCCCTCGAACGGCAAAGCCAGCACGCTGGAGTCGTTGAAGGAGAAGAACACCAGGATCAGCAACGGCCCGAACAGAACCGCACCGACCATGACCAGGAACGCACGCCACGGCGACACGCTCACGGGTGTGGAGCGCGGCGACTCATGAGGCCTTGACCTCGGCCCACGCCTCCACCCAGGCGGCGCGGTCCTTCGGCGGGGCGGCAGGGATGGCGTTGTCGAGGTCGAAGAGCGTGTCCAGCGCCGCGTCCTTACGGACCTCTGGGGTCACCGCGTCGACGATGCCTTCGTTGGACGTCATGTAATTCCAGTTGGTCGCCTCGTAGATCTGCGCGGGCAGACTGGTGTACCAGTTCAACAACGCGTATGCGGCATCGACGTTTTCGTCGGCGATGTCGGGACTGATGCCGTACCCGCACGTCCACAGCATCTGGCCCTCTTTGGCCACGGCGAACTCCACCGGGACCCCGTCGCTCTGCAGGTCCTTGACGATGTTGGTGTAGCCGCTGGCGATGTCGATCTCGCCCGACTTGAACTGCGCCGCGATCTCGCCCTGGTCCTCCCAGAGCGTGCGGAACTGCGACCGGTGTTCGGAGAGGAACTGCTTCACGCTCTCCAGTTGGGCGGCATCGATGTTCAGCGGGTCAGTGATGCCGGTCGCGAGCGCGCCGATGTCGATGGCGGTCACGGCGTTGTCCTGCAGCGAGGCGCGGCCCTTGAACTGCGGATCGAACAGGGCATTCCACGAGTCCGGTGGCGTGGTGATCTTCTCGGCGTTGTAGATCAGTCCTGCGGTGCCCGCGTCGACCGGCACGACGTAGAACTTGCCGTCGACAGTGACGCCGGGCATTTCCTTCATCGCGGGCCAAATCTGGTCCCAGTGCTCCAGACGCGCGGTATCCAAGGGTGCGTAGACGCCCTTCTCGACGGCCTCCTGCGAAGCTTCGTCGACGCAGGTGTTGATGACGTCGGCCTGGAAGCCCGCCTGGATCTTCGCGATTGCCTCTTCGTTGCTGCCGAACGAGGCGGTCTCGAGTTTGATGTTCGGGTACATCTCGTGGAACGACTTCATGTACTCGGCGTCGTAGCCATCCTCGTAGGAGTACAGCCGGATGGTGCCGCTGATCGAGGTGGGATCGCTCGGATTGGTGCTGCCCGCGCCCGGAGGGGTCGAGCCGCCGCCACAACCGGCGAGCGTGATGAGCACCAGCGCTGACATGGCTACGAGGACCAGCGCCCTCTTGATGCGTGTCACGCGTGACTCCTCGCTTTGTCCCCTGCCATCCAGGAACATTATTTCGCAGACCATAGATTGTCAACAATCTACGATTCGGCTGGATCGCAGTGAACGGCGTGGATTACCCGGACTCGTCAAGGAGCGCGACCAGCAGCCTGCCGGCTTCCAGGGAATGCTCCCTTGCCAGTCGGGCTGCCAGCTCCTCGTCGCGCGATTCGATCGCGTCGACGATAGGCGCGTGCTGGCACGCGACCTCACCCAAAGACGGCATGATCCGCTCGTCGAGGCGCAACAGGCCGCGGATGGTCGGCACGTAGCGCATGAAGACCTCGTGGACGCGCGAGTTGCCCGACAACACACACAGTCCGTTGTGAAATGCCAGGTCGGCCCGTGCCACTGCGCTCGCGTCGCCGGTCGCGGCGGCATCGCTGATCCCTGCCACCAGCGTCCGCAGCGTGGCCAGCGCCTGGGGATCGCCCGCTTGGCACACCAACCGGACGGCAAGTTCTTCGATGGATGCGCGGACCTGGTAGATATCGCGGACATCGTTGGCCGTCAGGCTCACGACGAACGTCCCGCGATGCGGTTCCTCAGCGAGCAATCCCTCGGCGCGCAGAATCTTGAAGGCCTCGCGCACCGGCCCCCGGCTCACATTGAGCTGCTCGGCGATCCGGGCTTCCTTGAGGTGCTCGCCTTGACTGAACCCGCCGAGGACGATCTGTTCGCGGATCCGGTCGGCGGCGTCCTCGCTCAGCGATCGAGGCATGTCGATGGGCCGCAGCACTGCGCGATCACTCATGCGGTGAGTATACGGAGGCGAATGTTGACAATCTACTATCTGCAATATGTACTGCAGGCGTGTCAGCCATCGGCCGGATTGAAGCCTGGGCGTTGGGTCCCGAGGTCGAGCGGTTCCGGTACACATCGCATTCCGACGAGGTGTACACGACGACCACCCTGGTGCGCGTCACCGACACCGATGGCCTGACAGGTATCGGCGCATACGACTCGGACACCTTCGGAATGTGGGACCGGGGCCCCATCGAGACGTTGCGACCGCTGCTGCCCCTGTTGTTGGGCATGGAGGCCGAGGACCGGGAGGGCGTCTACGCCCTGGTGTCCGAGGACAACACCTCCGCGTTCCCGCCCGCGGTGCGCTCAACGATAGATACCGCGCTGTGGGACTTGGCGTCCCGTCGCCGGGGGATCCCCCTGCGCGAGATGCTGGCCGGCGGGCCGACCCCGACGTCGCTGCCCGGATATGCCTCGGTGCCATTACTCGACGACGAGGCTGCCTACCGGGAGGCACTGACCGGGTTCGTCGAATCCGGTTACACCGCAGTCAAACTGCATGCGTGGGGAATTCCCGACCGCGACGCGGCACTGCTTCGCGCACTGCGCCCGGCGTTCCCCGCCCTTGTCATGATGTTCGACGCCGAGGGCCGCTACAGCGTCGACGGTGCGCGGTTGGTCGCGGCCGCCTGCGACGACGTCGGCGCGCGGTGGTTCGAAGCACCGATTCCGGACTTCGACGTGCCCGGCTACCGTGTGTTGCGTGACGAATTCCCCTCTGTGCCAATACTTCCAGCCGGTGACGCGATATGGCAGCCCGATCTGTTGCGCACGGTCCTGCTACTCGAGCCCTTCAGTGCGGTCCGCTTCGACGTGTCCTTCGTCGGTGGTCCCACTCCGGCGGTCCGGATGATCCGCGCTGCCGAGAAGGCAGGGCTTGACGTCGAGCTCATCAGTTACGGCCACACCGTCATCCAGGCCGCTGACCTCCAGGTGGCTCTCGCGTTCGGCAGAACGACCTATTTCGAGCAAGCGGTGCCCGTCGAGCCGTTCGAACACGGCGTCACCACCGTGCTGCGCACCGGAACCGACGGCCTCGTGCACGCCCCCGACGGTCCAGGCCTCGGAATCGGCATCGACGAATCGGTGCTGGAGCAGATCGCCTTCGATAGGTTGGTCCTAGACGAGACGAGGAGCTGAGGACACTTGAGCAATCCCATGTACGCGGTGGTGGATCCGGCAACCGGTGATGTGGTGAAGGAGTATCCGACCGCGACCGACGAGCAGATCGATGCGGCGCTGTCGGCAGCCGCTGAGGCACACCGGACGTGGTCGAAGTCGACGACGGTGGCCCAGCGTGCCGAGCTGATCCGCAAGGTCGCCGCCCTGCACAACGAACGCAAGAACGAACTGGCCAAGATCATCCAGCGCGAGATGGGCAAGCCGCTGGATCAGTCCGAGGGCGAAGTCGAGTTCAGCGCCGCGATCTACGAGTTCTATGCCGACAACGCCGAGAAGTTCCTCGCCGACGAGCCGATCGACCTGCTGGAAGGCGACGGCAGCGCACTGATCCGGCGCAGCTCGATCGGCGTGCTGCTGGGCATCATGCCGTGGAACTACCCGTACTACCAGGTGGCACGGTTCGCCGGACCGAACCTGGTGCTGGGAAACACCATCGTGCTCAAGCACGCGCCGCAGTGCCCGGAATCGGCAGCGGCGCTGCAGCAGATCTTCGACGACGCCGGCTACCCCCAGGGCGCATACGTCAACGTCTACGCCACCAACGAACAGATCGCCGACGCGATCGCCGACCCCCGGGTACAGGGGGTGTCGTTGACCGGTTCCGAGCGGGCCGGTGCGGCGGTCGCCGAGATCGCCGGACGCAACCTGAAGAAGGTGGTGCTGGAACTGGGCGGGTCGGATCCGTTCATCCTCCTCTCGTCCGATGATCTGGACGCCACGGTGAGCGCCGCCATCGACGGCCGCTTCGAGAACACCGGGCAGGCCTGCAATGCCGCCAAGCGCTTCATCGTCGCCGACAGTGTCTACGACGAATTCCTGGAGAAGTTCACCGCGAAGGTCAAGGAGAAGGGCGAGGGCCTGGCGCCGTTGTCGTCGCTGGCCGCCGCCGAACGGCTGGCCGAGCAGGTCGACCGGGCCGTCGCCGAGGGTGCGACGCTGGTGTCCGAGGGCGAGCGCCGGGGCGCGTTCTTCCCCCCCGGCGTGCTGACCAACGTCTCACCGGATTCGGACTCCTATAAGGAGGAGCTGTTCGGCCCGGTAGCCACCGTCTACAAGGTGAGCTCCGAAGACGAGGCCGTCGAACTCGCCAATGACACCCCGTTCGGTCTGGGCTCCTACGTGTTCACCACCGATGCCGAGCAGGCCAAGCGGGTCGCCGACAAGATCGACGCGGGCATGGTGTTCGTCAACGCGGTGGGCGCCGAGGGCGCCGAGCTTCCGTTCGGCGGCGTGAAACGCTCCGGCTTCGGGCGTGAACTCGGCCGCTTTGGCATCGACGAGTTCGTCAACAAGAAGCTGATCCGCATCGTCTGAGTCAGCCGGCGACCGCGACGATCGCGTCGATGACCGCGGACACGTCGTCGTCGGTCATCGCCGCGTTGGCCTGCAGCCGGAACCGGGCGCTGCCCTCGGGAACCACCGGATAGCCGAATCCGGTGACGAGCACTCCGTGGCGCTCACGCAGTTCGCGGCTCATCCGCCCCGCGCGCGCGGTGTCCCCCACGATGATCGGCACGATCGCGGTGGCCCCGGGCAGCGGGTCCAGCCCCGCCGCGCGCAGGCCGTCGCGCAGCCCGGACGCCAGGTGGTGCAGCCGGGCGACCCGCTCCGGTTCCTCCCGCAGGATCCGGACGGCTTCGCGGGCGCCGCACGCCGTCGGGACCGGAAGCGCGTTGGAGAACAGCGACGGCCGGGCCACCTGCGACAGCAGCTCCACGACCTCCGTCGGCGCCGCGATGTAGCCGCCCGCGGCACCGCCGAGCGCCTTGCCCAATGTGCCCGTGAGAACGTCGATTTCGCCCAGCACACCCTGATCCGACGGCGTTCCGCGCCCGTCGGCGCCCATCACCCCCACGCCGTGGGAGTCGTCGACCATGAGCACCGCGTCATGGCGCCGGCACAGCTCGATCAGCGCGGGCAGTGGCGCGACATCACCTTCCATGCTGAAAACCCCGTCGGTGACCACGATTCGGCGGTCCCACTCCCTCAGCCCGGCCAGCGCTTCGTCGAGCGCGGCGAGGTCCCCGTGGGGGTACACCACCTTGCGTCCCGCACGTGAAACCCGCACCGCGTCGATGATCGAGGCATGGTTGAGCGCGTCGGACAGCACCGCGGTGCGCTGGTCGGCCAGCGTCGCGATCGCCGCGGCGTTGGCGTCCCAGCACGAGACGAATGTCAGTGCGGCCGCTGTGCCAACAAGATTCGCGAGGTCGCGTTCCAGCTCGAGGTGAGGGGTGAACGTCCCGCAGATGAACCGCACCGACGCCGTACCCGCCCCGTAGCGCTGTACCCCGTCGACGGTCGCTGCGACCACACGCGGGTCGGCTGCCAGCCCGAGGTAGTCATTGGAGCACGCCACCAGGACGTCCTTGCCGCCGACGCGGCTGCGTGGCCCCTGCGGCGCCTCCAACACCGGCGGCACCTTCAGGGTTCCGTTGTCGGCCATGGCCTTCAGCGCGGCCGCACTGGCGGTACGCAGCCCTGCGTTCACCGGGCCGCGACAGCTTCCTCGACGGCCTCCAGCACCCGACCGAGCGCCTCGGCGTACGCCTGCGGCGGCATCACCAACGACGGCTGGATGTTGAGGCTGGTCGTACTGGCCACTACCAAAACCCCGCGCTTGATACATCCTTCGGCTACGGCGTCCTGCAGTTCGAGATCACGTTCCTTGGTGGCTTTGTCCTTGACGAACTCGATGCCGACGAATCCGCCCTGTACCCGGACATCGCCCACCTGCTGGATCTGGTCCACGAGCGGAACCAGCATGTCGACCGCAATATGGTGCAGCGCACGCACATTGGACAGCACGTCCTCGCGTTCCATCAGGTCCAGATAGGCCAGCGACGCGGCGCACGCTGCGGGCAGCCACGACCAGGTGCTCCCGGTGGACAGGTTGCTGAATCCACCAAGTGCACGTTCGGTGCCCAGCAGTGCCCCGATGGGCATGACACCGCCGCCCATCGCCTTGCCCAGACACATCAGATCCGGCTGCAGGCCCCACAGATCGGCTGCAAACACCTCTCCCGTCCGGCCGAACCCGGTTTTCACCTCGTCGAGGCAGAGCAGCCAGCCGTACTCCCGGCACAACTCAGTGAGCGCAGTCCAGAAGGTATCCGGCGGCGAGATCACTCCGCCGGACCCGAGGATCGGTTCGATGATCACGCCCGCCACCTCTGATGGGTCGACCAGGTGGAAGAGCACATGGTCACGTAGGTAGTCCACCCACGGATCACCGGAGCCTCCGACGCGGGGTTCGCCGAAGGGATTGCGGTACGCGTTCGGGTAGGGAACATGGACGAATCCACTTGCCAATCCACGCAGTTCGCGGCCGATCTCGTACTGCTCGGCACCCAGCGACGCCGTGGTGGTGGTCTCACCGTGGTAGGCGCCGAAGAAGCCGATGATCACCGGTCGCCCGGTGGCTCTTCGCATGACCCGCACCGCGGTCTCCACCGACTCGGTGCCGTTGAGTGAGATGTCCACCCGGGTGAGGCCCTCCGGAGCCAGACTGAGAATCCGTTGCGCCAGCGGCAGCATCCACTCGTGGAAAACCGCGTGGCTGTCCTCGTTACCGAAGCTCTGCAGCGCCGCCGCGGCGGGCTCGACGATCTCGGTGCGTCCGGCACCCATCGGGACCGAGGCCGAGGAACTCACCAGGTCGACGAACACCTGCCCGTCGACGTCGGTGACGGTCCAGCCCGATCGTGATTGCGCCACAAAGGGATAGCCGTCACCGACCAGTCCCGGATAGAAGATCTTGTCGTAGGCCGCCAACAGTTCGGTGCTTCGCGGGCCGGGCACGGCGGCGGGCACCGGTGGGAGCAGCGTCATGGTTCAGGTCTCCAGTCTGTTGATCTTGGCGAGTCGGAAGGCGATGGCGGCCACCACACCCGCGGCGAGCAGCAGCAGATTGCTCAGTGCCGCACCGCGAGCGAGGTCGCCTTGTTCGAGAATCAGGTCATTGACGGCCTGGCCCAGCATGTAGCCGCTGGTGCCGCCGACCAGGGTGGGGGTGGCGAAGTCGGTGAACAGTGGAATGTAGACCAGTAGCACGGCCATGAAGATCCCCGGCGCCGCCAGGGGCAGCAGGATCCGCCGGGTCATCACCCACCACCCGGCGCCCAAGTCGGCTGCGGCCTGAAACAGGGTGGTGTCGATGGCTTTCATCGCCGCATACAGCGGAATCACCGTGTATGTGATCCAACTGGTGGACAGCACGATGATGACCGTCACCTGGTTGAACAGCAGCCAGTCGATGGGCTGGTCGATCACACCGATAGCCTGCAGGAAGCCGTTGATGATCCCGTTGCGGCCCAGCAGCATTCGCCAGGCGTACACCCGGACCACCGGGTTGAGCTGGTCGAGTAACACGATGCCCAGCAGCAGCGGGATCTCGAAGCGTCCAGACTTGAACGCCATCACATACGCCAGCGGCACACCGATGACCAGCTGGACCACCATCGCGCAGGTGGCGATGAAGACGGTGGTCAGCGCCACCTTGTGGTACAGCGGATCGGTGAGGATGGCGACGTACGCGTCCAGCGACCACACACTCTGCCCGCGCCCCACTTTCATGCCGAGGCTGATCAGGAACAGGATGATCGTCGGCACGAAAACCAGGAGCACCAGCACGGCCATCGGGGCAGACAGGTAGCCGAATGGTAGCCAGGTCCTGCGTCGGCGTGCCGGCGCCGCCTCGGCCGCAGCCGAGATCTCCTGCACCGCTGTCATCGCAGGCCTCCCGCCACCATGTCGGCGAGTGATTCCTCGGTCCCCCGGCGCCGGTTGACGGCCTGTAGCGCTGACCACATGCCGTACACGACGGCCACCTGCACCAGCGAGACCGCCGTGGAGACGGCATTCACGATTGGCAGGTTGTCCGAGCGTCGCAGCACCGAGTACACCCAGACCGGGAAGGTCTGTTCATAGCCGCCGGTGAAGAAGCTGATCTCGAAGTTGTTGAAGGACCACGCAAACGAGAAGATCAGCGCGGCGCCCAAGGTGGGTGCCAACTGCGGCAGGACCACCTTGGTCATCAGCTGCCACTGCGAGGCGCCGAGGTCGACGGCCGCCTCCTCCTGAGATCGTTGGAAGCGCACCAATTGCGCCGACACCAGCGCGGTGACCAAGGGGAACGTCACCGCGATGTGCATGGCACCGACAGTCAACAGTGACAACTCGATGCCCAACGAGGCGAACAACAACAGCCCGCTGACGCCCATGACCAGCCACGGGATCACCAGCGGTGCACCGGCGAGTCCCGACCACAGCCCACGGGTGGGAAATCGGAAGCGGGTGATGGCCCATGCCGTCGATGTCCCGAGCACCACGCAAAGCGGTGAGATGACCGCGGCGAGGACAGTCGAATTGCGTAGCGAGTCAGCCACATCGGGATCGGTGAAGGCCTCGACGTACCATCTCCACGTGAAGCCCTCGAACGGCAACGCGATGATGGACGAGTCGTTGAACGAGAAGACCGCGAGCAGGACGATGGGTCCGACGAGGATTACCAGTACCACCGCCACGAGCGCTATGGCCAGCACGGCGCCCGTGCGATTGGTGCCCCTGCTACCCGACAGGGTCACCCCCCGGCCTCGATCTCCTGCCACGCGGACCGCCATACGTCGGCGTTGTCGGGTTCGAACTGCGGGATGGTGCCTTCCAGGTCGGACGGGTTCGCGGTCTTCCGGAATTCTTCGGAGACCTCGGGCAGCCCCTTGGGATTGGTGATGACGTAACCGAGATCCCCGATGGCACCCTGCGCCGTCGGCGAGATGTAGTAGTCGATGAACGAGTACGCGGCGTCGACGTTGGCGGCGTCGGCACTGATGCCGAGCCCGCACATCCACGACATCGTGCCCTCCTTGGGAGCCACCCAGGTGACGTTGCCGCCGTTGGCGTTGATCATCTCGGCAGTGCCGCGGCCACCGTTGGCCACGATGACCTCACCGGACTTGAACAGATTGGACATATCGGAGTCACCCTCGGCAAGGGTGCGGAACTGTCCGTCAGCCATCGCGGTCTGGATTTTGTCCTTCATCTGCCCGATCTGCTCATCGGTCATCTCCAGCGGGTCGGTGATCCCTGAGGCCAAGCCGGTGACCCCGAGTCCGGTCAGCCAACCGTTGTCCATGGCGACCTTGCCGCGGTACATCGGATCGAACAGTGCCGTGTAACTGTCGATACCGCCGGGGATGGCGTCGTTGTCATAGATCATTCCGTGTGGACCTGCCGAGGAGATCGCCATCGTGACATCACCGTCGATGACCACCCCATGGGCCTCGCGGAAGGTGGGATCAAGAGACTCCCAGTTGGTCAGCTTCGACGTGTCGATCGGGGCCAGCAGTTTGTCCTTGTGCAGTGGTTTGGCCTCGTCCAGGCACACCTCGACGACGTCGGTGCTAAAGCCTGCGTTGAGCTTGGCCGCCCCCTCGTCGACGCTCTCGAAGGTGGCTGTCCTCAGGTCGAGATCCGGATTCGCGCTCGTGAAGGGCCCGATGATCCCGGGATCGATGGTGTCCTCATAGGTGAAGGTGCGCAGTTCACCACCCGTGGCAGTGTTCTCGCCGCCGCCACCACAGGCGGTCAATACGAGCAGCGCGCCCGACGCGCAGGCAGCCGCCTGCGTGTAGCGCCGGATAATGGGATGTGGTGTCATCTCTCCTCCAAAAGGGTTCCGTTGAGCAGGGTTTCGCAGCGGTCTCCGATGCGTTGGTGCAGATGGTCATAGACCGATCGCAGGTCGGCCTCCCCCCGTTCATGGGCGTCCGAAGCGACCAGATCGACCAGTCCCTCGTCCAGAAGCCGGTGCGCCTCGGCGGCGACCGTCGGCCCGTCGAATCCGAGTAGGGCGCCCGAATCGACCTGGAGGAGTGCGCCGTTGGCCTTCAGCGCATCGGCGAAGTCCCGGTCACCGGGGAACAGGAATGCGCGGCGCTCGGGGTGGGCGACGATGGGCCGCAGACCGGCGGCGGTGACGCGCGCGATGTAGTCGAATATGCCCGGGTCGTGCTCCATCGGGATGTCGTCGGGTCCGTCGACGAGAACCATGTCGGTGCCGGGAAGCCGCCAGCGCGCCGGGTCGGCGCGGAACTCCGCGGTCGCGGGCCGCGGCGCCAGCTCATAGGCCATCCGCAGTTGCGGACAACCAGCCACCTTGTCCGCGAGTTCGAGCAGCCGGTCGAATGCCCGGCTCAGGTCGTCGTCACGTTGTGGCGACCAGGGGAATCGTTCGTCGATATGCGAGGTGACGAACAGCAGCCCGGTACCGCCGGCCGCGGCATCCTCGAGCATCTGCAGGCTGTCGTCCTCGGTGGTCGGGCCGTCGTCGGCACCGGCGAGCAGGTGGGCGTGACAGTCCACCCAGCCCGCCGATTCCGAAGTCCGTGCAATCACTCGGCGGTCGCCGCCAAAGGTCCGATGACGTGGGTGCTGGCCGCGGGCCACGACAGCCGCACCCGTGAACCGCGGCCGATCGCGCGCAGATCGGTGTCGTCACTGAGCTCGTGGACGACGAGTTGCTCGGTGGTCGGCAATTCCACGGTGACGTGGGTGGTGGATCCGCAGTAGACGATCTCGGACACCACCCCGCCGACCGTGCTGTGGTCGTCGGCCACGTCGACGTACTCCGTCGGGTGCAGATAGATGCGCTCGGGGCGGACGGTGACCTGTATGGGTCCATCACCCGCCGACACCGCCGGGGCGACGAGGCGGTCGCCTTCGCCGAGGACGCTGACGTGGTGGACCCCGATACGCTGAGGGTCTTTGAGTACCAGGAGGTTCGACGTCCCGATGAAGCCCGCCACGAACGCGGTGGCCGGCCGCTCGTACAGGGTGCGCGGATCGGCGAGTTGTTCGATGCGGCCCTGATTCATCACCGCGATCCGGTCCGACAGCGTCAGCGCCTCCTCCTGGTCGTGGGTGACGTAGAGGAAGGTGGTGCCGGTGCTGCGGTGCAGCCTGCCCAGTTCGAGCTGCATCTCCCGGCGCAGCTGAAGGTCGAGCGCGCCGAGTGGCTCGTCCAGCAGCAGTGCCTTGGGACGGTTGACCAACGCGCGCGCCAGCGCGACCCGCTGGCGTTGACCACCGGACAACTGGGTCGGGCGCCGGTCTGCCAGGGCACTGAGCCGCATCGACCCCAGCGCCTCGGCGACGCGCTCCGTACACTCGCGGCGGGCCAGGCCCTTGACCTTGAGGCCGAAGGCCACGTTGTCGCCGACGGTCATGTGGGGGAACAACGCGTAGTCCTGGAATACGAGGTTGACCGGCCGGCGCGCGGGCCGGGTCGAGGTGATGTCCTCATCGCCGAGCAGCACGCGGCCCGAGGTCGGATGCTCGAAGCCGGCGACCATCCGCAGCGTCGTCGTCTTCCCGCATCCGCTGGGACCCAGAAGTGAGAAGAACTCACCCGCCCCGACCTGGAAATCGACACGCTCCACCGCATGCGAGCCGCCGTCATAGGACTTGCTGACGTTCTCGAACGTGATGGAGCTGCCGCCTCGGGCCAGCGCGGTCGTTTCGGGAAGGGTGGCGAGGTCACTCACGCGGACTCCTGAATGCTCAGTTCTGGCCCCACAATTCGGTGATTACCTCGTAGACATACGTGTTGGGGTGCACGCCGGTGAAGCGTTCAGCCAACGGGCCGGCCGCGGTCACCGGCACCATCGTTCCGGTGTGTTCCGCCGTCGTCCAGTCCACCTTGAACTTGCGGTCGGTGCCCTTGATCGTGAACGGACCACTGCGCTGGGGCACCCCGCCATTCGGCAGCGGCATGTTCTCCGGGGCGGGCGCCCAGTACGGCACCGGGTCGTCGGCGACCTGATCGCTGTTGGGTTCGGGTTCGCCGTCCTCGAGCACGTTCTCGATCGTCATGCCGCCGGTCTCATGATCGGCCGTCACGATCAACAGCACCTCGGGATGTTCCTTCTGGTACTCGGTGATGACCTTCACCATGTTGTTCACCGACTCGCCGGCCAGCATCATGTTCTGCGCGTCGTGCTCGTGGCCGTCAGAATCCAGATCGTCACTCTCGATGACCAAGAAGAACCCTTTGTCGTTGGCACCGAGGATGTCGAGCGCCTTGGACACCAACTTCTCCGGGGCGACGTAGTACGGATCGGTGTTGTAGTCGTAGCCCTCGATCTCCGTGGACCGCCGCTTGGCGCTATCCTGCACCAGCGCAAGCGCTTTCGGCCCGCTCAGCGCGTCGAAAGTGGTCTGATCGTAGGCGTAGGAGTAGCCGTCGGCCGCGGCACGTGCCACCAGGTTCTCCACACCCTCGCTGGCGTCGTCCTCGCCCTCGTCGGGAATCTTGCCCGGCTCACCCTCGGGATACCAGTACTTCTCCCCGCCGCCGAACAACACGTCGACCCCGCGATCCAGGTAGCCCTTGGCGATGTCGACTTTCAGGTCCCGGTCCGGCACCGGCGAACCGAACGATGCCAACGTGGCATTGGTGACGTCGTGATCGTTGACCAGCCCCGTGGCCATGCCGCGATCCTTCGCTATGTCCATGAGCGTAGGCACCTCCTGGCCGTCAGGACCCAACCCGGTTGTCCCGTTGGGCACCTTCTGCCCGATCGCCCATGCGGTCGCGCCGGCGGCGGAATCGGTCACCGCGTACTCCGGGTCACCTGGAATCGTGTCCAGGAAGCCCGAGTACGGCAGCGCGTCCATCGGCTGACGCTCGTCGAGCCCGTACAGGTAGTACTGGATCGCCGTGCGCTGCTGCGGCCCCATCCCGTCGCCGCTGAGAATGATGACGCTGGGGTTCTCCGGTAATCGTTCCTCGGCGGAGTTACCACACGCACTCACGGTTGCAGAACCGATTATCAACGCGGCCACTCCCGCGTACATACGCTGCATCGAAGGCACGTCGGAACGCTACCCAGCCAAAACAGTGGTGTCAATGATAAATTGTTGACAATCTACGTTCCGATTACCAGCGGCAAGTTGTACGGCTGCCCGCGTGAGCCCGTTGACTCAACCAGGACTTTCGACATCGTCGGCTTCGGCCGCGACGACGGGTGCGTCATCCGCTGCCTGCGCGGCCTCCTCGGCCGCGGGATCTCTGGCGAGCAGCACCCTCGTCGCGCTGTTGAGGAACGCCACCGCAGGCACGGCGAGAAGTGCGCCGACGATGCCTGCCGTGATGCCACCCGCTGCGATCGCGAGCACGACGGCAAGCGGATGGATCGAGACAGCGCGCCCCATCACAAGCGGCTGCAGTACGTGGCCCTCGAGTTGCTGGACAGCGATGATCAGGCCGAGCGTGATGAGTGCATAGATCAAGCCTTTGGCGATCAGCGCGACGATGACGGCCAGGAATCCGGCGACCACCGCACCGACCAGCGGGATGAACGCGCCCAAAAAGACCAGCGACGCCAACGGTAGCGCCAGCGGGATGCCCATGATGGCCAGCCCGGTACCGATACCCACCGCGTCGACCAGCGCCACCAGGAACGTCGCGCGCACATAGCCGATCAGCGAACGGAACCCTGCCCGTCCGGCGTCGCGGACACGCGGCTGCACGTTCTCGGGAAAGACCTTCGTGACGAAGCCGAAGATGTTTCGCCCGCCGTGCAGCAGGAAGATCAGCGTGAAGAGCACGAGCAGGGCGCCGGTGACGATCTCGGTGAGGGCGCCCGCGGTCGACAGCGCGCCGCTCGTCACCTTCTCCTGGTTGTCGCGCAGCGCTTTGAGGGCGGTCTCGCGGGCCTGCTGGATCTGGTCGCCGCCGACGTGAAGTGGGCCGCTGGACAGCCAGTTTCCCAGGCCCTCGATGCTGTGGCCCACCTGCTCGGCAAGGGCGGGCACACCCTCGACGAACTGGCTGACCACGAACGTGAGGATGCCGCCGACGACCGCGAAACCGGACAGCAGCATCAACGCGACCGCGACGCCACGCGGAAGGCCGAGACGATCGAGGAAGTCCACCGCGGGCAGCAGCAGCGCCGCCACCATCGTCGCCAGGGCAACGGGGACCACGATCAGTTCGAGCCGCTTGATCGCCCAGAGCACCGCGAGGACGGCGGCGAAGATGACGAGCAACCGCCACGACCACGCGGCGGCCTTGCGGACCAGAGGGCTGACCGCCTGGTCAGCATCGGAAAGACCGGCGGGCATTCGGTCAGCGTAACGGCCCGCCCCGCCCAGACCGGGTATCTCGGGAAACAGTGGCCGCACGCTTTACCCTGTAGGGCGTGTCGCATGACGCGCCGGCGCGCGAGGCCCGCGGTCAGGACCCCCCAGCGCGCGGCAAGTACTGGTGGCTGCGGTGGGTGATCATCGCCGTCGCGATCGCGGTGCTGTCCGTCGAACTGACGTTGGTTCGCGACCAGCTCGCCAACGCATGGCGCAGCCTGTACTCCGCGAACTGGTGGTGGGTGCTCGCGGCGGTGGGTTCGGCCATGGCCTCGATGCATTTTTTCGGTGACATCCAGCGCAAGCTGCTGCGCTCGGCGGGCGTACCGGTGCATCAATGGCGATCGCAGGCCGCGTTCTATGCGGGCAACTCGCTGAGCACCACGTTGCCCGGTGGGCCGGTGCTGTCGGCGACGTTCATCTACCGCCAGCAGCGCAGCTGGGGCGCCACTCCGGTGATCGCATCCTGGCAGCTGGTCATGTCAGGCGCGCTCCAGGTCATCAGCCTGACGCTGCTCGGGCTGGGCAGCGCGTTCTTCCTTGGGGCCAAACACAACCCGTTCTCGCTGATCTTCACCCTCGCCGGGTTCATCATGCTGATCCTGCTGGCGCAGGCGGTGGCGTCGCGTCCAGACCTGCTCGACGGCGTCGGTGTCCGCGTGCTGTCGTGGGTGAACTATCTGCGTGCCAAGCCGTCGGACAACGGCCTGGCCAAATGGCGCGAGACGCTGGCTCAACTCGAATCGGTCAACCTGACTCGACGCCAGCTGGGCGTCGCATTCGTGTGGTCGATGATGACACTCGTCACCGGGGTGGCGACGCTGTTGTTCGCCTGCTTCGCCGCGGGCGGGAAACCGTCGCTGCTCGGCGTGGTGGTCGCCTACGTCGCCGCCCGTGCCGTCGCTTCGATCCCGCTGATGCCCGGCGGGCTGTTGGTGGTCGAGGCGGTGCTGGTGCCAGGTCTGGTGTCCAGCGGAATGACTTTGGCCTCAGCGATCTCCGCCATGCTCATCTACCGAATGGTCAGCTGGATATTCATCGCCGCGATCGGCTGGGTGGTGTTCTTCTTCATGTTCCGCACCGCGGCCGACGTCGATCCCGACGTCGATTCCGGCGTCGCCCCCGAAACAATCGACAACGAGCCGCGGCTACCCGCCACCGACTCTGACGCCCGGCGCGAAACCGACCCGTAGAGGCGAGCGATCCCACTGATGCAAACCCGAACAGCCACCGCGGTTTTCGGCGTTCTGATGCTGCTGTTCACCGGCTGCTCAGCCCCGTCCCAGCCACTTGCTGCGTCGACCTCCTCACCTACCAACTCCGGCCCCATCCGCGGTCCCGAGCCGCCGGTGATCACACCGTTGGTCGGCAGCGTGCTGGCTGCACCGGTGCCGGTTCCTACGACCGACGGCAAAGTTCATCTCACATACGAGGTCGCGCTGACCAATGTGCTCGCCCAAGAGGTGAGACTCACGTCGATGGTGGTGCTCGACCGCGACGTGTCGCTGGTCAAGCTGACCGGCGAGCAGCTCTCCGGCCGGACCCGTGTACTCGGAACCACCACGCCCACAACGACAATCGGGCCCGCGCAGGCCGCCGTCGTCTGGATGGACGTGGCACTGGACAAGGAGGCGACGGTTCCGGATCGGCTGGTGCACGCAATCGGTGTGTCTCTGCCCGAACCGAATCCGCCGCTGTTCCCCGCGACCATGACCATCGATATCGCACCAACCGAGGTCCAGGCGCGCAAGCCGATTGCGATCTCGCCGCCGCTGTCGGGGCCGGACTGGCTGGACGGGGACGGCTGCTGCGGCATGAGTGCACACCGCCTGGCGCTCAACCCGATCGACGGCCAACTATGGGCGGCCGAGCGGTATGCGATCGACTATGTACAACTTCGGCCAGACGGACGCCTGTTCACCGGTGACCGGGCGAAGCCGGAAAGCTTCTCCTACTTCGGTGCTGACATCCACGCCGTCGCCGACGGATCTGTGGTTGCGGCCGTCGGCGGCCTGCCCGAGCAGGTGCCCGGTGCGAGTCCCGCTGGACTACGACTCGACCAGTACCCGGGAAACCACATCGTGCAGGATCTGGGCGACGGCAACTATGCGCTGTACGCCCACATCAAGACGGGCGCTGTCAAGGTCAAGATCGGTGACCGCCTCACCGTGGGCCAGGTGATCGGTTCGGTCGGCAACACCGGTAATACCGATGCGCCGCATCTCCACTTCCACGTCATGAGCACACCGGATCCGCTGCGCTCCAACGGTTTGCCGTTTGTGTTCACCAAGTTTCGCCTCGACTCGAGAGTCGCCGAACCGGCGGACAATTTGAACATCCTCTTCGACGGCGAACCCGCGCCCATGCAGCCGGGCTTCCCGGGCCGCGACGAAATGAACGTTATGCCAATGGAACTGGATGTGATGACGTATGCCGATCAATAGCGACGAGCGGACCCGTCCGGCGTTGACCGCGTTCGCGACCGACGTCCTCTGCGTCGTCGTCTTCTGCACGATCGGCCGGCGCAGCCACGCCGAAGGATTGACCGCTTCCGGTATCGCCGAGACCGCGTGGCCGTTTCTGGTCGGTACGGTTGCCGGCTGGATACTGTCCCGAGCCTGGCAACGCCCGGCCGCACTCGTCCCGACCGGGGCGGCGGTATGGCTGGCCACGATTGTCGTGGGGATGCTGCTGAGGAAGCTGACCTCTGCCGGGGTTGCACCGAGTTTCATTGTCGTGGCGTCGCTTTCGACCGCCGTGCTGCTACTCGGCTGGCGCGCAGGAGCCGCTCTGCTCACCCGAGGCTGACACCGTCAGGGTCGCGCGCAACCCGCCGAGCGGGCCGTTGGACAGTTCGAAGCTGCCGTGATGCAGCGCTGCCTGTTGGACCACGAGTGCGAGGCCCAGCCCGGAGCCGCCCGGCGTCGCAGTGCTGCCGCGTGAGAACCTGCCAAGGACCGTCTTGTGCTCCTCGACGGGCAGTCCGCGCCCGTTGTCGTCTGCGATGATGACGATCTCCTCGCCCACCCGGCGTGCCTCCAGCACGATGCGGGTCGCCTGCCCATGGGCGATCGCGTTGCGCACCAGGTTGTCTACGGCCAGGCGCAGGCCGCTCGGCCAGCCCCAGATGGCGCCGAGGTCATCGTCGGCTTCCACCACGATCTCGACCTCACCGTGTAGCCGCATGTTCTCCCTGGCCACCCGGTCGAGCATGTCGGTGATGTCAACGGGTTCACGGTCTTCGACCTGCGCCAGTTGCCCAGAAGCCAGTTGCCCGAGCGCCGTGATGATCGCCTCCACCCGTCGCTGCGCCCGGGACAGGTCCATCACAACCTCCTCCCGCTCCTCGGCGGGAAGATCGTGAATCCGCAGCGTGTCCAGATCGGCGCGCATGGCCGTGAGGGGCGTGCGCAACTCGTGGGCGGCGTTGGCGGCGAAGTCCTGGGCAGCCTGTAAGGAGTTGGTGGTGGCCCGCTGCGCGGCGGTCAGTCGGCTCAGCATGGCCGACATCGCCTCGGAGAGGTCTTCGGCCTCACGCACACCACGCACCTTGGGCATCTCCTCGCTGCCCTTGCCCAACTGCTTCGTGTGTTCCGTCAGTCTGCGCAGCGGACGGATGGCGGGGCCCGCGAGCATCCATCCCAGGAGGGCGGCGATCAACACGGTGAGCAGACCTGCCGCGGTGTACAGCGGAATTCTGGAGGCGCTCAGCAGAATGCTGTCGGCGCGAAGGCCGATCGACATGATGACGCCGCCGTTCTCGTCGACGGCGAGGGTGCGCACCCGATAGTCGACGCCGTTGACTTCCACCGTTTCGGTGCCGGGCGGCAGCGCCGGCAACTGGAAGCCGCGCTGGAACACCACCTGACCGGTCGATTCCGACCGGCCCGTCGTCAACACTCCCCGGCGGGGATCCTGCAGCTGCTCGGGATACATGCTCGCGTCGATGATCGAATCGAGCCGGCGATCCAGTTGCGCTGCATCGTTATTCGCCAGCACGACCGACGTCGCGATCGTGAACACCGCGACAACGGCTGCGGCAGCGGCTGCGGACGCGACGGCGACCCGGGTGCGCAGCGACGCGGATCGCAGAAACCGCGGAAGTCTCACACGATAAGGCTAGTCAAAGCTCGATGTTCGGCTCACAAGTTCGCCTCACGGCTCGTCCCGCAGCACGTAGCCGATTCCGCGCACCGTGTGAATGACCCGAGGAATGCCCTCGCGTTCGAGCTTGCGCCGCAGATAGGAGATGAAGACGTCGGCCACGTTGGTGTCAACGTCGAAGTCGTAGCCCCAGACCAATTCCAGGAGCCGCTGGCGGCTCAGCACCACACCGGCGTTCTCCGCCAGCACGGCGAGGAGGTCGAATTCACGCTTGGTCAGATTGACCCGCTCACCGCCGGCGAACACCAGTCGCCGGGCGGCGTCGATGGTCAGGGGCCCGACGGTCATCGTGTCCGATTGCTGATCGGAATGGCCGGCGCGACGCAGCAATGCGTGCAGGCGTGCGACCAATTCGCCCAAATCGAACGGTTTGGTCAGATAATCGTCAGCGCCGGCTTCCAGCCCAGCGATGCGGTCGTTGACGGTATCCCGTGCGGAGAGCACGCAAATCGGGATTTCGTTTCCGAGTGCACGCAACGCGGTGACGACGGCGACGCCGTCGAGTTCTGGCATCTGGACATCGAGAACCAGCGCGTCGTGCGACTCGTTCGATAACAGCCGCAATGCTTCTTTACCGTTCGCGGCCACCCGAACGTCAAACCCCGAATGGCGCAAACCGCGCGCGACTGACGTCCTGACGTCCGGGTCGTCATCGACCATCAGGACGGTGCGGCTAGCGCCCTCCGCCCCGGAGGGCTCATGTTCCACCCGAACGCAGGCCTAACTGTCCGCGATGCCGTCGCCGGCGGGGTCGCCGCAACGGTTCCTTATGTCGACCAGCGGCTGCCGAATACCGTGCAGATCCGCCTTGGTCTGAGGATGCTGATTGAGGTAGTCCTCGACGTCCGCCTGAACCTCGTCACGCGGGACTCCCTCGAGACTGGTGAAGAACCAGTTCACGTCCGGATGCGTGAAGAGGTAGGCCGACGTCGCCGCCGAGACACCCGAAGCGACACCGGCCAGGTCAGCCGCGGTGCAGTTGGGTGGCGGTGGCGGTGCGGGTTGCGCCATTGCCGAAGGCATGGCACCAATGAACATCGCACCAGCGATCGCGCCGGTTCCCACCGCGCCAGCTACCGCACGTCGGGCAGTACGGGCCGAGAGCAACATGGACAAGCTCCTTCGTCGGACTTGTAGAGGCCGTAACCATGGGTGGCTACCGACATCAAAAGCTAATCAGAATGTCTGCGGACTTTCTTGTGTTGGGGCCAACGAATCGCGAGAAAGTCGGAAAGCGCAGCTCAATACCCCTACCAGGGAAGGCTGCGCGTCGGCCCAGGCTAGGGCAGGCCTGCGATCGCAACGCCGGGAAGCGCCGCGGTTCCCTGGGCAACCGGCGCCGCCGGGGCCGGTTGCGTCGGTGACACGGCGCCCGGCGAGCCGGCAATCGGCGCGTTGTGCGGACCGCCCGGCAAACTCGCTGGCGCCTGCTGGGCGGCCTGCATCAGACCCATCATCTGCGGCATTGTCAGCGGCAGTTTGCACCGAGCGGAGAGAGTCGCGAGGGGCTGCTGTAGCTGCTGCATGTCCTTGGCTGCTTGCGGGTTCGCGTCGAAGTACGCCTTCACGGCGCCCAGCGACTGTGGGCCGCCCTGCTGCTTGGCGATGCTCGTCAACGCCTGGTTGGTCTGCGGATGTTCGTCCAGGTAGTCGGCCGTTGACGTGGCGACCGAGCCGATCGTCGCAGCGACTTCGCTGGCCGCGCACGGATCGGGTGCCGCAGTTGCTGAGGGCATGGTGGGCGATGGCCACACAGCCGAGACGACCACCGCGGCACCGCCGAGCGCGCACGCGACGAACGTGGCACAAAGACAACGGCGCAGCACTGCAGTGATGGATCTCATAGACGCACTCCTTACGATTTGCGAACGCTTCTGCGCTCCGAAAAGCGCTCGCGAATAGGCGGCAATCGATCCCCGACCGCAAAACAGGCCGAACGGCCAGGGCCCATATTGCCATCGACAGCGCGGGGCTTACGAATTCAGCGAGCCGAAACACACTTCGACGGCCACCACACCGACAGCCGCCTACCAGGCTGGGCAGGGTACCGAAAAAGAGGATTAGAGCTGCTTAAGGCGTTGCTGGCAGGATTCTTGCGAGTGCTCGCCATAGCACATGCTGTTGTACGCTCACGCTAGCGACGCCGGGCTGAATGTCGTCGGCGGCCCGACTCCGGCCGCATGTCGTCGGCAGCCCGACTCCGGGGAGAAAGCGGGGAGTTCACCATCCAGCAGTTCATGATGCGCTTGAGTGGCACCCTGCGCAGATACCGCTGGGCAGTGTTCGCTGTGTGGCTGCTTCTGCTTGTGCCGTCGATCTATCTGGCGTTGAACCAATCCAGCCACCTCACCGGTGGTGGTTTCGAGGTCGAAGGTTCGCAGTCGCTGCGGGTCCAGCGCGAGCTCGAACAGAACTTCCCGGATCAGGGTGCGTCACCGTTGGCGTTGGTGGCTGCGCCGCGCGCCGACGCGTCCTACGACGACATGAACATGGCGGTCGCCTCCCTGGAGCGCGCCGCGGCCGAGGTGCCCAGCGTCCGGCTCGTGCCCAATCCGCAGCAACCGGCGCCGCAGCCCGATCGCCCGTACGTCATCACGCTGCAGTTGGACTTCGACAACACCGGCGCGGTCGACGTCGCCAAGCAGCTCCGCCAGAAGGTCGGGATCAACGGCGAGGACCCCGGCGAGATCGAGAACGGCAGGGTCAAGCTCTACGTCATCGGGCAGGGCGCGCTCGGCGCCGCCGCCACACAAGCCACCAAGCACGACATCGCACAGGCCGAGCAGTGGAACCTTCCGATCGTCCTGATTGTTTTGCTCGCGGTGTTCGGGTCGCTGGCCGCCGCGGCGATGCCGCTGGTACTGGGTATCTGCACCGTCGTCGTGACGATGGGACTGGTCTATCTGCTGTCGATGTACACGACGATGTCGGTGTTCGTCACGTCGACGGTGTCGATGTTCGGCATCGCCCTGGCCATCGACTACTCACTGTTCATCCTCATGCGCTTCCGCGAGGAGCTGCGGGCGGGCCGCGATCCCGAACAGGCGGCCGACGCCGCGATGGCCACCTCCGGTCTGGCGGTCGTGCTTTCCGGCCTCACGGTGATCGCCTCGGTGACCGGCATCTATCTGATCCAGACACCGGTCCTGGCCTCGATGGCCACCGGCGCGATTCTGGCAGTCGCCGTCGCCGTGCTGACCTCGACGACCCTGACACCCGCCGTACTGGGTACGTTCGGCAAGGCGGCGGCCAAGCGATCGTCATACCTGCACTGGTCGCGGCGCCCGGAAACCACTCAGTCACGGTTCTGGACACGCTGGACGGGCGCGGTGATGCGACGGCCATGGATCGCGGCGCTCGGGGCGGCGGCGCTGCTGCTCACACTGGCGGCCCCCGCGTTCTCGATGGTGCTCGGCAACAGCATGCAGCGTCAGTTCGAACCGACCCACGAGATCCGCGGCGGGGTGAACGCCGCGGCCGAGGCGCTCGGGCCCGGTGCGCTCGGGCCGGTGCGGGTATTGGTGAGCTTCCCCGACGGCAATGCCGCGTCAGCTCCCTCCAAGGAACCGCTGCTGGACACGGTGCGTCAGCGAATGGCCCAGGGCCCCAACGTCGTTTCGGTGGCGCCTGCGGTATTCGGCGAGGATTACCGGCACGCCCTGCTATCTGCCGTCCTGTCGGTCGATCCCGAGGACATGGGTGCCCGCGAAACCGTCGACTGGATGCGCGCCCAACTCCCGTCCACGCCCGGGCTCGGCGATGTCCGCGTCGACGTCGGTGGGCCCACCGCACTGATCAAGGACTTCGACGATCAGGTGTCGGCCAAACAGCCACTGGTGTTCGCATTCGTCGCGTTGATCGCGTTCGTGATGCTGCTGATCGCGATCCGTTCGGTGTTCCTAGCGCTCAAGGGCGTCTTGATGACTGTCCTGTCGGTCGCGGCCGCCTACGGCAGCTTGGTCGCCGTCTTCCAATGGGGCTGGCTCGAGCCGCTGGGGTTCAAACCGATCTCTTCACTGGACAGCACCATCCCGCCGCTGGTGCTGGCGATGACGTTCGGCCTGTCGATGGATTACGAGATCTTCCTGCTGACTCGCATACGGGAACGATTCCTGCAGACCGGTAACACCCGCGACGCCGTCGCGTATGGGGTGAGCACCAGCGCCCGCACGATCACCAGCGCCGCGCTGATCATGATCGCGGTGTTCACCGGATTCGCGTTCGCCGGTATGCCGCTGGTCGCCCAGCTCGGCGTGGCGTGCGCGGTGGCTATCGCGGTCGACGCCACGGTGGTGCGCCTGGTGCTGGTACCGGCGCTGATGGCGATGTTCGACGAATGGAACTGGTGGCTACCGCGCTGGCTGGACCGCATTCTGCCGTCGGTCGACTTCGAGAAGCCACTGCCCAAAATCGACCTTCCCGATCTCATCATCATCCCCGACGACCTGTCGTCTCTCGGGCCAACCGGTTCGGAACTGCGGATGGTCGTCAAGTCGGCGGCTAAACTGAAACACCTTGCGCCCCAAGCTGTTACCGTCGCCGATCCGCTGGCGTTCCGCGGCTGCATGCCTGCCAAGCTGCTGCGCAGCGCAGGCCGGCTCAATGGCACGCACCGCAACGGCGCAGGCGGCAAAGCGCTGCTCACCGCCGAACTGCCCCTACATCCGGTGACAATGTGGCGGGGCCGACTGGCGGTGGCGTTGGAGGCGCTGGGGGCGGCGGCCGGTTTCGAGCAGGCGCCGATGGAGCGGCGCAGCCCGGTGGAGACCACCAATGTGCAGCTGCCGACCGGCGACCGCTTGCAGATCCCGACCGGCGCCGAGACGCTGCGGCTGCAGAGTTACCTCATCATGTGCCGGAACAGCACCAGGGACTACGCAGAGTTTGCCGATTTAGTCGAGGCGATGGAGACTCGAACCGCCGCAGAGGTACTGGCGGGAATGGACCGGTACTACTCTGGACAGGGTTCGAGGAAGCAATGGGTGGCCACCCAGTTGGTACGTCGACTGGCCGACCCTCAGCCATCAGACGAGCACGACACCCGCATGTCGGGCCCGGAGGCGGAGGCCGAATGGGCCAAGGTGAGGGAACGTTGTCTGTCGGTGGCAGTGGCGATGCTCGAGGAGGCGAGGTGACGGTGACTCCCGAAGTTCGGGACACCCCGCGCCGCGAGCCTGTCTCGGGGGGCCCGCCAGATCCCGTCCCTGCCCGCCATCCTGCGGCCGACGACCGGCCCGTCGAGTTCTGGCCCACCTCCGCGATCCGCGCCGCCCTGGAGACCGACGATCTGGCCGTCTGGCAACGCATCGTGGCGGCGATCAAGCGCGACCCGTTCGGCCGGACCGCACGCCAGGTCGAGGAAGTCCTGCAGACCGCCCGCCCGTACGGCGTTTCGAAGGCGCTCGCCGAGGTGCTCGGACGGACCCGCGAACATCTGGAAGCCAACGAGCGCGCCGAGGTCGCCCGCCATGTCCACACGCTGCTCGACCGGTCCGGTCTGGGGCAGCAGGAATTCGCATCGCGTATCGGCGTACCGAACAACGACTTATCGGCCTATCTGAGCGGTGAAACCAGTCCGTCTGCTTCGCTGATGGTGCGCATGCGCAAGCTCTCCGACCGGTTCGCCAAGATGCGCTCGACGCGCCGCGACAATCCGTGACCTGACTGTTTTGCCGACCACCTTTGCGCTGATCCCCGGAGCGGGCGGCAGCGCATGGTTTTGGCACCGCGTCACGCCGCTGCTGGCGGCCACCGGCGCCAAGGCGATCCCGATCGAATTGCCTGCCGGCGATGATGCCGCCGATCTGGGTCGCTACGCCGACGTCGCCGTGGAGTCGGTGACCGAGGTATCGGGGCCGCTCGTCCTGGTCGGCCAGTCATTGGGCGCGTTCACTGCGCCGATTGTGGCGACGCGCGTACCGACTGAGCTCATCGTGCTGGTGAACCCGATGGTGCCGATGGCGGGCGAGTCCGGCGGAGGATGGTGGGGCAACACCGGGGCAGCGGGCCGCGCGCATCGCGCACTTTGCGCGAATCGGCCTGTCTCGCGAGGACTTTGATCCGATCGAGGATTTTTTCCACGACGTACCTGCGGCAGTGCGCGACGAGGCGATGCGCCAGCCCGCGCCGCAACAGTCCGACACCCCGTTCGACAAGCCCTGGCCGCTGGATCATTGGCCGGATGTGCCCACCCGGGTGATCGCAGGCAGCGACGACCGCTTGTTCCCATTGGAATTTCAGCGCAGAGTTGTGCGTGAACGGCTCGGCCTGGAGGTGGACGTAATGCCGGGCGGACACCTGATGGCGTTGAGCCGGCCACAGGAGCTGGCCGACCTACTGGTCGAATTCGCAAACTCTAGGAGGATCACATGAGCAGCAACAACAAGGCCGCGATCAGTCTCACCACCGGACTCGAGGACGCCGAGAAGGTCACCGTGGCGTTCCTCGTCGCCGTGGGCGCCGCCGAATCCGGCCGCCCGACGATGATGTTTTTGACCAAGGAGGCGGTCCGGCTGGCGGTGCCCGGTGTCGCCGTGGGCACGGCGTGCGAAGGCTGCCCGCCGCTGGCCGACTTGATGGACCGTTACGCGAAGGCCGGCGGACGCTATCTCATCTGCCCGATCTGCATCAAGTCCAAGCAACTCGACGACACCAACTTCATCAGCGGGGCCGAGCCGGGAGGCACCGTCCAGCTCTGGGAATGGATCGGCGACGGCGCGACCACGTTCAGCTACTAGGCACCCATGGATATCGAGCGGATCCTCCGCGAGACCAAAAGCGTGGCGATCGTGGGTGTTTCGGGTGACCCAATGCGTCCGAGCCATGGCGTCTGGCGGTACTTGAAGGCCGCGAGCGACTACGCGCTGACCTGGTCAACCCGACGATCAGCGAAATCGACGGCGACGTGGTCTACCCGTCACTCGCGGACCTGCCGGTGATACCCGACATGGTCGACGTGTTCCGTCGCCGCGAGCATCTACGCTCCGTGCTGAGCGAGACGATCGAGATCGGCGCGAAAACGCTGTGGCTGCAACAAGGTCTGGCCGACGACGACGTCGCCCGCGATGGTGCTGCGGCCGGCCTGCAAGTCGTGATGGACCGCTGCCTGAAGGTGGATCACGCCCGCCTGCTCGGCTAGCGCGAGTGGATCGGCGATACGTCGTCGACCACCCACCGACCGTCCTGCTTGGACAGTTGCACCCGCAACGCGAGCACGGCGGTGTCGGGTGGATTGCCCGGCGAGTTCTGCGTCCCGTGCAGGATCACGGCGACGCTGGCGGCGGCCGGGCCGATCGCCTCGACGCCTGCCGATATGGTGCTGGCCGAAGCGGTGATGTTCCGGCTCGCCAAATCTTTTGCTACAGAGGAGAATTCCTTCTTGAATTCCTCTCCGCTCTGCGGCGACATCAACGAGGTGGCCCGGTCGATGGACGCGGTGGGGCTCTGCGGAGTGAACGTCGCCGAGGCCTCTGACACGCTGGTGGCAATGCCGACCACTTCGGCGGTGTCATTGTTCAGATTCCGGTCGGGCACCGACCAGTGCAGATAGCCGACGACCACTGCCGCGGCCAGCGTCGCGGTCGCGGTCGCGGCCACCGCCAGTCGTAGCCGTGGCCCGTCGTCGTCCGTGCCGACGGTCACGCCGTCCCGGCGCGCCAGGACGACGTTGACCACGACAGCCTGGACGATGAGCAGGCACAGCACCGAGAACACCGATACCCACCACAGCGGCCAAGCTAGTGCGATGCCGATGTAGAGCAGCGCGGCAATCGCAGCCAGCGGCGGCGCCACGTCGAACCCGACGATGCGCAAGGCGTTCCTCATCGGATCGGCTCCAGCCGGGAGATCATCGGCTTGCCGTCGACATCGGAAACGTCGAGCCGCAGCGTCCAGCGCACCGTCTGCGGCTTGTCGCTGCCGGCGTTCTCGCTGACTGACGTGGCCACCACCAGCACGGTGTCGGTGCGGGAGGCGAACGGGGACAGATCGGAATTCGGCGGCGGCCTCTGCCCCTGCGGGCCTGACGGGTCGTGGTGGACGAATTCCACCGCCACCGAGTCGATCTGGCCGGTGGTACGCGACTGCAACTTCTGCACCAAATCGCGGTAGGGCCGCACCGAAGCGTCGAAGTCCGCGTTGAGCTGCCCGACGGTGCCCTCGTGAAGCTGGGCCAGACTGGCCTCGACGGTGTCGGAGTTCATGTTGATGAGCACGCTGGTCCAGTCGGCGGCGGCCTGCATGGCACCGGTGCGGTAGCGCAGTTCATCGGCTTGGTTGCGATGCTGCGTCCAGATCAGGGCGGCGAGCACGATCGCAGCGATCGCTATCACGCCGGCCACCGCCGAGCCGATGCCGTAGCCGGAAATAGCGGAACCGTGGTCGCTGTCGTCCGGCGTCGGTTCGTCATCGGGCATGCGCGTGAGGGTACCGGGCGGGCTCACCCACGCGGCTGTCGCGACCTGTCTGGCACCCTGGTGGGGTGACGGTACAAGCAACACGCGACGGAGCGGGAGCGACAATCGGATCCGGAGCGGGAGCGACAATCGGATCCGGAGTGGGAGCGACCATCAAATCCGGTATCGACCTGAGCCACGTCGACTCCGATGCCCGCCCCCAAGACGACCTGTTCGGCCATGTCAACGGCCGCTGGTTGACCGAATACGAGATGCCCGGCGACCGCGCCACCGACGGTGCGTTCCGGTCGCTGTACGACCGCGCCGAGGAGCATGTCCGCGACCTGATCAACCAGGCCAGCGAGAGAGCTTCAGCGTCCGGTTCCGACTCTCCATCCGACGAGCAGCGCATCGGTGATCTGTACGCCAGCTATATGGACGAGAAGGCGATTGCCGCACGGGGTGTGCAACCGCTGCTGGACGAGTTGGTCGCCATCGATGCCGCCGATACGCCCGACGCGCTGGCCGCGGTCCTGGGCGCGTTGCAGCGCACTGGCGTCGGCGGTGGGACAGGCATCTATGTCGACACCGACTCCAAGGAGTCGACCCGCTACCTGCTGCACCTGACCCAGTCCGGGCTCGGCTTACCCGACGAGTCCTATTACCGCGACGAACAGCACGCGGAGATCCTGGCCGCCTATCCGGACCACATCGCGGCGATGTTCGACCTCGTCTACGGCGAAGAGACCCAGCCCAACGAATGGCGGGCCACCGCCGAGCGCATCGTCGCACTGGAGGCCAAGCTGGCCGCCGCGCATTGGGACGTGGTCAAGCGGCGCGACGCCGAGGAGACCTACAACCTGCGGCGCTTCGCCGACCTGCCTGCAGAAGCGCCCGGCTTCGACTGGGCCGGGTGGGTGTCCGCGCTGGGCGTCACACCGGACAAGGTCGCAGAGATCGTCGTGCGGCAGCCTGACTACCTGACGGCGTTCGCCGCGTCCTGGTCCGGCGAGTCCGCCTTCGATCTAGAGGACTGGAAGGCGTGGCTGCGCTGGCGGCTCATCAACGCACGCGCTGCTCTGCTCACCGACGCACTGATCGCCCAAGACTTCGAGTTCTACGGCCGCAGGCTCTCGGGCACCGAAGAGATCCGCGAACGCTGGAAACGCGCCGTGTCAGTGGTGGAGAGCCTGATGGGTGACGCCGTGGGGAGGCTCTACGTCGAGCGGCACTTTCCACCGGCGGCCAAGGCCCGGATGGACGAACTGGTCGCCAATCTCCGCGAGGCCTATCGGGTCAGCATCAACTCGCTCGCCTGGATGACGCCGCAGACCCGCGAGAAAGCGCTGGCCAAGCTCGACAAGTTCACGCCCAAGATCGGCTATCCGGCCAAGTGGCGCGACTATTCGGCGCTGGTGATCAAGCGTGACGATCTGTACGGCAATTACCTGCGCGGCTACGCGGTGGAATACGACCGGGATCTCGCCAAGCTCGGCGGTCCCGTCGACCGCGACGAGTGGTTCATGACGCCTCAGACCGTCAACGCCTACTACAACCCCGGCATGAACGAGATCGTCTTTCCCGCAGCCATTCTGCAGCCGCCGTTCTTCGACGCCGATGCCGACGACGCCGCCAACTACGGCGGGATCGGCGCGGTGATCGGTCATGAGATCGGCCACGGTTTCGATGACCAGGGCGCCAAGTACGACGGCGACGGGAACCTGGTGGACTGGTGGACCGACGAGGATCGCGCCGAGTTCGGCACGCGAACAAAGGCTTTGATCGAGCAGTACGACGCGTATGTGCCGCGGGCGCTCAGCAACGGCCACCACGTGAACGGCGCGTTCACCGTCGGCGAGAACATCGGCGATCTGGGTGGGCTCTCGATAGCGCTATTGGCCTACCAGTTGTCCCTGGGTGATGAGCCGGCACCGGTGATCGACGGCCTGACCGGTGAGCAGCGGGTGTTTTTCGGCTGGGCGCAGGTGTGGCGCACGAAATCCCGCGACGCCGAGGCCATCCGGCGGCTTGCCGTCGACCCACACTCACCGCCGGAGTTCCGGTGCAATGGCGTGGTCCGCAATCTCGACGCGTTCTACGAGGCGTTCGACGTCAGCGAGTCCGACGAACTGTATCTCGACCCCGAGCAGCGCGTCCGGATCTGGAGCTAGCGAGCCTGCGCACCGCTGCGCGAGCTCTAGAACATCTGCCAGTCTGAAGCGCCGTCGGGTTTGTCGTAAATGCCCGTGGAGTTTTTGATGACGACCGGGTCACCGCTGCCAAAGTTGTCGTAGAACCACTGCGCGTTGGCCGGGCTGAGGTTGATGCAGCCGTGGCTGACGTTGCTGTTGCCCTGCGCACCGGTAGACCACGGCGCGCTGTGCACGAAGATGCCGCTGTTGTCGATCCGGACGGCGTCGGCCACCTTGAGCTTGTAACCCTCGTCATCGGTGACAGGCACGCCGTAGGTCGACGAGTCCATGATGATGTCGGCGAACTTCTCCAGCACGTAATAGGTGCCGTTCCTGGTCTCGTAGCCCTTCTTGCCCATGGACACCGGGAACGTCTCGATCAGCTCCCCGTTGCGGTGGACATACATCTCATGGGTGGCGTTGTCGATCGTCGCGACCAACTGCTCGGGAACGGTGAAACTCGACTTCGTGCCCGCGGCGTCGATGTAGACCTTGGTGCCGGCCGGCCAGAAGTCCTGCGGGCGCCACCGCAACTGGGTGTCGGTGGTCCAGTAGAACCTGCCGGGAACGGGCGGCACCGACGTGATGTGCACGGCGTCCTGGGCCATCTGTCGATCGGCGATAGGCCGCTGGAAGTTGATGTAGATCGGCTTGGCGGCGCCGGCGATCGAACCGTTGGTCGGATTGAACGATGGCGGCAGGAACGGCGGCTCACCGACGAACGGCGTCGGGTTCTGCCCTTCCGGCGTCCCAGCGGGAATCGCCATCGGCTGGGGCTGCATCCCTGGGAAGAGCGGCGGCGGTGGGGGCGGCAGAGGCTCACCGAAGGCAGGCGGCGCAGGCGGTCCAGGCGGGAACGCGACAGGGGCTGCCTGCGGGGCCGGAGGTGCAGGCGGCGGTACTGCTGCCGCGGCGGGATCGACCGGCGCGGGTGGCGGCGGCGGGACACCGGGTTGTGCCAACGCCGACGGGGTGCTCAGCACCATTCCGCCCACAAGTCCAGCCGCCATCACAGCGGTGATCAAGCGCCTCCATATCGGCTGCCGCATACGTGACCTCCCAGTCGCATAACTTCGTCCAGTGTGGCACAGCGTGGGGAGCGGTTTTTGTCATCAGCGTGTCGCCAAAACCCCGGCTGTCGCGCCGTCAACGGCGCTGAACTGGTGTGTTTATCCGCCGGGAGCGGTCGAACGTTACGTTGGGTGGCGATTGTTGCGACAACTTTGAGAGCCCCGCCACAGAGAGGATCGCGATGGTTGCCATACCGCAGGGATACGAGTCGCTGCTAGAACGCCCGTTGTACGGACATCTGGCCACGGTCAGGCCGGACGGGAACCCGCAGGTGACCCCGATGTGGTTTGCGTGGGACGGCGAAGTGCTGCGGTTCACCCACACCACGAAGCGGCAGAAGTACCGCAATATCGCTGCCAATCCGAACGTCGCGATGTCGATCAGCGACCCGGAGAACCCCTACCGGTACCTGGAGGTCCGCGGCATCGTCTCCGAGATCGTGCCCGATCCGACGGGCGCGTTCTATCTGCAACTCAATGACCGCTACGACGGCCCGCTGACGGAGCCGCCGCCCGATAAGGCCGACCGGGTGATCCTGATCGTGCGCCCGACGGGGTTCAGCAAGCAGTGAGCGACGGGGAATGAGCTAGGAGCGCACCAGCCGCGCGATGGCGGCGGACGCCTCGGCGAGTTTGGTGTCGGCCTCGTCGCCGCCCTCGGCGACGGCCTGGGTGACGCAGTGCCCGAGATGCTCATCGAGCAGGCCGAGCGCGACCGACTGCAGGGCGCTGTTCACGGCGCTGATCTGGGTGAGCACGTCGATGCAGTACTTGTCTTCGTCGATCATCTTCGCGATTCCGCGAACCTGACCTTCGATCCTGCGCAGCCGCTTCGCGTAGGCCTCCTTCTGCGGCGAATAGCCATGGGCGGCAGAGCTATCGGCGTTCTCGTCAACCTTCTCCTCAACCTTCTCGTCAACCATGGTGGCCGCCTTCCAGCATCTGATTCATCTGGGTTATCTCGGCCTGTTGCGCGTCGATCATCGTCTGCGCCATGCGCTTGACGTCCTCGTTCTGACCGTTTGCGACCTCGGCCTTGGCCATCTCGATGGCTCCCTGGTGGTGGCTGATCATCGACTGCAGCCACAGCGTGTCGAACTCGGCGCCGTGCAGCGACTGGAGCTTGGCCATCGTGGCCTCGTCGACCATGCCCGCCATTGCGCCGTGGCCACCGTCATCGCCGTGAGACGCATTGTCATCAGGATTTTCATCCCATTGCACGAGGAATACGCTCAAGGCCCTGATCTCGGGTTCCTGCTCGGCGGAGATCTTGGCGGCCAGTGCGATGAGTTCGGCGTCGGTGGAATGTTCGGGCGCCATGGCCGCGAGCTCTATCGCCTGCTCGTGGTGCGGGATCATGTTGGTCGCGAACGCGTGGTCGTCTGCGTTGAAACCGGGGGGCGCAGGCGTGCTGACGGCTTCGTCCGTCGGATGCGCCTCGGTGTGCTCATCGGCCCCCGAACAAGAGCTGAGCAGCAGGGCGGCGAACAGGGCGGCGAACAGGGCGACGATGCGGGTGATGCGAGACGACATGAGCATCACACTACCGCATACCCCTGCGGGGTATATAAACAAGTTTGTCCGCGCAAACGCCAGAGGCATACTTCTCTCATGCCCTCACAGTCCACAAGTCCCGGCAATGAAGCCCACCGTCGGGCGGAGCCCGACATAAAGCCTCGTAGCCGCGACGTCACCGACGGCCTCGAGAAGACCGCCGCCCGCGGCATGCTGCGCGCGGTCGGCATGGGTGACGACGACTGGGCCAAGCCGCAGATCGGCGTCGGCTCGTCGTGGAACGAGATCACCCCGTGCAACATGTCGCTGCAGCGGCTCGCGCAGTCGGTCAAGGCTGGCGTGCACTCCGCCGGAGGCTACCCGCTGGAATTCGGCACCATCTCGGTGTCGGACGGCATCTCGATGGGCCACGAGGGCATGCACTTCTCGCTGGTGTCCCGCGAGGTCATCGCCGACAGCGTCGAGACGGTCATGCAGGCCGAGCGCCTGGACGGATCGGTACTGCTCGCCGGCTGCGACAAGTCAATCCCCGGGATGCTCATGGCCGCCGCGCGACTGAACCTGGCGAGCGTGTTCTTCTACAACGGCTCGATCATGCCGGGTGTCGCGAAGCTCACCGACGGCAGCGAGAAGGAAGTCACGATCATCGACGCCTTCGAGGCGGTCGGCGCCTGTGCCCGCGGACTGATGTCGCGCGAGGACGTTGACATCATCGAGCGGGCGATTTGTCCCGGCGAGGGTGCGTGCGGCGGGATGTACACCGCCAACACCATGGCATCGGCCGCCGAGGCGCTGGGGATGTCGCTGCCCGGTAGCGCTTCGCCGGCGGCGATCGACACGCGCCGCGACGAGTACGCACGCCGCTCAGGGGAGGCCGTCGTCGAGATGCTGCGGCGCGGCATCACCACAAGTGACATCCTCACCAAGGAGGCGTTCGAGAACGCCATCGCGGTCGTGATGGCGTTCGGCGGATCGACCAACGCGGTGCTGCACCTGCTTGCGATCGCCTGGGAAGCGAACGTGAAGCTGACGCTGGCGGACTTCACCCGCGTCGGGCAAAAGGTGCCGCATCTTGCCGACGTCAAGCCCTTCGGACGTCACGTCATGAAGCATGTCGACGAAATCGGCGGCGTTCCCGTCGTGATGAAGGCATTGCTGGATGCCGGTCTACTGCACGGCGACTGCCTCACGGTGACCGGCCAGACGATGGCCGAGAACCTCGCCCACATCGAGCCGCCGGACCCCGACGGCAAGGTGTTGCGGGCAATGAACAACCCGATTCATCCGACCGGCGGCATCACGATCCTGCACGGATCGCTGGCGCCCGAGGGCGCGGTCGTGAAGTCGGCTGGCTTCGACTCCGACGTGTTCGAGGGTACCGCAAGGGTTTTCGAGCGCGAGCGCGCCGCACTCGATGCACTCGAGGACGGGACGATCACCAACGGCGACGTCGTGGTGATCCGCTACGAGGGACCCAAGGGCGGTCCCGGTATGCGCGAGATGCTGGCCATCACCGGGGCCATCAAGGGTGCGGGCCTCGGCAAGGATGTGCTCTTGATGACCGACGGCCGGTTCTCGGGTGGCACCACCGGGTTATGCGTCGGGCACGTCGCACCCGAGGCGGTCGACGGAGGCCCCATCGCGTTCCTGCGTGACGGTGACAAGATCCGCCTCGACGTCGGCAAGGGCACACTGGACGTGCTGGTTGATCCCGCCGAATTCGATTCGCGCAAAAAGGGTTTCGAGCCGTTGCCGCCGGTCTACACCACCGGGGTGCTGGCCAAGTACACCAAACTGGTGGGCTCGGCAGCGACCGGCGCCGTCTGCAGCTGACCTTCTCTAGGCCGGCGCGGCTTCCACGCTCTGGAAATCGGCCTCGCCGCGGATCACGGCGTCGACCTCCGCCCGCTGCTTGGGTCCCCAGGTCTCCTTGGTGGCGAGCACACCAGCGAGACCGACGATGCCGACCGCGACGTAGAACAGGGCGGGACCGATCCAGCCCCAGGAGTTCGCCAGCAGGACGGCCAGGAATGGGGCGAAGCCGGCAATCGAGGCGGCGACCTGGTAACCGATCGAGGCGCCCGATGTCCGTGTGCTCGTGTTGAAAAGCTCGGCGAACCATGCCCCTTGGGTACCGGTGAGCACTGCGTGGATGACGCCGATGCCGACGATGAACAGCAGCACGATGAGGAAGGGCTCGCCGGTGTTGGCCATGAGGTACATCGGAATGCCGAACGCGATCGCCAGGATGCAGCCGACGAGGTAGACCTTTCGCCTTCCGACCCGGTCGGTCAGTGCCCCGGCGCCAAGCGTCGTCCCGACCGCGATGACGCTGGCGATGACGACACCTGCAAGCGCGATATTGCGATCTGTCTCATTGCGCTTGGTGATGTAGGACAGCAGGTAGGTGGCGGTGAGGTAGTACGCACACGACTCGACGACACGCAGCGCGATGACGCGCAGAATGTTTCGCCAGTCTTCGCGGATCACCGTGAGGAAGGGGTTGCGTACCACCTTTCCCTGGGCCTTGACCGCCATGAACTCGGGCGACTCGTTGAGCCTCAGCCGCACGAACAATCCGACCACGATCAGGATTGAACTGGCCAGGAAGGGGATTCGCCACGCCAAGTCGGTATCGAGTGACGCCGCGGAGAGGAACGCGATGTTGGCCAGCGCGATGCCCAGCGGATTACCTGCCTGCGGGATGGCCGCGAACCGGCCGCGGTGCCGCCACGGCGCGTGTTCGAAAGCCATCAGTACGGCACCGCCCCACTCCGCGCCGAATGCCAGGCCCTGAATGACGCGGATGGTGACCAGCAGAATGGGTGCCAGCACGCCGACCTGTGCGTACGTCGGCAGCAGGCCGATCGCGAAGGTCGCGATGCCCATGATGAGCAATGCGCCGACGAGTACCGGTTTGCGTCCGAACCGGTCGCCGAGGTAGCCGCCGACGCTGCCGCCGATGGGACGCATCAGGAAGCCGACACCAAGTGTGGCGAACGAAAGGAGCGTGCCCACAACGGGATCGGATTCCGGGAAGAACACGTCGCCAAAGTAGAGCGCGGACGCAGTGCCGTAGGCGACGAAGTCGTAGTTCTCGACGCAGGTGCCCGCCGCCGCTCCGATCGCGGTCTTGAGCTTGTTGGGCGAACCGTGTTCGGCTTGCCGCCGTCGGTCGTCAATGCTGATGCTCATTGCGTTATCTCCTTTGACAATTCGCGGGCGGAGTTGTGTTCGAGTTCGCGTAGTTTGTGCACGCGGCGGATGGTGTCGTCGTCGTTGTCGAAGCGGGCGTTGACGAACGCCTCGACCACCTCACCGGCGATGGCCCGGCCGATGACCCAGGCGCCGATGGCAATCGCGTTGGCGTCGTCATGCTCGACGCTCTGATGCGCGGAGTACACATCGTGCGCGAGACCACACCGGACGCCGGCGATCTTGTTCGCGGCCATCACGGCGCCCTGACCGGTTCCGCACACGAGCACCGCGCGATCCGCTTCACCTGTGCGCACGAGATCGCATGTCGCGAAGGTGATATCGGGAAAATCGACCGGCTCCTCGCCCTGCGTTCCGCGGTCGATCACCTCGTGTCCGAGACCCTCGAGCACCGCACGAACGTGTGCCTTCAGCGGGAACCCGGCGTGGTCGTTACCCAGCGCGATTCTCATGGTCAGCCCTTCGGGTCGGCGGTGGCGTGGTGGCCGCCTCGTGGCGGTACGGGATCGAGTCGATGGCACCGGGGCGCGTGACGGCGAGAGCCGAAGCCGCAACGGCGGTCTGGATCGCCATGATGGTGTCGTTCGCGGTGGTGGTCAGGGCGGCGGCGAAGTAGCCGATGAACGTGTCCCCCGCGGCGGTCGCGTCCACCGCATCAACCCGATGGGCCGCGATGTGCTTCACGGCGCCGTCGTGCGTGACGAAGGCACCTGCATCACCGGCTGTACACACCACGGTGGCACCCGATTCGGCGGCAAGTAAGCCCATATCGGCGTCTCTATCGCGATCATTGCTGTTGCGCCGCAACAGATCAGCGAGCATGGCGAGCTCGTGCTCGTTGACGACGAGGACGTCGACGTCGTTGAACAGGTCATTCACGGAGGGCGGCACCGGAGCCGCGTTCATGATCACCGTGCAGGCCGCGTCGGCGGCGGCGCGCGCGGCATGGCGGACCAGAGGCTGGGGGGTTTCCAGTTGCAGCAGCAGCAGGTCGCCTTCTTCAGCCCCTTGCAACCCGGCGTCGATGTCGTCGACGACGAGTTCGCTGTTGGCGCCAGGGGATACGACGATGGTGTTCTCGCCCTCGCGGTCGACGGTGATCAAGGCGCGGCCAGTCGGCGTGTCCAGAACGATGCGTACGTGACGCGCATCGACGTCCTCCTCGGCAACCGTGCGCCGGACCAGTTCGCCGTCGCGGTCGGCACCGGTCGCGCCGATGAGCACGGCTCTCGCCCCAGCGCGAGCGGCCGCAACCGCTTGATTGGCGCCCTTACCGCCTGCCGCCACGACCACGTTGGAGCCCAACACCGTTTCACCTGGCTTGGGGATGTCGCGGACCCGCACGCGGTGGTCGGCGTTGAGACTGCCGACGACGAAAACTCGCTTCTCACGCATGACGATCGATGAATCGTGTTGTAAGGACAATGGATTCGGGAAATTCACCGTTGATGACCTGCATCAGCAGGTCAACGGCGCACCGTCCGACCGCGTCGGTGTCCTGCGCGATTACCGATATCGGCGGATCGTGGTGTGCGAGCCATTCGATGTCGTCGAATGCGATCACCTCGATGTCGGACCCGATGCGCAGACCCCGACTCCGGATCGCGGCCAGCGCGCCCAACGCCATCAGGTTGTCCGCGGCAATCACCGCCGTGGGGCGACTGGGTGCGGCGAGCAGCGTTTCCGTCGCGCGGATGCCGCTTTCCTCCTGGAAGTCGCCGAAGGTGATCAATGCATCGTCCACGTCGAGCCCGTGGGCCGGAAGCGTGTCGACGAAGGCGTCGTATCGCTGGCGTCCAGTCGAGATGGCCTGGGGCCCGCCGATGAAACCGACGCGTTCATGGCCCCTGGCGGCCAGGGAGGCGACGGCTTCGTTCATGCCGGCGCGACTGTCGGTCGTCACGCTCGGCACGTCGAAACCCTCGACCGTACGGTCGACGAAGACCACCGGCATCCGGCTGTCAACAAGCGCCTGGAGACTGCCCGATCCACGACCCTGCGGCGCGAGCACGACACCGTCGACGCGTTGATTGAGAAACGTCTCGATGTAGCGGTCCTGCTGGTCGACGTCCTCGTTGGCATTACCCAGCAGCGTCACGAAGTCCGCGCCGAGCGCTGCCTGTTCGGCAGCATGAGCGACGTCGGCGAAGAACGGATTCCTGACATCGGAAACCAGCAAGCCGATGGCGTGTGTGCGGGTCAGCCGCAGCGAGCGCGCCTGCGCGTTCGGACGGTATCCGAGCGCGGTCACCGCGTCGCCCACCCGGGCGCGGGCTTCCGGTGAGGTGGCGGGATTACCGGAGAGCACCCGGGAGGCCGTGCCAAGCGAAACACCCGCGTGCGCTGCCACGTCGCGGATGGTGACACCGTTGCCTGCCAAGGCTGATCCTCTCGTGGAAACGTTTCCATGGGAACGTTTCCACGTAATTTAGGTCACACCGGCGCTCATCGTCAACCCTCGCCTCAGCCGCCCATTCGGTCGCTTCGGTGCAGCACGCGCGCTACCGGGGCGGCGGGTCAGCAGGTGTCACCGAGATCGGCAGCCAGTGCACGCCTGCTCCCTCCCCTGGGCATCCGGCGCCCTCGACGGTGAGGGTCCGCTCACCGAAGAAGCTGCCATCGGGCCTTGGGATCAGGTAGTCCGAGCGCACCGATTTCACTGCGCTGTCGGGATTCATGCGCTCGCACAAGTAGGGGTAGTCGCCGCTCGTCTCCCAGCGGTCGTTGTTCCATCGGTATTCGAAGACCGGGGGCGCCCCCGGATCGCGCGAGAGGTCGTCGGAGTTGTCCATCTCCACCACACAGCCGCCGACGTCACAGTGGGCGGTGTATTCGACGAGAAAGGTCTTGGAAGGCATCGGTGTCGGGACACCGTTGAACGTCTGCTTCGAGAAGTCGACGGACACGTTGTAGTAGCCGTACAGCAGCGGAGGGGTGACGCGATCCGCGTTGGCGACCGGCGGCACCGCCAGCAGTCCGCATCCCGCAAGTACTGCGATGGCTAGTCTTTTCGGCACCAGTTCAGTTAACACGCCGTCGCGTCAGCCATCGCCGAATTGCGCATACACCTCGGGCAGGAAGCCGGCCAGGTGGTTCATCTCCTGCGCGCAGTGCACCAACAGGTCACGGGGATCCGGTAGCTGGTGTGCGGCGACTGGTCGAATCACCGCGTCAGCCAACATATTTCCCTTTCGCAGGCCGATATAGGGTCCGCCCATCCAGAAGCGGGATCGCATCTCGGCACCGTCGGCGGTGGCGCGTACATGGTGGACGAACCAGCCGATGTCGACGGGTACCTCCGCGGATCCCAGCCGGGCACACACCGCGACGTCTGAGCCCAGACGGGCCGGATCGAGTCCGATCGCCTGCGGTTCGAGGAACTGAATCGCGGCCTTGGCGTAGGACGAACCGAGATACTCCTCGATCAGCGACGTCCGGCCGACCCAGCTGCCGTCAGGACCGCCGTCTCCCCACTTCGCCGACGCGTGCGCGCGCGGATGCCACAGCTTGTAACGCCGCGAATCGCTTCCGTGCCAACCGAACCACCAGTCCCACATCGCGGGGGTGACACCGGGCATGTCCGTACGCACCGAAACCTGGAAGCCGCCGCCACGCAACTGCCCGTAACCGTTCTCGGTCTGCTGATAGCCCTCGTCGAGAATGGCTCCCGCATCATCGAATCCGAGCAGGGTCTGGTCGGCCTGGGGGCCGTGCTCGAGCGCGACGACCACGTGCCGAGGCAGTTCGGCCATCTCGGGATTGAAGTACCCACCCCACGGGGTGTCCGCGTCACCGTCGCGGTAGCCGAGATACGCGCCCATCAGACACGTCCCATCCACGCGTAGAAGCGGCCGTCAGGATCGTATGCGGCACGGGCCTTGTCGAGGCGCGCCATGGCCTCGTCGGTGGCGAACTTCGCAGGCCGCTTGCCGAGATTCTCATCGGCCAACTGGATTCCGGTGGCCAGGTGCGCCATGGCGGCCATGTTGGCGCGCGGCCAGTCGGCGTACTTCTCGTCGTCGGCTTCGTCCATCCAGCCCCCGTAGAGCGCCAGGTAGATCTCGGCCTCGACGCTGTACGCCATGTCCTGGCGGGCCGGTGACGGTCCCCAGTTCAGCCATAGGAAGTGCGCCGGGTGCGGCGGCATGGTCTCGAGGATGCGGTGGATGCCGGGCATCAAGTCCTCGGCCGAGGCCGAGGTCCACATGTTGTCCGCGGAGTATCGGTGGTCTTCGAGGTAGTTGCCCATCACGGCGGTGTACCACGTGGGCAGATCCGCTGGTGCATAAGCAACTTTGGCGAGCGCCTTGTCGACGGCCGGGCAGGTGCCCAGCAGTGCGAGCGCTTCCTCGGCTTCCTTCTCGTTGTCGGCGAACACCGGCGATGCGAGCACGATCGCGGGTCCGTCGATCCCGATGTCCGGCACGCTCTTGGTGGCGACGATCTGCAGTTCCACTCTGCGGTCCACGTCAGCACTGATCTCGCGCGCCCAGGTGAACACCTCGTCGGCGCAGTCGAAGGGGTAGGCGTACATGCTCATGCCGCAGACGGCGGGCTTCGCATAGACCTTGAGGTGGAAAGCCGTCACGACGGCGAAGAAGCCAGGCCCTGCGCCGCGGGCGGCGAAGTAGAGGTCAGGGTGGTTCTCGGCGTCGATGTAGAGCTTCTCGCCGTCGGCGGTGATGACGTCGAGACCGAGCACGCTTTCGCACGCCGGCCCATAGACACGGCTGTTCCAGCCGTAACCACCCTGGAGCAGATAGCCGCCGATGCAGACGCCCTTGCAGTGGCCGGCGGGGAAGAACAAGTCCTGGGCGTCGAGTTCGGCCGCGAGGATGCTGCCCCCCTTGCCGGGACCCGCCACCGCGCGCATGTCGCCCTTGTCGATGGTCGCCTGATCGAACCCGCTCATGTCGAGCAGCACACCGCCGTCGCGCAGATGGTTGGCAGCCCAGCTGTGCCCGCCCGAGCGGATTCCGACCGCAAGATTGTTGGTCTTCGCGTGGGCGAGCGCGGCGATGACGTCATCGTCGTCGCGGGCCTGCACGATCATCGCCGGATACCGGTCCGGCACCCGTTGGTTCCACACCGTCGCGCGCCGTGCATCCTCATAACCGTCATCGCCGGCAGCGAAGTGCCGCCCGGCTGGAAGTCCCGCCACGTCTCCTCCTAGATTCACATTCTGAATCTTGGTGTTCCATAATGCGGATCAATATAGTGGTGGAATGACGTCTGCGGAAGAGAATCAGCGAACCGCATCCGCGCGCGCAGACGGAATCCAGGTGTTGCGACGTGCTGCGGCCGCTCTTGACGAAATCGCCGCAGCACCAGGACAGCTTCGACTGGTCGACCTGGGCGGCAGGCTCGGCTTGGCCAAGTCCACGGTGCGCAGGTTGCTGGTCGGGCTGGTCGAGATCGGGTTCGCGACCATCGACGAGGAGGGCCGGATCAGTCTCGGCGAACGGCTACTGGGGCTGGGCGGCGCCGACGATGCCAGCCTGGCGACGCTGTTCCGGCCGACGCTGGACCGATTGGCGAGCGCGACCGGAGAGACGGTCGATCTATCGGTCCTGCGCGGGCAGCAGATGTTGTTCATCGACCAGGTTCAGTCCGCCCACCGGCTACGAGCGGTGTCCGCGGTAGGAGTCCGGTTCCCGCTGGAGACCACGGCCAACGGCAGGGCCGCGCTGGAATTGCTGACCGACCCGTCCGCCGGACTCAGCGACATCGCCTTCGACCGTGACGAGCACACCGTCGGTATCTCCGCGGCGGGTATCGCCGCCAGGACGGTCGGCGGGCACATCGTGGGGATCTCGGTGCCTGCGCCCACCGAACGATTCGATGCCAACGAAAAACGCATTGTCGAAGCGCTGCGTGAGTGCACGCGGTCGTTGGCTAGTTGAGGTCAGGACTCCGTCACCAGCGCGACCGCGAAGCCGTCCCACCCTTTGGTGCCGACTGTCTGAATTGCGGCCGTGTCGAGGCGGGGGTGCTCGCCCATCATCGTCAGCATGTCGCGCACGGCGCGGGCCTGGTGGTCGTCTGCCGCGGGCTCGAGCACGCGCCCGAAGCGGGCGATGTTGTCCACCACGATGATTGAGCCCGGATGGCTCAGTTTGATAGCCCACTCGACGTAGGCGACGTTGTTCTCCTTGTCGGCGTCGACGAACGACAGATCGAATGTGTCGCCACGCTGCGCCAGAACCGGCAGGCTGTCGAGGGCGACACCGACGATCACCTCCACGCGATCCTCGACGCCCGCGCGCGCGAGATTTTGGCGTGCGACTTCGGCGTGGGCGGGTTCGTACTCCAGCGTGACAACGCGACCGGACGGGCCGACGGCGCGAGCGAGGTTGATGGTGCTGTAGCCGGCCAGCGTGCCGATCTCCAAGACACGGGTGGCCCTCGCCACTGTGGCGAGCAGATAAAGCAGCTTGCCGTGTTGCGCGGACACCTCGATGGCGGGCATGCCCGCCGCGTCGGCCGACGCCCGGGTGGCGGTGAGCGCTTCGTCCTCAGTGCGCAGCAAATTGTTGAAGAGCTGATCAAGCGCCTTGGGGTCTCGGCGGGGATCAGGCTCGGTCACGCGGGACACGTTATCTCACACCCTCTTTCGCGTACACCACGCGGAGCACATGCGCGACCTCCGGTCCCATGACCGCCCCGGCGAGTTCGCAGAAGGTGGCCACGAACTCGTGCCCGTGGGGCGGCTCGGCGGCGCAGAGGTGGTGGGCGATCTCGTGCAGCACGACCAGTTCGCGTAGCGCCCAGGTGGTGCGTCCGGCCGGCACGGCGATGACCGCGCCGTCCGTGTCACGCTCGTAATGCGCCGCGGTGACCCCGCGCCGGGCGCGCACAGCCAACCCTCGGATGCCGGGCCACCGTTCGCCGATCACCGCCATGGCGAGCACGTCGTCGACATAGCGCTGCACGGACACCGTCGACGCGAACCGGCCTTCCGGCGGCAGCGTCAACTGCGTACCGAAGAAGTCGACGACGCGGTTGCCGTGCTCCTCGGCCCGGTCGAACAGCGTCCGAACGAACTCCTCTGCGGCGTACACCTTCGCCCGCTGGGTGTCTCTCACCTCTCCAGAGCCGAACGCTTTCCACCCAGCTCCGCGCTACCACCGAGCCGGGCCTTACGGCCCGCGCGATCGCCGGCGCGCCGCGCCGCCGACGAGTATCCCGCCGTCGCGCTGGTGGCCCGCCACGTCCCCCTGGCCGCGGACGTTTCCTGGTAGAAGTCCTTGAGCTCGATGTCCTTGTTCCGCAGCGCGACAGCAGTACCCGGCTTCCTGCACCAGCGTCCTCCGGTGGCCTCCCGCTGTGCGTCGTCGCGCGCCTCGGAGAGGCGCTTACCGATACGCGCGCCGAAGGCGAGCTGAAAGTTGATGCGCGCGGTGATCGTGGGAGTCGGCCGGTGTGCGCCCGAGGCGATGTAGGCCTCCGAAGCGCGCACCATCTGCATCACCAGGCTGGCGTAGAGCGCATGGCTGGCATCGATGTCCTCACCGAACCCGTAGGCATAGACAAACGTCGAGTTCGACGCGACGTCACACTTCACATCGTTGGCCATCGCGATCACGGTGAAGAGCTGGACATAGGTACGCAGGCCGCGCGCGCCCGCATTGCCGATCGTGATGGTGCGCTGCTCTGGCATCTGCGTCTTGGTCCGGTTGGACGAATGGGACCGCGCGACGGCCAGGTCGATCGACGTCGCCGTGGCCAGCCGCTGGGCCGCGGCCATGAAGGCGTCGGCCTCGTGCGTGTTGTCAGTCCCCTCGGCCTGGCGCAGCAGAGCGGCGATGCGCGCCAGCATCTTGTCGTCACTCATGCGCGATCCGCTTCGCTACTCGCTCGCAACTCATGGCGCCAGATTAGGTCTACTTGCCGACAAACGCGTCGAGCGCCTCGGTGAGCTGTGGAGAAAGCGGATCCGGCTTGGCGTAGTTGGCGACGTTGTCCGTCGGATCGTCGCGCAGCACATGGCTGACGCCCTTGAGATCGACCACGGTCAGGGCGGTGTGCTTGAGCGCGTCGGCGAGCGGCTTGACCGACGCGCACGTGGCCTGTTTGTCGGCGTCTGAACAGGTCAGCAGTACGGGCGTGCCAGCGGGCACCTTGGCGGCCAGTACAAGTGGGTCGATCTCGTCGGCCTCGATCACCGCGTTGACGTTGCCGGGATTGAGCAGCGCGCCGAGTCCCTCGGGAAGGTTCGGTGCCACGGTGCCCTTGGTGCGGACCTGGTCGACGGCGGCCAGCCAGTTGTTCAGCGCCTCCGGGCCGGCGCTGGCCCGCACCCGGTCGGTGATGATGTCCAGATAACGACCCGGCAGCGGCTGAAAGAGGCCCAGCGAGTGAATCTTTGGTGCGCCGACATTGGTGTCGGTCGCCAGCGCCATCGCGTGGATGGTGCCTTCGCCGACCGCGTACACCGAGATGCGAGACGCCTCGGTCGCGGACTGTTCGGCGAGGTAGCGCACCGCGGCCTTCGCACCGGCGGTGTACACCGAGCTGCCGACATCGGCGGGCCGCCGCGCGTACGGGCCGAGACCGGTCTCACCGGTGCCGACCTTGTCGTAGCGCAGGCTGGCCACGCCCTTGTCTGACAACAGTTCTGCGAGTTGCCGCATATTGCCGACCGGGCCCGCCACCGCGTTGTCACCGTTGCGGTCGGTGTTACCGCTCTCGGAGATCAGCAGCGCCGCCGGCCCTTGTGGTGCGCCAGGCTGATGGCGGTACGTGCCGTGGATGGTGAGTCCAGCCCCGTTTGCCGAGTCGGTGAAGCTCACGTCCTCGTCCACCCAGCCGGGTGGCTCATCGGACGGCGACCCGCACGCGGCAACGAACAGGGTCAGCGAAAGTAGCAGGCCCGCAATGACTTTCAAAGCTTGGCCTCGATCCACGAGGTGACGTCGTCGAGCACCAGGTCCTTTTCGGGCTCGTTGAACACCTCGTGGTACAGCTCGGGGTACACCTTGAGGTGAGCATCCGTCGACGCCACGCACTCCAGAAGGTGCTGGCTGCCCTCGACGGGGATCAGCTTGTCCTGCTCGCCGTGCACGACTAGCAGTGGCGCGGTGAGCGCCGCGGCACGCTGCGGCATCGTCTCGCCGACCTTGATCAGCGCCTTGGCGATGCCCGCGGGCAGCTTGCCGTGATGCACCATCGGATCCGCCATGTATGCCGCGACCACCTCGGGGTCACGGGACACCGCCTCGGTCGGGAGCTGCTCGACGGGAAGGCCGGGAAGAATGCTGCCCACCAGCTTGGCGACGGTGATCATGACCGAAGACACGGCGTCCTGGGCATAGACGGCCGGGCCGGAGAGCACCATGGCCTTGTAGTCGGCGGGATGTTCGACGCCGTAAGAGAAGACGACGCCGCCGCCCATGCTGTGGCCGAGCACGATCCGTGGCAGGTCTGGGTGATCGGCGGCGGCGATGCCGACCAGGGTGTGGAAGTCGCCGGTGTATTCGGAGATGTTGCGCAGATACACGCGTTTGCCACCGGAGCGGCCATGTCCGCGAAGGTCCAGCGCGTAGGTGATCAGCCCGGCTTCGCCGAATCGCTGTGCGACGTGGTCGTAGCGGCGCGCGTGCTCGGCGTAACCGTGGCAGAGCACCACGGTGCCGCGCGGTGTCACCTCGGGCGTCCACAGGTCGTAGACGATGCGGACATCGCCGCCGGTCGCCCGAGCACTACGGAAGCTGCGTTCGCTGCGGGTAGTTGCCACCAAGCGAGACTAACGGGCTGCCACAGATGGATTGAGGTGACGGTTGGCCCCGCCTTGTCGGATCCACTGACTAAGCTCGGTGAGGTGACTGTGCTGGCCCACAATCTCGACGACGGCGCCGCCGAGGACGCCTTTCTGGCGGATGCCCAACGCTATCGCCGTGAGCTGCTCGCGCATTGCTATCGGATGACGGGGTCCCTGCACGACGCCGAGGATCTGGTGCAGGAAACGTACTTGCGGGCGTGGAAGTCGTACAAGGGTTTCCAGGGCAAATCGTCGGTACGCACCTGGCTGTACCGGATCGCGACCAATACCTGCCTGACGGCGTTGGACAGCCGTAAGCGCCGGCCGCTGCCGACCGGGCTCGGCGCGCCCAGTTCGGATCCCGTCGACGACATCGTCGCGCGCGACGAGGTGCCGTGGCTGGAGCCCATTCCGGACGATTCGACGGATCCGTCCAACATCGTGGGCTCCCGGGAATCGGTGCGCCTGGCGTTCGTCGCGGCGCTGCAACACCTGTCCGCCCGGCAACGCGCGGTGCTCGTGTTGCGCGAGGTGCTGCAGTGGAAGGCGGCAGAGGTCGCCGATGCGATCGGTTCCTCGACGGCGGCGGTCAACAGCCTGCTACAGCGGGCTCGTGCGCAACTCGACGCCGTCGGTCTCAGCGAGGACGACCATCTCCAAGTTCCGGAGTCGCCGGAGGCCCGGGATCTGCTGACGCGTTACATCGACGCGTTCGAGAGCTACGACATGGACAAGCTGGTCGAGTTGTTCACCGCCGACGCCGTATGGGAGATGCCGCCGTTCGACGGTTGGTACGAGGGGCCGGAGAACATCGTCTTGCTGTCGAAGACGCACTGCCCCGCGGAGTCTCCTGGAGATATGCGATTGCTCCCGACTGTGGCCAACGGCCAGCCGGCCGGCGCGATGTACATGCGCAATCGCGAGACCGGGGTCCACGAACCGTTCCAGATGCATGTCCTGGCCGTGACCGACGACGGCATCAGCCACGTGGTCGCGTTCCATATGGAGTCGTTTGAGAAGTGGGGCTTACCGGACAAGCTGTAAACCCTCGCCGAGTGGCCACTGAGCGATCGGAACTAGCACGTTTGATGAGGCGGACTGGTAGTCAGCCGCTCGGCGATCTCCTGGGTGACGGCACCGAATGCGCGTAGTTGGGCGGGTGACATTCCGTCGAACACCGCGCTGCGGACCAACTCGACATGCCCTGGCGCGGCCAACTCGAGTGCGGCGCGACCGCCGTCGGTGAGTTCGACGCTGGCACCACGACGGTCGTCGTCGCTGCCCTGACGTTCCACGAGACCGCGGCCACGCATCCGTCGCAGTTGATGGGAAAGCCGGCTCTGCTCCCACGCCAGCGCCTCACCGAGTTCGTTGATCCGCAACGGTCCACGCTCGGACAAGGCGACCAGCACGTCGTAATCCGAAATGGACAGCTCGCAGTCCTGCTGGAGCTGGCGGTGCATCGCCGTCTGCAGCAGGCTCGCCATCGCCAGATAGTTGCGCCAAATCTCCTGCTGCTCTTCGGTCAGCCACACGGAATACATGACACATCATTTATGTTGTCGTGTCCAGTGTCCACATCTAGGCTGGGCCCGAGCGAGAGGATCGCTGATGACCCCGACCGTAGACATCCGTCGCGCCGACGACCGCGCGAAGACCAAGATCGACTGGCTCGACTCCAAGCACTCGTTCTCGTTCGGCGGTCAGTACGAACCCGACAACACCCACCACGGCCTGCTACTGGTCAACAACGACGACATCGTGAGGCCGGGCACTGGATTTGACACCCACCCGCATCGCGATATGGAAATCATCACCTGGGTGTTGCGCGGATCGCTCGTCCACCAGGATTCGACGGGACACTCGGGGGTGATCTATCCCGGTCTGGCGCAACGCATGTCGGCCGGACGGGGAATCCTGCATTCGGAGAAGAACGACTCATGGACGCTGACGGGCGAGCAATCCCACAGTGACCCAGTGCGTTTCGTGCAGATGTGGGTGGTCCCCGACGAGGCCGGCATCGAACCCGGATACCAGCAACTCGAGATCGACGACGAACTTCTGCGCGGGCGGCTGGTGACGATCGCCTCGGGGATGCCCGAACACAGCGATCAAGCCGCGATCACCATCCACAACAAGCACGCCGCGCTGCACGGTGCGCGCATGCAGGCGGGCGACACTGTCGAACTGCCCTCCGCGCCATATCTGCACCTGTTTGTACCGCGCGGTGAAGTCACCCTCGAGGGCGCGGGTCCGTTGCACGAGGGTGATGCCGTGCGGTTCACCGCTTCAGGTGGGCAACGCGTCACCGCTACCGGACCCGCTGAAATACTGGTGTGGGAGATGCATGCGGGTTTGGCTGCGGCATAACCGAACTGGATTCATCGTCGCCGTCGCGGCGCTGCTCGCGGCGTGCTCGACGGCGCCGACACCTAAGACCCCAGCACCCCAGACAACGGCACCCCAAACAAGGGCGGCACCGACAAGCGCGGCGGGGCTGAGGCCGGTTACGGTACAGGTCGATGCGGACCTGGCACAGGCGCCGTTCGACGAGCCCCGCCAAGCGTTGGTCCCGCCGGGGTGGACGCTGTCGGTGTGGGCGCGCATGGGAAAACCGAGACTGGAAGTGTGGACGCCCGACGGGGTTCTGCTGGTATCGGTCCCCAGCACCGGCGAAGTCGTCGCGTTGCGGCCCACCGACAACGGCCCGACGACGTCGGTGTTGCTCGACGGACTCGACCAGCCTCATGGGCTGGCATTCGCCAAAAACTCGCTGTACGTCGCGGAAAGCGACCAGGTCGACGTCTATGACTACGTCGACGGAAGGGCGATCAATCCGCGCACCATTGCCGGCAGTCTGCCCGATGCGAGGAGCCCGGACCTTCGCGGCGCGTATTCACACGCGCTCAAGAGCGTGGCCGTCGGCCCAGACGGTGCCGTCTACTTCTCCATCGGGTCCACGGGCAACATCTCCGCCGATGATCGCGACGCGAACCCGCCGCGCGCGACCATCATGCGGGTGCCTCCCGGTGGCGGGCCCGCCGAAGTGTGGGCAACCGGTGTCCGCAACGGCACCGGTCTGGCTGTCGCACCCGACGGTTCGGTGTGGACCGCGGTCAACAACCGCGACAACGTCGTCGACCCCGCAACCGGCAGGCCCGATCCCGAATACGTCGACGAACATCCCCCGGAATCGGTTGCCCGTCTGACGCCCGGCCGGGAATTGGGCTGGCCCTACTGCAATCCCGACTTATCTTCCCAAGGCCCGGCGAATTTGCCGCTGATCCGCGACGTGCAGACCAATGCCGACGGCGGCGAAATGGACTGCGAGTCACTGCCGCCCATCGAACAGAGCCTTGGTGCGCACGCGGCGCCGCTGGGCATGAGCTTTTCCGACGGCGTGCTACCCGCCCCCTATGCCAGCGGGGCACTGATTGGCGTCCATGGATCGTGGAATCGCGAGCCACCCCGCGAGCCCGAGGTGGCGTATTTGGCCTGGCGTAACGGCGGATTGGGCGACCAGCAGACGCTCGTCGGCGGGTTTCAGTCCGAGGACGGCTCGCGCTGGGGGCGCCCGGTGGCCGCGGTGACGGGACCCGACGGCGCGATCTACATCACCGACGATGACGCCGATGCCGTCTATCGCCTGGCCCCGCCGCGCTAGCGGACCGGGTTGTTCTTGCGTCCTGTGACGCCGACGTAGATGGCGATCAACACGATCGCGACGACGATGCCGACGAGGAACGGAATGACCTGCCACCCGCCGTTGGAGTTCGAGTACCCGAGCTGGTAGGTGAGCCAGGAGCCGATGAAGGATCCGAGCGCGCCGAGCACGATCGTCATGATCACGCCGATGCTCTGCTTGCCGGGCATGATGAGCCGCGCCAGTGCCCCGACGATCAGGCCGACGACGAGCGCGCTGAGGATGGTGCCAATCATTTTTTCTCCTCTATCGGTAGGTGGTTGAGTGCCGACGTCAACTGCTTCTCGGTGTCATTGGCCAGCTTTTCGAAGTACAGCTTCAGCACTGGGTTGAAAAGCGCGATCGGCCCGTGCATCTCGAGCTCGTTGCGGTAGGTGATCACCGAACCCGTGTTCGCGGCATCGACGTAGATCTTTTCGGTAGACGTCGATGACTTGTTCTTTCCGACGAACACGAGGTTGCTGGCGCCGAGGCTGTCCAGGGTGTAGGTCAGTTCTGCGGTCACGCCGAGGATCTTCGAGACGTTGCGCCACGATGCCCCCTCCCCGATCGGACCGCTGTCGATGCGGGTGCACTCCTGCGTGCCCGGATCCCATTGGACGGCATTGCCGAAATCCTTGAGATAGTCGATCACCTGGTGGGGCGGCGGGCTGACGGAGAACGTTCGCGACACTGACGGCATTTCCAGCGGATACCCCGTTCGCGGCCAACTGACGCACAGGAGTTTGGGCGCAGATTGCCGAAACCACGATGGCCGACGTGAAATTCGATTGTGATGCCCCTGTTATTAAAGTTGACAGTGTTGCTGACGTGATTAATGTGGTTTGGGTTGTAGGCCTCCGGGAGGGACCACTTGTCGATTCCAGTCGCGATATTTCGGCGCATTGCGGCATCGGCCGCGGCGCTGATGTTGTGCGCCGGGCTGTCGACGACGGCCGGGATTCCGGGCGCGGGCGCCGTCAGCGGTCGCGATCTGCTCGCCGGCGCCATCGCCAACACCCGCGGGTCCTATCTCGTGTACAACTTCGGCGGCGGGCACCCCGCGCCGATGCTCAACGCCGGCGGCAGCTGGTACGAAATGAGCAGCGGCGGACACTTGATGATCATCAAGTCGGCCTCGCAGCGGGTCGCGCCGCGACTGCTGGTCGACTCGCACAGCGGATATCAGGGCCGCTGCGAACGCGACCCGCGAGCGCGCACCGGTGAGGGACTCAGGCAGGCATCGGAGGTGTTCTCGCCGCTGCAGGCATGGCAGGCGCTGGGCCAGCCGACCATCGCGATCAATGCCAATTTCTTCGATGTCCGCGGGCAGCAGGGCGGCTCGTGGAAGTCGACCGGCTGCAGTTCACCGCTGGGTGCCTACGTCGACAACACCCGCGGGCAGGGACGCGCCAACGCCGCGGTGACCGGCACTCTGGCGTATGCGGGTAAGCAGGGCCTCTCGGGCGGAAACGAGCACTGGAAGGCGTTGTCCACCATGATCATTCCCGTCGCAGGCGCCCCCTACGTCGTGCCACCGAAGAGCCCGGACGACTACGACGCGGCTTCGCCTGTCATCGGAGACCTTCTCGACCGCAACGTTCGATTCGTCGCGGTGGCGGGCATCGGATTGCTGTCGCCCGATGACACGGCTCAGCTCAATGACGGCGGCCCGAGCGCCGCCCGCACCGCGCTCGCATATGCGAAGGGTAAGGACGAGATGTACGTCTTCCAGGGAGGCAGTTACACGCCTGATCAGATCCAGGATCTGTTCCGTGGCCTTGGCAGCGATACCGCGGTGCTGCTTGACGGCGGCGGCTCGTCGGCGATCGTGCTTCGCCGCGACACCGGGGGCATGTGGTCGGGTGCCGGTGTGCCGGACGGCAACTGCGACACCCGTCAGGTGTTGTGCGACTCTCGCGAGCGTGCGCTGCCGGCCTGGCTGGCGTTCAACTAGGCCGCCTTGTCCCCGGCTCCTGAGTCAGGGTCGGTGTCCTACGTGTTGCCTGCCGCGTTACCGTCATCGCCGTTCGCATTGGGGCTCGGCGGATTGCCGGGGTTTGTGTTGCTCTCCTCGTCGGCGTCTTCTTCGTCGGCGTCTTCCTCGTCCACGCCTTCTTCGTCCACGTCCTCTTCGTCGAGCGCGTCTTCGTCCACGTCCTCTTCGTCGAGCGCGTCTTCGTCGACGATCTCATCTTCGTCGAGCGCCTCTTCTTCGTCGAGCGCCTCTTCGTCGACCGGTTCTTCGACGACCGGTTCGACGACAGGTTCGACGACCGGTTCTTCGACGACCTCTTCTTCGATGGTCTCTTCCTCGACGAATTCGTCGACAATCTCCTCTTCGACCACCTGTTCTTCGCCCGCCGGTGATTCGAGCTCGCCAACCGCTGTCTCGTCTGTAGACAGGTTCACCGTGCGCGCGTTGATGTCTGGGAGTTCATTCGGCGCGGCCATCGTGTTCGCCTGCTGGGCAAGCAGATCGCCGCCGGACAGGAAATTCAGAAGTGAGCTGAGCACGTTGGGCGTGCCAGGCGTCGGGTTCCCGCTGATGAACTCCTTGTAAAAGCCGTTGAACAACTGAGTGAGAACCACCCCGATCACCTGTCCCCAATCCAGGTTGGGGAAGGAAAGGAATCCGGTCGGTGTGCCGGCGTCGTCCAGCGTCCTTTCATAACGGCCGGTGGCCGGGTTGTAGAAGGCGTCGGTATAGCCGAGATTGGTCAGGCTGGTCAATGCGGGCGCCAATGCGTTGGCCAACCTGGTGAACAGATTGACGGACGCGGTCCCGCCTGACAGCGCGTTGACGGCGTCTGACAGTAGGTACAGCGGTTCGAGCAGCGGCAGCGTGGCCGATGGAACCGTCACATACAGGTTGAGCGCCAGAGGATTCCCCTCGAGCAGGCTTTTATCGACCGCCGCGGTGATCTGGTCGGTCAGTTGCCCGATGACACCGTCGAGGGTGAGGCCGCGCAGCATGTACGTCGGAAAGAGTCCCGCCATGAGGTTATTCGCGAGCGTGACCGGATTGGGCCAGGCCGCGAAATCCGACGAGGGGTGGTACTCGATGCCCACGTCGATCAGGATCGGGATGATGTTCGCGCCGCCGGGTTGAATCCCGAGCAGCAGTTCCGGGGACGCGCCGTTGCTGGTCACCTCGGTGTCCGGGTTCACCGTGTCGATGCCGAGCGAACTGAAGAACGGATACAGGCGTGCCAGCATCCCGCCGTTGGGTCGGGCGGGATTGAACAGAAGCAGCATCGGCAGCACCGTGATGCTGCCCAGCGCCGGGTCGGTGCCTGCGTAGTCGAGGCCACCAGGCTGGTTGGCCAGATCGGCGACGATCTGGTCGTAGGCGGTCGCGACGGCGAAGGCGCCCAGCCCGACGCCCATGGCCACCTGGACGCGAAGATGGGCCACGTCGGGGACGTCGATCGGAAGGTTGCTGATGGCGCTTTGGAGTAGCGCAATCAGGGGATCGCCCGGCAGCGTGGTGTTTAGCCGCTGAACTACGGTTTCGAGCAGGCCGACGACCCCGACCTGGAGGTAGTCAGTGCCGTTGATCGCGGCGGCGACCGCGTTGGGCAATGCGGGCACCCACCCGAGGTCGACCCCGAGCAGCTTCAGCAGCGTGAAGATCGGACCTGTGGTGGTGACGTTGAGACCCGGGATGTCGATATTGGAGAGATTGAGTGGATCGCTTAGGTCCAGGCCAACCAGGTTCAGGAGGCCGAGCAGATCGGTCACTCCGTCGGTAACGGGAAAGAGTGCTTCCAAAGCATCGAGGAGAAGCGTGGTCGTCAGCGGCCCGAAAACAGGCTCCAGCACTGGCCCCAGGTCGATGGGGATCTGGCCCAGCACGCCGTCGAGGACCGCGTTGAGCAACAAGTCCGGATCCGCCAACGCATTCTCGATCAGGCTGGGCAGGTCGAGACCCGCCGCCTGAGCTAGCGCAGCGAGGCTTATGTGGTCGACGACGGCGCGGATCACCAGTTCGGCGATGGTCTGGCTCAGGTCATACGCGGCGGGGCCGAGGCCGCCGGTCAGGTCGGCGATCTGGTCCGGTCGCGGCCAGGGATTGAACGCCGCCGTCAGGCCGACGTTTCCGTTGACGAACTTCGCGGACGATGCGGCCACCTTTGGCTCCGACGGCGTTCCGACCGCCAACGCGGTCGCGGTCGCGGTCACGGCGCCGACGGCAACGATCTTCCGCGAAGTACGGGCGATAGGGCCTTGGGATGTTCGACCCGCTTTGCGGTGCTTGCCTACCATCTGACCAGCTCTTTCAGTCCCCCGAAAGCCTGACCTCCGCAAGGAATTTAACAAGATTGTCAATTTCTGGCAACCAGTCAGAAATACCTGGTTCGGGAATCCGTTGGACGAACAATTCATCCTGGATGTGCTGGGAAGGGGGCGAGCAGCAACCTCTGCGGGGCTACACGGCCGCCGCCAGCGCGCTTCGAGCCGCGGCTCCTGTCTGGCCCGCGTAGCTGCCACCGAACAACACGACGTGGGCCAGTAGCGGATACAGCTGATGCAGACCCGTCCGTTCGCGCCAACCCTCGGCCAGTGTGCGCTGGGATTGGTACCCGTCAATGACGGCGTCGAAGTGCGGGCAGCCGAACAACGCCAGCATGGCGAGGTCGGTCTCGCGGTGGCCACCGTGCGCCGCGGGGTCGATCAGAACGACACCGGCAGGCGTCCACATCAGATTGCCGCTCCACAGATCGCCGTGCAGACGTGCAGGCGGGTCGTCATCATCGAAGCGTCCGGCCTCGCAGTGCGCTATCACCGCATCAACGTCGCCGCGGGTTTCTGCGCTGAGCTGATCCGCGGCGAGTGCGGCCATCGGCGCCAATCGCTCGCGGGCGTAGAACATCCCCCAGGTGTCATATCCGGTCAGCGACATCGGAAGTGGATGGTGCAACGGTCCGAAGAACCCATCGCCGGTCCACCCGGCGGGCCCAGCGCCGAACGCATCCGCGCCCGCATCGTGGGTGCGCGCCAACCGGCGGCCGAATTCGTGTGCCGCGGCGCGCTCGGGCTGCACGGTGTTGAGTCGGCCCAAGGTGAGTCGCGTGTCGTCGTAGTCGAGGACCTCAGCACACGGAACTCCGCCGCTGGCGGCCGAAAGCCATTGCAGCCCAACGGCTTCGCAGGCGAAGAAGCCCGTTGGTGCGCTGGGATTGCGCTTGACGAAAGTCGTCATCCTATGGTTGGCTGGACACCTTCCGCAACGCGATGTCGCGCATCTTTGTCGGCATGACGGCCATCAATGCCACCTGCGCCTTGGGCCCGAGCCCGACGATGTACCGGGCGCGTGGCCGCTTGGCGGTGAGCGCCTCCTCGACGACGGCGGACACCTTTGCCGCGGGGACGGCGATGCGTTGCGACACCGGGATCATCTTCTTGAATCCCGCGATGTGTTTGGCATAGAGGCTGCGGTGTTCGGCGCTCAGGCCCGCCTCCAGATCCTCCACCATGGTGTCGGCGGTGCGCCACATGTCCGTGTCTGTCTGCGCGGGCTCAACGACCACGACGCGAATCTTCCAGGGGTTCAGTTCCATTCGCAGCGCGTCGGCAGCGGCCTCCAGCGCAAACTTGCTAGCCGCGTACGCACCGACCAACGGCATGGACAGGCGCCCGTTCACGCTGGAGATGAAGACGATGCGCCCCCGGGACTTGCGCAGCCGCGGCAGCACCGCCCGGGTGACAGCGAGCGCACCGATGACGTTGATTTCCAGCTGTTTTCGCCACTCGTCCGAGCTCAGCGTCTCCATCGCGCCGCCGACGGCAATACCGGCGTTGTTGACGATCGCGTCCAGCCGATCCGGCAACGACCCATCCAGCGCCGCGATGTCGTCAGCTGAGGTGACATCGAGGATCACCGAGGAGACCCGTTGCGGAGCGAGCTGGGTTACCGCATCGGCATCCTGCTGGCTACGGACGCCGGCGATGACGTCCCAGCCGCGCGCAGCCAGATGCTCGACGATCCCCTTGCCGATACCCCGTGAAGCGCCGGTGACGAGTGCAGTTGGCATACGCCGAGACTAGTCACTCCAGTGACTGATGCGAGCGGCTCAACAAAGGTTCCACTCGGCGGCGCTCACGATCTCGAGCGCCGTGTTGGTTCCGACGCTCAGATCATTCATCACCATCATGGTCTTGGCGGGTGACAGCACGCCGCTACGTTCGGCGGCGCACACCCGCTGCCCCTCGGCAAGCAGCTGCTGCGGTGTCAGGAACTCGTACCTGTCCTGCAGCTTGTTCAAGTACTCGGTTTCGTCCGCCGCCGCCGACGGCGCAGACAGCACCGCAGCGGCGACCAGAGCCGAAACCATGCCCGTTGATCGAATCACCCGGATCACCTCCGCAAACCGGAGTTTCCCTTGGCAATCCCGTCCAAACGCCTATTTTCGCGATGTTTGAAAAGGCTAGGAAATTTGCTCTTCGACGAATCGCGCGGTCCGTCGGTGCCATAGGCGCCAATGGCGCAGTAGATAGTGTCCGGCATCCGGTACGCCGACCCATTCCGCAGCGACGCCGCGGTCCGTCGCTGCCCGAGTTTGCGCCTGCGAAGATCGAGGATCGGTGCGGGTGTCGGCGGTACCGTGGAGCACCAGGAGCCGACAACTGGCAGGGACCAACGCGCCATCGTTGCGCGGCCACCACGGGGCCAACGCCACTACACCGCCCACATCTGAGCCTGAGCACAAGTGCGCCGCCACCCGACCGCCCATCGAATGGCCGACAAGCACCAACCTGCGCGGGTCGACATCGGCGAGCATGCGGTCAAGCCCGCCGCGAGCGTCGCGCACAGCATCGCGTTGCGCACCGTTCCATCCCCGCAATCGATACTGCACGCGTTCCACCCGCACACCGCTGCCGAGCCTGGCGCGCAGCGCCAACTCCAGCCAGATCATCCGCAGGTTGGCGAGCTGCCATGCGCGGGAAGCCTCACCGCTCTGTGGCCTGCCGCCGGGAAGGATCAAGACACCGCCGCGCCGTCGGTCACTCACGAGCACCGAACCACAAGATGGCCGCGCTGCACGCCACCACGGCGCGGCGAGTCCGATCACCGGCGCCACCGCGAAGCGTGTCAACGTCGCGCCGAGGGTTGCGCCGGCGAGAATCGTGAATACGACGCTGTAGCGTAGCTTTTCGCGGTCACCGGAACCTCCTGCCAGACGGCTGTCGAAGCCGATACCGGAGATCGTCGTCGTCAGGACTGTGGTGGACAGTTCCTGGATGCCGAACTGGCGCGCCGTGGAGTTCTGAATCCCGAACGTGACGGCCAGCCCTGCGATCAGAATCAGCTTCGTGTGGTCCCGGTAGTCGAGGACACCGGTGCCAGCGAGGACCGACAGCGTCACGAGCATCACGACCTCAAGCGAGAGGGTGATGGCAAGCCAGCGACGGACCTCGCGATCGAGGTGCCGGGCCAGTCGGCCGCCGAGTATCGCGCCGACGACGAAGCACAGGAGCGCCACGAGCGCGGCGGTCACGTCCACGACGGTGCGCGGGGCGAGCCAGAGCCCGAGAAAGATGACGTTGCCCGTCATGTTGGCGACGAACACATGGCCCAGTTCCAGCACGCTGACCGCGTCGACGAGGCCGGTCGCGAATGTCAACAGCAGCAGCGCGACGTGAGTCGAACCCTGCGATACCGGTGATTCGACGGCCACGGTCTGCGATGGTCCGTCCTACAACTGCGGCGTGAGATCGAACGACGTCACCGTATCCATCTTGGTGATCAACCATTTCGCGTGATCGCGCTGCATCGTCAACCGATACGACAGATAACGCAGCGACGGGATGTTCTTCGTGACCGGGCTGGTGGCTACCGAGTTGGTGTAGACGAGCGCAGTGGCCTCATTGGCCGACAGCGATTCCACGGCCGCGCCCACCACCTCGGTGGTGTTGGTGACCTGGGCCTGTTTGTTGGGCGCGACGATCGCATCGATGTACTTGCGGTATTCGTTGGCGAAGTCGCCACCCAGAAAGACTTCAGCGCGATCCGGCAAGGCCTCCATGTTGTCGGGCGTGTACGTCCACAGCGTGGAGATCGCGCTGGCCGCCGTGCGTGCGACGTCGAGCTTCGTGTCGACGGCCGCGCGTTCGGCCAGGACGGGCTGTACCGTTGCCCCCGCGAAGGCGGCGGCGGCGACAAAGAGTGCTGCGGTCGCTGTGGCGGCGATGAGCAGGCGCCTGCTTGCAGGCCGATGCGGAACCAGTATCCGGTCCTCGACGGGCTCGGCATCCTCGGCGTCCTCGGCGGGCTCGGCATCCTCGGCTGGTTCGACTGGCTCCTCCGCGACTGGCACATCCGCCTTCTTGGTGCGTCGCGACTTGCCGACGGGAGTGCGCGGCGCTGGCTCTGACTCTTCAGAGGACTCCACGGGAGTCTCCGAAACCGCTTCAGGCTCAGCGGTTTTAGGGCGGCGCCTCAGCGAGAACCGTCGTCGGGACGGTTTGTCCGGCGACTGCGCTTCCGCCGGCTGAGCCGGCAGTTCAGCTTCCGCCGGCTGAGCCGGCAGTTCAGCTTCCGCCGGCTGAGCCGGCAGTTCAGCTTCCGCCGGCTGAGCCGGCAGTTCAGCTTCCGCCGGCTGAGCCGGCAGTTCAGCTTCCGCCGGCTGAGCCGGCGATTGGGCTTCGGTGGTCAGATCACCTGGATCAGCTGGCTGATCTTCCACTGTTGTCCTTCCTTGATCGCGGTTGCAACCCATCGGTTTCCGCTCTCGATCGTCGACTTCCCATCCGGGGACTTCGAGGTGATCTTCGTTGCGACCAGGACGTCGGCACTACCGTTGTCGTTCCATCGTTGTACGCCGGCGGCCACCACTGAACCCGTGGTCGGTTCGGCCTGCGCGACCTGGATCAGGATCTCGTTCTGTTTCTCGGAGAACATGCTCGCGAACTCGCCCGTGCCCTGCGCGAGAATCCGGTCGGTGTACGCGTTGGCGTTGAATGGGTCCAAAGTGGTGTACGACGTCATGAACGCCTGCACGTAGTCCAGCACCTGCGCATCGTCAGCCCGGCTGCGGACGTCGGTCCGGTGGCTGACCAACATCAGGGTGCCCGCCGTGAGGGCGGCCGCGATCAACACCGACGCCAGAGCAGCGATGAGCGGCAGGCCCCATCGCCGCGGTGGGTCCGGTTTGGCCTCGAAGAAGTCTGGCTCGTCTTCCTCGATCTTGCGCCGCGGGCTCACTGGCCACCCACATTCATCTGCGGCTTCTTCAGCACGATGAGGTTGGCGACCTTCCACTGGCCGTCATCGGACTTCTCGTAATCCACCCGCAGGGTCGCGGTGATGAACTTCAGGTCCTTGGGATCGGTGCCGCGTTGACCCTGCATCGCGATCAACATGGCTGCCTGGTTCGCACTGGCCGACAGCACCGCGCTACTCACGGCCCAGTACTCGTTGGAGGTCGCCCCCGCCTGCTGCACGATTTGCTGCTGCGCGATCAGCTGATCACGATATCCATCCGTGGTCAGTGACTGCGCATGCGAAAAGTCCTGTTGCAGTGACTCACTCGTATAACTGAGCATCTGTTCGATGATCCGTGGCCCCTGCTCGGCGATCTGGGCACGAGCGACATCTACCGCCCGTTCCGGTCGATACACCACCAGATAGCTCAGCCCGACGGCCAGCGCGCACAACACCGTCGCCACGATCAGCGCCACAGCCGCAGGTCGGCGCATATCGCGCTGCGGACGGTCGACATCGTGCACCTCAGTGCGAAGCAGTAGGTCGGCGAACGTGCGGTGCCGCCGATCCCACAGCGGCCAAAGCCAGCCGATGAACAACGCCGCGGTGTCCAGCAGATGCACCAGTTCCCGGCCCACCAGGCGCAGCACCCCCGGCGGGGCACCGTCTCGGGTATGCACCGCGATGCCGAAGAGTGCGCGGCCCAGGCTGAATCCGGTGATGGTGGGCAGCAGCAGCCGGTTGACCGCCATCGCCACGAACGCACCCGCCGCGGCGACGACGAACACCCACCACAGCCAGCCGAGCCACGGTGCGCTCCAGGCCGAAACCGCCATGGTCGCGATCACCGCAACCCCGAGCAGGGCGTCGACGGCGAACGCACCCGCCCGCGCCGGCCATGAGGCGAGCCGCGGTCCGGACGCCTCGTCGGTATCGAGTGCGCCGGAGGCGTTGGAGGTGTCCAGGACAGCTGTCACGAGGTGACCTGGTCCAGCTGCGCGATTTTGTATGTGCCATCGGCGGGCGCCATCTGAAGACGTAGCCGGTAACCCTGTTCTTGATCGGCTGTCTCGGAGTTGGTCACCTTCACCTGCACCGCAACCAAGACCTCGAACGATCCGTCGTCGTTGTGCCTTTCGACCGCGGCGCGCATATCGGATACCTGCACCGTGACATTGGCGGCCTGGTACGCGTCCACCAGGACCCCGCTGTACAGACTGGCCTGAGCGCCGAAGTCACCCGTCGAACATTCGATGATCTTCGACTGCGCGGCGCTCATCGCCGTAACGTCGGGCGCGTGCGTTGCCGACACGCAATCCCGTGCGGCCTGCAGGGCCGCGGCTTCCTCCCGCGCGGCGCCCTGGTTCTGCTGGTTCGCCTTCAGCGCGAGATAGCCTGCCACCGCGCCGGCCCCGGCCAGCAGCAGTAGTCCGGCACAGATGGCGGCGACCCAGCCGCCGCCGAGCCGCGACGGACGCCGGTCATCGGTGGTTTCTTGGCCGTCGGCTTGTGGTGATTCTGGGGCTGGATGTCGCTGCCGGGCCAGCTCTGGGGCTAACGACTCGTCGAGCGCCTCATCAGCATCGGTGGGGTTCAGCTGGCGGGTGCCAGCATCTCCTTCCATCCGTCGTCTCCTGGGTTACTCGAATTTCTGACGTTGTACCTGACGCCGTCAGGTCCCACGACCTGGCCGCTGGCCGGACTGTAGACGGCCGTGGAGCCGGGAGGCCCTGCTGCCGGAGTGTAGATGCACGGATTGGGCTGTTGTCCACTGCAGGTGACGCTGCCCTGGCCAGGGGGGCTGAGCGGGTCACTGATCGGTGCCGTGGATTGCGGCGGAGGCAGCTGGTCGGCGGGTGCCGGGTTCACGCCGTTGTTGACAGTCGGGGCCGGCACGACACCGCGTCCTGGGTTGACGCCCTGATCGCAGCGGGCACCGGGCGCCGGGCACGACAGGATCTGGTTCGGATCGCCGTACCAGGGGTTGGTGCCAAGTGGCACGTACGGTTCGGGGCTGCGGCATTCCATCGGTGTGGCCGCGCGCTTGCCCGGCACGTCGACGCACGGGTAGTTACGTGCACCACGGACGACGTTGCCCTGATAGTCCTTCGGGATCTTGCAGTAGGTGCCCTTGGGCAGCGGCCGCATGCTCGTGTCCGCAGGCGAACGCCACTCGGAAGCGGGCAAAAAGCCGGTGAGGCACGGCGGCGGCTGGTTGATCGCCAGCACCAACGGCAGCTGGCCGAGATCCTCGAAGATGGTGCCGGCTTGGGCGACCGCCGCGCCCTGCGGCAGCATCACCAGCGCCTGTTCCAGACCCCTGTTGTAGCGCTTGAGCATGTCGATGACGATCGACAGGTTGGCCAGTGTTTGAGGCAGCGAGTCGCGCACCCCGCTGAACACCGAGTTCACCTGATCGAGCGTCGGGGCGGCGTCCTGTATGCCACTGCGCAGGGCGGCGTCCTGCTCCGCCGTCTGCGAGGCGATGACGTTCAGGTTGCGCGACCAAGCCTCGATGTTGTCGCCGGACTGAACTTGGCTGTCCAGGATCGGCGCCGCGTTGGCGATGATGTCGTTGACCTGCGGCAGGTTGTCCTTGAAATCCTGCGCCACGTTGGTGGTCGAGTCGACCAGCCGTTGCAGCGCCGGCCCCAAACCGCCTACGGCGTTCGACGTTTCGGTGAGCAGTGTGTCGATCTTCTCCTTGGGCAGCACGGCCAGGCCTTCGTTGGCCGCGTCCAGTGCGGGTCCGACTTCGCTGGGCACGGAGCTGTCCGTGATAGTCGAACCGGGGCTGAGGTACTGGCCGGGGTTACCCGTCGACACCAGGTCCAGGTACTGCTCACCGATCGCCGAGACCGAGTGCACGTTGGCCGACGCATCCGCCGGGATCTTGTACCGGTCGTCGATGCTCATGGTCGCCACCGCGCCAGTCGGGCTGGGCACCACGCTGGTGACCTTCCCGATCTGCGTACCTCGGTAGGTCACGTTGGCCGTCGCGTACAAACCTCCGGAGCGCTCCAGGTCGGCTTTGAGCTCGTACTGACCGATGCCGACCAGGCTCGGTATCCGCAGGTAGTACCAGCCCAGCACCGTAAGGGCGATGACCGTCAGGATGGTGAACAGCACCAGCTGAATCTTGATGAACCTTGTCAGCACTGCTCATTCACCCCTTTCGACCAGCGGTCCGCCCGGTGCATTGTGCGGGTTCGGCGTGAACCGAACATCCGGGATCATCGTCGCCGGGTCGCGTCCCCAAGACTGCTCGAGCGCACGCAGCATGCCCGAGACACCGGTGCCCGACAAGGCGGCGTTGTCGAGCGCCGACAGCGTCAGGTCGACCATCAGCGACGCGTTGAGATAGTCGCCGCGGATGACCTTCGGCACATTCTCGATCGAGAACGGCGCGGTGAGCAGCAACTTGAGTGCGCCGATGACGTACGGCGACGCCCGGCCCAGCTGCTTGAGCGGCCGCTGCAAGTTCTGCAGGTTGGTGTGCAGGTTGTCGCTCGCGGGTGCCACCGCGTTGTCGGCGGCCAGACTGATGCGGCCCAGCGCCTCCACCGCATCGGCAAACAGATCGCGCGTCTCGGCGAAATGCTTGATCAGCGGCGGGAATTCGGTCAGCACCTGATCCAACGTGTCGTTGCGCTGCGCCACGATCGACAGCAGGCGGTCGGTGGAGTCGATGGCGCGGGTGATGTCCTGGGTCTGCTTGTCCAGTTCGTCGGTGAACGTGTCGAGCTTGTTCAGGAACCCACGAATCTGGTCGGCGCGGCCGTTCAGCACGTTGAAGATCTCGGTCTGAATCGTCTCGAGGTTCTGCACACCGCCACCACGCAGGATGGTAGCGATGCTCGCCAGCACCCGCTCGGTGCTCGGGAAGGCCGAGCTGTTCTTCAACGGAATCGTGTCGCCGGTGCGCAACGGCGCTCCGGACGGATCCGGCGGCGGTGCCAATTCCACGTGCTGGCTGCCGAGCAGGCTGGTCTGTCCGATGGCGGCGAGCGAGTTGGACGGCAGCCCGAGGTTGGGCTCCAAATCCAGGGTCAGCGTGGCCACCCAGTTCTTCAACTCGATGGCGCGAACTCGCCCGACGAACACATCGGCAACCCGGACCCGGCTGTTTACGTTGAGCGCCAACGTATCCGGCATCTGGACATAGACCGTCATTCGCTCCGAGCCGGTACCTGGCCCGCCGGGCAGCTCGACATTGGCGATGCCTCGCCATGGCCACATTCCGCATGAGCTCAGCACTAGCGCAATGGCCGCCAGCGCGACGGTCCGTAGCGCGATTCGACTCCATCTGCGACCGGTCATCATCAGCCTGCCTCAGCGGGTAGCGGCGGTCCTACCGGCGCCGGCGGCGCCGCCGGGGCCGGTCCTGGGCCGGGTCCGGGGACGGGCAGTGGACCTGTCAGCGCCGCGCTACCCGGATCACCCGGGGTCACACCGGGCGCAGGGCCGGGCACCGGCCCCGGCTGCGGATACCAGGGCGGCGGCAGCGGGGTGTTCTCGGTGTACGCGTTCGGCGGGCCGGCCTGATGCGGACCACCGAAGGTCGGCGGCGCGGGCGGGATGGGAGCGTCGGGGCCGCCCATCAACTCGGCGAGGGACTCGGGCAGCAGCATGTTCCTGGTGAACGGCTGCACGTCGACGCCCTGCATCCCGGGAGCGGTCACCCATCCGGGCTCGTGGTTGCCGTGCGAGAACAAGGTGTCGCGCGACCAGATACCCGGAACGGTGGTGTCCTTGTAACCCGGTGGCGGCTGCAGCCTCGGCTCCGAGTAGGCGATGTGCTTGGGCAGGGTCATCGCCGTCGTGGTCTGGTTGATACCGAACGGCAGATAATTGAACTTGATCGCGTCCAAAATGGGGGCGAGGTACTGCGCGCACATCTCGGCCGACTCCTGATATCCCAGCCGGCTACCTGCCTGGATCGAACTGCAGACGAACTGGATCGGATTCGCGAAGTTATTGATCACCGGGAAGCTATTCACACCGCCGGTGACCGGGGAGACGATGTTCATCAAGTTGGCGCCGAGGTTCGGGAACACGTGCAGCGCCGTTTCCAGCCCGTCCTTCGAATCGGGCTGCAGGATCGCGTTGGTAACGTCGGCCAGGTTGTTGACGTCGTGCGTCAGCACCTCGGCGTTCTCGTCGAGGAAGCTGCGGGTGGTCGCCAGCAGTGTGTTGAGGTCCTGCAGTGCGTTGGCGACCTCCCGGTCGGTGTTGGTGAACGCGTTGGTGAATGTCGCGAGGTCGTCGTTCAACGCGACGAACTGCTGATCGCTTTGATACAGCGCATTGACGAACAGGGCGAGACTCTTGACCACGCCGAAGAAGTCACCGCGGCCCTCGTTGAGCGTGAAGAGCGCCTCGGACAAGCCGTTCAGTGTCTTGTTGAGCTGTTCGCCCTTGCCCGCGAACCCGTCGGCCGCCGACTCGATGATGTCGCCGAACGGGCCCTTGGGCTGTTCCGGTGTCGGACCCAGGTCGGTCAGGATGCGGCTGATGGAGTCGCGCAGCTCGTCGTACTCCACCGGGATCTGGGTGCGGTCGATCGGGATGACCGCGCCGTCCTCCAACACCGGCCCGCCGGTGTAGGGCGGTGACAACTGGATGGTGCGCGACGCGACCAGGCTGGGGTTCAGGATCGACGCGGTGGCGTTGGCGGGCACCTTGAACTTGTTGTCGTAGTTGAAGGTGACCTTCATCTTGTCGCCGGCCGGGTCGATCGCCTCGATCGTGCCGACCTTGACGCCCATGATCTGGATCTTGTCGCCGGGGTACAGGGCGAGCGTCTCAGGGAAGTAGGCGACGACGGTGTTGGTGGTCAGCTTCTTGTAGACGTTCCAGCCCACGATCACGGCCACCAGGCCGAGAATCACGACGAGCGTGCCGATGATCACCGCAGCACGGGATACCTTCGGCAGCTTCATGTTTCGAACGTTGAAGATCGTTGTCATCGGTTACACCCCCTATCCCTGCGAGCCTGGTGGAAGGAACGGCGGGTTGCCCGGCAACGGCGCTGTGCCTGCGGGTCCCGCATTCGGGCCGGGCCCCGGTGGCGGCGGAGGCCCGGTCAAGGCCGGCGGCAGCGGCGCGATGCCCGGCGTGAAGTCCGGCGGCAGCGGAGGCTGCGGGCCGACGGGTACCGTCCGGGCGCCCGGCGGGGCCGGCGGAAGCGCCGCAGGAACGCCCGGCATATCCGGCGACACCTGACCCGGGATCGCGGCCGACGGCACGCCCGGCGACGGCTGCGGGCCGTGCACGTTCGGGTCGGATGTGACCACGTCGGGCCGTCCGTAGTTGGGTCCGTACGGGTTGTCGCCGAACGGACCGACGGTCAAGCCGGCACACGGCAGCGGATCCGCGGCGGTTGGGATGCCGTCCGGCGCCGGCGTGTAGGAACACGGAGTTCCCGCGCGCACCGCAGGGCCGGGATGCTCGGGAGTGCCTTCCAGCACGGCGGGCCCTGGCGCCGGAGCGCCGTTCGGGAACCGGGCCGCGTTCGGATCCGGGAACCGCCATGCGGGCAGACCCGCGTCACCCCAGAACTTCTCGGGGTCGATCCCGCGCTTCTTGAACGCCGCGTCGACGAACGGTTGCAGGATCTGGCCCGGCAGCAGGTTGACGAGCATGACCTTGAAGTAGGGGCCGGACGCGACCGCTTCACCGAGGGACGCCACGAAGCTGGCGACGGTGGTGAGCGTGTCCATCAGGTCGAATCGGCGCTCGGACAGGACGTCGCTGACCACGCGCAGCTGTTCGAGCACCCGGTTCAGGTTCGGGTTGTCGTCGATGAATCCCTTGACCTGTTCGGAGAAGGAACCGACGCGTTCGAGCAACATGCTCACCGCATACTGGCGTTCGTTAATCGCGCCGAGCAGCTGCTGGGCATTAACCAGGAGCTTGTTGATCTGTTCACTGCGGCTGCCGAGGATACCCGCGATCTGGTTGGCGTTGGCCAGCAGCTGCTTGATCTGGTCGTCGCGCTTGCCGATGGTGTCGGAGAACCGCGCCACCCCGTCGAGTGCGGCACTCAGATGCGGATAAGTCTGGTCGATAGTCTCCGACAACACATTCAGTGACTTCTTCACCGTCTGGGTGTCCCAGCCCGAAGACGCCTCGGTCACGTCGAAGAACGCGTCGTAGATCTGGTACGGCGTCGTGGTCTGACCCAGCGGCAGCGTTCCGTTGGCCCGCAACACCGTTGAGCCGCGCGGCTCGATCTCGACGTTGCGGCGACCGAGGATGGTGTCGGTACGAATGGCCGCCCGGCTCTCCGTCCCGATCTGCGTGCCGTCGAGCGAATAGCCGATCCTGACCTTGTCGCCAGCGATCTCCGCGCTGCGCACCAGGCCGACATCCACTCCTGCGATGCGTACCTTGTCGCCGGTGTTGATGCCGCCGGTGTCGGAGAACTCGGCGTAGTACGTGGGTTTCGCGAACAGCATCGGCACGCTGGCGAAGCTCTGTCCGACACCGATAACGAGAAGGAGCACAAGGATGCCCATCAACCCGTTACGGACGCGGTTCGATCCCTCCAGAGTTCTCATTGCGGCGTGCACCTACCCGACGGCTGGCTGAAGAGCTTGACCGTGCGCACCGGACCGCCGGGCTGTAGCCCGTTCAGCCGCAGCGATATGTCGCACGAGTAGAAATTGAAGAAGTCGCCGTAGATTCCACCGGCCCGCCCGATGATCTTGAACGCGGTCGGGAGCCTGGTCAGGATGTCGTTGAGCTTGTCGCGCTGGTCGACCAGCGGCTGCTGGATGGCCTCGAGATGGCCGACGGTGCTCTGCAGCAGTGGGCGGTTGTCCGCCAGTAGATCCGCGATGGTGCCCGCAGCGTCGCTGATATCGGCCACCGAGGAGGCGATCGGATCGCGTCTGTCGTTCAGTCCTGTGATGAGCGCCTGGAAATCCTGCACCGTCTCGTCGAACTGCTGCTGATGCTTGACCGTGGTGTCGAGCACGGTGTTGAGGTTGCGGATCACCTCTCCGATCGCCTGGTCGCGGTCGGCCAACGCTGAGGTCAGTGACGCGGTCTGGTCGAGAATGTCATTTATGGTGCCACCCTGCCCCTGGAAAATCGTGATGAGCGACTGGGCGATGGTGTTGACCTTGTCCGGGTCAAGGGCCCGGAACACCGGGCGGAAGCCGCCGATCAACGCGTCGAGGTCAAGGGCGGGCTCGGTAAGTTCGACCGGGATGGTGCCCCCGCCGGGCAGCCGCCGGTCGCTCTCGCCCCGCTTGAGCTCCATGTACCGGTCGCCGATGAGGTTCAGATAGCGGATCGAAGCGGTGGTGCCCTCGAACAGCGGCAGCGAGCGGTCCACGTCGAAGTCGACCTTGACCATCGATCCGTTGTTGATGAGCTCGACGTTGGAGACCTTGCCGACCTCCACACCGGCCGCACGGACGAACTGTCCTGCTCGGAGCCCGCTGGCGTTTGAGAACACCGCTGAGTAGCCGGTGGTGCGGTCGAAACGCATCTGGCCGAACACCACGATGATGATCGCGGTGAACAGCAACAGCACCAGAGAGAAGGCGCCGAGCTTGATAGCTGTCCCGGTGATTTTCATGGGTTGATCGTGTTCTCCCCGATCTGGCGGCCCCAGACGTACTCGATCAGGATCGGCTGGCCCAATTCGAAGTGGTTGTACGGCGCGATCGACGCACCCGTGTCCATCACGAGGTGCGGGGCCGGCCACAGGTCACGCGTGATGGGCTGCCAGCAGCCGGGTTTGCCCTCCGGGCCGCCCCTGGCGTTCACGCGCGGCAGGTTATCCGGATAGACGTAGGGGTTGCCCGCGCCCAAGCCCATGAGGCTCGACCAGGTCCGCAGCGAATAGCCGTTGCCGCCCAGTGACGCCGCCACCTTAGGTTCGACATCGTGGAAGTTACGGATCGTGCAGAACAGCGCCGGGCTGTACTCGTCCAGGATCTCCGACGGCCGGATCAGATCCTCCGCGCCGCGGACCAGGTAGGGGCCGCCGCGCTCGAAGATGTCGGCGCCGGTGTTGCCGAAGCCGACCGCCGCCATCAGCGCCTGGTCGATGTTGCCCTGCTCCTGGTTGAGCGTGCGGGCCGTGGTGACCGCGTTCTGCAGGCCGTCGAACAGATTCGGAGCGGCATCGGCGTACACCTCGCCGAGGTCGGCCAGCAGCTGGTTGTCCCGCCGGATCTGGGGCATCTGAGGATTGAGGTCGTCGAGGATCTCGTTTCCGTTGGTGATCGACTGGCCGAAGCGGTCACCCAGGCCGTCCAGCGCCTCTGCGGTGGCCGCCAGCGTCTGGTTCAGCTTGATCGGATCCACCTGTTTCGCGACCGATACGACGGTTTCGAACAAGGTGTTGAACTCGGTGGTCACCTTGGTCACGTCAATCACGTCGGACGACGTGATGCGTTGCGAGGACGGGTCTTTCGGCGAGGTGAACGAGATGTACTTGTTGCCGAACACCGTCGTGGCGCTGATGTTGGCGGTGACGTTCTTCGGAATCAGCTTGATGTACTTGGGATCCACGTCCAGGATGATCTTGGCCCTCGGCTCACCTCCGACGTCCACCGCGTTCACCGTGGCGACCCGGCCGATCTCCACCCCGTTGAAGGTGACCTTCGCGCCGGGGTCCATCGACAGACCCGCCCGCGCCGACATCATCGTCAGCTGTTCGCGCTTCAGGAAGTCCCCGCGGAACTGGAAGTACACCAGCACGATGGCGACGATCACCAAAAGCGTCAGCACCAGGCCGGCGAGCTTGTACGGCGGGGTGCGAGGCGTATTCAACGGTGCGGTCATGGCGCTACACCGTCAGGTTGAAGTTCGGGTCGACGCCGTAGAGCGCCAACGATGCGAACAGGACCACGCAGACGATCGCGACCAGGGAGGCGCGCATCGACCGGCCCACGGCCTCGCCCACGCCCACCGGCCCGCCACTGGCGAAGTAGCCGTAGTAGCAGTGGTTGAGCATCACGATGACCGAGATGATGATCGCCTGCACGAACGACCACATGACGTCGTCGGCGCGCAGGAAGGTGCGGAAGTAGTGCTCGTAGGTGCCGATCGACTGGCCGTAGAAGACCGTGGTCGTCACCTGCGCGGACAGGAAGCTCATGATGATCGCCATCGCGTACAGCGGGATGATCACCACGAAGCCTGCCACGATCCGGGTGGACACCAGATACGAGATCGACTTGATGCCCATCACCTCGAGGGCATCGATCTCCTCGCTGATCCGCATGGCACCCAGTTCGGCGGTGGCGCCGGCGCCGACCGTCGCGGCCAGCGCCTGCCCCGCGACCACAGGCGCGGCGATGCGCACATTGATCAGCGCGGCGAAGAATCCGGTGAACGCCTCGACACCGATATTGCCCAGCGAGGCGAAGCCCTGGATCGCGACCAGTGACGAACCCGACAGCGTGACGAAGCCGACGATCGCAACGGTTCCGCCGATGACGGCCATGGCACCGGTGCCCATACCGATCTCGGCGATCAGCCGCAGCATCTCCTTGCGGTAATAGCGAAAGGCGTGACCGATCGAGCCGATGGCCGTGACGACGAACCATGCGACGTGCCCGACACTGTCGAGGAACTTCGCCGGGGCCGTGACGACGCCGGTTCCTCGCGAGAACCCCCGCGGGAACCGAGAACGCAGGACCTGGGTTGTCGACACGTCAGCTCCCCGTTCCGAATCGGACACCGATCGTGGTCAGCACCACGTTGACCGCGAACAGGGCGATCACGCACAACACCAGCGTCTCGTTGACCGCGGTCCCGACGCCTTTGGCGCCACCGGCGACGGTGAGTCCGCGGTAGCAGCCGACCAAACCGGCGATCAGGCCGAAAGTCATGGCCTTCACGACCGAGATCAGCACCTCGGGCAGCCCGGTCACGAGGGTGAGGGTGGAGACATAGGCGCCAGCGGAGACGTTCTGCAGATATACGCCGAAGATGAAGCCGCCGACCAAACCGATGGTGATGACAGCGCCGTTGAGCAGAAGCGCTACGAACGTCGAGGCGATCACGCGTGGGACCACCAGGCGATGGATCGGGTCGATGCCGAGCACCTCGAGTGCGTCGATCTCCTCGCGGATGGTGCGGGCGCCGAGGTCGGCGCAGATGGCCGTCGAGCCGGCGCCTGCCACCACGAGCACGGTCACCAGGGGGCCGAGCTGGGTGACGGCGGCCAGCGCGGCGCCCGCCCCGGAGATGTCGGCGGCGCCGAACTCCGTGAGCAGGATGTTGAGCGTGAATATCAGGAGCACGGTCAGCGGGATCGACACCGCGACGGTCGGCAGGAAGGCCACCCGCATCAGGAACCAGCCCTGGAGGATGAACTCGCGCCACTGGAACGGCGACTTGAAAGTTGCTTTGGCGGTGAGCACGCACATGCGAACGAATCCGCCCACGGCGGTCAGACCTGGCCGTATCTGGTCGCGGACGTAACCGACGATGTCGGTCGACGCCGTCACCGACATCCTCCTACGACGAGACCGCGCCCGTAGTGGCGCGACGGCACACCCTGTCGCACGCGGCCTCCTTGCCCCAACCCGGTGACTGTGACCAGCGTCTCCCTACTCGTCAGTAGTAAGACAGACCACAGGACTGTACCCGATGCCATCCCCGCGTTGCATGGCATCTGAAAGATTGAGTCCTTAACCGTTAGCAAACCCACCCCAATTCCCTAAATCTCTTGTGCGCCAGCAGAAACGGTTGATGAAGCATCACTTTTGCCTGCGTCAATCTGCTTTGCCGCGCCAAAGCGCACCCGTAGTTCCGTTTTGAGCACTTTGCCAGCGGGGTTGCGAGGGAGCGCGTCGACGATCTCCAGCGCCTTCGGATGCTTGTATCTCGCGAGGCGCTCCGACAGGAAACCCTCAACGTCGACGAGCGCGAGATCCCCGGCACGGAGTGCGATCACTGCCACCGGCACCTCGCCCCACTTGTCGTCAGGACGGCCGATCACTGCCACCTCGACGATCGAGGGGTGTCCGGCGAGGACGTTTTCGACCTCTGCGCAGTAGATGTTCTCGCCGCCCGAGATGATCATGTCCTTCTTGCGGTCCACGACCCAGATGTAGCCCTCTTCGTCCTGGCGCACGAGGTCTCCGGAATGGAACCAGCCACCGGCGAAGGCCTCGGCGGTGGCCTTGGGGTTGTTCCAGTACCCGGCCATCAGTGTGGGCGCGCGGTAGACGATTTCACCGACTTGGCCAATCTCGACGTCGTTCATGTTCTCGTCGACGACGCGCGCGGACACCGTGGGAATGACCTTCCCAACCGAGCCGAGTTTCCGGACAGCGTCGTCGCCCAGCAGCATGCACGTCACCGGAGACATCTCCGTCTGGCCGAACGCGGCGAGGATCTGCGCTCCAGGGAAGGTTTCAGACATGCTGCGCAGCAAGGTATCTGACGCCGGTGCCGCTCCCCACGACAACACGCGTAGTTTCAGGTTCCGCGGACGTGCCCGTTGTTCGGCGACCACCGCCTGCCATTGCGCGGGCACCAGGAAGATGCCGGTGACCGCCTCGGCCTCGAGGACGTCGAGCAACGCGCCGGGATCGAACGCGCCCAACGGATAGACCACTGTGGGCCTGCCGAGCAGCAGGCCGACGATCATGTTCCCGATACCCGCGATGTGGAACAGCGGGACACCGATGAATCCGACGTCGCTGTTGAGGTCGGCGCCGTTGGTGAAAAGGAACGTCATCGCCTGCCCGGCAATGTTGGTGTGGGTGAGCACGGCGCCCTTGGGCCTGCCGGTGGTGCCCGAGGTGTACATGATCAGCGCGGGCGAGTCGTTTCCGATATCGACGATCGGCGGTTCCTCGCCGGCTTCGGCCAGCACATCGTCGTAGCGGATCGTTCCGATCGTGTTGTCGTCGGTCATAGGACCCGCGACGATCACGGTGGTCAGCGTCTTGTCGATGTCGCGGACCGCGGTCGCGACCCCGGCGAGCACCGACTCGGTGATCACCACACGGGCCTGGCAGTCGCTCACCAGGAAGGCGATCTCGGGCGGGGTCATCCGGAAGTTGACCGGTACGGCGATGGCCCCGAGCTTGTTGATCGCCAGGAACGACTCGATGAACTCCGTGCGATTGAGCATCAGGATCAGCACCCGGTCGGAGGCTGCGACTCCCCGCCTGCTCAGCGCCCCGGCCAGGGCGGCGACCCGGTCATCCAGTTCGCGCCAGGTGGTGGTGCGGCCCAGGAAGCGCAGTGCTGTCTCGCCGGGCTGCATCAGCGAGTGCCGTGCGAGTTGGTTGGTCCAGTTCTGCCGACGCGCGAGAAACGGTTGTTCGGTTGGCTCTGGCATCAAAGGGGACGTCAACAGCGACTACTCCTCTGCCCGGCCGGGGTTGCGCACCTTTTACATTTGATCAAACATGGTGTTGCCCCGGTCACACTATGGCCTCGGCTGCTCGGGTACAAGCCCACCCAGACAGACCGGAGAGCCGTGTGAACGCACCCCCGCGAACCCGGGCCGTGGCGCGGCGTGCGGTGCGGCGCGAACAGCTATCCGACGAGGTCGCGGCGCGGCTGCGCACCGACATCATGATCGGCAACCTGCGGTCGGGGACCTTCATCCGGCTGGACGAGACCGCCGCTGCACTAGGGGTCAGCATCACACCGGTCCGCGAGGCACTGCGCACCCTGCGCGGCGAGGGCATGGTGGCGCTCGAACCGCACCGCGGCCACGTCGTCGTTCCACTGTCGCGCCGCGACGTCGAGGACATCTTCTGGCTCCAGGCCACCATCGCCAAGGAGCTGGCGGCAACGGCGGCCGCCCAGATCACCGAGGCGGAGATCGACGAGCTGGAGCGGCTCAACGACGCACTGGCCGAGGCCGTCGACCACCATGAGCCCGACGAGATCGCTTCCGCGGAGTTCACGTTCCACCGCGCGTTCAACAGGTCTGCCGGGCGCATCAAGCTGGCGTGGTTCCTCCTACATGTCGCGCGATATCTGCCCGGGCACATCTACGCGACCAGTCCGCAGTGGGGAGTCTCCGCCGTGGCCGGGCACCGCGAGATGATCGCGGCGCTACGCCGAGGCGATGTCGACACCGCGGTCAGGCTGACCGGCGACGAGTTCACCGACGGCGCGCAACGGCTGATCGCTCGGCTCGACGAGACGAAGTTATGGGGCTGAGCGCCCGCGCGCCCAGGGAAGGGGTTCTTACACACGAACTCCGAGTAGACCCGTGAACAAGCGGGCGCTCGGCGCGGTCTCAGCCTGCGGCGAGTTCCTCGGCGCGAGTCTTCAGCTTGCCCGCCAGATAGTCGAGCGTGTCTCCGATGGCCTTCTTCACGAACTGGGCCGGGATCGGCAGAGTGGTCTCGACATCGAGGTCGACCGTCAGAAGCGAGGTCGCCCCCATCGCGACCACCGAGAACTTCTGCTCCTGCTTGGAAAAGAACTCACCCTGCTGCAGCACCGTCTGGAGCTGATTCTCAGCGGGGTAGTAGACCGCGGTGATGAACGTGCCCGACTGGCCCTGGACAACCACGTCCAGACGCAACTGGCTGGGTCGGCCGTCGTCGTAGCGAGCCAGCACCCAGCACCCCTTGATCTCGTCGTTCCACAACGGGTACGACTCGAAGTCGGCGACGATCCCCATGATCGCCTCGGCGGGGGCTTCCACCTCGACGGTCTTGCTCACGAACGGCATCGCACGAGCATATCGACTAGTCGACGCGTGCCTTTTCGAGCAGGGAGCGAATCGCGGCCGGAATCGGCACGGGCCTGCGGTGCGCCCGGTCGACGTAGACGTGTACCCAGTGGCCGACGGCCGCTGTGGGTTCATTGGGCTCACCGTCCTGCCACAGCCCCAACCGGTAGGTGACGCTGCTGTTTCCCAGTCGCGTGACTGCAATGCCGACGAAAAGTGGTTCGGGGAACCGCAATTCGGCGAAGTACTGGCATCCCGACTCGGCGACGACGCCCAACCAGGGCGCCGTCAGCGGGTCGATATCGCACTTGGTGTTGATCCAGCCGTTGATCGCCGTGTCGAACAGCGCGTAGTAGACGGCATTGTTGAGGTGACCGAACATGTCGTTGTCAGTCCACCTGGTTGTCACGGGCCAGTGCACGGGAAAGTCGGCGCTGGTGAGCGATTGCTCGGTCATGGCAGCAGTCTCGCAGGTGGTGGTCACTCATGGCCGATCAGCTACAGGGTGAGCTCGCGAACGCGTCGGCTGCGCGGGAGTAGTTGCTGTAGGCCTGGATGGACAGGGCGTCATTGGGGCCGTACCGGTAGTGGTAGTCCCGGTAGATTCGCCCGGTGACTTCGTAATCCCTGACTATCTTGGCGCAATATTTTTGGTGTTCGCGTTCCATCGGCTTGGCCTCCGCTATCCCGGCGCCGAGGCCGACGAGCGCGCCCGACAGGGCAATCGCCGCCATCGCCGTTCTTCCAATTGGTCGAGTTCTCATGTTGTTTCCCTTCGGATTTGGTGTTCATCAGTGGTTCTGACGGTTCGTGTCGCGCGACCCATGGCGAGCGGGTGGACGATCGCGGGCATGCCGCGCCACACGACGTTTTGGGCCGCGACGTTGAAGCCGCAGGCGCGCATGCGCTCGACGGTGTCGCGGTTGCAGCGACAGCCACCTGCAAAGCGGCGCCACGGTTCGGCGAGCTTGTCCTGCCACGTCGCCAGTAGCCGCGAGCTCGCGCGCACATGTTCGATGAACAGCAGTTGCCCGCCCGGCCGGAGTACCCGCGCAATCTCGCGCAGCGCACGTTCGGGCTCGTCGACCGTGCATAGGGCCAGCGTCGAAACGACGGTGTCCACGGACGCATCGGCGAGCGGCAGATACTCTGCCGACGCGTCGACAATCTTTGTGGCGCAGTCATGTCGGGGCATGCGACGCGCGAGTTTATTGCGCATCCCGGGCTCGGGCTCGATCAGTATCAGCTCGGTGACCGCCTCCGGATAGTGGGCGATGTTGAGCCCGGTGCCTGCGCCGATTTCGACGGCGCGGCCATAGGCGTCGGCCAGCAGCGTGCCGCGGCGGTGACGCATGCCTGCGTTCTCCCCCAGCCAGAGGAACGGGTCGTACACGAGAGCGAAAATCCGCAGCCATGCGGCAGATGGCGGGTTGCCCCGTGCTTCGGTACTTGATGTGATGTCGGCGATTTCGGTCATGCCGCAAACGTAGGAGTGACCACGTGACGCGCACATCGCCCGAAGCGGCCATCTTCTGCAGATGGCCCCTTTCGGCTACCTCACAAGATTCCGAGACGCGCGGCTTCCGCGACGGCGGCAGTTCGTGAGGTGCGGCCCAGCTTGCGGCGGATGTTCGCGACGTGGCGGTGAACGGTGTGCGGGCTGAGCACCAGGTGCGCCGCGATCTCGCGATCACTGAGACCGCGCGCCATACACGCGAGGATTTCACGCTCACGGACCGAAAGAACCTGCTCGATCTGGTCCTGCTCGCTTCCGTGGCGCGCTGCCTGTTGCACCGGTCCCAGCGATTCGCGGCATGCGCGAACAACGGAATCGGCGTCACCGTGCCACGGAAAGTGCGCGCTTCCTTTCAGCGGGATGAATGTTGCGCCGGGAATCGCGGCCGCGACCTCGCGCCCGAGCCGGTACGGCACGGCACGGTCGTCACGGCGATGCACCACCAGCGTTGGCGAGCGAACGAGCGCAAGGCGGTCGCGAATATCGAGGCGATAGACGAGAGCCAATACCGCGGCCGCAGTTTCCGCCGTCGCCGCCTCACGCTGCAACCGACCGAAGCGTTCGTGCTCGTCAGCGTCGGCTCTGCCGAGAAAGATATCGCCGAGAAGGCGTGAACCCAGGCCCCAATGTGCTTGTATCGCAGCCACAATCGCCTCGCCCACACCGGGCGCCGTCAGTGCCGTTCCGTCCGGGTAGGACCCGTACAACACCAACCGCTCGACGCGCTCGGGGAATGCTGCGGCGAACGCAATTGCGGTACAGCTCCCAGAGGAGCCGCCGACGAGCGAAACGCGATCGAGCCCCAGCTCGTCGACGAGTGCGCGCAGCGCCGCGACCTCGCATTCGAGGGTCAGATCGGAATCATGCAGCGTGCGGTCCGACATGCCAACTCCGAGCCGGTCGTACCGGATCAGTGTGTATCCGTCGGCGACTCCCTCCCAGAACCGGCGAAAGTCGGCGTTCTGCCAGTCGAGTTCGAGGTGACTCACCCACCATGCCGGAGCGACCAGCGGTGGGCCGCTACCGCGCACCTCGTACGCTACGCGGCGCCCGCCGACGGGCAGAAACCGAATCTCGGACTGTTCCAGCATCCCCAGCAGCGTAATGCGAACCCGCTCGGCGGATTGTCGGCTCGGCGACGTGCAGGCAGGCTGGAGCCATGAGGATCCGTGGCGCCGTACTCGAACAGATTGGTCTCGAGAGGCCATATGCCGAATCCAGCCCGCTCGCGGTGACAGACCTCGACCTGGATCCGCCCGGTCCGGGCGAACTCCTCGTCCGCATCGAGGCCGCGGGCATGTGCCATTCCGACCTGTCGGTGGTCGACGGCAGCCGGGTCCGACCGGTGCCGATGCTGCTCGGACACGAGGCGGCCGGCATTGTCGAGGAGGCGGGGCCCGGCGTGTCGGCCGGAGCCGTCGGGCAGCGCCTGGTGATGACCTTCCTACCGAGGTGCGGTACTTGTGAGGCATGCGCGACCAACGGGCTCACCCCATGCGTGCCCGGGAGCGCGGCCAACGCGGCAGGCACCCTGATGACCGGCGAACGCAGGCTCTCCCGCGACGGAGCGCCGATCCACCACCATCTCGGGGTCTCCGGCTTCGCGACCCACGCGGTCGTGGACCGTCGATCGGTCGTGCCCGTTCCTGCCGACGTCCCTGCCGAGGTCGCGGCGCTGCTCGGGTGTGCCGTGCTGACCGGCGGCGGCGCGGTGATCAATGCGGGACGCCCGCGGCAGGGCGACACCGTGATCGTGGTCGGCCTCGGTGGCGTCGGCATGGCCGCGGTGCTCACCGCGCTCTCGCATGACGACGTTCGCGTCATCGGTGTCGACCAGTTGCCCGCCAAGCTCGAGCTGGCACGAACCATGGGTGCGCACGAGGCATATACGCCGGACGAGGCGCGCGAGGCCGGGCTCAAGGCCGCTGTGGTGATCGAGGCGGTCGGCCATCCGCAGGCGGTTGAGACCGCCGTCGAACTCACCGCCGCGGGCGGCCGGACCGTCTGCGTCGGGCTCCCCCGGCCCGATGCCCGAATCAACCTGTCGCCGTTGGGCTTTGTCGCCGAGGGTCGGTCGCTGATCGGCAGCTATCTCGGCTCCGCCGTGCCCTCACGGGAGATCCCGCACTTCGTCGGACTGTGGCGGGCGGGCCGGTTGCCGGTCGAGTCGCTCGTATCGTCGACGATCACGCTGGACGAAATCAACTCAGGGATGGACCAACTCGCCGACGGCAAAGCGGTGAGGCAGATCATCCGGTTCGAGTAGACGCGGCCTCTGCCTCTGCGACGCCTGCGCTTCGCAACGACCTCACGATGAGAGCGCGGAGCCGACGGCCAACCTCAAACTGCTTGCCGGGCAGCGTTCTTGCGACCATGCGCAGGTTCACGGTGTCGCGCTCGATGCTCTCCACGCCCATCACCTGGGGATCGTCGAGCAACAGACCCGAAAGACCGTCATCCTTCGTGGCGGTCTCGGATACCTCACGCAACGCCTCGTTGACGAGGTTGAGATCCGCTGACGTGGCCACCGGGACATCGACGACCGCACGGGCCCAATCCTTGGACAGGTTCAGCGATTTGACGATTTGACCGTTCGGCACGGTGAACACCTCGCCGTCGCTGGTGCACAGTTTGGTGACGCGCAACGTGACGTCCTCGACGGTTCCCCGGGCCTCGCCGCCCGCCGTCACGGTCAGTGCAACGAGGTCGCCGAAGCCGTATTGCTTCTCGGTGATGAGGAAGAAGCCGCATTCCCCCGGGGGACTCAAACGGGGGTTGTGATCCGTTCGACAACTTATATGATGAGTTGACTACTCATCATATGACTTGTTCGAGGAGCTCTCGGTGTCCGACCGCATCCGCCACATCACGCTTTCCCACGTCGTCCTCCCGTTGGCCACCCCCGTCAGCGATGCCAAGGTGCTCACCGGCAGGCAGAAGCCGCTGACCGAGACCGTGCTCCTCTTCGCCGAGGTCACCACGGAACAGGGCGTCGAAGGCATGGGCTTCAGCTACTCCAAACGCGCGGGCGGCCGCGCCCAGTTCGCGCACCTCGCCGAGGTGGCCGACACCGCGATCGGGGCGGACCCGTCCGACATCGACCGCATCTACCAGTCGCTGCTGTGGGCAGGCGCTTCGGTCGGCCGATCGGGTGTGGCCACCCAGGCGATCGCCGCACTGGACGTCGCGCTGTGGGATCTCAAGGCGCGGCGGGCCGGGCTTCCGCTGGCCAAGCTCATCGGCGCCCACCGCGACTCCTGCCGCGTGTACAACACCTCCGGCGGCTTCCTGCAGGCCTCCGTCGAAGAGATCAAGGAGAAGGCCACCGCCTCGCTGGAGTCCGGTATCGGGGCAATCAAAATCAAAGTGGGGCAACCGGACTGGAAGACAGACCTGGAACGGGTCGCGGCGATCAAGGAGCATCTGGGCGACACGCCGCTGATGGTCGACGCCAATCAGCAGTGGGACCGGGATCGGGCCCGCCGGATGTGCCGTGAACTCGAGCGGTTCGACCTGGTGTGGATCGAGGAGCCGCTGGACGCCTGGGACGCTGTGGGGCACGCGGACCTCAGCCATACCTTTGACACCCCGATCGCGACCGGCGAGATGCTCACGTCGGTCCTCGAGCACATGGCGCTGCTCGACGCCGGCTACCGCGGCATCGTCCAGCCCGACGCGCCCCGGATCGGCGGCATCACCCCGTTCCTGCGCTTCGCGACGCTGGCCGCTCATGCCGGGCTGGCGCTGGCCCCGCACTACGCGATGGAGATCCATCTGCACCTGGCGGCCACTTACCCCACCGAGCCGTGGGTGGAGCACTTCGAATGGCTCAATCCACTGTTCAACGAGCGCATCGACATTCACGATGGCCAGATGTGGCTACCCGATCGACCCGGTTTGGGCTTCTCGCTCAGCGATCAGATGCGCGCGCTCACCAAGGAGACTGTTCAGTTCGGCGCGCGATGAGCGCTCACGCGAGAAGCAGAGGGTCCGGATGACACCAACTCTGGCCGGGCGGGTGGTCGCCGGATTGAAGGACAAGATCCTCGCCGGTGACCTGCCTGCCGGTCACAAGCTGCCGTCGGAGACCGAGCTCATCGAGGAGTTCAGGGTATCCCGCACCGTGGTGCGCGAAGCGGTGACGCGCCTGCGCGCCGAAGGTCTGGTCGAAACCTTCCACGGCCGTGGATCATTCGTACTCACCGTTCCCGAGCCGACGTCGTTCACCGTGCAATCCACCGCGATCCGCACCCACCAGGACGTGCTCGACATGATCGACTTCCGGCTGGGGATCGAGACCGAGGCGGCAGCACTGGCGGCGGCCCGGGCCGACGCCGCGGGCCGCACCGCGATCGGTTCGGCGTTGGATGCGTTCGTCGCCGCAGCACCCGAAGACGCCGTCGAAGCCGATTTCCGGTTTCACCGGGCGATCGCCGGGGCCGGAAACAACCGTTTCTATGTCGAACTGCTCGACTCACTCGGTCCGATGATGATCATGCTTCCCCGGACGCGGCTGGGTGAGGACTACTCGCTCACCGACGCCGGGCACGTCGACCGGGTCCGGTCCGAGCACGACAACATCGTCGCTGCCATCCTCGCCGGTGACCCCGCTGCCGCCAGTGCCGCGATGCGCGTCCACCTCGCCAACTCCCGCCGCCGCCTCGACCCGCGCTGACGCGCGGCGCTTCAACAGCAGTCGGATCAAGGGCAGCACAATCAGCAGCACGAACACCGCGAGGATGACACCGGAGATCGGCCGCGTCACGAATCCCGTTGGGTCGCCGCCGAAGATGAGCAGGGACCGTCGCGTACTCGACTCGATGATGGATCCGAGAACGAACGCCAGCACCATCGGACCGGGATCGAATCCGGCCTTCTTCATCAGGTAGCCGATGACGCCGAAGGCCACCATCAGGAAGATGTCGAACACCGAGTTGTTGATCGTGTACACCCCCAGGATCGTGATCAGCGCCGTGATCGGCGCCAGGATGGCGGGCCGGACCTTGAGGATCCGCACGAACAACCCGACCAGCGGGATGGACAGGATCAGCAACAGGATGTTGCCGATGTACATCGAGTTGATGACGCCCCAGAAGACGTCCGGGTGTTCGCTGACCAACTGCGGGCCCGGTGAGACACCGAGGATCAGCAGCGCGCCGAACAGCATCGCCATTGTCGCGTTGGCGGGCAATCCGATCGTGAGCAGCGGTATGAAAGATGAAGTGGCAGCGGCGTTGTTGGCGGTTTCCGGGGCGGCGACACCCTCGACCGCACCGCGCCCGAACCGCTCGGGCCTCTTGGAAATGCGCTTCTCGGTGGCGTAGGCCACGATCGAGGAGAGCACGGCGCCACCGCCAGGCAGCACACCGAGAACGAAACCGATGATCGATCCGCGCCCGATCGCTCCGGACGACTGTTTGAGGTCCTTTCGCGACGGCCACACATTGCCGACCTCGGCGGGCACATGCTTCTTGCCGTGCCGCTGCTCGAGGTTGTACAGGATCTCGCCAACGCCGAACAGACCCATGGCCACGACGACGAAGTCGATGCCGTCGGCGAGTTGCAAGCTGTCGAACGTGAACCTCGACGCACCGGTGAAGCTGTCGCGGCCCACCGTCGCCAACAGCAGCCCCACCAGGCCGGCGATGAGTGCCTTCAGCTTGTTGCCGCTCCCGATGGTCGCGACGAGCAGCACCCCGAGCAGCGCCAGCGCGGCGTATTCCGGGGGCCCGAAATCCAACGCGATGCTCGCCACCACGGGAGCGAGCAGCGTGAGCCCGATGATCGAGATGGTCGCTCCGACAAAGGATCCGATCGCGGCAATACCGAGCGCGGTCCCGGCTTTGCCCTGTTTGGCCAGGGCGAAACCGTCGAACACCGTGACCACCGAGGACGCCTCACCGGGTAGGCGTAAGAGCACCGAGGTGATGGTGCCGCCGTACTGCGCGCCGTAGTAGATTCCGGCGAGCATGATGATCGCCGAGACCGGGTCGATGGTGTAGGTGATGGGCAACAGGATCGCGATGGTGGCCGCAGGGCCGAGGCCCGGCAGTACGCCGATGATCATGCCGATCAGCACGCCGATCAGGCAGTACAGCAGGTTCTTCGGTTCGACGACGAGTGCGAACCCGTCCAGGAATGCGGTGAGGTCCATGATCTTGCCTAGAAAGTGATCAAGTGGTCGAGATGTACGTCGGCGCCTCCGCCGGCGGCTCGAGCGATCTGATCAGCCGCGCGGTCTCCAAGGGCCTGAGCGATGATCTCGGCGCATCGTTCCCGGTCATCAACCGCGAGGGCGCCAACGGCGCGCTCGCCGCGGCCGAGGTCGCCAAGGCGGAGCCGAACGGCTCGATCATCGCCATTCAGAACGCGTCACTGTTCACCATCACCCCGATGGCCGTGGCCCCCGACGAAGTCACCAACATCGACGACTTCGATGTGGTTCAAGGGGTTTCACGCGACGACTACGTGCTGGTGACCGCTCCGGCCAGTGGCTACCGCACGCTCGACGACATCAAGAACGCCAACCGCGTCGTGCGCTACGGAACGACGGGTGTGGGTACCGGCGCGCAGCTGTCCGCCGCCCTGCTGTTCAAGGTCAGCAACGTCGAGTCGCAGGCCGTCCCGTTCGACGGCGGCGCGCCCGCGCTGGCCGCAGTGCTCGGCAACCAGGTCGACGTGGCGAGTATCCAGGTCGGCGAGGCGATCGAGAACATCCAGTCCGGCAAGCTGACGCCGCTGGCGGTCTTCGGCCCCGATCGCATCGAGTATCTGCCGGACGTGCCGACCGCCAAGGAGCAGGGGCTCGACGTCGAGGTGACGCAGTACCGCTTCATGACGGTCCCCAAGGGCACGCCGCAGGAGATCCAGGACAAGATCGCCGAGGGCATGAAGGCCACGTTCGCCACCGAGAGCTACCAGGAGTTCAACAAGCAGAACAGCCTGACTCCGATGGAACTCTCAGGTGACGAGGTCCTCGCACAGCTGCAGTCCGACAAGAAGCGGTACGAGGATCTGGTCAAGCAGTACGGCATCAGCCTGCGCGACGAGGGCTAGAACATGAACGATGCCGTTTCCGACAAGCCGCAGCATCCGCACACCCGCGACATCCTCGCCGAGCTCGAGGCCGAGGTCGCGCACGAACTGGACGAGGAACGGCCACCCGCGGGCGGCCCCGCCTACCAGATCGCCGGTGGGTTGGTCGGCGTCGCGATCGGCATCGGCGGTGCGGTGCTCTCGGCCGGATACGGTCTCGGCTCACTGAGTGAGCCCGGGCCCGAACGCGGTTTCGGCGCAGTGTGTTGTGGGTGGGCATGAATCACTCCTCATCGCGTGATCTGACGTCCACGGCATGACAGATGTGGCCGTTGTCACTCCACCGTAAGAAACAGCAGTGATACCTGTCCAACGCTCTTATGGCATTACTTGATGCGCTTTAGGCATCAGTCAGAACCAGCTATCGCGCATTTCCAGCGTGGTGCGGTCCATGGTGGCGAGCAGATCGAGCGCCGGGCCGGTCTTGGGCAGTTCGCTGCGGAAGAAATACCGTGCGGCGAAACGTTTGCCGTCGTAGAAGTCACCGGAGCGACCGTGGCACGCAACCACCTGTTGCAGCCAGATCCAGGCGATGACGATGTGGCCGAACGCCTCGAGGTACGCCACGCTGTTGGCCAGTGCCGCGTCGATGTCGCCCGAGGCGAACATTGCGGTGGTGACCTCGACCAGGCGTTGCCAGGTGGTGTTGAGGCGGTCGGCCAGTTCAGCGGTCTCACCGCCTGCGGCGGTCGCGGCGTCGACCGTCTGCGTGATCGCCGCCCCCAGCGCCGCCAGACTGGCACCACCGCGCTGAGTCACCTTGCGGCCCAACAGGTCCAGGCTCTGAATGCCGTGGGTGCCTTCGTGAATGGGGTTGAGCCGGTTGTCGCGGTAGTGCTGTTCGACGTCGTATTCACGCGTGTAGCCGTAGCCGCCGTGGACCTGTATCGCCAGGCTGTTGGCCTCCAGACACCACTGCGACGGCCAGCTCTTACCGACCGGCGTGAGGATGTCGAGCAGTAGCGTCACCGCATCGCGCTCCGCGTCGGTCTGCGCGCTGTGCTGCAGGTCGACGAGTTTGGCGCAGTACAGCAGCAGCGCCATTCCGCCTTCGACATAAGCCTTCTGCGCCAACAGCATTCGCTTGACGTCGGCATGCTCGATGATCGGTATCTGCGGTGCCGTCGGATCCTTGGCCGTCACCGGCCTGCCCTGTGGACGTTCGCGGGCGTAGTCCAGTGACTTCAGGTATCCGGTGTAGCCCAGCGCCACCGCACCCATACCCACGCCGAGGCGCGCCTCGTTCATCATGTGGAACATGTAGGACAGGCCACGGTGCGCCTCCCCGACGAGATATCCGACGGCGCCGTCGAAGTTCAGCACCGTGTTGGTGATACCCCGCTGCCCCATCTTGTGATTCAGCCCGGCGATGACGACATTGTTGCGCTCGCCGATCGAACCGTCGGTGTTGACGAGGTACTTGGGGACGATGAACAGCGAGATGCCCTTGGTGCCAGCGGGCCCGCCGGGAATCTTGGCGAGCACCAGGTTGACGATGTTGTCGGTGAGCTCGTGTTCGGCTCCGGAGATCCACATCTTGGAACCGAACAACCGGTAGGTGCCGTCCGCCTGCGGTTCAGCCCGGGTGAGGATGTCGGCCAGCGACGAGCCGGCCTGCGTCTCCGACAGGGCCATCGTCCCGGAGAACCGCCCGGCCATCATCGGTTTGACGAACGTCTCGATCTGCGCGGGGGTGCCGAACTTCGCGAGCAGATTCGCGTTGGCGATGGTGAGCATGACGTAGCCCGAAGTGCTGATGTTGGCTGCCGCAATCCAGGCGAAGGCCGCCTGGGCGACTGCCATCGGCAGCTGAGCGCCGCCCAGATCGTGGTCCATGCCCATGCCGACCAGATCCGCCTGGCTGAACGCGTCCAGCGCTTCTTTGACCTCATCGATGACTGTGACGGTCTCACCGTCGAAGCTCGGTTCTTGCGCGTCGCTCTTCTTGTTGTGCGGCGCAAAGTACTTGATGGCCAACTGCTCGCACAGATCCAGCACGCCGTCGAAGGTCTCGCGGGAGTGCTCGGCGAAACGGTCGCGCTTCGTCAGTTCGTCGATCTGCAGCCATTCGTAGAGCAGGAAATCGAGATCCCGTCGCGACAGCAGCGTTGACTTCATTTCGTCATCCTTCGCCGAAACTGCGGTGAGATCGCAATTCTGTCCTTGGATTCGACGATCTCACCGCAGTCTCGACAGTTGGACAGTTAGTTGGCCGCGCTGAGGTTCACACCCAATGGCTCGGACTCGCGCACGTTTTCGTCGCGGATCAGCCCGCGCAACAATGCGGTGCTGAACTCGACGGCGATCTCCTGTGCGGTGCGCCGACCGTGCGGCCTCAGCCATCGATAGGAACCCAGCGTCATCCCGATGTAGCCCAGGGCGAGCACGTGGCTGTCGCAGTCATAGAACTCCCCGCTGGCGATGCCGCGGTCGATGACGTCGCGCACATGCTCGTAGACCTGCGTCTCCTTCTCCCGGATATACGCGACCTGTTCCTCGGTGAACCACTCCGTGATGTACGGGCCCTCCTGGAAGTACACCGCCGCCCGCTCGATGTCGCTGGCGATGCCGACCAAAAGCCGCCGGGTGAAGTGATAGATGGTCTCCCGGGCCGACGCCGTCGGGTCGTCGTGCAGGGCGTCCACCGTGAAGTCGGCCGCCCCCTTGTAGATGTCGTAGAGGATCAGCGCCTTGCTGGCGTAGTAGTGGTACACCGTGGCCTTGTTCAAGCCGACCGCGTCGGCGACGTCGTCCATCCGGGTGCCGTGATAGCCCCTGGCGGCGAACAGCTTGGTGGCCACAGCCAACAGCTCCTCGCGCCGGGACATCCCGTTGGTTGGGGTTCCTCCAGACGAACCGGAAGACACAGACGACATGGCGACTCACTATATGCAGGCCCGGAGCGCACCCGGGGGTATCAATCAACTGGTTGGCTAGTATATGCGTTGAGGGTGTCGCCGCCTCGGTGGCGGGTCTAGACTCGGGCGAGGACGAGCCGCTACGCGAGAGGTAATGACGTGGATCCCAACCCGGATTATGACGCGAGCGACGAGCTCGAGTACGGCGCCAACTGGTTCGCCTGGATTCTGCGCGGTGTCTATCCCCCGCCTGCATATCCCCCGGTGTGAGCGCGCGGTAACGCGCGAATCGCCACCCGGACGGCCACATAGATCGCCGATGAGGTGAGCAGGAAGATCGGCCAGCCCATCGCGAGGCGCGCACCCGCGAGCAACCCCTCCTGATCCGTGTCATACAGGTAGTTCTGCACCAGGAACCGAGACCACGATGCCGTCGCCATCACGGCGGTGGCGATGTCGAACGCCCACCGCACCCGTGGCACGCGGCGCCACGCGCCATCGCGTCCCGTCATCCAGGCCCATGCGACTCCGACGAGTGGCCTGCGAATCACGATCGACACGGTGAATGCGATCGCCAAGCCCAGGTACATCCAGATGCCGGGCAGATAGAAATCCTTGGCCCTGCCGGTGATGAACGCGAACCCCGCGCACACCGCCACGCCGACGAAACCGAACAGCGCCGGGCGCGTGGACTCTCGCCGCATCAGCTGCCACGCCAGAATGATCGATGCGACGCCGATCGCGGCGATGAGTGCCGGGCGCAGGCTGGTCAGCGAGTTCGTCACGGCGAACATGGTCACCGGCGCTGCGGTGTACACCAAACCCCGCACGCCGGCGGCGCGAACCAACAGTGCAGTGGCCGGCGGTCTGGACTCGGCCTTCATTGCGTTGTAGTTTACGTCGAACTCGGCTGTCTCCTTTGACGGTGCGCGGGTAAGCGCACCGCTTACCGCCGGAGGGGCACGCGCATCGCCGAGGGGCAGATGGGAGACTTTTCGGATGATCATCGGGATACCGCGCGAGTCCCACGGGGGTGAGACGCGGGTAGCCGCCACGCCGCAGACCGTCGGACAACTCCTCAAATTGGGCTACTCCGTCGTCGTGGAGTCGGGCGCAGGCGCTGCCTCCAGCTTCGCCGACACCGCATACGTCGAGGCCGGCGCCGAGATCGGTGGTCCAGAGCAAGCACTGTCCGCCGACATCGTCCTCAAGGTCAACGCACCCAGCGATGATGAGGTTGCCGTCCTCAAAGACGGCGCGACGCTGGTCGGCCTGATCTCCCCGGCGCTGAACCCGGAACTGGTGGAGAAGCTGGCCGCCCGCCCCATCACGGTGCTGGCGATGGACGCCGTTCCGCGCATCTCCCGGGCGCAGTCGCTGGACGTGCTGTCGTCGATGGCGAACATCGCCGGGTACCGCGCGGTGGTCGAGGCCGCACACAGCTTCGGCCGGTTCTTCACCGGCCAGGTGACCGCGGCGGGCAAGGTGCCGCCGGCCAAGGTGCTCGTGGTCGGCGCGGGGGTGGCCGGCCTGGCCGCCATCGGCGCGGCCGGAAGCCTCGGCGCGATCGTGAAGGCCACCGACCCGCGGCCCGAGGTCGCCGATCAGGTCCGCTCGCTCGGCGGGGAGTACGTGTCCGTCGACCCGGGCGCCAGCGAGAATGAGGTCTCGGCCACCGGCTACGCCAAGGAGATGGGCGACGACTACAAGGCCCGCGAGTCCGCGCTGTACGCCGAGTTGGCCTCCGATGTCGACATCATCATCACCACCGCGCTGATCCCGGGTAGGCCCGCACCGCGCATCATCACCGCGGAGATGGTCGCGTCCATGAAGCCGGGCAGCGTGCTCGTCGACATGGCGGCCTCCAACGGCGGCAACGTCGAGGGGACCGTCAAGGATCAGGCGATCGTCACCGACCACGGTGTGATGATCATCGGCTACACCGATCTGGCGGGGCGCCTTCCCGCGACGGCCTCGCAGCTCTACGGCACCAACCTGGTCAACCTGCTCAAGCTGCTCACCCCGGAGAAGGATGGGCAGCTCACCCTGGACTTCGACGACGTCGTCCAGCGGTCGGTGACGGTGGTGCGCGACGGCGAAACCACCTGGCCACCGCCGCCGGTGCAGGTGTCCGCGGCACCCGCGGCCGCTGCTGCGGCTCCGGTCGAAGCGTCCAAGGCCAAGGTGCCGATGACGATGGGACGCCGCCTGAGTATCACCTTCGGCGCCGCGGCGGTGCTGTTCGCCCTCATCGCGCTCTCACCGGCGGCGCTGCAGGTCCACCTGACGGTCTTCGCGCTGGCGATCGTCATCGGCTACTACGTCATCGGGCACGTGCACCACGCGTTGCACACTCCGCTGATGTCGGTGACCAACGCGATCTCGGGCATCATCGTCGTCGGCGCCCTGCTGCAGATCGGCCACGGCGACATCGTCATTACCGCACTGGCAACGGCAGCGATCCTGCTCGCCAGCATCAACGTCTTCGGTGGCTTCGCGGTGACTCGCCGCATGCTGGCGATGTTCTCGAGGAGCTAGAGACATGTTCACGATAGAGACGGCCGCCACCGCGGCCTACGTCGTCGCCGCACTGCTGTTCATTCTGGCGCTCGCCGGGTTGTCGAAGCACGAAACATCGCGGGCCGGAAACACTTTCGGTATCGCGGGCATGGCCGTCGCGCTGCTCGCGACAATCGCGCTGGCACTGGCCCGGCATATCGAGCCGCTGGGGCTTGGCCTGCTCGTCGGCGCCATGGTCATCGGAGCCGCGATCGGCCTGTGGCGCGCCAGGGTCGTCGAGATGACCGGCATGCCCGAGCTCATCGCGCTGCTGCACAGCTTCGTCGGCCTGGCCGCCGTGCTCGTGGGCTGGAACGGCTACCTTCACGTCGAGGGTGAGGCCACCGGCACCGAAGCGGTCCAGCTGGGCGCCGAGGGCATGCTCGGTATCCATTCCGCCGAGGTCGTCATCGGCGTCTTCATCGGTGCGGTGACGTTCACCGGTTCGATCGTCGCCAACCTGAAACTGTCGGCACGGATCAAATCCGCCCCGATGATGCTGCCCGGCAAGAACTTCCTCAACGTCGGTGCGCTCGTCGCCTTCGCCGCACTCACCGTCTGGTTCGTGATCGACCCGCAGCTGTGGCTGCTGGTGGTGGTCACCGTGCTGGCGCTGCTGCTCGGCTGGCATCTGGTTGCCTCCATCGGTGGCGGCGACATGCCCGTCGTGGTGTCGATGCTGAACAGCTACTCCGGCTGGGCCGCGGCGGCGTCGGGCTTCCTGCTGTCCAACGACCTTCTCATCGTCACCGGAGCGCTCGTCGGCTCCTCCGGTGCCTATCTGTCTTACATCATGTGCAAGGCGATGAACCGGTCGTTCATCTCGGTGATCGCAGGCGGCTTCGGGATCGAGGCCGGACCCGCCGAGGACAAGGACTACGGCGAACACCGCGAGATCCACGCCGACGGCGCCGCCGAGCTACTCGCGTCGGCCAGTTCGGTGATCATCACGCCCGGCTACGGCATGGCCGTCGCCCAGGCCCAGTACGGCGTCGCGGATCTGACACGCAAGCTGCGCGACCGCGGGGTCAACGTCCGGTTCGGCATCCATCCTGTCGCGGGTCGCCTTCCCGGCCACATGAACGTGCTGCTCGCCGAGGCCAAGGTGCCCTACGACATCGTCCTGGAGATGGACGAGATCAACGACGACTTCGGCGACACCGACGTCGTGCTGGTCATCGGCGCCAACGACACCGTCAACCCGGCGGCCTCAGAGGATCCGAGCAGCCCCATCGCCGGTATGCCGGTGCTTACGGTGTGGAACGCCAACCACGTCATCGTCTTCAAACGCTCCATGGCCTCCGGCTACGCGGGCGTGCAGAACCCGCTGTTCTTCCGGGAGAACACGCAGATGCTGTTCGGCGACGCCAAGGACCGGGTGGACGCGATCAACGCGGCGCTGTCCGAAGCGGTCTCCGCCGGCCATTAGGAGCCTGCGGGCGATGTTCCCGAAGGCAGGTCAATCTCCTTGGGCTGCGGCCAGTTCTGCGGCACCGGACGCTCGCGGACGCGTTGTGGCCACCAGAACCAACGCCCCAGCAGCGCGGCCAACGACGGGGTCAGCAGGGATCGCACCACCAACGTGTCGAACAGCAGACCGAGGCCGATCGTCGTACCCACCTGACCGATGACGATCATGTCGCTTACCGCCATGGAGATCATGGTGAAGGCGAACACCAGACCGGCCGATGTCACCACCGATCCGGTGCCTGCCATCGAGCGAATGATGCCGGTCTTGAGGCCGGCGTGTAACTCCTCTTTCATGCGGGACACCAGCAGCAGGTTGTAGTCCGCACCGACCGCGAGCAGCACGATGACCGTCATCGGCAGCACCATCCAGTGCAACGGGATGCCGATCAGGTGTTGCCACACGAGCACCGAAAGACCAAACGCCGTACCAAGACTCAACACCACCGTGCCAACGATGACTGCCGCCGCCGCGACGGCGCGGGTCAGCACCACCATGATCAAAAAGATCAGAATCAACGACGCGACCGCCGCGATCAGCAGGTCGTAGTCGGCGCCGAGCTGCATGTCACTGTTCATTGCGGCGCTACCGCCCACGTAAACAGTGGAGCCCTCGAGCGGCGTGCCCTTTATCGCGTCAACGGCAGCGGTGCGCAGCGGCCCGATGTGCGACGTGCCCTCCTCGCTGAGCGGATCACCCTGGTGATTGACCGTGAACCGCACCGCGTGACCGTCGGGTGACATGAACAGCTTCATGCCGCGCTGGAAGTCGGCCGTTCCGAACGCCTCCGGTGGAAGGTAGAAGGTGTCGTCGTTGTGCGCGGCGTCGAACGCCTCCCCCATCGCAGTCGCATCGTCCTGCAGGGCCATGTTCTGATCCTGTTGAGCCTTCTGCGCCTGATACTGGTTCAGCATCATCTGCTTCTGGTTCTTCATCGTCTGGATCATCGCCGGCATCAATGCCGCCATCTGTGGTGTCAGGTCCGCCATGTGCTCCAGATCCGGCACGATGTCGGCGAAGTCGATGGACATCTGGCTGATGCCGTCGAGGCTGTCGAAGATCGAGCGCACTGCCCAACACATCGGGATGTCGTAGCAGTGCGGCTCCCAGTAGAAGTAGTTACGCAATGGACGGAACTGGTCGTCGAAGTCGGCCAGGTGGTCGCGCACCTCGTCGAGGTTCATCGACGTGTTCTTCATCTTGTCGGCCATCCGCCGCGTGACCGCCGACAGTTCCAGCGTGATGCTCAGCATCCGCGTCATCGAGTCGATGGTCACCTGCATCTCGTCGGCCTGCTTGAGCGTGTTCTCCAGGACCGTCTGCTGGTAGTCGTTGTTCAGCACTTGCCCTGTGCCGCTTTGGCTGATCGTGTAGGCGAGGGAGGCGTGCTCGATGGGCTTGCCGTCGGGCCGCGTGATGGTCGTGACCTGTGCAATGCCGTTCACCCGGCCCATCGCCTTGGCAATCTTGTCGATCACCAGGAAGTCGGCGGGATTGCGCAGGTCGTGATCGGCCTCCACCATCACGAGCTCGGGGTTCATCTTGGCCTCGGAGAAGTGTCGATCCGCGGCCGCCTGACCGACGTTGGCCGGAATGTCGGCGGGCAGGTAGATGCGGTCGTTGTAGGTGGTGTGGTAGCCGGGCAGCGCCAGCAGGCCGACGAGGCAGAGCACGATGGCGAACACCAGCACCGCGCCCGGCCAGCGAACAGTGGCCGCGCCGACACGGCGCCAGCCGCGGGCCCGCTGCTTGCCCTTCGGCTCCAACACGCGGCCGAACCGGGTGACGATCGAGATGACTGCGGGTCCCAGCGTCAGCGCCGCGGCGACCACGATGGTCATGCCGACTGCCAAGGGGATGCCCATGGTCTGGAAGTACGGCAGCCGGGTGAAGTGAAGACACAGCGTCGCACCCGCGATCGTCATACCCGAGGCAAGCACGACGTGGGCTGTGCCACCGAACATGTCGTAGTAGGCCGATTCTCGGTCGAACCCCTTGCGCCGGGCTTCCTGGTATCGCCCGATCAGAAAGATCGCATAGTCGGTGGCCGCGGCGATGGCCAGCGTCACAACCATGTTCGACGCGAAGGTGGTGAGCTTGAAGACCTCGTGAAAGCTGAGGAACGCGACGATCCCGCGCGCCGAGAGCAGACCGACCACGACCATGCCCAGCGTGATCACCGTCGTGACGAGAGACCGGTAGACAAGCAGCAGCATGATGGTGATGACGCCGAACGTCAGCGCCTCGATCGTCTTCATGCTGGCATCGCCGACGGCGTTCTGGTCCGTCGTCGCCGCCGACGGACCGGCCACGTAGGCCTTGACCCCTGGCGGCGCCGGAGTGCTGGCGACGACGTTGCGAACGGCCTCCACCGAATCGTTGGCCAGGGTCTCGCCCTGATCCCCGCTGATGTACACCTGCACGTACGACGCCTTGCCGTCGATGCTCTGAGCACCGGCCGCGGTCAGCGTGTCACCCCAGAAGTCCTGGACGTGCTGTACATGGGTGGTGTCAGCACGCAGGTCACGGACCATCTCGTCGTAGAACGCGTGCGCGTCGGCGCCCAAGGGCTCGTCGCCCTCCAGCACGATCATCACCGAGCTGCTGGTGTCGTACTCCTCGAAGACCTGACCGACGCGCTTGACGGCGATGAGCGACGGCGCATCGTGCGGGCTCATCGACACCGCGCGTAGCTTGCCCACCACTTCGAGCTGAGGCACGGTGCCGTTCAGGAGTGCGATGATCGCGATCCACATGAGCACGATCGGGATCGCGAAAATACGGAGGAACCGTGGCAGCGCGGAACGTTTGACGTTCCGGCCCGCTGGAATGGCGTCGGTCGGGGCGTCGTCCACGGTGGTGTTGCCACCGGTGGTGCTCACGCGGCCTTCACCAAGCAGTACGTCGCGGCGTTCACGCCCTCCGCCGTCCTTTCGTCCTTGACCTCGTCGTCGACGAGGACGCGGCAGCCGATTGATTGACCGTCCCCCTGGGCCAACAGATTCGGCATGACGGACGGCACCGTCGTTTCGAGCCGCAGGGACCACGGCAGGCTGACTTCACCCGTTCGCTGTGGCAATCCGTTGAGATCGGTGTAGTTGATCACCGCCGTGGAGCCGGATCCGAAAACCTCGTAGACCACGACCTTGGGGTTGAACTTGTCTGCGGTGTCGTTGCCGATCGGTGTCACCACTGCTCCGTTGGAGCCGAAGACCGACCGCAGATTCGCAACGCTGAACGCGCCCACCGTCACGGCGGCCACGATGAGGATCGGTAGCCACACGCGCTTGAGTACGGAAATCACGGCAGCCGTGCGCCTTTCCTGTGGGACCCATGAGCCAGCCGGCAGTGGACTGAGCGACGTTAGGCAACCTAAACGATAAAAGTGGATAAGGTCAATCCGTTTATGACATGGCTCACTACACTGCTGGCATGACCGCCGACGACGAGTGCACGCCGCGCCGGGGGCTGCGCAAGGACGCCGAGCTCAACCGGCAGCGCATCCTCACCGCCGCGCGGGAACTGTTCGCCGTCCGGGGCCTGGAGGCGACCCTCAACGACGTGGCGCATCACGCCAACGTCGGGGTTGGCACGGTGTACCGACGGTTCGCCACGAAGGAAGAGTTGCTGGAAGCGATCTTCGAAGAAAGTATCGACCAAGTCGTGGAGCTCGCGAAAACCGCACTGCACGTGGAGAATTCGTGGGAGGGTTTCGTTTGGTTCGTCGAACACCTCTGTGCAATGACAGCACAGGATCGCGGCCTGCGCGAGATGGTTTGCAGTAAGGCCTACGGCGGCTACCGCGTCGAGTGCGCCCGACTGCGGCTCGACCCGCACGTGTCCAGGGTCGTCGAGCGGGCGCGCGACGACGGTTATCTACGGCCGGACATCGAATCGAGCGATATCCCGATCCTGAACCTGCTGGCCGGCACTGTGAGCGAATGGGCGGGCCACGTCGACCCCGAACTGTGGCGCCGCTACGTGGCCCTGCTTCTCGACGGTATGCGCGACCGGAAGGGACAGAAGCCCATCGCCGTCGATGCGCTGTGTGCCAAGGGGTTGGACGAAGCGATGCGGGGCTGGCGGCCGGCGGGCTGATCGGGCCAGGGAGCGGGTTCAGCGCCCCGTTAGAGTGCGCATATGCCCGTCGACCGATTGCTGCCCAGCCAAGACGCAGAAGACCTGATCGCGCTCACCCGGGACATCGCCGACAAGGTGCTCGACCCGATCGTCGACACCCACGAGAAGGCCGAAACCTATCCGGACGGGGTGTTTGATTCGCTCGGCGCGGCGGGGCTGCTGAGCCTGCCGCAACCCGAGGAGTGGGGTGGCGGCGGTCAGCCGTTCGAGGTCTATCTGCAGGTGCTCGAGGAGATCGCCGCGCGATGGGCAGCGGTCGCGGTCGCGGTCAGCGTGCACAGCCTGTCGTCGCATCCGCTCCTGATGTTCGGCAGTGACGAACAAAAGCGGCGATGGCTTCCTGGCATGCTCTCGGGTGAGCAGATCGGCGCCTACAGCCTGTCGGAGCCCCAGGCGGGATCGGATGCGGCGGCCCTGAGGTGTGCGGCCACGCCCGATGACGCCGGCTACGTGCTGAACGGATCGAAATCGTGGATCACCCACGGCGGCGTCGCTGACTTCTACACGTTGTTCGCCCGCACCGGTGAGGGATCGCGGGGCATCAGTTGCTTCCTGGTGCCCGGCGACCTGCCCGGCCTTAGCTTCGGCAAGCCCGAGGAGAAGATGGGTTTGCACGCCGTCCCAACGACCTCGGCGTTCTACGACCACGCACATATCGAGGCGGACCGCCGTATCGGGGCCGAGGGACAGGGGCTCCAGATCGCCTTCTCCGCACTGGATTCCGGACGCCTCGGCATCGCCGCAGTGGCTACCGGGGTGGCGCAGGCCGCACTCGACGAGGCCACCCGCTATGCCAACGAACGAACGACGTTCGGCCGCAAGATCATCGACCATCAGGGACTCGGCTTCCTGTTGGCGGATATGAGTGCCGCGGTTGTCAGCGCACGCGCCACGTACCTCGATGCCGCGCGCCGTCGTGACGCGGGTCGTCCGTACTCCGCTCAGGCCAGCGTCGCCAAGCTGGTCGCCACCGACGCCGCTATGAAGGTGACCACCGATGCCGTGCAGGTGTTCGGCGGCGCCGGGTACACCCGCGACTATCGCGTCGAGCGATACATGCGCGAAGCCAAGATCACGCAGATCTTCGAGGGCACCAACCAGATTCAGCGCCTGGTGATCGCCCGGAGCTTGGTCACCTAGATCCGCGAGAAATGGCCCGAGGACTCACTGGATGAATTCGGTGACGGCATTGACGAATTCGCCAGGCGCTTCGACCATCGGACTGTGCCCCACCCCGGGGATGACGGTCGGAGTCAACCCAGCCTCGCGGTAGCGCTCAATGTTGGCGGCGGTAGGGGTCAGAACATCGCGCTCACCCCACACGACGAGCACCGGCTGCCGGAGTTCGGCGATGCGGTCCACCGCCGCGGGCTCACCTTCCTGGTCGCGGGCGTCGCACAGCACCGAATGGGTCAACTGCTCCAGCGAGCGGTGCGCAAGCGGTGGCACCGCATAGTCATCGGCGAATCCCGCCTGCAAGGAGCTTTCGCTGATCGCATCCACCGGACGCAGTCGGTCGATGGCTTCCCCGATCACCGGCGCGCAGGCCAATCCGGCCAAAGCGGGTATCTCGGCGAGACTCATTTCGGCGGGGGTATCGGAGATCACCACTCGCTCAACGCGTTCGGGATCTTGCCCGGCAAGGGCGAGGGCTACGAAGCCGCCCATCGAGTGCCCCACCAGGACGGCATGTCGCACGCCGAGGGCATCCAGCGCGTTGCGCACCGCGTTGGCCTGGCTATCGATGCGATAACTGTCCGCGCCGCGGGGTGCCTCTGACCCACCATGGCCGACGAGATCGACGGCGATCACCCGCTGGCCGGTAAGGGCTGCCGCGACGCGGTCCCACCACTGGACTGACGCGGAGTATCCGTGCAGCAGAACCACCGCACGGTCACCGCGGGCACCGGACTCCTTGACGTTGAGGTCCGGGCCGTCGAGCTCTATTACCCGGCCACCATCGAACGCCTCAGCGCCGCGGGTGGCCCTCGATACGACGAAGGCGTTCACCACCAGCGCGGCGACTACGACGACGGCCGCGATCGCGCTGATTCGCCACTTCATCTGGCGGACGCTACCGGTGCGGCGGCGTTGCGCGCCAACGGTTTTTTCTAGCGTGCGACCGGCAACTCAAGTCCCTCACCACAGGGGTATTTCCGCGCCGTACTCGGACTCCGGCCGCGGCCCGAAATACCGACGCGCAGACTCCTCGATCTTGAGGTCGTTGATGCTGGCCTCCCTGCGGCTCATCAGGCCCTGGAGGTTGAACTCCCACAACTCGTTGCCGTAGCTGCGGTACCACTGGCCATCGGCGTCGCGGCATTCGTATTGGAACCGCACGGCGATGCGATTGTCGTGGAAATCCCACAGGTTCTTGCGCAACACGTAGTCGAGTTCGCGCTCCCACTTCTGCGTCAGGAACGCGACGATGTCGGCGCGTCCGACGACGTGTACGTCCCGGTTGCGCCACTGCGAATCTGGCGTATAGGCCAAGCTGACCCGCACCGGGTCGCGGGTGTTCCAGGCGTTCTCGGCGGCTTGGACCTTCTGGATCGCTGTCTCGAGCGTGAACGGCGGAAACGGCGGACGACTTTCGGTCATGTCTCGTTATACGTGTCACCCACTGCCACGATTCCGCTTTTACGGGTGTCATATCGTGACGTCATGGACTTCGCGATGTCGGCCAAAGGGCAGGACTACCACAAGCGGCTCTGGGACTTCATGACCGAGTACGTGTTCCCGGCGGAAAAGGACTACGACGCGTACCGGCACGAGAAGGGCCCTGACGACCACACCGTCCCGCCCGTCGTAGAAGACCTCAAGAAGCTGGCCAAGGAGCGCGGCCTGTGGAACCTGTTCCTGCCCTCCGAGTCGGGGCTGACCAACCTCGAATACGCACCGCTCGCCGAGCTCACCGGTTGGAGCATGGAACTCGCGCCCGAAGCGACCAACTGCGCGGCCCCTGATACCGGGAACATGGAAACCCTGCACCTGTTCGCCAACTCCGAGCAGAGCAAGCAGTGGCTCGAACCGCTGCTGAACGGAGAGATCCGCAGCGCGTTCGCGATGACCGAGCCCGCGGTCGCGTCCAGCGACGCCCGCAACATCCAGACCACGATGTTGCGCGACGGTGACGACTACGTCATCAACGGCCGCAAATGGTGGATCTCCGGCGCAGCAGACCCCCGGTGCAAGCTCCTCATCGTCATGGGCCGCACCAATCCGGATGCCGCCAGCCATCAGCAGCAGTCGATGATTCTGGTTCCCGTCGAGACCCCCGGTGTGTCCATCGAGCGGTCGCTGCCGGTGTTCGGATGGCAGGACCAGCACGGCCACTGTGAAGTCTCGTTCGACAACGCGCGGGTACCGGTCGCCAACCTGCTCGGTGAAGAAGGCGGCGGCTTCGCCATCGCCCAGGCCCGGCTGGGCCCTGGCCGCATCCACCACTGCATGCGCGCGATCGGGGTCGCCGAGCGGGCCATGGCGCTGATGGTCGACCGGGTGCAGAACCGCATCGCGTTCGGCAAGCCACTGGCCGAGCAGGGCGTGGTGCAACAGCAGATCGCCCAATCCCGCAATGAGATCGACCAGAGCCGGCTGCTGTGCCACAAGGCCGCCTGGACCATCGATCAGCACGGCAACCAGAGCCGCGAAGCGCGTCAGTTGGTCTCGATGATCAAGGCGGTGGCCCCGCAGATGGCCTGCAACGTCATCGACCGGGCTATCCAGGTGCACGGCGCTGCCGGCATCAGCGACGACACCGTGCTGGCCCGGCTGTACGGCTGGCACCGGGCGATGCGCCTGTTCGACGGACCCGACGAGGTGCACATGCGGACTATCGCGCGCGCCGAACTGGGCCGGGAGAAGTCGGCTTTCGCAGCAGCGGTGACTCCTGGGTCTGCTCGGTGATGCCGAACCCTAGCGACCCTAATGCCCTGTCAGGGGCGTGGAACTTCCGTGACATCGCCGAGGAGGCCGGTATCCGGCCGGGCAGGTTCTTTCGGTCCAGCGAGTTGAGCGGTCTCGACGACTCCGGACAGTCGGCTCTGGTCGGCTTCGGCATCACCGATGTCGCCGATCTGCGCTCCGAGCGTGAGGTCGAACGGCGAGGACAGGGTCGAGTGCCCAACGGTGTCGTGATTCACCGGCTGCCGTTCCACGAACTGTCCAAACCGGGTGCAGAGGCACCGCACGAGCAGAGCTTCGAGCGGATGATGACCGAAAAGTCAGACGATGAAGACGTCACCGTCGCGGCCGGCCGGTTCATGACCGAGGAATACGAGCGCTTCCCGACCTTGCCGGGCGCGCAACTGGCTGTGCGGCAGGTCATTTCGACGCTCACCGAGGAACGGCCGGTCATCACGCATTGCTTCGCGGGCAAGGACCGGACCGGCTTCACCGTGGCCACCGTGCTCGAGGCGGTCGGGGTCGGCCGCGATGCGATCATGGCAGACTTCCTGCGCAGCAATGCCGCGGTGCCTCGACTTCGGGAGAGCATTCTCGATTCGATTCGCAACCGGTCGGAGGAATCCACCGACGAGATCGTGACCTTCGCCGAAGCCCGGCTCACCGAGGAGGTGCTCGGCGTCCGCGAGGTGTATCTGGACGCGTCCCGCAAGACCATCGACGACCAGTACGGGTCGCTGGCCAACTACCTTGAGGCCGTAGGTGTAACACCCGCGCAACTGGATCTGCTGCGTCGCGCACTACTGGGTTAGGTAAACCCCGAATACCCACGCGACGGTGGCGAGCAGCGCCCCGGCCAGTTCGACGCCCATCGACAGCGCAACACCCTTCACCGCGTGCTTGGTCGACGTCCACGCCAGCCGCTGGTCTTTGCGGGTGGCCAGCTCCGCCAGATAGACGCCCAGGACGAACCCGATCAGCAGGCCGATCACCGGGATCACGAAGAAGCCGATGATACCGAGCACCGCGCCCGCCGCGAGGCTCAGCGTGCGCACGTCGGCGGCACGCATCCGCTTCACCGGCCAGGTGTACTTGATCAAGGTGGCCACGCCGATCAGTGCGGTCACCACACCGAGGGTCACCCATGCGGTGAGGTTGCTCTCTGCGACGGCCCAGACCGCGATCGCGGCGAACACCAGCAGCGTGCCCGGCAACAGCGGCACCACGATGCCGATGATTCCGACGGCAATGGCGAGCGCTACGAGAATGATGCCGCCGGTGCCCATGACACGAATCTAGTAGCTCACGGCCGTCTGGCGCGTACCCACTGAAATGTGCCGACGGTCTTGGTCCGGACGCCGACGAGGCCGAGGTCCTCGAGGATGTCGGCGAGTTCGTCCTCGGCGAAGAAGTTCGCGCCGCCTTTCGGAAGCAGGTGGGCCAGGCCTGAAATGTTCCCGGCCGTCGGCACCATGAGGGCCACTCGCCCGCCGGGCTTGAGCACCCTCGCGATTTCGGCGAGGGTTTGCGCCGGGTTCGGTATCAGCTGCAGCACCGCGAGTGACGTGGCCGCGTCGACCGTCTCGTCGCGCAGCGGCAGCCGCTGCGCGTCGGCACGCATGAAGCCGACGTTTGGCCCCGCTTGGGCTTCGACCGCGCGGGCCAGCATCGGCTCGGAGATGTCGATGCCGAGCGCGAGCCCGTCGGTACCTGCGGCATCAGCCAGTTGGGCGGTCACGTTGCCCGGGCCGCTGCCGACGTCGAGGGCCACGCCGCCGGGCGGGATGCTCAGCCAGTCGATGGGTAGTCGCCACACGCTGGCGAGCCTGCGGGCCAGCGCCTGCGCGTTGTCGTAGAGCATCGACCCGATTCCCGAGGCCCATACAGCCTGGATGGCGCCGGTGTTCTTGGGTGTGCTCGTCGCCGGACCGTCGGTCAGCAGGTCGAGATACCCCTTGCTGACGTCGGGATTCGCGGGCGGGTCGATCAGAAGGTCCAGCGCCCTGCGCAGCGCCGGCGGGAGTTCGGCGTGAAGTCGATCGGTCACACGTCCACGCTACGCCGTGAAATCAGGTGCCCAGTTGGTCGGCGAGATCCAGAAAATCCGTTGCCGTGAAGTCGAATTCGCCATCGGTGAATCTGTGAGGTCGCTGGTTGGGGCCGTATTCGCGCGGCCGGGTGACATACGCGGTCATCAGGCCCGCCTCGCGCGCCGCCCGCAGATCGCCGGGATGCGCGGCGACCAGCATGAGCTCGCCTGCCGCTACATCGAGCAGGTCGGCGCAGCCGAGATAGGCCTCGGGGTCGGGTTTGTAGTGATGGAACAACTCGGCGGAGATCACGCAGTCCCACGGTAGGCCCGCACGCTTGGCCATGTTGGTCAGCAATGAGAAGTTCCCGTTCGACAGGGTGGTGATGATGAAGTGTTCCTTCAGCCGCGTGAGGCCTGCGACGCTGTCCGGCCACGGGTCCAGCCGATGCCAGGCGCGGTTGAGATGATCGACGTCGGCGTCGCCGACCGAGGTGATCCCCGCGTCGCGCAGTAGTTCGTCGAGGATCATGCGGTGCAAGTCGTCGATCTTGGTCCACCCGAGCTCGCCGCGGCGGACCCGATCCATCGCGGGCAGATACCCCTTGCGCCAGCTGTCGGCAAGGACCGGCCAATCTGCCTGCATTCCATGGCTTTCGCCGAATGCCTCGAGCTCGGCGATGATGCTCGATCGCCAGTCGACGACGGTTCCGAACGTGTCGAATGCCAGCGCCTTCGCCGTCATCGGCTGATGTTCTTCGCGCAAGCGCTCATCACGGCTCCAGCACCACCTTGCCGAGTACACCGCCGTCGGCCAGGCTCTGCAATGCTTCCGCGCCCCTGGCCAACGGAAAGCGGACCGGTGGCGGCGGCCGCAAGCCCGCCCGAACCAGTTCGCCCACACCGAATTCGAGACTGCGCGCCGGGGGTACGGTTGACGAACTCGCCGTAGCCCACGCCGATGACCGAGACATTGCGCAGCAGTAGACGGTTCACCTTCACCGACGGAATACCGCCACCGGAAGCGAAGCCGATGACGAGCAGCCGACCCTCGGTGGCCAGCGCGCGAATCGCATCGTCGAACGCGTCCCCACCGACGGGGTCGACGACCAGATCGGCGCCGCGGCCACCGGTGTGGTCCTTGACCGCCTGCAGCCAGCCTTCGGTAAGCGGCAGGACGACGTCGGCGCCTAGCGACTTCACGAACTCGGCGCCATGCGGCCGGTGGACCATGGCGATCACCTTGGCGCCCAGCGCCTTTGCGACCTGGACGGCGGCCGTACCGACGCCTCCCGCGGCGCCGAGTACCAGCACCGTCTCGCCGTGCCGCAGCGCACCGCGGCGGGTCAGCGCGAAGTACATCGTCTGATAGTTGCCCAGCAGCGCAACAGCTTCGGCGTCGTCGAGATCGTCGGGCGTGCGCCGCAGGTTGGCGGGCGGCACCGCGACGCGCTCCGCCCAGCCACCCAGCATGGTCAGCGCGGTGACGCGCTGGCCCGGCTTGAACTCCGACTCGTAGGGCGCCGAACGCACCACCCCCGCCGCCTCCATGCCGGGAATGAAGGGCGGCTCCAACTTCAGCTGATACTCGCCACGCAAAAGCAGGAGGTCTGGGAAGCTCACGCCGGCGGCACCGACATCGACGACTACGTTCACGCCGCCACCGTCGGCCACATCTTCTGCATCGGTGTACGCCAACCCCGATGGTCCGGAAAGCTCTTGCGCGACAAGCGCTTTCATTCGCTGTCAGTCAAGGCTGAAGTTGGCCCGCTGCGCCGCCGACAGGTCGGTGATCACGCCCCATTTGGCGGCAACGTCGTCGACCGACGGCACACCATCGGAGAACGTGACACCTTCGTTCTGGAAGAGCGCCGCGCGTTGCACCTTGCCGCCGCCGACGATGAACACCGATCCGGTGTCCGGGAGTTCCTCGGTGCACAGGTAGGCCATCACCGGTGCCACGTACTCCGGCGTCAACTTCTCGAAGACCTCCGGCGGCAGGATGTCCTGCGTCATCCGGGTCGCCGCGATCGGCGCTACGGCATTGGCCTTGATGTTGTACTTCGCGCCCTCCTGGGCCAGCGTGTTGATCAGTCCGACGAGGCCGAGCTTGGCGGCGCCGTAGTTGGCCTGACCGAAGTTGCCGAACAGCCCACTGGTCGAGGTGGCCACAACGACGCGGCCAAAGCTGTTCTCGCGGAAATGCGGCCATGCCGCGCGGATCACGTTGTAGCCGCCATAGAGGTGCACCTTGAGGACGGCGTCCCAGTTGGAGAACTCCATCTTGTGGAAGGTGCCGTCGCGCAGGATGCCCGCGTTGCTCACCACGCCGTCGACCTTGCCGAACTCGTCGATCGCGGTCTTGATGATGTTCTCGGCGCCCTCTTGCTCGGCCACCGAGTCGTAGTTGGCCACCGCACGCCCCCCGGCGTCCTTGATCTCTGAGACCACGTCGTCGGCCATGTTGTGGCCAGCGCCGGTGCCGTCACGGGAGCCACCGAGATCGTTGACGACGACGCTGGCACCCTCTTTGGCGAGCGTCAACGCGTATTCGCGTCCGAGTCCGCCTCCGGCCCCGGTGACGACGATGACGCGATCCTGCACTCCTGGCATGGGGTTCCTTTCTAGAACAACCGTTTCGCGAGCTTGAAAGCCTTCTCTGTATACGGGGGGTAGATGAACGCGCCGACGTCGGGTCGGGTGGACTTGGTCATCACGGTCTTCTTGTGGCTGAACTGCTCGAAGCCGAACTTGCCGTGGTAGGCGCCCATACCCGACGGGCCAACGCCGCCGAAGGGCAGCTTGTTGGTCGAGAATTGGAACAGCAAATGGTTGATCACCATGCCGCCCGCCGACACCTCTTTGATCACCCGCTCACGAATGCTCTTGGTCTTGGTGAACAGATAGGCCGCCAGCGGCTTGGGTCGCGAGTTCACGAAACTGATTGCGTCGTCCAGGGATTGGACTGTCATGATCGGCAGGATCGGGCCGAAGATCTCGTCGGTCATCAACGGCTCGGCGGGATCGGGGTCGACCACGACCGTCGCTTGGATGCTGATGTTCGACGAGTCGGACCCGCCGCCGAGGACGACGTCACCCTTGGTCGCGGCCAGCGAAGCGGTGAGCCGGTCGAAGTGGCGCTCGTTCACGATGCGCTTGCCGCCGCTCGGGTTCTTGGCCTCGAAGGTCGTCACCGCGTCTTTGATCTTGTCGACGAGCTCATCGCGGATCTTCGCATCGGCCAGTACGTAGTCGGGAGCGATGCAGATCTGGCCGGAGTTGATCAGCTTGGTCCAAGCGATGCGCTTGGCGGCGACGTCGAGGTCGGCATCGGCGGCCACGATGACCGGGCTCTTCCCACCCAGCTCGAGCGTGACGGGAGTCAGGTGCGGCGCCGCGCCCTCGTAGACCTTGCGGCCGATCTCGGTGCCGCCTGTGAAGCAGATGTGGTCGAAGCCCTGCGCGATGAGTTCCTGGCTGCATGCACCGTCGCCCTCGATCACGGCGATCGCGTCGTTGTCGAGGTACTTGGGCACCAACGCCGCCATCAGCGCCGACGACGCCGGGCACACCTCGGAGGGCTTGAGAACTACGGCGTTGCCCGCGGCGATGGCGCCGACCGCCGGCCCCAGCGTCAGCACGAACGGGAAATTCCACGCGCCGATGACCAGTACCGTGCCGTAGGGCTCATGCTCAACCCACCCGCGGCCGGGCAGCTGCGACATCTCCAGCAGCCGGTATTTGCGGCGCATCCACTTTTTGACGTTCTTCGCGGCGTCCTTGGCCTCACCTGCGGTACTGGCGATATCGGCCAGCCAGGCCTCGAACGGGCTGCGACCGAGATCCTTCTCGAGCGCCTCCATGATGGCGCCCTCGTTCTCGGTCATCATGCGCTCGAGCGCCTCGAGCTGCTGCTTACGCCATTCGACGCTGCGGGTCCGGCCGGAGGCGAAGGTCTCGCGCAGCCTGCGAACGGTAGCGGGGATGTCCGGGGTGATTGCCGCGGTTGGTGGCGCGACGGATTCTGTGGTCACGGTGGGTGTCCTTCCTGACCCGAGGAACACCCGATACTAACCAACCGGTTGGGCAGCGCTGAAGGGGCAACTTTCTCCCCCTCCTGTCGTCCGTTCGGGGGTTAGTCCGCCTTCTCGCCGGTGGGCGCGCGCCTAACGGGTTGATTCCACCCACCAGGTGGCTGCGATCAACCCGTTACGTCGCAGCGGCGGCAGCGTCCGTTCGGGGGTTAGTCCGCCTTCTCGCCGGTGACGAACGACGAAAACGCATCCTGCTCGGACTCCTCGGGCGGTAGAACCCACCGGTCGAGCCGGCGCATCTCGTCAGCGGAGGTGACCGCCGACGACTGCCAGCCATGGTCGTTGAGCCACTGCGCGACGTCGGCCCGGTCGGGGTCGTTGTACATCAGCTCGGCGACGTCGGGGGCGTTCTCCATCCCGAACTGCGCTGCGATGCGCTCGAACTTCGCCCGAATATCGGCACGCCGCTCGTCGGACCGCACCCCGACGGTCTCTGCCGCGACGCGGCTTCCGGCGGCGGACAGAGCGGTGATCTGCTCGAACAACCGGTCCTGGGCTTCGGCAGGCAAATACATCAGCAGGCCCTCGGCCAGCCAGGCAGTCGGTGCGTCGACATCAAAACCGGCTCCGCGCAATGCATTTGGCCAGTCCTGACGAAGATCGATGCCCACGGCACGGCGTTCGGCGGACGGCGACACGTCATGCTCGGCCATCTTCGCGGCCTTGTACTCGAGCACCTTGGGCTGGTCGATCTCGTAGACGACCAGCTCGGCAGGCCATTGCAGGCGGTATGCGCGCGAGTCCAGGCCCGAAGCCAGGATCACCACCTGCCGGATGCCCGCCGCCGCGGCGTGGGCGAAGAATGCGTCGAAGAAGTGCGTTCGCACGGCCTGGTAGTTACCCATGTGCTCGAAAATCGTGGCGATCTCAGCGTCGGCTTCGGCAACCTTGGCGGCAAACTCGTCGCTGCGCACGAAGTCCCAAATGCCCGGGCCGACGCCGGCGACGAGCACCTCGGCGTAAGGGTCTCGGATCAGCGGGTCGGCCTTGGCGGTCTCTCCGGCGCGGGCAGCAGCCACCATGACGGCCGTCGACCGACGCTGGTTGCAATGTCCCAGGTGTCGTCGTGCGTGCGCAACGAGCTCATTGCGCCATGCTACAGAGACACTTAGACGAGCTATACGAAGTGTGGGAGATGCAACACCTAATCGCTGAGTTGCCAGAGCTTGTTGGCCAGCAGCAGGTGGAACTTCTCCGCGACCGCGGAGAGCTCCTCATGATTTCCGACGAAGCCGGCGTAGAAGCCGATCCCCCACATCATCGCGACCAGCATCTCGACGAGTTGGCTGACATCGGTATCGGTGGTGAGCTCGCCCCGTTCGATCGCGTCGCCGACCGCCCACGCGATGAATTCGCGCGAGTTGCGCAGCGAATCGTGCCCGTCGCCCCTGAGTTCGGGATGGCGCTGAGCCTCCAACACCGAGGTCACGAGAAACGCCGCCGCCGAACGGTCCTCGGAGTCGACCTGTATCGCCGCACTGAAAAACGCAGACAAGCGGTTGAGCAGATTCGTCTCGTCTTTCGCGCGCGCGCGGCCCGCGCTAACTACCAGCGCGTCAGTTTGCTCGACTACCTGAGCCCACAACACCCGCTTGCTTACGAAGTAGTGGTTGATCGCCGGACGCGTCAGCCCCGCGCGGATAGCGATCGCCTGGAACGTGGCGGCGTCGTATCCGAGTTCGCTGAAGACCTCGCGGGCGGCTCGTATGATGCGCTCCCGCGTTTCGGCAGCCTTCGCTGCAGGTGGGCGACCCGGGCCCCTACTCGCGGTGTGTTGCGGCACAGTCAAATTGTGCCACAAGCCACTGGTAGGCCCACGAGGTATTACTCTCCGATACCTCGGATCGTCGATTCAGCAAATACCTTGGGCGTCTCCCGCGAATGTCGACGTAGAGATTCGACCGGGTGAGCAACTAGGGTGCGGTGCCATGGCCAGCGTTGTTTCTCGGGAGGCCTACTTCGAGACCGGCCTCGATGTGCTGTCCGATCTCGGCTATGGGGGGCTCAAGCTTGCAGAGGTCTGCCGCCGTCTCGGTGTGACGACGGGATCCTTCTACCACTACTTCACCAACTGGCCGGCCTACACCAAGGAACTGGTCGCCCACTGGGTGCAGGAACGCACCGTGTTGGTGATCCAAGCGGTGCGCGGCGAAACGGATCCGCGCCGCCGCATCGACACGTTGATCCAGGTCGCGCTCGGGCTGCCCCACGGTGCGGAGGCAGCAATCCGGGTGTGGAGCTACCTCGATCCGCATGTGCAGGCCGTGCAGGCCACGGTGGATCGGCAGAGATTCGACATCATGTACGAATCGGCGTACGAGATCCTGCAGATCGAGCGGCAGGCTCAGGTCTTCGCGGCATGGGCGCTCTACATTCTCGTCGGTTACGAGCAGGCCGCCGTGCCCAACGACCCCGCGGCGTTGGAGTGGATCGCCGGACAGCTGCGCCACGCGCTCGACTCCGACGGATTCGCTTCGGTGCCCGACGGTGACTGACGCGGCGCGCGACACAGACGATTCGCCGGTCGAGGTCGAGCACGTCCAGCATGTCCTAGAGCTGCTGCGCGAGCGCCTTTACGGGGCCATCTCCTGTCTGGCGACCCTTGCGATTCTGGCCAGGTACAGCGACGAGGGCACCAGCGCCTGGGTGCGTATTTTCGACATCGCCGTCGCCACCGGCGGCCTGTGGGCCGCAAGCCTGTTGTCTCACTTCGTCGCACAGATGGCCGTGTTCGGGAAGGCGCCGCGAGGGCGGTACTGGATCCAGATCCTGCAGGCGTCGGGTCAGATATTGCAGGCCGCAGTCCCTCCGGTGATCGTCTTGCTGCTGGCGGTGTTCGATGTGCTCGACACCGACACCGCGATGTGGATCGCAATGTGGACGCTGGTGGGCGAACTCGGTCTCATCACATTGCTCGCGGTGCGACGAACGCGGTTGCCGTGGTGGCAGCAGACGATGGCGGTCGCCGGGCTCGTCAGCCTCGGGCTGCTCGTCGTCGGCATCAAGATACTTGCGCACTGATATGGCGAACCCGTGGCGCCGCGCGGTCGACCTGCTTCGGCAGCGTGACCCCGAGTTCGATGCTCTGCGGCGCGCTGCGCGGGCTGCGATCGTGGTCCCCGTCTCGGCTGCCGTCGGATTCACCGTCGGAACTGGTTCGCAGACAGCGATGTTCAGCATCTTCGGTTCGGTGGCGCTGCTGATCATGGTGGACTTTCCCGGAAACCGACCGGCCCGCGCACTCGCCTATTGCGGCCTGGGTATCAATGGAGCGGTACTGATCACCCTCGGCACGCTGGTGGCCGACCGTCCCTTGGTCAGCATCGCGGTGATGTTCGTTCTCGGTGTGGTGGTGACGTTTTCCGGTGTGCTCAGTGAGATCATCGCCGCGGGCCAGCGGGCTACCCTGCTGACGTTCGTGCTGCCGGCGTGCACCCCGGTCGGCCCGATTTCCGACCGACTGCTCGGCTGGCTCATCGCGCTCGTCGTGTGCGTGCCCGCGGCCTTGTTCATGTTCGCGCCGCGCCATCACGACGAATTACGTCGCCGCTCAGCGCAGGTATGCACCGAACTCGCCGACGCGTTGGATGGCACCGGAACGGCCAAGGACGCGACCCGCGCGATGAATGCGCTGTGGGAAAGCTTCCTGGGCGCGGACTTTCGTCCGGTTGGGCTCACCGCAGGCAGCCGGGCACTGGTGCGGGTCGCGGACGATCTCGGCTTCCTGTCGGACCGGATCACCGATGACACCGGACGCCTGCTCGGCGATCTGAAGCCGCCATTGGTTCGCGTGCTACGGGATTGCGCTGCGGTGCTGAGCATTTCCGATCCCTCTGCGCGGGCGGCCCGAGGGGCGGACCTCAACTCCGCATTGGCCGAACTGCGATCCATCGCCCAGGGGCGCTACCGCGAGGACATCATCGAGATACTCGGGTCACCCGATGACGCGGGCGCCGTCGCCGTCGGCCGCAAGCTGTTGGGCCGCCGAACGTTCTCGGCCACCGTCGGGGTGACCGGGCGGATCATCCGCAATGCTGCTTACGCCGACGCCCGACCGGTCTGGGCGCGCGTCCTTGGCCGCCGCCTGCCGCCGACGGGAACCGCCGATTGGGTGATGCCGGAAACGACCGCGGTCGCTGCGATCACCAAGGGCTTGGTCGCCACCAGAGCGGTGGTGCTGCGCAACAGTCTGCGCACCGGTCTCGGCTTGGCCCTGGCCGTCACCGTCACTCACCTGTTCCCGCTGCAGAACGGCTTCTGGGTGGTGCTGGGTGCGCTGTCCGTGCTGCGCAGTAGTGCGCTGACGACCGGCACCCGCGTTGCTCGCGCGGTGGCAGGCACGGCGCTCGGTTTCCTGTTGGGTGTGGTCGTCATCGAGTTGGTCGGTGTGGATCCCATCGTCATGTGGGCGCTGCTGCCGTTGGTGGCGTTCGGGTCGGCGTTCGTTCCGGAGGTCGCCTCGTTCATCGCCGGCCAGGCGGCGTTCACGATGATGGTGTTGATCATCTTCAATCTGATCGCACCGACGGGATGGAGCGTTGGGTTGATCCGCATCCAGGACGTCATCATCGGCGCGCTGGTCGGCGTCGCCGTTTCGTTGTTGATGTGGCCGCGCGGAGTGCGCGCCCGGGTGTCGAAGGTCATCGACGAGTCCTTCGCGGTCGGCGCGAGATTTCTCACCGCAGCCGTTCTGCGCGTCACCCGCGGTGCGTCCGAGGAGGCGACCAACCGGGTAATCGCGCTCAGTCACGACGCCTTGGAGGCCTCACGCACGGCCGACGATGGAGTGCGACAGTATCTTTCGGAAAGCGGCGGCGCGACCGATGTCCGAGCGCCGGTGGTGCGGCGGGCCAACCGCGCCGTCCGGCTGCGCGCTGCCGCCGAACTGATCGCCGACGTCGTCCCGCCGCCGCACGGTGTTTACGCACGTACCCGCAAGGTGCTGGAGAAACACGCCGAGGCGGTGTGCCAACAGGTCACCGGCGGTTCGACCGGGCCGGCGCTGCACCCGATCAGCGACGACTTCGCGGTCGCCCTGCGCGCCGAGGCCGCCGACGACGAACTCGCCGTCGCGGCGGCGCTGCCGCTGGTGACCGCCGCCGCACATATCGGGGAGTTGGAGCTGCTCTATCCGAGAGGCGATTCCGTGCCCGTCAAACGCGGTGCGGCATGAGCGCATCCGGCGGGATGGCGCCGAACTTGCCCTTGTTGTAATCCTCAAGCGCCTGAATCACTTCCACCTTGGTGTTCATCACGAAGGGGCCGTACTGGAACACGGGCTCACGGATGGGCTTGCCGCCAAGGATGAGGACCTCGAGCGCCGGCCGGTGTGATTCTTGGCCGGCTTCGGCGCTCACACTGATCCGGTCGCCAGGCCCGAGCACGGCCAGCTGTCCCTGGTGGATCGGATGGCCGACCGGTCCGACTGCGCCGCGGCCCGACAGCACGTAGACGAGCGCGTTGAAGTCGCGGTTCCACGGCAGATTCAGCCGGGCGCCCGGCTCGATCGTGCTGTGCGCCATGGTGATCGGCGTGTGGGTGGCGCCAGGGCCCCGATGTTGTCCGATGTCGCCTGCGATGAGGCGGACCAATGCGCCGCCGTCGTCTGAGGACAGCAGTTTGGCCTCGTCACCCTCGATGGCTTGATAGCGCGGCGTCGCGAACTTGTCCTTGCGCGGCAGGTTCACCCACAACTGGATGCCGTGGAACAGTCCACCGCGCTCGACCAGTTCGGCGGGCGGCGTCTCGATGTGGAGGATGCCCGATCCCGCCGTCATCCACTGGGTGGCCCCGTCGGTGATCAGCCCACCGCCACCGTGCGAGTCCTGGTGGGCAAAGCGGCCGTCCAGCATGTAGGTGACGGTCTCGAACCCGCGGTGCGGATGCCAGTCGGTGCCTCTGGGTTCGCCGGGTTCGTATTCGACCTCGCCCATCTGGTCCATGTGCACGAACGGATCGAGGTCAGCGGAACTGACGCCGGCGAACGCGCGCACGACGGGAAAGCCCTCGCCTTCATGGCCTCGCGGGCCGGTGGTGATCGAGCGGACCGGTCGTTCGGTGTCCGACGGTCCGGCCGCGGCGATGCGCGGCAGTGTCAGGGTGTCGGCGGTGATAGCAGGCATGTCCTGGATAACCGGACTGTAGTCCGTATTATTCCGGCCAGAACTCAGCCCAGTGCGGCCTGCGCGGCCGCCCGCGCTTGGGCCGCGGTACCGGCGGCGAGCGCGGCTTCGGCCGCGGCCCGGCACTGCGATAGCGACACCTGCGCGAGCCGTGCGCCAACACCCTGGAGGGCCGCGGCGGCCGCCGACAACGACGTCACACCCAGACCGACGAGCACGCATGCCAGCAGCGGATCCGCGGCGGCCTCCCCGCAGACGCCGACGGGCTTGTCCGCGGCGGCACCGGCCCGGACCGCCATCGCCACCAACGTCAGCACGGCAGGCTGCCACGGATCGGTGAGCGCGGCGAGCTCGGCCGACATCCGGTCTGCGGCCATCGTGTACTGAGCGAGGTCGTTGGTACCGATCGACAGGAAGTCCACGTGATCGAGAATCCGGTGGGCCAGCAGCGCCGCTGACGGTACCTCGATCATCACGCCGGGCGTCAGGCCGTGTGAGCGCACCTGCGCCGCAAAGGTTTCGGCCTCCTCCGCGGTGGCGATCATCGGCGCCATCACCCACGGCTGGTTACCCGTGCGCTTACCGGCGGCGGCAATCGCTTCGAGCTGTCGGTCCAACACACCGGGATTGCCGAAAGCGATGCGAATGCCCCGCACGCCGAGCGCGGGGTTGGCCTCGTCGAGATGCTCGGCGAACTTCAGCGGCTTGTCCGAACCCGCATCGAGCGTTCTGATGACCACCTTCTGACCGACGAACGCGTCGAGCACCTCGGCGTAGATGTCGGCCTGCTCATCGACGGTCGGCTCGGTCTCACGGTTCAGGAAACACAATTCGGTGCGGAACAGGCCGACGCCCTCGGCCGCAGTCTCACGCGCGGCGCGCGCCGCGGCGCCGTCCTGCACGTTGGCCAGCACGGCGATCGCGTGTCCGTCGGAGGTGGCGCCCGGCCCGGTCCAGCGTGCGGTCCGCTCGGCATCCTGGCGCGCCTGCGAGACCGCCTCGGCGGCAGCCGCTGCGTCGGGTTCGACGGTGACGGTTCCCACCGTGCCGTCCACGAGCACCATCGTTGCGCTGTCGACGGCGTCGAGGCCCTCGACGGCGACAACGCATGGGATGCCGAGCTGTCGCGCGATGATCGCGGTGTGGCTGGTGGGCCCGCCCAGCGTCGTGGCCAGCGCGACGACCAGCGTCGGGTCCAGGCCCGCGGTGTCGGCGGGCGCGAGGTCCTGCGCGCACAGAATGGACGGCACAGTGGGCACCGGGACACCGGGCTCGGGCAGACCTTTCAACTCAGCGATCACCCGGTCGCGGATATCCCGCAAATCGGTCACCCGCTCGGCCATCAGGCCGCCGAGTTTGGTGAACATATCGGCGAACTGCTCGACGGCGCCTTCCACCGCTCGGACCGCGGGAGCGCCTTCGGTGATCCGCTTCTCGGCTGCACCCAACCATGCCCGGTCCTGCGCCAACGTTGCGGTCGCGGCCAACACTTCGGAGGCGGCACCCGTCGCGTGGGCCGCGCGGGCACGCAGGCGTGATGCGACAGCGGCCACGGCAGCCGTGAAGCGGGCGACCTCCGCGGACCGGTCGGATTCGGCCACGTCGCCCGTCGCTTCGTCGTCGAGCGACGGCGGCCGGCCGGGCCTGATCACCGGCGCGTACGCAATGCCGGGGACCACCGGAACGCCAAAAAGAGCAGAACCGGCCTGAAGTGAGGTGGACGGGGAGGAGGCACTCATGTGGTCCAGGTTACAAGAAATGGTTGACAAGTCAACACAAACAGTAGTAAAACCAATTGAACCAACATTCTTTCTGTGCCATACCCACACATACGGAGCTACATGTACGCCGAAGAGCGTCAGCAAGCGATCGCCTCCCTGGTGATCGCCAACGGCCGCGCCTCGGTCACCGAATTGGCGCAGGCATACAACGTCACCACCGAGACGGTCCGACGCGATCTCGCCGCGCTGGACAAGGCAGGGGTGTTGCGGCGAGTGCACGGCGGTGCGGTTCCGGTGCGCGCGCTCCACCTCGTCGAGGCCGGTGTGGGCGAGCGCGAGGCCACCCGGGCCGAGCACAAGGACGCCATCGCGGCCGCGGCTGTCGAACTGCTGCCCCAAGGCGGCGCGACAGTGCTGCTTGACGCCGGCACCACCACCGCACGCATCGCCGCCCATCTACCCACCGATCGGGAGCTCGTGGTGGTGACCAATTCAGTACCGGTCGCCGCCCGCCTGGCTGCGATGCCGTCGGTTTCGCTTCAACTTCTCGGCGGCAGGGTTCGCGGTGTCACGCAAGCCACCGTTGGTGAACAGACACTTCGAGTGCTGGACACGATGCGCGTCGACATTGCGTTCATCGGAACCAACGGAATCAGCGTCCGCCACGGCCTGTCCACACCTGACAGTGACGAAGCGGCCGTCAAGCGCGCCATGGTGAGTTCGGCGAATTATGTAGTCGCGGTTGCTGACTCCTCCAAGATCGGGCTGGAAGACTTCGTCAGCTTCGCTCCGCTGTCGGCTGTCGACACACTGATCACCGACTCCGAGATCACCGACACCGACCGCGCACACTTCACCGAGCAGGGCGTGGAGGTGGTGCTCGCATGATCATCACCGTCACGCCCAACCCGAGCATCGACCGAACGGTCACCCTCACCACACCCCTCACGCGCGCTGCCGTGCACCGGGTCGCCTCCGTCACCACCGAGGCAGGCGGAAAGGGCGTCAACGTCGCGCGGGCACTGACGGCGGCGGGCGTGGAGGCACTCGCGCTGCTGCCCGCCCCTGCCGCGGATCCGTTGATCACTGCCCTGCACGCCGCCGCGGTGCCGTTTCGTTGCGTGCCCACCGACGAACCGGTGCGGACCAACATCACGATCACCGAACGCGACGGAACCACAACCAAACTCAACGAACCGGGCGCCGCCATGGACGCGCCCACCGTCGACGCACTCACCCAGTCCGTGGTCGCGGCGGCGGAATCCGCATCCTGGGTGGTGTTGTCGGGTTCGGTCCCGCCAGGGATACCCGACGGCTGGTACGCCGACATCGTGGCGATGCTGTCCGCATTCGGATGCCGAGTCGCCGTCGACACGTCCGACCGCCCGTTGACGGCCCTCGTCGCGTCGTTCGACCGAGCCGCCCCCGATCTCATCAAGCCCAATGCCGAGGAGCTCGCCAGCGTGCTGGGGTTCTCCCCGCTTGCATTGGAAGCCGCTGTCGCGCAAGGCGACCCGGCGCCGGTGGTCTCCGCTGCCCGACGTTTGATCGATCAGGGCGTCGGCGCTGTGCTCGCCACGCTCGGCTCCGCAGGAGCCGTACTGGTCGACGACAGCGGCAGCTGGTTCGCCAGCCCGCCGCCCATCACACCGCGCAGCACCGTCGGCGCGGGAGATGCCGCCCTCGCCGGTTACGTCCGCGCCGAGGTCGCTGGCGCGACTCCCCCGCAGCGACTGCAAATGGCGGTCGCTTACGGCAGCGCAGCCGCTGCTTTGCCCGGATCGGCTCAGCCACGCCCCGCAGATCTCGACCTCGACGCCGTGCACGTACTCCCCGTCGTCCCGACAACCCCCGCCGCCAACCCGAAAGTAGCGCCATGACCATCATCAACACCGATCTGGTCCTGCTCGACATGAAAATAGACGGTGCCGCAGGTGGCGCCAAGCAGGCGGCGATCCGCAGTCTCGTACAGCGTCTCGCCGATTCCGGACGCTGCACCGACGCCGACGGCTTGTTCGCCGCGGCGATGGCACGCGAAGAGCAGTCGGCGACCGGACTGCCGGGTGGTATCGCGATCCCGCACTGTCGCTCAGCACACGTCGACACCGCCTCGATCGGTTTCGCGCGATTGAACCCGCCCGTCGATTTCGGCGCGCCCGACGGACCCGCCGATCTGGCCTTCCTCATCGCCGCCCCCGAGTCCGGCGGTGCGGAGCACATGAAGCTGTTGTCCAGTCTGGCACGGGCTTTGGTGCGCAAGGACTTCGTCGAGTCGCTGCGGCAGGCATCGACACCCGCCGAAGTGGTCACGCTCGTCGACGAAGTGCTCAACCCCGATACGCCCGCTCTCGCAAATGAACCCGCTGCGGAGCGGACCAGGACGCTGCTCGCGGTCACCGCCTGCCCGACCGGCATCGCGCACACCTACATGGCGGCCGATTCACTGGTCGCCGCGGCCAAGGACGCCGGCGTGGCCCTTCATGTCGAGACACAGGGATCCTCCGGCAGCACGCCCATCGATGCGACGACGATCGCGGCGGCCGACGCCGTCATCTTCGCCACCGATGTCGGCGTCAAGGACAGGCACCGCTTCGCGGGCAAGCCCGTCATCGCATCCGGGGTGAAACGGGCGATCAACGAGCCCGGCAAGATGATCGCCGAAGCCCTTGCCGCCGCGGATAATCCGAATGCACCCCGCGTCGGCGGTGCCGGGCCGTCCGCACCGAGCGCGACACCTGCAGAGGGCGTCGGCTGGGGCACCCGCACGCGTCAGATTCTGCTCACCGGCGTGAGTTACATGATCCCGTTCGTCGCCGCCGGTGGCCTGCTGATCGCACTCGGATTTCTGTTCGGTGGCTACGAACTCGGCAATCCGCCCGACGGCGAGAAACCCTCGCTGCCGTTCGGATTCGGCTCGATGGGCAACCTCATCGCCAGCACCAATTCGCTCACCGACCTACCACCCGGTGGCTTGATGCAGTATCTCGGCGCGGTGTTGTTGACGCTGGGCGGGCTGGCATTCATGTTCCTCGTACCGGCATTGGCCGGCTACATCTCGTTCGCGATCGCGGACCGACCGGGTATCGCACCGGGATTCACCGCGGGTGCTGTGGCGGTCTTCGTCGGCGGCGGCTTCATCGGCGGCATCGTCGGCGGGCTGATCGCCGGCTTCACCGCGCTGTGGATAAGCCGGATCGCCGCCCCGCGGTGGCTTCGCGGATTGATGCCGGTGGTGATCATCCCGTTGATCGCATCGCTTGTCGTCGGCCTGTTGATGTTCCTGCTGCTCGGCCGTCCGCTGGCGGCAATCACTTCTGGCCTGACAAGCTGGCTCGGCGGCATGTCGGGCAGCTCCGTCATCATCCTCGGCGTCATCCTCGGCCTGATGATGTGCTTCGACCTCGGTGGACCGGTCAACAAAGCCGCCTACGCATTCGCGACCGCGGGCCTCAATGTCGCCGACCCGTCATCGCTGCGCATCATGGCAGCGGTGATGGCCGCGGGCATGGTTCCACCGCTGGCGATGGCGCTGGCCTCAACGGTCCGGCCGAAGATCTTCACCGAACCCGAGCGGGAGAACGGCAGGGCCGCGTGGCTTCTCGGTGCATCGTTCATCTCGGAGGGGGCGATCCCATTCGCCGCGGCTGATCCGCTGCGTGTCATCCCGTCGATGATGTTCGGCGGCGCCATCACCGGCGCATTGATCATGTCCTTCGACGTCACGCTGAAAGCGCCGCATGGCGGGATATTCGTCTTCTTCGCCATCGGGAACCTGCTGTGGTTCCTCGTCGCCCTCGCAGTCGGCACCGTGGCTGGCGCACTTGCCGTCATCTCCGCCAAGCAGTTCGCCAAGCCCGCCGCGGACGTCGAGCAGGCGCCTGCACTCGCGGCGGCCTGACCCCACCACCCCCACCACCCCTACCACCGAAGGAGATCACTTATGCCCGCCAAGACCGTCATCGTCGGATCGTCGATCGGCCTGCACGCCCGCCCCGCGGCCATCATCGCCGAAGAGGTGGTGAAAGCAGGGGTGCCCGTGTTTCTCTCGCTGGACGGCGGTGAGCCCGTCGACGCGGGTTCGGCGCTGATGATCATGACGCTGGGCGCGGGCAACGGCGCCCAGGTGACCGTGGCCTGTGACGACGCCGACGTACTGAACACCGTCGCGGGGCTGGTGCAGCAAGACCTCGACGCCTGACCCAGGCGACCTGCTCCGGCACAAGATTGCGGGCCTGACCCCCCGCGCGGGCCCTTAAGATTGGCTGCGTGCAATCAGGCAGTCGGCTTGACGTGAGAATTTGCGCTGCGCAGGGGACCCTCAAGGGTTTGCTGTGGGCGCACCGGCATACTGCCAGCTGGTCGAGCTTCGGGGGAGGTGCGTAACGCGTGCACCGCATAGGTGTGCTGCTGGTGGTGTTGTTGCTGGCGTTGTTCAGCGCTCCGCCTGCAGTGGCGATCGAACCGCCCACGATCGATCCAGCAGCTGTGCCGCCCGACGAGACGGGTCCCGATCAGCCCACCGAACAGCGTCGGGTCTGCTCGGCGCCCACGGCATTTCCCAACTCGAATTTCGCCGACAGGCCCTGGGCGAATGACTATCTGCGCCTCACCGAGGCGCGCAAGTTCGCAACGGGTGCGGGGATAACCGTCGCCGTCATCGACACCGGGGTCAACGGCTCGCCACGGGTGCCCGCGGAGCCCGGCGGTGACTTCGTGGACCAAGCGGGGAACGGCATGTCCGACTGCGATTCCCACGGGACGCTCACCGCGTCGATCATCGCCGGCAGACCCGCGCCGACAGACGGGTTCATCGGGGTCGCGCCCGACGCCCGCATCCTGTCGTTGCGGCAGACGTCGGAGGCGTTTCAACCCGTCGGCGCACGCACCGATCCCAATGACCCGAACACGACGCAGACTGCGGGGTCACTGCGAAGTCTGGCGCGCGCCGTCGTGCACGCGGCCAACCTCGGCGCGCAGGTCATCAACATCAGCGAGGCGGCCTGCTACAAGGTGACCAGGCCGATCGATGAAACCGGCCTCGGCGCCGCGATCAACTACGCGGTCAACGTCAAGGGCGCGGTCATCATCGTCGCGGCCGGCAACACTGGTCAGGACTGCAGCCAGAACCCGCCGCCCGATCCCGCGGTACCCGCCGATCCACGCGGCTGGAAGCGGGTATCGACGATCGTCAGTCCGGCGTGGTATTCGCCGCTGGTGCTCACCGTCGGCGGCGTCGCCCAGAACGGTCAGCCAAGCACCTTCTCCATGTCCGGGCCGTGGGTGGGCGCCGCGGCACCGGCCGAGAACCTGGTCGCGCTGGGCTACGACGGAAGGCCCGTGAACGCGCTGACGGGCCAGGACGGTCCGATTCCGATCAGTGGCACCTCATTCGCGGCCGCCTACGTGTCCGGGCTGGCGGCATTGCTCAAACAACGCTTCCCCGTACTGACGCCCGCTCAGATCATGAACAGGATCACCGCGACGGCGCGGCACCCCGGGGGTGGCGTCGACAACTACGTCGGCGCCGGCGTCATCGACCCGGTGGCCGCGCTCACCTGGGACGTACCCGCGGGTCCGGAGCGAGTTCCCTACCAGGTCAAGGAGATTCCGGCGCCGGTGGTCATTCCGCCGCCGGACCGGGGGCCGATCACCGCCGTCGTCATCACCGGAGTCGGCCTGGCGCTCGCGTTGGGACTCGGCGCCCTCGCCCGCCGCGCTCTGAGGCGCCGATGAGCAGAATCACGTCCCTTTTCGGGCTGCGCTTCACCACCGGGCACGCCATCTGGGCGGCAGCGCTGATTCCGGCGTGCATCCTGCTGTTCATCGAGCTCGATCTGCTCTGGCTGGGGATCACCCTGGCGGTGATCATCGCTCTCGCAGCAGTACTGACGATTCGCGGCCGACGGCTCACCGGCTGGGTCGCCGCCGTGTTCGCGTGGCGGCGGCGCCACCGCAATGTTCCCGACCGGCCGTCGGAGCCGGCCGTCGGTTCCACGGTCATGCCCGGCGATCACGTCGCCGTCCGCTGGCAGGACGGTTACCTGGTGTCGGCCATAGAGCTGGTCCCGCGGCCGTTCACACCGACGGTGATCGTCAACGGAGAGGCCTATTCCGACGACGTGGTCGACACCCGACTGGTCGAGCGACTGGTGGCCGCACACTGCCCCGACCTGGAGTCCGATGTGGTATCGGCGGGATATCGAGTGGGCAAGACCGCACCCTCGAGCCTGGTGGCTCTGTACGAGCAGGTCGTCGGGCCGTACCCGGCACCGGCGAATCGGCGCACGTGGATCGTGCTGAGAGCAGACCCGGAGCACACGCGTAAATCGTCACAGCGGCGCGAGTCCGGGGTGGCCGGCCTGGCGCGATATCTCGTCGCGTCGGTGACCCGAATCGCAGATCAGTTGGCCAGCAACAGTATTGATGCCCAGGCCATCCGCAGCTTCGACGACTTCGATCGGGCGACCGAGATCAGCTTCGAGCGCGAGACATGGTCGGCGATCAAGGGTCGCAGCACCTTCACGGCCGCGTACACCGCCCCCGGCGGCCCCGACGTGTGGTGGTCGGCGCGTGCCGATCACACGATCACGCGAGTCCGCATCCGACCCGGTGAGGCTCCCACCGCAACCGTCCTGTTGACGACGCTCGCCAATCCGTCGACGCCGCGAGGGTTTTCCTGCCTGTTCGGCGGTCAGCGGGCCGCGTTGCACGGCATCAGCCCCGTCAACGACCGTCACTATGAGCTGCCCATCGGTTCTGCCGGGGTCCTCGTCGGTGAGACTGCGGACCGCTATCCGGTGTACATGCCCTTCGACGACATGGACGTGAGCATCAACCTCGGTGACGCGCGGTTGTTCACCCAGTTCGTCGTGCGATCGGCCGCCGCAGGCGCGGTGGTCACCCTGCTGCCGCAGTTCGCCGAGTTCGCCGGGTCCATCAACGGCCACATCGGACAGGAGGCCAAGGTGGCCTGGCCCAACGCCACCACGTACCTCGGTCCGCACCCCGGCGTCGGACGAGTTGTTCTGCGGGACAACTTCATCGACACCCCGCGCCATAAGCAACTGCCGATCCGGTTGATCAACCCCCGTGAGGAAAGCCGCTACCAGATGGCGCTGGAGGGCTGAGTCGGTGACCGTCCAACGAGTCGACCCAACCTCGCTCACCGGCCAAGCCGCCGAGATGAAGGGGCAGAACTGGCACAGCCCCTCCGAGGATGCGGTGACCCCACCGGACGCACTGCCCTCCACCAATGATGCGATCGCCAACCTCAACGCCAACGCGCAATCGCTGAAGGAGTTCGAGCGGTGGGCCGAAGTCGAGAACCAGCGCATTGCCGAGATGCTCGAAATCGCCGCGCAGGCCTACCAGAAGGTCGACGACGACTACGGCAAGGCGATCGACGATCCCGAACGCGCCGCCGCGGTCGCGGCCATCACCATTGCCTCTCCGCAGACACAGCCACCCGAAATCCCGGGTCCCCCAAGCACTCCGCGGCTACTCGACGCGAGCGGATACAGCAATGTAATCCAAACCCAGGCCGAGCTGAGTGCGCCTGACACCGGCACGTCGCTCAAGACCGCGATGTTGCAGTGGGGCATTGCGTCCAACCGTGTCGAGAACAACAAGCCGAAGCCTCCGCCCGGCGACTGGGAAGGTGAGGCCGCCGACGCCGCCTACGCACGAATGACCACGTTCGGCAACTGGCTGACTCAGCTGTCGGAGGCCTGGTACGACCTCGCCGAAGCCGCATCGAAAATCCTGTCGGCACATAATGAGGCGAAGAGCGCGCACGATCCCATCACCAAGGAGTACACCGAGCTGGAAGCGCGGATGCGTGAACTCGCCAACGTGACCGGGCCCCACGGCGGCGTCCGGGTTCAGCGGGAGATGGAGAGGATCCGCAAGCGCATGGAGGAGCTCCAGGCGCAGTCCGACGAGGTGCGCCGGGAGTATGCGAGTAGCGCGACGTTCGCACCGGTCCGTCCTGCCGACCCGCCGTTCAAACCGGCCGGCGGCCTGACGTCCACGGGTAGCGGCGGCGCAGAGGGCAGCGGCCACCAACCCGTCGGGGATCCGGCGGCGATGGCCCAGAAGATGGGCGAGTCGATGGGAAGCCCGCCGCCGCAGTCCGGTTCGCAGCAGGGTGGCGGCGCCGCGGGAGGGTCACCCTCGGGCGGTGGCTCGCCCCCGGCCGGCGGCGGCAGCCCGAGCGGGACCGGTGGCGAGACGCCCGACGGAACGCCGAAGCTACCCACCGATCCGGGCCTGCGGCCCGCAGCGGGTGGCAGCGGATCGGGCGGCGGGGCCGGGGGCTCCAGCCCGGCGTCGGCGCCATTGTCGCCCGCAGTGACGCCCGAAACCGTCGCACCAGGACCGCCCGTGCCCGTCGGCGCCGGGCCCGCGTCCGCAACCGGGACCCCGGGCGGCATGGCAGGCGGGATGGGTGGCATGGCGCCCATGCACGGCGCGCAGGGCGCACAACAGGGTAAGGAGAAGCGTCGCGATCCGCTCACGGCACCCGACGAGGACCTGTACGTCGAGGAACGGCCGTGGACCGAGGCCGTCATCGGTAATCGCCGGCGCAGGGACGTGCAGGACGTCAAGCAGAGCGAGCAGGAAGACCAGTGACTGACGAGATGCATCCGGAGGTCGCCGCTGTCCTGCAGCAGGCGCAGCGGTTGCAGTCACTGATGGACGAGCAGTTGTACAAGATGAACCATCAGAGTTTCACCGCGACCGACGACGCCCAGACCGTCGAGGTGACGCTGGACGGGCACCACCACCTGACCGGGACGTTCATCGCCGACGGGCTGCTGCGACTGGGCGCACCGACGGTCGAGAAGCGACTCAACGAGGCCTTGCAGAAGGCCACCGACGCCGCGACGGAGTCGATCGAGCTCGACCGGGACCGCATCGACGCCGCGGTCGCGGATATCACCGCCGACCTACGCGGCGACGAACCTGAGTAGGGTTCGACCGTGCCGTCCCGCGATCACGGAGACCCGGGCGATGCCCCCTCGGTCCCTCCCCCACTCACTGAAGTGGCGGATTCCACTCGCCCGTCCGCTGCGGAGGAAGCCCGCACCATCGCGGGATCGACCAATACCGGCACACTTGCCACGCTGACCGAGCGCGGTGATCCGTGGGCGTCGTACGTGACGTACGGATTGCTCGGCGGCGCGCCGGTGCTGTGCGTCTCCAATCTGGCCGAGCACGGTCGCAATCTGGCAGGCGATCCGCGGGCCAGTATCGCGATCGTCGCACCGAGCACGGAGTCCGATCCACTTGCCAGTGGCCGCGTCACGCTCGCCGGAGTGGTGGAGGTGCCAGTTGGTGACGAACTCACCGCGGCCCGTGATGCCCACCTTTCCGCCGTTGCGGCCGCCAAGTACTACATCGACTATTCCGACTTCACCCTGTGGGTCCTTCGGGTCCACCGGGTGCGCTGGGTGGGTGGCTACGGGCGCATGGAGTCCACCACCGGCGAGGACTACTCCGCGGCCGCGCCGGATCCGGTCCAGCCGCAGGCCGCAGGCGCGATCGCCCACCTGAACGCCGACCACGCCGACTCGCTCGCCGCGATGGCCAAGGCGCTCGGTGGTTACCCGGACACGAAGACGGCGACTTGCACCGGCGCCGATCGCTACGGCCTCGATCTGCGGCTCGATACCGAACGCGGCATCGCCTACACCCGGGTCGGCTACGCCACGCCGATCGACTCCTATGACCAATTGCGTTCGGCGACTGTCGAGCTGGCGCGTCGCGCGCGCAACGGCTGAAATACCATCGCGGTATGGCAGATGCGGGCGATCGCCCAGAAACCTGGCAAGCAGCGTTCGAGCTGATCCGTATCCGCGGCTACGAGCATCGGGAGGAACCGTTCAGGTTGGCCAGCGGCCAGCTCAGCCACGACTACATCGACGGTAAGTACGCCATCGACACCGGGGAGCGGTTGACGACCGTCACTCGTGCCATCGCTGATCTGGCAGCGATGAACGGGATCGAGTTCGACGCGGTCGGCGGGCTGACCATGGGCGCCGATTCGATCGCCATCGGCGTCGCGATGGTCACCGGTAAGGCCTGGTTCTCGGTGCGCAAGGAGCAGAAATCACGCGGTCGCGAGCAATGGATCGAGGGAACCCGACTGCAACCCGGTACCCGAGTGCTGCTCGTCGACGACGTGATCAGCACCGGCGGTTCCACCGAGATCGCATTGGAGCGTGTCGTTGCCGCGGGCGCCGTCGTCACCGGTGTGATCCCGATGGTGGACCGCGGCGACGTCGCGACCAAGCGCTTCGCGAAGCGCAACATCCCGTTCGCCGCGCTGGTGACCTACCGCGACCTTGGCATCGAGCCCGTCAAGGACGTCTGACTACTGCGATTTCGGTGCGCCAACAGTCGCTCCCGGGCGTTGTCAAGCTGCGTGGAGTCGGTTGGGGTCGGTTTCGGCGGGGAGGTTGATGCCGACGACGGGGCTGGGACTGTTGGTGTGTGGACGGTTGCGGAAGCGTTCGGGGTGGGCGTCGTAGTAGGCCTGTAGGGCGTGGTCGCGGCGATCCCATTGCCGCGTCCACGTTCCGCTGTGAACCTCGTCCGGAGTGAACAGCGCGATGCCGCTGTGGCGGTGGTGCTGGTTGTACCAAGGCACGTAGGCGCTCACCCAGGCGCGGGCGGCGTCGAGATCGTCGAAGACGCCCGGGTAGTTCGGTCGGTACTTCATCGTGCGGAACTCCGATTCGGAGTACGGGTTGTCGTTGCTGACGTGGGGCCGGTTGTGGGTCCGGCCGATTCCGAGATCGGCGAGGAGGTCCTTGAGCACGGTGGAGCGCATCGCCGGCCCGGAATCGGCGTGCACCACCAAGGGTGGTCCGTGTTCGGTGAACGCGGTCTCGAACATCTCCACGGCCATGTCGTCGCACTCGCGTTCCTCGACCCGCCAGCCCACGATCTTGCGGGAGTAGATGTCGATGATCGAGTACGCCTTGAACGCCACACCACGCCACGGGCTCCGCAAGTCGGTGATATCCCAACTCCAGATCTGTTGCGGTCCGGTCGCTTTGAGCACCGGCGCCGACCGTGGCGCCTTGTTATTCGAACGGGTCGGCGCGACCGGCCGCGCACTTTGATCCTCGATCGCGGCCGCGATGCGCCACCACGACCGCCGCGACGCCAACACCACACCGGCATCCCACATCTCGGCGAAGGACTGATCCACCGACATCCCCGTCAGCCAGCCGGCGAGGATATGTTCGGCGATCGCCGCACGGTCGGAGACGCCGATACGCGAGGGGTAGGCCCGATCCTTGTGCGGCACCGGGTCGGCCACGCGCGGGCGCGGGTGCGATCGGTAGTGCCAGCTCGAGCGCGACAGATCGATCATCGCCAGCGCTTGCCGTTGCGAACCGGTCGCCGCGGTCAGCTCGGCGACGAGTCCGTTCTCGGCGTCGAGGAATCGTCGAGATTGCGGATCGTCGGGGTGGAGTCGGGCCCTGGCACGTTCAATTCGTGCAAGAGCCCGATAGCTTTTCCCAACGCCTCGTTGGTCGCCTCGAGCTCGCGGACCCGCGCCCGCAACCCAGCCAGTTCGGCCGCCTCGCGTTCCTGCTTTGCCGTCTTCGCCTGAACGAACGCCGCTCGTCTCCCAGGGGGACCTGTCATACCACTACCCTCTCGCGGAATCAGGCCCCGGTCGAGATCACCGGCGAACACCGTGGCTTCCCAGCGCCTCAACTGGCGGACAGAAACCCCCTGAGCAGCACGCCAGGCCTCCTTCTGGCCATAAGGCTGCAAGTGATACTCAACGACGAAATCATGAATCTCCGCAGCCGTGAACCCCGGACTGATCGACACAACCCAACTCCCCACTCTGGTCGTCAACATGACTCACAACCAGCGTGGCAAAGAGCGTCCCGCACGGTTTGCGCACCCAAATCGCCTAAGCCGCGACCACCAGCACGCCGCCCGGCTCCACACCGACGGTGACCCGATCGCCCGGGGCCAAGGCCCTGGCGGCCGAACCGGATATCTGGGCGTTGATCACCGAGCCGTCCGGCATCGCGAGGTAGACCCGTGAGATAGGTCCGAGGAATGCCACCGAGCTGACTGTCGCCGCGCCCGCGGGTTCGGCCGTGACGGTGACGGTCTCCGGGCGGACCATCGCCAGCCCCCGACCCGATGCGATCGATCCGGGCAACGTCGACACCACAGTGCCGAGCAGCTGCGCTTGGCCGCGCGAGACCTGCACGGGCACTTTGTTGTTCAGCCCAACGAACTCCGCGACGAACGGCGTCGCCGGGTTGGCGTAGAGATCTGCGGGCGCCGCCAGTTGTTCGAGCCTGCCCTGGCTCATCACGCCGACCCGGTCGGCGACGGCGAGCGCCTCCTCCTGATCGTGGGTGACGAACAACGTGGTGATGCCGACCTCGAGTTGCACACGGCGGATCTCGTCGCGCAGCTGCGCGCGGACCTTGGCGTCCAGCGCCGAAAGCGGCTCGTCGAGCAGCAACACCCGCGGCTGGATCGCCAGCGCGCGAGCCAGTGCCACCCGCTGCTGCTGCCCACCCGACAACTCGTGCGCGTATTTCTCCTTGTGAGCGCCCAGCCCCACCAAGTCCAGCATTTCGCCGGCCCGAGAAGTCCTCTCGCGCTTGTCTTTACCGCGCATCTTCAGTCCGAACGCGACGTTGTCGATCACGGTCAGATGCGGAAAGAGGCTATACGCCTGAAAAACCATGCCCATATCGCGCTTGTTGGCGGGGATGCGGCTGACGTCGCGCCCGCCGACGGACACGGTGCCCGACGTGGCTTCGTCGAGTCCCGCGAGAATGCGCAGCGCGGTGGTCTTCCCACACCCCGAAGGTCCGAGCAACGCAACGAGTTCGCCCGCTTCGATGTGCAGCGTGAGCCCGTCGAGGGCCCTGACGTCACCATAGATCCGCGTCAGGTCGGTCAAGTCGACGGCCGTGTTCGCGTTCATGCAGTCACTCCTTGGACACGCCTGCGCCCCCGCGTCACCAGCGACAGCGCGAGTAGCAGGACGAAGCCGAACAACAACACCGCCAGCGAGGCGGCCACCGACGTCGGGCCGTCGGCCTTTCCTATCGTCACGATCTGCACCTGCAGCGTCTCGAATCCGGACAGCGACGCGATGGTGTACTCGCCGAGCACGACGGCGATCGAAATGAACGCCGCGGACACGATTCCCGACCAGATGTTGGGCACCACGATCCGCAGGATCGTGCTCGCCCACCCGGCCCCCAGTGAGCGTGCCGCTTCGGTGAGGGTTTGCAGGTCGATCGACGACAGCGCCGCATCCAGTGCTCGGTAGGCAAACGGAAGCACCAGCACCACGTAGACGAACGTCAACGTCAGTGCGGATTCACCGAGAAGGTACGTCACCCACAGGTACACATTGCGCAGACCGACGACGATCACCAGGGCGGGAATCGTCAGCGGCAGCAGACACAGAAATTCCACGACGCCCTTGGCCCAAGGTGCGCGCAGGCGAACCCAGATCATCGTCGGCACCAGCATCACCAGCATCGCGAGCACCGTGAAGACCGCGAGCAGCAACGAGATCACGATCGCCTGGTACAGCGCGTCGTCGGTGACCAGGTTGGTCCACGCCTGCCAGGTGCGGCCATCGCCGACAAGCTTGCGGGTGGAGAAGTCCGCCATCGCATAAAGGGGAAAAAGAAAGAACAGGCCGAAAAGCACCCAGAGTGCCGCTCGCAGTACACGTTTCATCGCAACCACCTCGCCGTGCGACGAACGAGGAGGTTGTAGGCCACCATCACCACCGCGACGACCACGATCATCTCGAGTGCGAGCGCATACGCGAACCCGGATTGACCGAGGACGACCTCGCTGGTCAACGCGGACCGGATGAGCAACGGGACGATCGGGCTGCCCTGGCTCACCAATGCGGCCGCCGTCGCGCACGCGGCGAATGCGTTGGCGAACAACAACAATGCCGACCCAAGAAACGCCGGTGCCAGCAGCGGAACGACGACCTCGCGGAAGTACTGCGACCGCGATGCGCCCAGGCTGACCGCGGCTTCCCGCCACTGCGCGCGCAGGCCTTCGAGCGCGGGAAGGAAGACGATCACCATCAGCGGAATCTGGAAGTACGTATACACCAGGATCAACCCGACCAGGCTGTAGAGCCAGCCCGAGCCGGCCAGGTTCCAGCCGAAGGCCTGCTGCACCCACACCGTCAGCACGCCGTTGATGCCGACCGTCGCCAGGAACGCGAATGCCAGTGCCACACCGCCGAACTGGGCCAGCACGCTGCACAGCGATATCACCGCCCTGCGCACCATCGATGTGGGCGGGCTGCTGACGATCAGCCAGGCCAGTACCGCACCGAGCACCGCGCCGATGATCGCCGTGCTTGCCGACAGCAGCACGCTGGATCCCAGTGCCGTCAGCGCAGTCGACGAGAACAGCGCACCGATGCGACGAAGCGAAAACGCGCCATCTACGAGGAACGCGTTGACGATCACCGTCACCGTCGGGATGACCAGGAAGACCGTGACGACAGCGAGGAACGGCAGCAGCGGCAGAGCTTCTGTCAGTCGTTTGGATCGAAGGGTTGCGCCAGGCACGTCAGCCGATCGCTTTGGCCCAGTTGTCGGCGAGATAGGCGGTGGCTCTGTCGGTCTGGTCCGGACTCGGCACCGTGACCGGACCGTCGATGACCGGAATCGCTGCCGCGACCGCCTCGTCGAGGGTGCCTGAGGCCATCATGTTGTCCGCGCGTACCGGGCGCACGCCGCCGGCCGCGTACAGGTTCTGCCCCTCGTCGCTGAACAGGAACTCCTGCCACAGTCGCGCGGCAGCGGGATGCGGCGCATCCTTGTTGATCGCCTGGTAGTAGTAGCCCGCGACGGCATGCTCGGGCGGAACCACCACCTGCCATGACGGCAGCTTCTTGGTCTCGACCGAGTTCAGGTAGTTCCAGTCGATGACCACCGGCGTCTGACCGGACTCGATGGTGGCCGGAGTCGGGTCGACGGGCACGAAGTTGCCCGCCTCGTTCAGCTTGCGGAAGAACTCCACACCCGGTGCGATGTCGTCGGCGGACCCGCCCTGAGAAAGCGCGACCATCAATACCCCGGAGAACGCCGCACCGGCCTGGGTCGGATCGCCGTTGAGCGCTACCTTGCCGTTGTACTCGGGCTTGAGCAGATCGTTGACCGAGGTGACGGGCGGCACCTTGGCAGAGTCGAAGCCGATCGACATGTAACCGCCGTAGTCGTTGACCCAGGCGCCGTCGGCGTTCTTGTACGCCGAGGGGATGTCGTCCCACACGGACACCTGGTAGGGGGCGAACATCGAGGTGTTGGCCAAGGCCACCGATTGACCGAGGTCGAAGACGTCGGGCGCGGTGCTCCTGCCCCGGCGCTGGTTGGCGGCGTTGATCTCGTCCTGGCTCGCGGCGTCGGGCTGGTCCGAGTTCACCTTGAGGCCGTACTTGTCCTCGAACGCCTTGATGATGGCGGCGTAGTTGGCCCAATCGGGCGGCAGCGCAATGACGTTGAGCTCACCCTCCTTCTTGGCCGCCTCGACGAGGCCGTCCATGCCGCCGAAGTCCTCGGCTGACGTGGCCTCACGGGCATTCACGCCGGACTCGGTCTGATCTTCCGCGCTGTCCTTCTGTGGCGGTGCGCAGCCGATCAGACCGGTGACTAAAAGGACCGATGCGGCCGCGGCCGCCATGAGGTGTGAGGACTTCATTGCCGAACCTTCCGATGGCAGGGAGGCGGCGCAGTGGCGCGAAGGTAACGGCACGGCGACGCGGCATTGAACGAATGCCCACGCGGCGATCGACCCTACCGAACCGGCGCCGTTCGGGGTACCTGTTCGCGCGACTTCGGTTGTCGCACATATGCGCAGCTAACGGGGATAACATCGGTATGTGGCTGAACGCGAAGCCTCGGGGGACTTCGATTACTTGATCGGCGACCTGACCGAAGCATCTCCGGAATCCGACGGGTCGGGCGACGACGATGCGCTGGCAGAGCCGGTACCGGCCGACACCGGGGCGTTCAACGCGTTTGACGCCAACACCTGGTACTTCGAACCTGACCCGCCGCCCTGGTACCGCCGCAAGCAGGCGCTGACCGTCTTGATCGTCAGCGGGGCTGCCGCGGCGGCACTCGTGATCGCCGCGGTTATGTTGATCGTCGGGTGACGCCGACCGGCCACAACCGAATCAGGCGGGAGACTGTCGCCTCCCGCCTGATGCACGTCGGTGATCAGCGATTATTCCCGTGATGCCGATGGTGATGCCACGCGTTGCCATAACCCCCGTAGCCGTAGCCGTAGTACGGGTACTGAAACTGGCCGGCCTGTAGCGCGGTCAGGCCCGGCGTGGCGGTTATCTGTGCGTTGCCTGGCCTCTGCACGATCGTCGCGCCACCGGTGTCGGTGACCGTGTCCGTGCCCGTGGGCGCCGCAGCCGCGACCGGGGCGAGCCCGATAGCTCCCGCAGCCGCAGCCATGGCGAGCGTCGCAATGAATCGAGTCTTCATTGCATCCTCCTAGTTTCCCGAAACTGGACATTCAGTTTCAGTAGCTAGAACACTCTGGTCCGCACGGATCAGTCCGGCCGCAGAAGTCTCCTACGTCACAACCGGGATCGCGGCCCACAGCGTGTCGATTGCCCCGAATGCCTGACTCAGGCTTTCGGCTGCAAGGGGTTTGAGCTCTGCCATGGCGGGATTGACGTCGGCCATCGTCAGCTCGGCGGTGATGAAGCGGGGCGAGAGACCCGTCATCGACACGGCGTGGGGCAACCACGACTGCGCGTGGTCCCAACCCTCGCGCGGCGTGCCGGGGCCGTAGCCGCCACCGCGGCTTTCCAGAACGATGAACTCGGCGTGTCCTAGTAGGCCCTTCCCCGTTTCGGCGTCGAACGAAAGCCCAGGCGCCACGATGTGGTCCACCCACGCCTTGACGGTGCTCGGCGGGCCGAAGTTGTACAGCGGAAGACCGAGCACGATCGTGTCGGCACGCTTGATCTCGTCGACCAGTTCGACGGTCAGCGCCAGCGACGTCTGCTGGGCGGGGCTGAGTGCGTCGGCAGGCAGCAGCCGGGCCATTCCAGTCGCGCTGTCGAGGTGCGGGATCGGATGAGATGCCAGGTCGCGATACGCGACGGTTCCGCCGGGGTGGGTGCCGCGCCACCTCTCGACGGCACGGGCGGTGAGGCGCCGGCTCACAGACTGATCTCCCTGGACCGAGGAATCGATGTAGAGCAGCTGGTTCATCAGTTCATCCTTCATAGATCGTTTATGTACCACTAACTATCTATAACAGATGGATCATTGGTGTATTCCCGTAGCCTGGAGGTGTGCCCGAACTTTCCGCGCCGCTGCTCGTCCACCTGGCGCGACGCCTGCAGACCGAGGCCGAAGTGGAATTGATCGCGTTCGGTCTGCGCGCGCGGCACGTCATCGCCTTGACTCTGCTGCGCGACCTCGGTGAGCAGAACCAGTCCGATCTGTCCGCGATGCTCGGTGTCGATGCGACGAATGTGGTGGCGCTGCTCAACGAACTCGAGGCCGCCGACCTCATCGAGCGCAGGCGCTCCACCGAAGACCGGCGCAGGCACACCGTGACGCTCACACCCGAGGGCAACGACAAGCTCGGTGAGATCGAGAAGGTGCTGTCGGTCGTCGAACAGCATGTCCTCGCCCCACTGAGTGACGCCGAGCGGCACGACCTTTACACGCTTCTTGCGCGGGCCACCGCGGGCCAATCGTGCGCCGAGGTGCTTCCAACCGTGCAGTCGTGCGTCACGCCGTCGGAATAGGCTGCATCCGTGGCCGAAACCGAACCCGCGGCCTTGTTCGCACGATCGCCGGTCGCCATGCTCGCCACCGTCGGGCCGGATGGCGCGCCACACCTGGTGCCCGTGGTTTTCGCGGTCCACAACGACGGCGATCAGTCCGTGGTGTACACCGCGGTCGACGCCAAACGTAAGTCAACGCAACGGCTGCGACGGTTGACCAACATCGAGGCCAACCCTCGAGTGAGCATGCTCGTCGACCACTACGACGAAGATTGGACCCAGCTGTGGTGGGTGCGGGCCGACGGCCTGGCTGAGGTCCACCACAGCGGCGATGAGATGGCTACGGGCTATGCACTGCTGCGCCGCAAATATGTTCAGTACCAACGACTTGCGCTGGACGGGCCCGTCGTGACCGTCACCGTCGGGCGGTGGGCGTCGTGGCAGGCGTGATGCGCGTGCTCTGACTCAGGCTTCGCCAGTTGTGCCATTCCCTTGTGCTCGGTGCCGGTTGTGGAGAAGTGTGGTTCACAGATCCGATGGGGAGCACCGTCGCTTCCCGGAAGGGAAGACCATGGCTGACAAGACAACTTCCCAGGCGTCAGGCGCCCCCGCCGCGGACAGTCCGGCCGCCATCCGCAATGTGGTGCTGGTGGGCCCATCGGGTGGCGGCAAGACGACACTCGTCGAGGCGCTTCTGGTCGCCGCCGGAGTAATCAACAGACCAGGATCGGTCGTCGACGGGACCACGGTTTGCGATTGCGACGAGGCGGAGATCACCCAACAGCGATCGGTCGGTCTCGCGCTGGCCTCGCTGGAGCACGAGGGGGTCAAGGTCAACCTGATCGATACGCCGGGCTACGCCGACTTCGTTGGGGAACTGCGGGCCGGTCTACGCGCCGCCGACTGCGCGCTGTTCGTGATCGCGGCCAACGAGGAGATCGACCAGCCGACGAAGTCGCTGTGGCTGGAATGTAGCCAGGTCGGCATGCCGCGTGCGGTTCTCGTCACGAAACTCGATCACGCACGCGCGAACTACGACAACGCGCTCGACGCCGCGCAGCGGGCGTTCGGCGACAAGGTGTTGCCGCTGTACCTCCCCGCGGACTCACCATGCACCGGCCTCATCGGTCTGCTCTCGCAGACCCATTTCGAATATGCCAACGGCAAGCGTTCCACCTCCCATGCACCCGACGCCTCGTACGGCGACGCGATCACCGAGATGCGCGGCGGCCTGATCGAGGGAATCATCGAGGAGTCCGAGGACGAGACCCTGATGGAGCGCTACCTCGGCGGTGAAGACATCGACCAGTCGGTGTTGATCGACGATCTGGAGAAGGCCGTCGCTCGCGGCTCGTTCTTCCCGGTGATCCCCGTGTGCAGCACCACCGGGGTCGGCACCCTCGAACTGCTGGAGGTCATCGCCAGCGGATTCCCTCCGCCTCCCGAACATCAGCTACCGGAGGTGTTCACCCCGCAGGGCAAGCCCCGCAAAAGCCTCCCGTGCGATCCGTCGGGACCGCTTCTCGCGGAGGTCGTCAAGACCACCTCGGACCCCTATGTGGGCCGCGTCAGCCTGGTGCGGGTGTTCTCCGGAACCATTTCCCCTGACGCGACGGTGCATGTGTCCGGCCACTTCTCGTCGTTCTACGGCGCCAACGGCTCCACCGCCGGCCACGCCGACCCCCGTTGGACGGCCGGCCACGCCGACTCCCGTTGGACGGCCGGCCACGCCGACTCCCGTTGGACGGCCGGCCACGCCGACCATGACGAGGACGAGCGCATCGGTACCCTCTCCTTCCCCCTCGGCAAGCAACAGCGGCCGGCGCCGTCGGTGGTGGCCGGCGACATCTGTGCCATCGGACGGCTGTCCCGCGCCGAGACCGGCGACACCCTTTCGGCGAAGTCCGACCCGATGGTGCTCAAGCCGTGGACCATGCCTGAACCGCTGCTGCCGATGGCCGTGCAGCCACACGCCAAGACCGACGAGGACAAACTCGCGGTCGGGCTGCAGCGCCTGGCGGCCGAGGATCCGACGCTGCGCATCGAGCAGAATCCCGAAACACATCAGATCGTGTTGTGGACCATGGGCGAAGCCCACTCCGGCGTGATACTGGACGCCCTGTCCCGCCGGTACGGCGTCGCCGTCGATGCCGTCGAGCTCCGGGTGCCCCTGCGAGAAACTCTGGGGGGCAAGGCCAAAGGGCACGGGCGGCATGTCAAACAATCCGGTGGCCATGGTCAATTCGCGGTGTGCGACATCGAGGTGGAGCCGATGCCCGAAGGGTCGGGTTTCGAGTTCGTCGACAAGGTCGTCGGCGGTTCCGTTCCGCGCCAGTTCATTCCGAGCGTCGAGAAGGGTGTGCGCGCGCAGATGGAGAAGGGCCTACTCAACGGGTCGGGCGCCGGCTATCCGGTCGTCGACATCCGGGTGACGCTGTTCGACGGCAAGGCGCACAGCGTCGACTCATCCGACTTCGCATTCCAGATGGCAGGTGCATTGGCACTGCGCGAGGCGGCCTCGGCGACCAAGGTGAACCTGCTCGAACCCGTCGACGTGGTGTCGGTCGTGGTGCCCGACGATTTCGTCGGGGCCGTGATGAGCGACCTCGCCGGCCGACGCGGCCGCGTGGTCGGCACCGACAAGGTCGGCGAGGACCGCACCGTCGTAAAGGCCGAGATACCCGAGGTCGAGCTGACCCGGTACGCGATCGACCTACGTTCCCTCGCTCACGGCGCCGGATCCTTCACGCGGTCGTTCGCGCGGTATGAGCCGATGCCCGAGCAGGCCGCAGCGAAGGTACGCACTTCCACATAGTTCACTGCCGCGCCACGTAGTAGTGCAGGGTGAAGTACACCTCGCGCACCAGCATCGGGAGCTGCGTGCCGAGGGTGCGGTAGCGGGTGGTTCGCGTCGGCGACGGGTGCGCGTCAAGCCCTAGGTCCCTGGCCATCCGCATGGCGCGGCGCATGTGCAGCGGATCGCTGACGATCAACATTCGGTCGACGTCATGTTCGGTGAGCAGCGGCTGGGCGAAGACGAAATTCTGTCTGGTGGTGCGCGATTGCGTCTCGATGAGCAGACGGTCCTCCGGAATCCCAGCGGCGATCAGCCAGGCGCGCCCGGCCTCGGATTCGGCGAGCGTGTCGTCCTGCCCGACGCCGCCCGTCAGGACGATCCACTCGACCTGACCAGACGTGAACAGCTCGGCCGCGTGCCGCAGTCGCTCCTCCAACACCGGGGACGGCGCATCGCCGTCGACGGCCGCGCCAAGGACGATGGCTGCATCCGCAGACATTGAGTCGGATTGCTCGCTGAATGTGGTGATATCGATGGCAAGGCTGATGACGCCTGCCAGAAACAGTGCGGGAGCGATTGCGATTCGTCGCAGCCTCCCGACGAGTCGTCTGCGTCGGGACAATCCGACGAACCGCACCACGTCACGGTACTGCGCACGGCCCCCGAGCCCCGTGCTTTAGGCGTTATGGGGGTTAACCGGTAGTCGGTGTGTCGGCTTTCGGCACCTGTGATGGATGCCAGCCGTGCAGACACCGCCTGCGCTACGCGGAAAAGTCCCCGACGTGCCTGAAAACGATGCGCTGCTCACCGCCCGCTTCGAGCGGGACGCTATTCCACTGATACACGAGTTCTACCGCCACGCACTGAAGCTGACCCGCGATCCCGCGGATGCCGAGGACCTACTGCAGGAGACGGCCGCGAAGGCGTTCGCCGGTTTCCACGGGTTCCGCGACGGCACCAATCTGGGTGGCTGGCTGTACCGGATATTGGTCAACAGCCACATCAGCTCGTACCGAAAAGAGCAACGCCGTCCGACCCAGTGGCTGACCGACGAGTTCACCGACGGTCAGTTGGTGGCCGAGGCCCGGCACTCCTCCGGCGGGCTGAGATCGGCTGAGGACGAAGTACTCGACCTCATCGGCGATGACCACATCCAGACGGCGATGCGCCAGCTACCCGAGAAGCTGCGTACCGCGCTGTACTACGCCGACGTCGTAGGCCTTCGGATCAGCGAGATCGCCGAAATCACCGGCGCACCGGCTGGAACCGTGATGACGCGCATACACCGTGCGCGGCTGCGGCTGCGGGGCCTGCTGGCCGACGTCGCCCGGGCGCGGGGCTACGCGCTGGATGACGCCGCGTGAGACGACCTTGGTGCTCGGTGTCGTCGCACTGCTCGCGGTGTGGCAGTTCATATTCGACGGTGCCGCCCACTAGCGAGGCGGGTCGCCCATAACTGCAGCCTTGGCGTCGTGCAGAGATGCATGGAGCGACAGGATCTGGTTCAGCCCCGTCAGTTCGATCGGCCGGCTGGTCGCCGGCCCATCCGCGACCACCGCGAACCCCGCCGTCCCGCTGACCTTCTCGTGGGTGGCCACCAACGCCTGCAGCCCCGCAGACGCGAGGAAGTCGACCGCCGACATGTCGACGATCAACGCCGTGGGCCGCTGAGTCAGCGCGTCGGCGATGGCGCCCTCGAAGGCGGGGATCGTTGCCAGATCTATCTCGCCGCTGACTACCAGCACAGCGACGCCGTCGTCATAACTGACCGAGGTGGTGATCGGATCCTTGGCGGGCACGGCCGTCCTTAAGTCAGCGCCGCAACTGGTCACGACGGTGCGGTGAGCATAACCCGGTTGCCGCCGACCGACAGATCCTCACTTCGATACCGCGGCCCCAGACTCGCAGGCTAGGGTCGAAACAGCTCGAAACCGTATGAAAGCCAGGAGGGTGCAATGTCCGATTCGACTGACGTGGCCGGCGTCAGCGTCATCGCACCGGCCGCCGGCATCTCCACCGAAGGCTTGTTACCGCAACTGGTCGAGCATCTGCGGCAGAATCGCACCGCGCTGCGCGAGGAGTGGGCGCGCAGGATCACCGAAGCAGAGCTACTGACCGCGATGTCGCCCGAGGAGATCTTCTCGGAGGCGACCACGGTGTACGACAGCTACGTCGAGGTGCTCGAGACGGGCAGCGTGGAAGCGCTGCAGGACTACGCACGCGATCTCTCCGAGCGCATCATCCCGCGCGGTGTGGAGACCAACGAGGTGGTCGGCATCGTGCTGCTGCTGCGTGACGTCCTGGCCCGCTCGCTATTCGAGAAATACCAAACCGACTTCACGCTGCTGAACCGGGTGCTCGACGCCTACGAACCCGCCGCCAACCGCATCGCCAATACCGTGGCCGTCGGCTTCGTGCAGGAACGCGAGCGCATCATCCGCCAACAGCAGGAAGCCATCCGCGAGCTGTCCACCCCCGTGCTTCAGGTGCGTGAGCAGCTGCTGATCCTGCCGATCATCGGCGTCCTCGACAGTCAACGCGCGCGCCAGGTCACCGAACAGCTGCTGCGGGCCATCCGGGCCAACCGCGCGAAGGTCGTCGTCATCGACATCACCGGTGTGCCCACAATCGACTCCACCGTCGCCAACCACCTCGTGCAGACGGTCGACGCCTCCGGGCTGATGGGCGCCAGCGTGATCATCACCGGCCTGTCGTCCGAAATCGCCCTAACCCTGGTGACGATCGGGTTGGACCTGTCGAAGATGAACGCCGTCGGTGACCTGCAGGGCGGCATCGAGGAGGCCGAACGTCTGCTGGGTTACGAGGTCAGCCGCACCGGCGAGCAGACCGGATAACGCGGGCGGCAGGCCAGACCATTCATGGCAGTACCGATCCTCAAGCAGGGCACAATCCTCATCGCCTCGGTGCAGGCCGCGCTCTCGGACTCCGACACCGAACAGCTCCAGCACGACCTTATGGAGCGCGTCAGCCAGTTCCGCGCACACGGCATCATCATCGACGTCACCGCGATCGACGTGATGGACTCGTTCGCCGCACGATCGCTGCGGACCATTGCGCACATGACCCGGCTGCGCGGCGCCAACACGGTAATCGCGGGTCTGCAACCCGAAGTGGCCTTCGCCATGGTGCAGCTCGGTCTCGTATTCGACGACATGTACACCGCGCTGGACCTGGAAGAGGGTCTGGCGCTGTTGAATCGGATGCTCGACAGCCGCAAGTCGACGATCGGACGCGACGGTGCCGACTGACTTCGTGGTCGATATCAACAACCCCGACGACATCGTCACCGCGCGCCAAGCTGGGCACGAACTCGCCCGCCAGCTCGGCTTCTCGTTGACCGACGTCACCATGATCGCCACGGCGATCTCTGAAATCGCCCGCAACATAACCAGTTACGCCGGCCGGGGCGAGGTCCGAGTCGGTGTTCAACTCCGCGACGGCAGACAGGCGTTGGTGGTGCGGGCCGAAGACGACGGTCCGGGCATCGCCGACGTGGACCGCGCGCTTGACGACGGCTATTCCACAGGACGCGGACTCGGGCTCGGCCTGCCCGGCGCGCGCAGGCTGATGGACCGCCTGCAGATCGAGTCGGAGTTGGGCAACGGCACCGTCATCGAAATGTGGAAATGGATACCCGACAGTGTTTAGGCATGGCAGGTTCGGGCCGATCGAGTGGGCCGCGGTGCGACGCCCACGACCTGGGGAAGCGGTCTGTGGCGATCATCCTGTCGCGCTCGACATCGGCGAGGACGCCGCGCTTTTCGGCGTGATCGACGGGCTCGGCCACGGAGAGGCTGCGGCCGCGGCTGCGCAACGGGCGGCAGAGATCGTGGACGTGCGTCGCGCCGAGCCGCTGGATGTGGTGATACAGCGCTGTCATCAGGCGCTGACCGAAACCCGCGGTGTTGCAATGACTCTGGCCAGGGTGGATTTCGAAACCGACGCGTTGAGCTGGATCGGCGTCGGCAACGTCGCGGCCGACCTGGTTGCCAAGCATCCGGTCGGCGTCGAAGTACGTTCGTCGGCGCTGCTGGTCGGCGGCATCGTCGGCTACCGAATGCCACAGACCCTTTCGGCCAGTCAGGTGTCGATGTCGCCCGGTGACCTTCTGGTCATGTCGAGCGACGGCATCGCCGAACATCACCTCGAAAGCATCGATTTCGCCGCGCACGCGACGACGATCGCCGAACAGCTCGTGGGTCTATACGGCAGGGAAACCGACGATGCGCTGGTGCTGGCGGCACGACACCGAGGCATCTCATGACCGACCCGGCCGAAGAGGCGTTCTACGTACAGTACGCCGCGGCGTTGACCGCCTTTCTTGAGTCCAACTCCGAGGCCAGCCTTGCCGTCGGTCACGAACTCGGCCGCCGTGCGCTCAGCGAGCGGATGAGCATGCTCGGCATCATCGAGAACCACGCGCGACTCGTCGTGGAGATCAAGCAGGGCATGCCGATCGATCCAGATGCCCCTCTCCAATTCCTGCTGCAGACGCTGGCCGCGCTTGACGTGGCCACCCGCGGATTCCTGGACGGCACAAGGCGTTACGAACAGCAACGCGCTCGTGCCCAGGACCTCGCCGACCGCGACGAGTTTCGCGATGCGCTGGTGAATTCGCTGCAGGAAGGCTTCTTCGTCGCCGATCACACCGGGGCCGTCGTCGAGATCAACGACGCGTTCTCCGAGATCACCGGCTACGGCGCTGCCGAGCTGCCGTACACGCCGCCGTACCCGTGGGTGGCCGACGATTCCGAGGCCAACGCGAAGCTGTCTGCGCTGAGGGACGGAGGCAGAACCACCACCGAGACATCGATTCGGCACCGCGACGGATCGCTTCGATGGGCGGCGCTGTCCATAAGCGTCGTGACGGCGCAAGGCGTCGACCGCCGCGTCTACGTGGGAACGATCCGCGATATCACCGCGACGCGCGTCGTGGCGGACCGTGAGCGCGCGGTCGCACGACTGGCCACCGCCGTCAGCGTGTCTAGAACTGTCGATGAGATCTTGGCCGCCGCACTGACTCAATCGCGCTCTCGGCTCGACACGCAACGCCTGATGGCGGTCGTGTGGCCGCAGGGCGATTCCGATCCCGTCGTCCATACGGCTGGCGAACCCCGCGTATCGAAATGGGCTGATCTCGAGGAGGATTGGCAACGCACTTTCGACGATGCCCGCGACTGGTTGCCACTGACCGTCACCCCGGTCGGAGCCGCGCCGAGCGCTGGAACGACGCGCGGGTTCGTGGCCGTGACGTCAGGCGCGCGCGATGTCGTGGTGTGCCTGGAGCACCGTGTTCCGCGCAGGGTCAGCGACGAGGACCGCCAGCTCGTCATGGCGCTGTTCGGTCATATCGGCCTGGCCATGCAACATGTCCGGCAGTTCGAGATCGCGCGCGAGACGTCGCTGACGCTGCAGCGTTCACTACTGCCTGCGAGCACGTTGCCCGCGGGCAGCGCTGTGCGGTATGAGCCCGCGGTACCGCCGCTGGAGATCGGCGGCGACTTCTACGACGTGCTGCCCGTCGGTGAGAACCGCATCGGCATCATCGTCGGCGACTGCGTGGGCAGCGGCCTACCCGCTGCCGCGGTGATGGGCCAGTTGCGGGCATCGACGCGCGCACTACTGCTCACGGGCGCCGAACCCGCCCGGCTTCTGGAACAGCTCGACGCCGTCGCCGAGTTCATTCCAGATGCGTTCTGCGCCACGGTATTCGTCGCGATCGCGGATATGGACGCCCAGACCCTGCAGTACAGCAACGCCGGGCATGTGCCGCCGGTCTTCGCGGCCGGTTCGGCGCCCCCGGAGCTGCTGACCGGCGGCCACTCGGTGCCGCTGGCGGTACAGCGCAACGAACCCCGGCCGCAGGCCTCACGTGCGTTGACTGCGGGCTCCACACTGCTGTTGTACACCGACGGTCTAGTCGAGCGGCGCGACCGATCTATCGACGAACAGATCGATCGAGTCGCCGAAGTGGTGTCCGAAACCGTCGATCTACCAGTGGAATCCGTGGCCGACGAGATCCTGCGCAGACTCGCCCCGGAGGGGGGATACGACGACGACGTCGCGATCGTGGTCTATCGATGCCCCCCGTCGCCCTTGCTCATCGACGACGACGCGGACCCGCGACGGTTGAGCGACATCCGGCACCGACTGGCCGCCTGGCTGGGCGCCAACGACATTGGAGAACCGCTCGTCGACGACATCGTGCTGGTCGTCAACGAGGCCTGCTCGAACTGCGTCGAACACGCCTACCGTGGCCGGGACCCTGGCCGCATGCGCATCGAGGCGCAAATCCGTGACGGGAGCGTAGAAATCCGCGTCGTCGACTCCGGCTCGTGGAAGACACCGCCCGACGATCCCGGCACCCGCGGCCGGGGCCTGCTGCTCATGCGCACCGTCAGCGATCTGGTCGACGTCAGCGGCGGTGACGACGGCACATCCGTGGAGATGTCGTTCCAGCTGTCCAACGTGGACAGGCTGGCTAGCGCTCCCGCTTCGCAATAGCGGCCTCGAGTTCGGCTTCCAGCGCACCCTCTTCGCGGCCCAGGGCGACAGTCGCGGCGGCCATCGCGACGAGGGCGACGGTGATCGCGACGGCTTTGATGCCGTTGACCGTCATGTGCTCGCCGAGCACGACGGCACCGAGCACCACGGCGATGAGCGGCTCCAGTACCAGCATCGTCGGCACCGAGGTCTGTAGTGATCCCGCATGGAACGCCGACTGCTGCAACAGCACCGCGATGATCCCGATCACCACGAGCAGATACGGCGCGGGCGTGGTGAGGACTGCGCGAACGCCGTCGTGGGTCAGCATGTGCACCACGAGCTTGGTGAGCATCGCGACGACGCCGAACAGCACGCCCACGGCCACCGCGAGTAGCACCGCCCGTCGCCAGCCTGGGTTGCGGATCGCCACGAACACGCACGCCGATACCGCCACGATGCACACCACGGCGACGATCGCCGTCAGAGGCACCGAGGCCTCGTAGTCGCCGGCGCTGGTCTTGGCCAACACCACGAATACGGCCAACGCGGCGGTGAGCAGCAGCGCCCACAGCCACTCAGCGCGGGTGACGCGGCGATTGGCCAGGCGAGCACTGAGCGGCAGCGCGAACAGCAGAGCGGACACAAGTATGGGTTGGACCAGTAGCAGTGAGCCGTAGGCCAGCGCGACCGCCTGGAAGGCGAACCCGGCCACCGCGGCGCCGGTGCCGGCCCACCACAGCGGTCTGCGGATCAGCGTCAGCACCATCAAGGCGCTCACGCCCTGTTCCTCGGGAACGTCCATGGTGGCCCGCTGCCGGACCACGATGCCGATGGCGAGGAAGAGAGCGGCGAGCAAGGCGAACAGCACCGCCAGACCATGGCCTACCAAAGGGGATCAGCTCCTCTTAAACGTTACCGACCACAGCCGGCCCATCCGACAACACCAACATATGGGGCGCCCCATGTGTCGGCCGACTGCGCCCCCATGATCATCATCAAGTTTTGGCCTCCGATCTTGTGGGCATTAAGCCTGCATGAATTTGCGACGGTTGGTTTTGCTGGCAGGTGCGGTCGTGTTGGTCGTCGGTGTGATCGGTCTGCTCATGCCCGTATCGGTGGCCGGTTCCGAAGGCCAGAAGATCGGCTGTGGGAACGCGATCGCCGCCGATGACTCTGCGGCCCGCGAGGCCGACAACAACAACCCCGTCAATCTGCCGATCCTCAACGAGGTGATTCCTCACACGGACTATGTGGCGCTGTGTGCGTCGGCGGTGTCCGAGAGGCGCACGTGGTCCATTCCGGTGGCGATTGTCGGCCTGGTGGTGATCGCCGGAGGGTTCTTTGTCGGCGGACGCACCGGCAGCGCTCGAACCGTCTAGCTCGCTTCGCGACTGGAAACCCCATATAGGCGTGTGCTCGACTCCGTCATCACGTAGTCATCCGCAGGGCAGCATCCGAAGCCTCATGCACTCACAGTAACCGCGCTCGTCTGCGGGAGCGGTCTGCCCGCCGTCTCTCTCAGCGTCAGGACCGTGCCAAGCGAGATGACGGCGGCGATGATCAGGTACACCGCGGGCGCCGTGTTGCCGGACTGCGCCGTGAGCCAGGTGACGACATACGGCGTCGTGCCGCCGAACCCGGCGACGCAGATGTTGTAGCCGATGGAGAAGCCGCTGTAGCGCACGGTCGTGGCGAACAGCTCGACGCCGGCCGATACGGCGGTCGACACATAGATGGACTCGATGGCCGCGAGCACGCAGTGGGCCGTGATCGCCGCGGCTAGCGACCCGGAGTTCAGCAGCAGGAACAACGGATAGGAAAGGACCACGAAGGCCACCGACCCGGCGATCAACATCGGCTTGCGCCCGATCCGATCGGACAGCGCGGCCAACGGAAGGATGAGCACGAGCGCCACGAATGTCGCCAGCGTCATGGACGTGAACGCCTCGGTCTTGGAGAACTTCAGCGTCACGATCAAATAGGACTGCAGGAACGTGAACACGACGTAGTAGCCGACGTTGAACACGATGAACAGGCCGATCACCTGCAAGATCGGCCGCCAGGACGTGGTCAGGGCTTCACGCAGCGGAGAGGACGCCACCTGTTCGGTCTTGCTGAGTTCGGCGAACTGCGGGGTGTCGTCGAGGCGCAGCCGGATGTAGAGGCCGATCACGCCCAGCGGCAGGGCCATCAGGAACGGGATCCGCCAGCCGTAGGTGTTCATCGCCTCGGCGGGCAGCAGCGCAGACAGCAGCGTCACCGTCACGGATCCGATCAGGAACCCGACCACGCCCGACCACGCCATGAACGTGACGGTCAGGCCGCGGCGTTTCTCGGAGGCGAACTCCGCGAGGTAGACCGCCCCGCCGCCGTACTCGCCGCCGGCCGAGAAACCCTGAAGACAGCGCAGTCCAAACAGCAGTAGGGGGGCGGCGACGCCGATCGAGGCATATGTCGGGAGCAGACCGATGGCGACCGTTGCGCCGGACATCAGCAGGATCACCACCGCGAGCACGCGCTGTCGTCCGATTCGGTCACCCAGCGGGCCGAACACGAATCCGCCGAGCGGCCGCATGAAGAACGCGGCGGCGAAGATCGCGAACGTCTTGAGCAGCGCCGCCGTTTCGTCGCCCGCCGGAAAGAAGTTCGCGGCGATGAAGGTCGCCAGGAATCCGTAGATGGCGAAGTCAAACCACTCGACGGCGTTGCCGATCGATGCGCCAGTGACTGCCTTGCGCACATCACGAGACATGACAGCTCTCCGAATCTAAGCGTCTCCGCTGAGCATTTCGCTTACAATCCCGCAGTTGATACCCCGCAAAGATAACTGCCGCGATGAATCAGCCGCGTCCGGTTGGTCTATCTGTGCATGGACCTACCACCGATCGTCTCGCCGCACGAATGGAACGCGGCCCGCCAGGAACTGCTCGTCAAGGAGAAGGAGCTGACGCGGGCGCGCGACGCGTTGGCCGCCCAGCGGCGCAGGATGCCGCGTATGGCCGTGAGCAGGGACTACCTGTTCGACGGCCCGAACGGTTCGGCCAACCTGCTCGATCTGTTCGGCGGCAGGCGCCAGTTGATTGTCTACCGCTTCTTCTACCAACCCGATGTCGACGGCTGGCCCGATAAGGGGTGCCCCGGTTGCTCACTGATGGCAGACCAGGTCGCGCACCTCGCTCACCTGAATGCCCGCGACACCACGTTGGTCTTCGTCTCTCGGGCCGAGCAGGAGCGGATCACCCGATTGAAGAAGCGCATGGGCTGGGACATCCCCTGGTACACCATCACCGACAGTTTCGACGCCGACTTCGGTGTCGATGAGTGGCACGGCACCAACGCGTTTCTCCGCGAGGGTGGCGACGTGTTCCGCACCTACTTCATCGACAACCGGGGTGACGAGGGAATGGGCACGACGTGGGCCTACCTCGACATCACCGCCCTCGGTCGCCAGGAGGACTGGGAGGACTCCCCGACGGGCTACCCCCAGACGCTCCCATACCAGTGGTGGCACCGGCACAACGAGTATCCGGCCTAGCGCTCGGCCCAGAACGGCCGCGTCGCGAGCGCGACCAACGCGAGCACGGCAAGCGGCGCCACCAGCGGTAACCATGGAAGCTGCAAAGGCAGTGACACCACTGCCAGGCCCACTGCCGTAAACCCCACGGCGCCAATGACCGTCGGCGCGGTGATGACCGCCGTATGCCGGAGCACCAGATAGCAGGCGGCGCAAAGTCCGGACAGCGCGGCGAGCATGGCCGGCGACTCGTTGAGCACCAATGCGGCAGCGGCCAGCAGAACCGCCAGCGTCGCAGCCGGTCGAAAGACGTTGCCCACCAACACTACAATCGTTGCCAGACCCGCCACGATCAGCGCGGCGTCGTCGGCCGCAACGGCTGCCGCCGCGACCATAACCAGACCGAAGGCGGTCGACAGCGCCCGGTTCATCGCCGCCTCCGCGCCGTGCGCCGGTGATCCGGTACCAGCTGCATTGCCGTATCGAGCGTGTCGGCCTCGCGCCATGCCACGATGTCGACGCCGACCGTGCCCATGTCCCGGTACATGAATGACCTTTGCAGCGACCACATCCGGGCCACGACACGATCGCAATCGTCCTCGAAAGGAGCCCCTTCGAGGACGTCGACGGCGACGACGGTGTGCCCGCGCTTGCGCAGGTCGATCAGCGCCAACGCGAATTCGGTGTCGAGCATCGTGGAGAACGCGACGACGATCGCGCCGGGCGGGACCGCGGCGCGCGGTGCCAACGTGCCCGGTGTCGTCTCGAAACCGCCGTCCACCGCAAGCACGGCGTCGAGTATGCGATAGAACTGCCGCCGCCCGATGTCGGCGGCGAGCCAACGCGGGTGACGGTCCCCGAGAGCGACAACGCCGGCCCGGTCACCGCTGCGCAGCGCGCTCTGCACGACCTGTACCGCGCCCCGCACGGTTCGGTCCGTGGCCTCGGTGGCCGGCCCGGCGGGCTGCGGATAGTTGTCCACCAGCACCACTACGTCGGCGGCGCGGTCGGTCAATCGTTGCGTGACGTGCAGGCTGCCCCGGCGCGCGCTCACCGGCCAGTTGACCGTGCGCAGTTGATCACCGGGCACATAGCGGCGGACGTCTGCGTACTCGACGCCGGGGCCGATGTGCCGAGTGAGGTGGGTGCCGAGTCGGTCGAGCAGGTCGGTCCGCGGAATCGACGTCGACTGCGGCGGTGCCATCGGGAACACGAAGACGTCGGCGGCGTCGACGACGCCCGTGCCCTCGAGCAACCCGCCGCGCGCGCCCACGGCTACTCGGCCCTGGATCGGGTACCGACCCCACCGGTCTGCGGCAACGACAACGGTGCTGCTTCTGCGGGATTCGCGCTCTGTCCCCTCGAGTCGCATGCCGCCTATTACCGACACAGTGAGTTCGAGTGCGTCGGCATCGGTCTCGGGTTCGGCGATCACCGCCACTTCCACCTGTGCCTGTTCGGTCTCGAAGCAGCGGTGCGTTCCGGGATCGGCATGCACAATGACCGCGGGGACAGGACGCTGCCAACCGATCGAACACACGACACCCAGCAGCGGTGCGGAGAACGCCACGAGCTGCCAGAATGAGCCGATCACGGCCGCGCCAAGCAGTACCGCCACGCAGGTGAGGATCGCGAGGGTGAGCGGCGAAGGGCGCCAACGTAACTGAGCCTCGGTGGTGCGAGCTTCGATCACCGCGTGTCACCCATTGGTCCGTGGCACCGGAAGCCGGCGCAACAGCTCCTCCACCACGTCGCTGCCGTGCACCCGGCGTACCCACATCTCCGGACGCAGGCTGATCCGATGCGCCATCGACGGAACGGCGAGCGATTTGACGTCCTCGGGGATCACATAGTCACGCCCCAGCAGCAGCGCTCGCGCGCGGGCGAGCTGCACGAGGTCGAGCTCGGCCCGCGGGCTCGCGCCGACGGCGACCTGCGGATGCTGACGAGTCGCCGCGGCCAGCGACACCACATAGCGGAGCACGTCGTCGTGGACGGTGACCTGTTCCACCGACTCGCGCATCGCGAGCAGTTCGTGAGCGTCGACGACCTGATGAACCGTGGGCTCGACCGAACCGCGCTCGATGCGGCGGCGCAGCATCGACGCCTCCTCCTGCTCGGACAGGTACCGCAGTTCGAGCCGGATCGTGAACCGATCCAGCTGCGCCTCCGGCAGCGGGTAGGTGCCCTCGTACTCAATCGGGTTGTCGGTAGCCAGCACAATGAACGGCGCGGGCAGTTTATGCGTGACGCCGTCGATGCTGACCTGGCCCTCGGCCATCGATTCGAGCAGCGCCGCTTGGGTTTTCGGCGGTGTCCGGTTGATCTCGTCGGCGAGCAGCAGGTTCGTGAAGATCGGTCCGGGGCGGAATTCGAACCGGCCGGACTGCATGTCGTACACCGTCGAACCCAGCAGGTCGGCGGGGAGCAGATCCGGCGTGAACTGGACACGTTTGAACTCCAGGCCCAGCACCGCGGCGAACGACCGTGCGATCAGCGTCTTTCCGAGGCCGGGGAGATCCTCGATGAGCACGTGCCCACCGGCCAGCATGGTGGTGAGAATCAGCGTGAGCGCGCTGCGCTTGCCGACCACCGCCCGTCCGATCTCGTCGAGAGCCGTCTCGCAGTTCGCGGTGGTGGTCGCGCCCGAGTACTCAGTCATACCCGCTCCAACCGTTGCAGAATTTCGTCGAGCGCGTCGCGGCCGGGGCCGGGCTCCTCGACGCCGTCTCGAGCCACGTTCTCGGGATCGACCCACGGCCACAGGTCCGCACCGAAAAGCATTCTGCCCGTGGCGTTGTAGGCGGCGCGGTCCTTGGACCGCTTCTGTCCCGTCGCCATCTCATACTGACGCGCCAACGTGGGCCGCAGGTGTCTGTCCCAATCCCTGCGCGTGGCCTCCGACTGGCTGATCAGCGTCTCGGTACGAGACAACCAGCGGCGCAACGACCCTGCAGCATCGTCGGCACGCTGCTCTTCAGCATCGACGCCGGACTCCCGAATCAGGTACCAGCGCACCATGAGCAGCGCGCAGGCGAGCGCGACGCCGGACATGATGAGAATCAACCGTCGATCGGTCCCCGCAAGGGACATGAGTTCGACACCGGCGACCAAGAGAAATCCCGCTGCGACAATCTTTTTCATGCGCTGCTCCTCGCGGTAACATCCGGGAGCTCGGCAAGCACGCGTTCCAGTACGCGCACTGCGGCGTCGCGATGTTCTTCGGTCATCACATGTGGGGAGAACCTTGCCTCCTCGAACAACTCGACGAGCTCGGTCGCGCTGTCCGCCCGGAGGGCGCGGTTGCCGACCGCACGGGCCAACACCTCCGATGGGGTGTCGCAGTCCTGCGGAACCGCGCCGGGTACCCGGGTCAACTCCCGTTCCATCGCCGCATAGCAGGCGATGATCGCCTCGCGCGGTTCCCGCGTTCGGTCGCCGATCTCGGCAAGCCCGACTTCTGCCGCGCGGACCAGCGACTCCCCCGCGGTCGGGGTCGCAGCGACGGGACCACCGTCGTCGTCGAGGCGGTAGGGCCCTGCGCCTACGCGCTGTCGCCGTGAGGCGACCGCCGTGCCGACGACCACCAGGACCATCAGAATCAACATGGGCGGGACCAGATAGCCGATCACGTTGCTTTCCGGCTCCGGCTCACCCTCCGCAGGTGCCGAACGCGCGGTGTCCGGCGCCGCCGTGGTCTCCTCGGCCGTCGGTGCGTCGGAGAGGGGCTGCTCCGCCGGGCCGCCGAGTTGCATCAGCAACAGCACGAGCAGCAGCCATCCGATGGCCAGGGCGAGCACGACGAATGCGAAGCGCCAGTTCGGCCGCCCCAACGTTGCCGGGCTCCTCGGCAGGTCCCCTGTCGACGCGGGCCTCGGGGTGCGATCGCGCAGCCGCGCGACGATCGCGAAGCCGATGATCGCCACGGCGGCACACACCATTGCTATGACCACGATCAACGCCGCCGGGTTACTCGGCGACCGCTCACGCTCGGCAATCGGCTCACCGCCCGGGATATGGCCCCGTAGCGCCAAGGCGGCAACCGTCATGAGCGCGATCACCGCGATCGCGCGCTGTGTCGACCTGTCGATACCGGCCATGGCCCTCAACCACATCCTGGCACGCAGCCGCTGCCGAACCGTTCAGATCGGATGGATAGGTTTGAGGGCGTGACCACCACACTTGAAGACCCGAAAGTCGCCAGTGCCCTCGAGCGGATGTTCGCCGAGTCGGCCGAGCAGTTCGCATCGATGCGCTCGGGTGGTACTTCCCTGCCCCGTCTGGATTCGGCCACCGCTCAGGAACGCGCGGATGCGCTCAGTGACTACTACCTGCCGGTGAGTCAGGATGCGGGGCGCCTGCTCTATTCGCTGGTACGCGCGGCCCGTCCGGCCACCATTGTCGAGTTCGGAATGTCGCTCGGAATCTCGGCGATCCACCTTGCCTCGGCGGTGCGCGACAACGGCGAGGGCCGCGTCGTCACCACCGAGCTCAGCTCCGCGAAGGTGGCCGCAGCGACGAAGACGTTCAGCGAGGTAGGCCTCGACGACCTCATCACCGTGCTGGAAGGTGACGCGCTGGCCACTCTCGAGAAGCTCGACGGGCCGGTGGATTTCGTTCTGCTCGACGGCTGGAAAGAGCTCTATGTTCCGGTGCTCGAGCTACTCGAGCCACGCCTGTCACCGGGCACTCTCGTCGTCGCCGACAACACCTCGATGGCCGAGCTGGCACCCTATCTCGACTACGTCCGGGAGCCGGCCAACGGCTACGTCAGCGTCAGCTTCCCGGCGCGGGATGCCGACAGTATGGAGATCAGCTGCCGCGCGTAGCGGCCTTTGCTTCCTTCACCACGGCTGCGGCGTCACGGCTGGCCTGCTTGGCTTGTTCGTAGGCATCTTCGGCTGCGGTGAGCGCACTTTCGGCGTCCTTGAGACGCCTGCGCGCGTCGTCGCGTCGAAGCCGGGCCGTCGCGAGATCTGACTGCAGCTCTTTTTGTGCGTCGTCGGCCTCGGCCTTGGCGCGATCGGCCGCGGCAAGTGCGGCGCGTGCCTGTTGCCGCCTGCGACGTTCCTGGGCGTCCTTATTGTCGCGGGGCTGCGCGGGCTCTTCAGCTTTCGCCTTGGGCTCTGGTTTGGTCTTGCGTCCGCCGGTGGGCTTGAAAACGATTGCGGTGTCTCCGAACTCGCCGAATCCCGACCATTGTTCGGCTTTGGTGAGCCGGCCGAGGCGCGACGCGACTTCGGGGTCGGCGATCGCTGCCTGCAGGGTGGTGGTGACGTCGTCGCGCAGCGCGCCCGTCGGGTTGAGCTTCGACTCTCTGAATGCGGCTCGCACCAGTTCGTCGATGAGACGGCGCTGCTCGGCGGTCAGCTCGCGGATGCGGCCGCCGTCCATATCGGCATGCGCGGCACGCAGTCGCTCACCCAGGTCGGTAAGGCGTTGGGTGACCGACGCATCGTTGAGCACCAGCACGTTGACGGCGTGGGCCGCGGTGGTGGGCTTGCGCGCCGCCGTGATCTGTTTGGCGGTTTCGGCGTCGCCGCGTTTCTTGGCCTCCGCGGCGAGCTTGGTGCGCAGCGGCGTGAAGTCTCCGAGCTTCGCGGCATACAAAGCGTCCAGGTCTGCGAGATCACCGTCGGCCATATCGCCTTCCACCGTATTCTCCGGGGTGTGGACCGTACAGCCGGGACCCAGGCGTTGCGGCTGGGCGTGATCATCGCCGCGCTGGGTGTGGTTTTCGGTGACATCGGCACCAGCCCGATCTACACCCTCCAGACGGTGTTCAATCCCGGCGATCCACATCCGGTGCCTGTGGCCCACCACAACGTCTACGGCGTGGTCTCGCTGATCTTCTGGTCGGTGATGATCATCGTCACGCTCACCTACGTCACGCTGGTGATGCGCGCCGACAACAACGGCGAGGGCGGGATCATGGCACTGATCACGCTGCTGCGGCGCTGGCATGGCAAGCGGGGACGGCGGACCTCGGCGGTGCTTGCGGCGGCGGGTCTGTTCGGTGCGGCGCTGTTCTTCGGCGACAGCATGATCACCCCGGCGATCTCGGTGTTGTCGGCAGTCGAGGGCATCGCGGTGATCGATCCAGGCTTCAAGGATTTCGTCGTGCCGGTCACCGCGGTGATCATCGTGGGCCTGTTCTCCGTGCAGAGCCGCGGCACCGCAGTTGTGGGTCGCTTCTTCGGCCCGGTGATGATTCTCTGGTTCACGGCGATCGGCGCATGCGGCATACACGGCATCGTCGACAATCCCGAGATCCTCAAGGCATTGTCGCCGTTCTACGCGCTTGACTTCATGGCCGGCCACTTCCACATCGCGTTCTTCGCGCTCGCGGCGATAGTGCTCTCGGTGACCGGCGCCGAGGCGCTGTACGCCGACATGGGACATTTCGGCAGACGCGCGATCACCTACGGCTGGCTCGGCCTCGTCCTTCCCGCCTGCACGTTGAACTACTTCGGCCAAGGCGCCCTCGTGTTGGCCGACGAATCCACGGTAGCCGCCCCGTTCTTCCTGCTGACCCCCGAGTGGGCGCGAATTCCCATGGTGCTCTTGGCAACCGCGGCGACCGTGATCGCATCGCAGGCAGTGATCACCGGCGCTTTCTCCGTAGCGTCGCAGGCCGCGCGGCTCGGCTACCTGCCGAGACTGCGTATCGAGCACACCTCGGCGTCGACCATCGGCCAGATCTACGTGCCGTGGATCAGTGGCGCCCTCATGGTCGGGGTGCTGATCCTGGTGTTCGCGTTCCGGAGTTCGGCCGCCCTGGCCTACGCATTCGGCATGGCGGTCACCGGAACCATCACGATCACCACTCTGTTGTTCTTCTACTACGCCAGGACGCGCTGGGGGTGGCCGCTGTGGAGTGTGCTGATCGGCGGCGGCCTGCTGCTCGCGGTGGACCTGATGTTCTTCGCGGCCAACCTCACCAAACTGGTGCACGGCGCCTGGCTGCCGTTGACCATCGCCGTCGCCACCTTCACCGTGATGACGACATGGCAGAAAGGTCGCCGAATCATCACGCGCGCAAGGGAAGATGCCGAGGGGCCGTTGCGCGAGTTTGTCGGTGAGCTCGTACGGCGCGACCCGCCGCTGGTCCGCATTCCGGGCACCTCGATCTACCTGAACCGCGGCCCAGAAACCGCCCCATTGGCCATGCGCGCGATCGTGGCGCACAACCACGTGCTGGCCGAGCACGTCATCATCTTGACGGTCGAGACCGAAGACGTGCCGCGACTGCCCGACTCCGAGCGAATTACCCACGACGACCTCGGCTATACGAGCGACGGAATTATCCATGTGGCAGCACGTTTCGGATACATGGAGCGGCCCAATGTTCCGCGCGCGCTAGCGCTGCTCAGCCCCGAGGAGACCGAGGGCGCCATCGATCTGGAGAACGCGTCCTACTTCCTGTCAAAGCTCGACCTTTGCCTTGGCGATGCGCCGACGATGGCGCCATGGCGCAAGCGACTGTTCATCGCCACCTCGCACATCACCGCTGACGCAGCGGGGCATTTCGGCCTCCCGCTGGGTCGGACGGTCATCGTCGGCTCTCGCATCGAGGTCTGACACTCCCCGCTCGGCTTGATACGCCGCTCTCACCGTCTGGCCACCCGAGGATGAGGTGTAGCAGCGGGCGAATTTCGCGTGACCGTCGTGCCAGTCAGGTAACGCCGAACATGGTCAGCAGGCTTTCTGTGCGCCACCAGATCAGCAGCACAAACAGCAGCAGAACTCCGACCGTCGCCCCGACCTGAACCGCGGTGCGCGATTTCCGTGGCGCATACGCGTACGCCGCCGCGATCGCCGCACCCGTGACGAGCCCGCCGATATGGCCCTGCCAACTGATGTTCTGCGAACTCACCAGCGGGATCACAAAGGTGAACGCCATGTTCAGCGCGATGAGGCCGATCACCCAACGGACGTCCAGATTGAGCCGCTTGCCAACCACGAACGTCGCCCCGAACAAACCGAAGATCGCACCGGAAGCGCCTGCGGTCTGCGCGCCGAGCGACGACAACAGGTACACCAGCACGGATCCGCCGAGCGCACTCGTGAAATACAACCCGATGAACCGCAGCCGCCCCAATGCTGCCTCCAACGGCGGGCCCACCACATACAGCGCCCACATGTTGAACAGGATGTGCGTCACGCCGTAATGCAGGAACGCCGACGTCAACAGCCGATACCACTCCCCGTCGGCCACCGCGGGCGAGAACAGCACAAGCTCGCGCTGCAGATCCACCGACACGGTCTGCAGACCGAACATCACCACGTTGATGCCGATCAACACATACGTGACCAGCGGCGTGGCCGACGGCACCCCGCCGAACTGTGTGCGGGCCTGCCGGACCGTCTTGGCACCCTCGCCAACACATTCGGCGCACTGATGCCCCACCGCGGCGTCGCGCATGCACTCCGGGCAGATGAATCTGTTGCAGCGGTTGCACCGCACGTACGTCGCGCGGTCGGGGTGCCGGTAGCAGGTCGGCGTCTGCGGCGGGGTGGTCATGCCTACAGCGTGCCGAACAGTTCGATCCAGTTGCCGTCGGGATCGGCGACGAACATCCAACCCATTCCCGGCACCGGCTCAAACTCCGTCAGCGGTTCCACCACGTCGTACGGCGACTCGGCGAAGATCTTCGACAACCCGGTGAGGTCCTTCACTCCGATCGTGAAGTACCGAACCCCGGCCGCCGCCCGCCCGCCTCCCGAAGTCGCGGGCAACGGAGGCGGTGTCGTGAAGGTGACGAGCTTGAGCACGCTGCCGCCCAGCGAGTAGCGCCGCTGCGATCCGCCGGGAAACTCGATCTCACCCTGCAACTCGAGCTCGAGGAAGCCCTCGTAGAAAGCGACCATCGCGTCCAGGTTGGTCGTCACCAGGCCGACCTCGATGCCCGGTGAGAGCAGATCAAGTTTCACGTTCGCCTCGCTTCTCTCGAGAAGTGTTCTCCCCAGCAGGTCTGCCGGCGGTTGGTGCCAGTGATCCACGTAGACGGCCGCGCCGAGCGGACGTCGCCAGGACCCGAACCGTTGCGGCGCTTGGGCCAACCAACGCCATCCACACGAACCTACTGCCCAACCGAGTAACGATTCGGTCACTATCGAAATCACGATCATTTAAGAAGGCCCGCCGAATTATGAGGGTTTTCAAGATCTGCGCAGCAATCTGGACGGCGACTTAGCCAATGTCGCCGAAATTGCGGCATAAATCACGTCCGTCGGATGTAACGCCGTAGATGCAGGCAGAGCCGCTGCTGCGGTTCGGATTCGCGCTACTTTTGTTTCGCTACCGTGGAATTCGGGAACGGGGGGAACAGCGACACATTGCAATTCAAAGGGAGAAGAAGTCACATGAAGTTCACCAATATCCAAGCTCGTATCGTCGGCGCGTGCGCGGCGGGTTCGCTGCTCGGCGGCCTGGCGGTTGCGACCATCGCCGCACCGTCGGCCATGGCAACTCCGGCAGGCTGCAGCGCCAGCGAGCTTTCTGGCACCGTCAGCTCGGCGACCGGCTCGGCGCGTGCGTACCTCGCCAGCCATCCTGGCGCTGACGCGGCGGTGACGACGGCGTTCAGCCAGCCCCGCGATCAGGCGGCCGCAACGCTGCGCGGGTACTTCACCGCCAACCCGGGTGAGTACAACGACCTGCGCGGCATCCTGTCGCCGATCGGTGACAAGCAGAGCCAGTGCAACGTCACCGTGCTGCCGCCGGATCTCGCATCGGCATACAGCCAGTTCATGGCCGGCTGAGCCCATCGAATCGAGTAGCGAAAACCCGCCGTCACAGCCCCGCTGTAGCGGCGGGTTTTTCGTCGCCGGAAGTAACACTTTCGGTCGGCGCTTAGACTGACTTGATATGAAGTCGATGAGAACAGCCGCGGTAGCCGCAGCGCTGCTTGTCGCTGCCGGCGTGTCCGCTGGTCACGCGTACGCACAGCCGTCCTCGGAGCCGGCACCGTCACCCAGTCCCGCCGAGGCGGCGCCGCCCTCGGAGGGCGCACCCCCGCCGGGGCCGAAGACGACCATCGACGCCGACGGCACGTACGCGGTCGGAACGGACATCGTGCCGGGCGTCTACTCGTCGGCGGGACCCATTCCCGACGGCGCAGCGTGCTACTGGAAGCGGGTGAGCGGCGACAAGATGGTCGACAATGCGCTCACCAAGAAGCCCGCAGTGGTGCAAGTCCTCGCGAACGACACGACGTTCACCACCAACGACTGCCAATCATGGGCGCTGACCAACGCCCCAATGCCACCGCAGGCCGGCGCTGGGGACATACTCGGTCAGCTCGGCAAGCTGATCATCACCGGACCGAAGGGCCCGTCGGCGCAATCAGCCCCGGCGGCCACGGTGCCGGCTCCTGCGGCCCAGCAGCCAACGGAACATTTGGCGCCCTCGAGCGCTGCGCCTGGACCCTGACGGCGTGACCGACGACGGCCGAATCCGCGTACCGGCGGATCTCGACGCCGTGACCGCAGTCGGCGAGGAAGACCACTCGGAGGTCGACCCGGCATCGATCGAGCGGATCTGGCAGGCGGCTCGGTACTGGTACCAGGCGGGCATGCATCCGGCGATCCAACTCTGCCTGAGGCACAACGGGAAAGTCGTTCTGAACCGCGCCATCGGCCACGGTTGGGGTAATGGGCCAACCGATCCGTCGGACGCCGAAAAGATTCCTGTCACAACGGATACGCCGTTCTGCGCATACTCCGCGGCGAAGGCGATCACGACGACCGTCGTGCACATGTTGGTCGAACGTAAAGAGTTCTCACTCGATGACCGCGTGTGCGACTACCTGCCGGCCTACACCAGCCACGGCAAGGATCGGACCACCATCCGGCACGTGATGACCCACAGCGCAGGCATTCCGATCTACCGCGGACCACGCGTCGACCTCAAACGCATGGACGACAGCGAGTACACCCGTGAGCAGCTCAGCGCGCTGAAGCCGCTGTACCGGCCCGGCCTCGTGCACATCTACCACGGGCTGACATGGGGACCGCTGATGCGTGAGATCGTTTCGGCGGCCACCGGTCGGAACATTCGCGAAATTCTCGCCACCGAGATCCTCGACCCGCTGGGCTTCCGCTGGACTAATTACGGGGTTGCGCCCCAAGATGTTCCGCTGGTCGCCCCAAGCCACGCCACGGGGAAACCCATGCCCGGGCCGATGGAGAAGGTGTTCAGCCTCGCCGTCGGCGGGTCGATGCACAATATCATCCCGTTCTCGAACTCGCCGCAGTACCTCACCAGCGTGCTGCCGTCGTCCAACAACATCTCGACGGCCAACGAGCTGTCGCGTTTCGCCGAGATTCTGCGCCGCGGTGGCGAACTCGACGGGGTGCGGGTGCTCAAGCCTGAAACCCTGAAGGCCGCGGTGAAGGAGTGCAGGCGGCTACGCCCCGACGTGGCCACCGGTCTGGTGCCGCTGCGCTGGGGTACCGGATACATGCTGGGCTCCAACAGATTCGGCCCGTTCGGCCGCGACGCGCCTGCCGCCTTCGGTCACACCGGCTTGAGCAACATCGCGGTGTGGGCCGACCCTGAGCGCGGCCTGGCCGCCGGTCTCATCAGCAGCGGCAAGCCGGGCGGGCATCGCGAGGCCAAGCGTTATCCGGCGCTGATGGATCTCATCGCCGCCGAGTTGTCGCGCACACCGCGATAGATTCCGCGCCGCACAATCACTGACATCAGGATCCGTTCGAACGACCATGCGGGGAACCGGAAGGGCTTTCCGTTCGGCGCGAAGACCTCGAGACCATCGGGCTGGATTCCGAGGATCGAACCCCACCTCCGACTCGCGGGACGGAAGGAACGCAGCGGCTGATCGGCGAACTCGGCCAAGATGTTTCGCGCGAGCAGCCCGTCCGCGCGGTTGCGCGCCGAGCTGCGAAGCGGATCGGTGGCGGCGACGTCGCCGATCGCGAAAACGCCGCGGTGATCGGGAACCCTCAGCTCGGGCGTGACGCGAACGAATCCGTGCTCGTCGAGAAGCTCGGCCGGCAACCAGTCCGTGTTGGGCCGAACGCGACCGATCGTCCACAGCACGGCGTCAGCGGATGCGGATGGCTGACCAGTGCTGAATTCGACTGGCGTGCTGGTGATGTCATCGCACTCAAAGCCGTCGGGGATCACGGCGCGGTGGCCCGGATGTAGCCGGACCCCGGCCTCGACGAGCTGACTGCGCACCCGATCCCAGGCGCGGTCGTGGTGGTGTTCCAGCGCACGCTCACCGGGGAAGTACAACTCGACCCGCTTGTTCGGCCACGTCCTAGCCACGTTGTACGCACTGCTCACCGCCGCCGCGCCGCCTCCGATGACGATCACCGATTCGGCGGTGGCCAGGCGGTCGTGCGTGGCACGCAGCCCGGCAACGATCTCATCGGCCGACTGCAGTTCGGGCCTGCGCCAGAAGCCGTTGGTAACCCCCGTCGAGATCACCAGCGCGTCATACGGTTCGACGGTGGCGATGCCGTCGGGACGGTCCAGGAAGACCTTCCCCGCGGCCAGATCGACGCCGGTCAGCGTCCCCTGGACCGTGCGCACCCGGTCGAGGCCGCGGAACTTGTCGAAGGGAATCCAGTTGTGCCTGGCCCACTCGCCCGGCCGGGACAGCCGCCAGCCCAGCTCTTGGCCGCTGACCAGACCCGGCTTGGCCGAGATACCGACGACCTCGGCGTGTTTGGCAAGTTTGATCGCGGTGAGCACGCCGCTGTCTCCGAGCCCGGCGATGACCACACGTCGCATGCGGTCACCATAGCGTCAGCGCAGCTTCTCGCCGTAGACCCGCTCCACGGTCATCGTCATCAGCACCCTGCGATCGGACACCATCACCGACCGGTATTCATCCCAATCCGGATGCTCCCCGGCGGCGCTGCGGTAGTAGTCGACGAGTGCCTCGACCTCGGGGCCGTTCGGGTCCGTCCCCGGCCCGGTGAGCGTCACCGCCCCCTCGGCGGTGGCCCAAGCCCAGCCATCGACGCTGGTGACCTCGATCGCGGCGCGCGGGTCCCGACGCAGATTGGCGGTCTTGGCGCGACCCTCGGTCATCGATACGTAGATGGTGTCGGCGTCGCGGTCGTAGAACGGCGTCACCGGGGACAGTTGCGGCAGGCCATTGGACTTGATGGTGGCCAGCACTCCCAGTCGGCTCTCGGCGAGCAGCGTGCGCGGGTCGAAGGTCATGTGTTCCGTTCTAGTCCGAAGGGATGCGCACGCGGAACATCTTCGGCCAATACTTGCCGGTGATGAGGAACTCGTCGCCGTCGATGTGCGCGATGCCGTTCAGAACCTTTTGGGTGTCGCGCCCCGCGGCCTCGGCCAACTCGCTGGCATCCACGACGGTGTTCACCTCGCCGGTCGCCGGGTCGATCCGCACGATCGCGTCGGATGTCCAGATGTTGGCCCACACCTGACCGTCCACGCATTCCAGTTCATTGAGGCCCCGCACCGGACTGCCGTCTCGGGTGACGGCGATCGAGCCCGTTTCCTCGAAGGTTTCCGGGTCGTGGAATATCAGCCGGTCGGATCCGTCGCTGCGAATGAGTCGATCCCCGGCGTTGCACAGCCCCCAACCCTCGCCGTTCACAGGCACCTCACGCAGCGGCGTCATGGTCACCTTGTCCCACTCGACGGCGACGTTGTTCTGCCAGGTGAGCTCCCAGATCCGGTCACCGACAACCGTGATTCCCTCGCCGTAGTAGTTGTTGGGTGCCCCGACGGCGCGCAGGACAGCGCCGGTTTCCGGATCGAGTTCACGCAGCTGTGATTGCCCCGCGACGCCGGTGCCCTCGTAGAGGGTGGGGCCGTCGAACTCCAGGCCCTGGGTCCAGGCCGACGTGTCATGCGGCATCTCGGCGAGCACCTCGGGCTTGATCGTCGGGACAGGCGCCTTCGTTGTGCTCGTCTCGGTGACTGCCGCCGGTTGCCCGCTGCCGCAACCCGCGACCAGCGCCATCACCGCGGCGGCCCACACGACACTGTTGCGCATAGAACCCATAGATACCCGTTCTCACGGTCGGATGGCGTCGATCGCGCGGTAGATTCGCTTCTCGCTCACCGGTCGAGCGGTGCCGAGTTGCTGCGCCCACAGGCTGACCCGTAGTTCCTCGATCTGGCGCGCGATATCGCGGACGTCGTCGGCGGCCGCGCGGGTGGGTGACAGTGCGCCGACGAGGTCGTCGAGGGCGTCTTGAACGTCGTGCACCCGCTGCATCCGATCGCGGTCCGCGCCGATCGCCTGCGGCAGCCGGTCCAGCCGCCGGTTGATGGCGGTCAGGTAGCGGGCGAGATCGGTCAGCCGGCCGGCCCCGGTGGCGGTCACGAAGCCCTTCGGCATGAGCCTGTCGAGCTGGTCGCGGATGTCGGCGATCGCGTCGGCCTGTGCGGGCGGCGGCGCAGTGGGCAACGCGAGCTCGACGTCGTGAGCCGCGGCGAGCACCTTCTCGACCTGGCCGAGGATCGCCTGGGTCGTGGGCACAAGTTGTTGGGCGAGGAGATTTTGCAGGGCGGTGAACTCGGCGCGTGTCCACACCGGTGCCGGTACGAGTCTGTCGGCCGCGGCGTCGGCGCAGTCGTCGAGCAACCCCGCAAGCGACCCGTCCGGATTCGCGCCCAACATCAGCCGGGTGCGTGGATCCAATGCTCGCTCAAGGCTCTTCGCAGGCGACGGCACCGCCAGCCGCAACAGCCGCCGGATTCCCGGCACCATCGCAGCGGCCTGCTCGGCCTCGGTCGGGAACACGCGAATATCGACCGTGCTGCCGGTGTCGGCGAGGGCCGGAAAACCGCGCACGGCATGCCCGCCGCTGGAGCGTTCGACGGTGCGCGGCAGCTCGTCGAGGTCGTCGGGCCAGGCGCGAAGGCCCGTGCGTTCCAGCTCGCCCGCCACCGCCTCGGCGACGGCGCGACGGATCGGCGCGGCGAGCTGTGACTGCAGAGCCTCGAGATCTTTTCCGCGCGCGACCTCCTCGCCGTCGGACTCGACGGCGAACGTGACCCTCAGGTGCGGCGGCAGCTTGTCGAGGTCGAACGCGTCGATCGGCACGAGGATGCGGGTCAGGCGGTGCAGTTCACGCTGAAGTGCCTGCAGTATCGGCTCACCGGCGGGTGCGATCGATGCGAGGACCGCGCGGGCGGTGTCCGGTGCGGGAACGAAGTTGCGGCGCAAATCCTTTGGCAGCGACTTGATCAATGCGGTGATGAGCTCCTCGCGCAGAGCCGGTACCTGCCAACTGAATTCGTCACCACCGAGGCGGGCCAGCACCTCGACGGGCACGTGCACCGTCACGCCGTCGTCCTCGGCGCCTGGCTCGAAGCGGTACGTCAGCGGCAGTGAGAGATCCTCGGCGCGCCACGCGTCCGGTTGCTCGACGACGGCCGCATCTTCTGGATCCTTGCGCAGCAGGTCGTCCCGCGTCAGCGTGAGCAGGTCGGGTGTCTTGTGCCGCTGCTTTTTCCACCAACCGTCGAAGTGCCGCGCCGAGACGACGTCGGCGGGGATGCGAGCGTCGTAGAAGGCGTAGATGTCCTCGTCCCCGACGAGAAGATCGCGGCGGCGCCCACGCTCCTCCATCTCCGCGAGTTCCTCACGCAGCCGGGCGTTATCGCGGAGGAAGTGGTGATGGGTCTGCCAGTCACCCTCGACGAGCGCGTGCCTGATGAACAGATCGCGGGCCAGCTGTGGATCGAACTGCGCGTACCCGACACGACGGCCGACCGCGAGCGGCAGGCCGTACAGCGTCACCCGTTCGAAGGCCATGACCTCGCCCCGGCGGGCACCCCAGTGCGGCTCGCTGTAGCTGCGTACCAGCAGATGCGCGCCGACCCGTTCTACCGCCTCCGGCTGGATCCGCGCCGCGATGCGCCCGTACAGCCTGCTGGTCTCGACCAGGTCGGCGACGACGATCCATCTGGGCGGGCGCTTGGTGAGCACCGAGCCGGGGGCGAGGACGAACTTCATGTTGCGCGCGCCCTGAAAATCGCGGGATTCGCCCTCGCGCAGCCCGATGTGAGACAGCAGACCGGCCAGCAGCGCCGCGTGCACGCGGGCCGGGTCAGCGGGTTCGCGATCGTCGGACTCTCTGATGCCGAGATCGCGCGCGATGGAGCGGAGCTGCCCGGTGAGGTCCTGCCATTCACGGATGCGTAGGTAGTGCAGGAACTCCTCGCGGCACATCCGGCGAAACGCGTTGCCCGACCGTTCCTTTCGTTGCAAACCCAAATAGCGCCACAAATTCAGATACGACACGAAATCCGAATGCTCGTCGGCGAACCGGGCATGCTTCTGGCGCGCGGACTCCTCGCGGTCGGCCGGCCGTTCGCGCGGGTCGGGGATCGACAACGCGGCGGCCAACACGAGGATCTCCCGCACGCAGCCCTCGTCGTCGGCCTGCAGAATCATGCGGCCGAGACGGGGGTCGACGGGCAATTGGGCAAGACGGCGGCCGACGTCGGTGATGACGCCGTTGGTATCGAACGCGCCGAGTTCCTGCAGCAGCACGACACCATCGCGGATGCTGCGCCGCTCGGGCGGGTCGAGAAATCCGAATGTCTCGATATCGCCGAGGTTCAATGCCGCCATCTGAAGGATCACTGCCGCCAGGTTGGTCCGCAGGATCTCGGGATCCGTGTAGCGCGGTCGCGATGTGAAGTCGTCTTCGGAGTACAGGCGGATGCACACACCGGGGGCGGTGCGCCCCGACCGGCCGGCCCGCTGGGCGGCGGACGCTTGCGAGATCGGTTCGATCGGCAGTCGCTGCACCTTGGTCCTGCGACTGTAGCGCGAGATGCGGGCGGTGCCGGGATCGACGACGTAGCGGATGCCTGGCACCGTCAGCGAAGTCTCGGCGACGTTGGTGGCCAACACGATTCGCCGGCTGCTTCCGCTGGGCTGGAAGACCCGCTGCTGTTCGGCGGTTGGCAGGCGGGCGTAGAGCGGCAGCACCTCGGTGTTCTTGAGGTGGCGCAAAGCCTCTGCGGTGTCGCGAATCTCGCGTTCGCCGGACAGGAATACGAGGACATCGCCCGGCGGTTCGGCCTCCAGCTCCTGCACCGCGTCGACGATGGCCTCGGTCGGATCGCGTATTTCCGTGCGGACTATCTCGTGATCGGGATCGTCGGGATCAGCTGAGTTCGACTCGGCGGCGGTCGGCGCTCCTATGGGGACCTCGAGCGGCCGGTAGCGAATCTCCACCGGATACGTCCGGCCGGACACCTCGACAATCGGGGCGCCGCCGCTCGGTCCATATTCGGCTCCGCCGAAGTGCGCCGCGAACCGTTCCGGCTCGATCGTCGCGGATGTGACGATCACCTTGAGGTCGGGCCGCCGCGGCAATAGCTCGCGCAGATAGCCGAGAAGGAAGTCGATGTTGAGGCTGCGTTCGTGGGCCTCATCGAGAATCAGCGTGTCGTAGCGCAGCAGGCGCCGGTCGCGCTGGACCTCGGCGAGCAGGATGCCGTCGGTCATCAGCTTCACAAGGGTGCGGTCACTGGCCTGATCGGTGAACCGCACGGTGTAGCCGACCGCCTCACCCAGCGGCGTGCCCAGCTCGTCGGCGATGCGCTGGCCGACCGTGCGCGCGGCGAGGCGCCGCGGCTGGGTGTGCCCGATCGTGCCGCGGATACCGCGACCGAGTTCGAGGCAGATCTTCGGCAGCTGCGTCGTCTTGCCCGACCCCGTCTCGCCGGCGACGATGACGACCTGATGGTCGGTGATCGCCTTGGCGATCTCGTCGCGGCGCTCGCTGACCGGAAGATCGGGATAGGTGATGGTCGGCACGGCGGCCAGGCGGGTGGCGATCAGCCCTTCGGCCGTGGCGATCTGCCCGGCAACCTGTCGAAGCTTGTCGGGCCCGGCGCCGCGAAGGTTCTTCAGGCGACGGCCCAGGCGGGCGGCGTCGCGGATCGTCAGGCCGTCGAGGCGCCGGCGAAGCTGCGCGACTGACGGCTCGGACATCTCAGGTCGAGGCCGGTTCAGGGCTTATCGGGCGACCAGTAGGCGAGCATCTCGGCGAACGTCGTAAAGGCCGGTGTGGAGACGCCGTAGGTCGCCTCGAGGTGGATGCTCAGTGGGAAGCCGAGCTCGCCGACGCCGTCGACCACCCGCTTGTACAGGTCGACCATCAGCTTGCGCTTCTCCGTCGGCTCGCTTGCGGCCAGCTGTTTGACGAACTCCTGCTCGGCGGCGACGGCGGAGTTGCCCGGATCCTGGATCAGCCAGTTGATGAGGCCGACGTTGCTCTCCACCTTCGGCACAAAGCCGAACGACAGCAGGATCTCGGGACGGTGGTCGGTTTCGGAGGCGAAATTGCGGAGGAACCCGACGATTGCATCGGAGTACAACAGCTGGGTCATGCCGTACGTGGCGCCCTGGTCGCATTTGAAGTTGAAGCGGCCATGCTCGCCCTCGCGGGTCGGAATCAGGATTACGCCGCGGTTGGGCACGAGGTCGTCGTAGATCGACAGCGCATCGGTGGGGGCGACACCGGAGCCCTCGCCGTCGCTCATGGTGCGCGGCACGCCGACGAACGCGATGCCGTCGAACCCCGCCGAACTCAGATCGGTGAGCCGCTGCCGCAGCGCCGACTTGTCCAGGAAGGCCGTGACCTGGGTGCAGAGGCCGTTGATTCCGGCCAGCTCGGGCCTGATCTCGTTCCAGAAGTCCAGGACGTCCATCTTCGGCTTCATCTCGATCGGCCGGTCGTCGTCCTCTTCGATCATCCCCGGGATCATGACGTGCCGGATTCGGCCAGCCAGCCCCGTCTCCGCGGAGCACCTCAGCACCTTCTGCGCTTCCTCCAGCGCCCGTTCACGACCGTCCGTCGGGCCTTCTCTGTTCGGCGCAACGAGCTCGAGCGCGATGGTGTTGAGCGTCAACGAACTGCTCCCCTAATCCCGGTGAAACGTCCCTCGGCTGGCGGGTCGACGATGACCACACACGCATTTGCCGGGGCCCTTACCCTACAGACCCGGCCTGTGATTCTCCGTAGTCTGGGTGATGTGAGCGTTGCACCCGACCTGGACGACCGCTTCGCACGCGAGTTGCCCGAGCTGTCCGTCCGCTGGCAGGCCGAAACCGCGCCAGAACCGCGTCTGCTTGTTCTCAATGAGCAGCTGGCCACCCAGCTCGGCATCGAACCCGGGTGGCTGCGCGGCCCTGACGGGGTGCGATTTCTAACCGGCAACCTGGTGCCCGAGGGTGCGGTGCCCGTGGCACAGGCCTATGCCGGACACCAGTTCGGCGGCTATGTTCCTCGTCTGGGCGACGGCCGGGCACTGTTGCTGGGCGAACTCGTGACGGCCGATGGCGGCCTTCGCGACCTGCACCTCAAGGGTTCGGGAAGGACACCGTTCGCCCGGGGCGGCGACGGTCTTGCGGCGGTCGGGCCGATGCTGCGCGAATACATCATCAGCGAGGCCATGCACGCGCTTGGCATTCCGACCACGCGGTCGCTGGCGGTGGTCGCCACGGGGCGCACTGTGCAACGCGAAACGCCGCTGCCGGGCGCGGTGCTGGCCCGTATCGCGAGCAGCCACCTGCGGGTCGGCACCTTCCAGTACGTGGCGGCCGACGGCGACGCCGACGTGCTGCGGCGGCTGGCCGATTACGCCATCGCGCGGCACTACCCGGATGCGGCCGACGCCGACAATCGCTATCTCGCACTGTTCGACGCCGTGGGTTCCGCGCAGGCGGCGCTGATCGCACAGTGGATGCTCGTCGGGTTCGTGCACGGAGTGATGAACACCGACAACATGACGATCGCGGGCGAGACCATCGACTACGGGCCGTGCGCCTTCATGGACGCCTACGACCCGGAGGCGGTGTTCAGCTCGATCGACTCGTGGGGCCGTTACGCCTACGGCGCCCAGCCGTCGATCGCCGGGTGGAATCTCGCTCGGTTCGCCGAGACGCTGCTGCCGCTGATCGCCGACGACCAGGACCGTGCGGTGGAACTCGCCCAGGAGAGCCTCGCCGGATTCGGGCAGCGGCTCCAAGGTGCGCTGGCCTCGGGGATGCGCGCGAAGCTCGGGTTGGCCGCCGACTTGGACGAGGACGGGACCGAAGGCGTGGCGACACCGTTGATGAACGACGCGCTCGCGCTGCTTACCGAAAGCCACGTCGACTTCACCTCGTTCTTCCGCAACCTCGGCCACGCCGCCCGCGGTGACACCGAGCCGGCGCGCGGGATGTTCATGAACCTCGCCGGGTTCGACGAATGGCTCACCCGGTGGCGCGCGCTGAACCCCGATGCTGCGGGAATGGACCGGGTCAACCCCGTCTACATTCCGCGCAACCATCTCGTCGAGGAGACGCTGGAGGCCGCGACTGGTGGCGACCTGGCACCGCTGGGGAAGCTCCTGGAAGCCATCAGCGCACCGTACGACGAGCGTGATGGCTTGCAGCGCTACGCCGAACCCGCACCCGAGGACTTCGGCAAGTACCGAACCTTCTGCGGAACGTGACGTTGCTACGCGATATCCGGTTGGAGCACCGCGACGTCGGCCATGTCGGCGGCCAGGTGGCCAAGCGCGAACCGTAACCGCTTGCGCGCGCGCGACACCCGGGACATGACGGTGCCGATCGGAATGTCCATCAATACGGCGGTCTCGGCATAGGTGTAATCCAGGACGTCGGCGTAGTAGATCGCCGTCCGCGATCCCTCGGGCAGCGTCGCCATGGCCGACGTGATGTCTGGGTTCGGCACCGCATCCAGGAAGTCCGCCTCGGCGGAACGCGGCGCGTCCGCCAGTCGCCGGGCAGCGTCGAAGCCGTCCCACTCGGCGATCTCGTCGATGGAGACCTCGGCGGGTCGACACTGCTTCGATCGATACCCACTGATCCACCGGTTGTGCAGGATCCGGAAGAGCCACGCCTTGAAATTGGTGCCGTCGGAGAAGGTGTGGAAACCGGCGTACGCATGCATCAAGGCGTCCTGCAGTAGATCCTCGGCGTCGGCGTCGGAACGGGTCAGCCGGCGCGCGCCCCGGGACAGCATGTCCAGGAGGGGTTCTGCCTCCACGGTGAAGCGCGCCGCGAGATCGGTCTCGGACTCGGGTGTGCTGGTGACTACCTTCATGATGACCCTCCAGGTGCTCGGCTTGGCTCTTGGTAATGAGCCTTACGCCCGGGGCCCGGAAGCGGACCCTTGCAAACCCGTAGTCGGAAATCCGTAGTCCGTAGTCGCGCCGTCCTGTGCCCTAACGGGTTGATCGCATGCACGTAGTGCAGGTAATCAACCGGTTAAGCGCGTTGATCCCACGCCTAGGTCGCGGCGGCGGGCCGTCCTGTGCCCTAACGGGTTGATCGCATGCACGTAGTACTAGTAATCAACCGGTTAAGCGCGCTGCGAGATTTTTTGGCAGTTCTAGGTCGCGGCGGGCGGTCCTGTGGCCTAACGGGTTGATCGCATGCACGTAGTGCAAGTAATCAACCGGTTAAGCGCGTTGATCCCACGCTTAGGTCGCGGCGGCGGGCACCGAGCGGAAGCTGATCGCCATCCGGTTGTAGGCGTTCATCATGCTGATCGCGATGGTCAGGTCCACGAGTTCTGATTCGTCGAAGTGCGCCGACACGGCTTCGTAGTCGCTGTCGGGGACACCTGTGGTCGCTACCCGGGTCACCGTCTCCGCCCAGGCCAAGGCGGCCTTTTCGCGGGCGTCGAACACCTGGCCTCCCTCGCTCCACACCGGCACCAAGGCGATCTTCTCGTTGCTGACCCCGAGTTCGCGCAGCTCGCGGGAGTGCATGTCGATGCAGTAGGCGCAGCCGTTGATCAGCGACACCCGTAGATACACGGCGGTCAGGAGCTCCGGAGCAAGCCCCGATTGGCTGGCGTAGACATGGACGCCGGCAAGCGCTTTCATGCCGCGGGGCGCAACCTCGTTGTAGTTGATGCGTTCACTCATGACTTCAGCCTGGCAGGCGGGAGGCTGAAGCGGACCCCGGTAAATCCGTAGTCTGCGCTCAACTCGCCCACGACATGGTGCGCAGCTGTCTGCGGGAGCTGATGTCGAGCTTCACGAAGACCTTCCGCAGGTGCCATTCGACGGTGTGGCTGCTGATGAACAGCTGGGCACCGATCTCCTGGTTCGTCATACCGTCACCCGCCAGCCGGGCGATCTGGGCCTCCTGAGCAGTGAGCTCGCCTCCGGAGCTGACCGGCTGCTTGCGCACCTTTTCGCTGAGTTGGGTGCCGGCATCGATACGCCTGTTCATGCGTCGCAGCCATTCCCCGTAACACAACCGAGCGCGGGCGAGATGCACCACGACGCGGGTGCGGCCCAGGCGTTCGATCGCCTCGGTGAAGAGCGCATCGGCACGGTCGTCGGCGGCGAGCATGGCCTGCGCACACGCGACTGCGCCCCGGCCCCAATCGGTTTCACTGGATCCTGCGCACTCCTCCAGACGGCTCAGCGCCTGCGTCCGGCCTATCCGTCGATGAACGTCACCGTCTCATCGAGCGGCGCCCGACCGTTGTCGACGAAAGCCACGTCTGGATCCTCGTAGCCGATCGACATTCCGCAGAACAGCATGAGTTCCGGCGGCGGTGACGTCACCGCGTCGACCGACTTGCGCACCTGCGACCACGCCATCTGAGGGCAGCTGTGCAGCCCTTCGGCACGCAGCAGCAGCATCACTGTCTGCAGATACATGCCGAGGTCGGACCACTGCGGCATACCGAGGTCGCGGTCGATGTAGCAGAACAGTGCCACCGGTGCCCCGAAACACTCCCAGTTTCCGATGGCGGCCCGCGTCCGCGCCTCCCAGTCCTCCCGCGCGACGCCGAGGGCGGTGTAGCGGTCCCTGCCGAACGCCGATCGACGTTCGCCGTACGGGGATTTCAGCTGGGCCGGATACATCACATACTCGCGCTCATCCCACGGGTCGCTGTTGGCCACGCGCTCGGTGGCGACCTTCTTGAGCTGCGTCAGCGGCTCGCCGGTGACGACGTAGATGTTCCAGGGCTGGATGTTCGATCCGGATGGCGATCGTGCGGCCGCGGACAGCACACGCTCGATCACCTCACGGGAAACCGGTCGATCAGTGAAGCCCCGCACCGCCCGCCGCGTCTTGACCGCCTCGTAGACGTCCATGGCTAAGCCTTGGCAGCCGCTTCGAGGATCCACTCCTCGAGGCGGGTGTCAAACAGGGTCGCGCCGTCCGCGGGGACCAGCGTGCGTTGTTCGAGCTCGATGCCCCAGTACCGTGCCTCGGGATCGGCGATGACCTCGCGGCTGTCGCCGCGCGCGGTCAGCGAGGTCCTGATGGCGTCGGGAAGCAAAACCGGCTCGGGCCCGCCGATTTCGACGATTCCGTTCACCGGTTCATTGACCGCGGTGATGGCGACGCCTTCCGCGACGTCGGCACCGGCCATCGGCTGGAAGAGGGCGGGTGGCATCCGCACCGTGCCATCGACAGTCGCCGAGTCGGCGAGAGTCTTGACGAACTCGAAGAACTGTGTCGCGCGGACGATCGAGAACGGAATGGGTCCCTCGCTGATCAGCTTCTCCTGCAACAGCTTCCCCTGGAAGTAGCCGGAGTGCGGGGCGAGCCGGTCGGTGCCTACCACCGACAGCGCGACGTGGTGTCCGACCCCGGCGTCCTTCTCGGCGGTGAGCAGGTTGGTGGTCGCGGTGCGGAAGAATTCCGCTGCCGCATCGTCGAGCGTCGGCGAGTTCGATACGTCGACGACAACCGACGCGCCGGCGAGAACCGCTGCCAGCCCCTCGCCGGTGAACGTGTTCACGCCGGTCGACGGTGCGGCGGCCACGACATCATGGCCGTGTTCGTCCAGGGTGTGCACCAGCTTGGAGCCCACAAAGCCGGTACCTCCGATGACGACGATTCTCATGATGGGCCTTCCCGTTGGTTTGTTTCTCAACTCCTATGACCGGGGAGGCGTCGATTCTGTGACAGCCGGGTCACCGCACGAGCGGCGCCAGATGTTTCCTGGCGTAGGCGGCCACCGCGTCGTCGTCGGTGACGTCGAGCACTTTGGAGCTGACCTGGACCAGGGAGGCGGCCAGCCGGATGTGTAGTTCGGCCACGGCAAGGAGGTCGTCATCTGGCATCGTCGCGCCCGCCGAACGCAGCGCCTTGGCCATCGCGGTGGCCGCGCTGATCAGAAAGGTCCTGGCCTCGTCGAACATTCCGGTCACCGCGGTGAAGTCGCCGTCCAACTGCAGAAACCTGCGCATCACCGGTTCACCGGTCAGCAGCCGGATGCCTTCGCGGAATGCGGCGACGGCGGCTTCGGCCGGACCATTGTCGATCGCCACGGTCTGCAGCCGCGCCATCGCGAAATCGAAGGTCTGCCTGCCCAGTTCGGTGATCAGCGCCTCCCGGCTGGGGAATCGCCGGTACAGGGTGCTTCGGCTGACACCGGCTTGTCGGGCGATCACTTCCATGCTCAACCGGCCGACGCCGACGAGCGCCACCTCCTCGGCGGCGGCCTTCAGTATCGCGGCCTCCTGCTGGGTGGGGCTGGCGTTGGTGCGGCGCATCCGGTCACCCCAGGTCAGCGGGCTGGACAGCCAGCTGGCGGCGCAAAGGAATCCAGCGCGACCGATCGATGTACATGCACGAGCTTCTCGTATTCGATTCGATTGCGCGCCAACGGGATAAGCAACAGTTTATCGGGAAGCACCCGCCACGCCAACTGCAGCACACGGCAATACAGTGCGAACTCGAGGTCGTGACGCGACTCCCATCGGAAGCCGGTCAGGTCACGGATCCCCGGATGCAGGATGCCGAAGGAGCACACCTTAAGGACGTGGCCCGCCACGGGTCGCAGTACCAGCCACGGCGGTGTCAGCAGCCGACGTAGCGGCGCGGGCAGCACCAACGTCGGCAGCGGCAGCCTGGTCAGATCGAGGGTCACCTTTTGCAGGAATGCGTTGGCCTGTAGTTCATCTCGCACCATCGACTCGTAGTAGTCGGTGGCCTCGGCATAGGTCGCGGGCAGCTTCGCGCTCTTCCCCGGCAACTCGAGTGCGGCGAAGGCGTCGAGCAGTTGCGCGTATGCGAGTTCGCGTTCGGCATCGGACAGGACGATCCCGGTGCACGGCGTGAAGGAGTTCAGCACCAAGAACATTCCGCTGACCGCGATCCAGTTCCACAGTTTCGGATCGAGCGCGCTGTATCTCACGTCGGCGAAGTCACCCGTGCCACGACCGCGCACCTCCCTGTGCATCATCTTGAGCCGATCGGCCTCGGCGACCTTGTCTTCTGCATCACCCCAGATGGCAAGGAGAGCCGAAAACCCGCTGCGCACACCGCGATCGGCGAAGTTGGCGGCAAAGCGGCCCGTCTTGTCCACCGCCGCCGCCACCGGGACGAGGGCGACCTCGTCGAAGGCGGCCGCGCCGAAGAGGCCGCCGAGGGTGCTCCCGCTGTGCTTGCGGAACTCGACCAGAACCTTCGGCCGTACGGATTCGGTGTCGTGCGTCGAGGAAGTCTCGACAGGTGCGACCATCTCGCCCTCCGATGCATCGGTTGACACAAAGGCTATCCATTTGTGTCAACATGTCAATGACCGCTAGGGCTCCAGAATCAGCACCGTGACGTCCGGCGGAGCCCCGATCCGGACCGGCGGACCCCAAAACCCCGCACCGCGGGTGACGTACAGCTGGGTGTCGTCGACGGTCGACAGGCCCGCCAACGATGGCTGCACCATCGTGACGACGTAGTGGAACGGCCACATCTGCCCGCCGTGCGTGTGGCCGGACAGCTGCAGATCCACCCCGCGTGCGGCGGCCTCGGAGACCAGCACCGGTTGATGGGCGAGCAGGACCGTCGGACGCGACAGGTTGACCCCCGCCAGGGCGCGGTCGAAGTCCGGGGGGTCGTCGCGTTGCGCGCCTGCGATGTCGTTGACGCCGACGAGATCGAACGCCGCGCCGCCGCGCCGGATCGCCGTGTTCTCGTTGCGCAGCGGCTGGACGCCCAGCCGCTCCAGTTCGGTCAGCCACGCGGCGGTGTCGTCGACGAAGTACTCGTGGTTGCCGGTGACGAAGAACGTTCCCTCGGGGGCGGACAGGTCCCGTAACGGTGCGGCCGCCGCGCCGAGCTGCTCGACGGTGCCGTCCACCAGATCGCCCACGATCGCCACCAGGTCCGGCTCCGCGGCATTGATGGTGTTGACGATCTGCTCGGTGTGCGCCCGTCCGGCCAATGGCCCGAGATGGATGTCGGACACCACGGCGATGCGGAATCCGCGCAGGGCCGGGTCCAGCCGGCGCAGGCGCACCGGGACCTGGAGGAGATCGGGCGGGCCGAGTGCGGTCGCGGCGCCGATCCCGACCAGGCCGACCGACGCGGCCCCGGCGGCGACCGCAGTGGTCCGCGCGATGAACATCCGGCGGTTCAGCGCCGGCCGCGCACTTTCGGCAGTGGCGGACGATTCTTGCGGTTGACCCTTGATCCAGGGGCGCAGTGCAAGCCGCACCGGCTCTGCGACGAGCAGTGTCAGGAACAGGTAGACGAGCAGGCCGAACCACAGGTAACCCGGCCACGCGTACCAGCCCGACCTGGGTACATCGACGAAACGCGGCACCACGAGCGTCGCGACTAGCAACAGCGCGAGCGCGACGAGCACCGCGGTGAGAATCCGCCTCGTTCGCCCCGGCCCGGTGGTGTCCTTGACCAGCCGCTTCCACAGGTAGAGGTTCATCAGCGCCAGCACCGCGCTGAGCGCAACGATGAACATTCCCGCCAGCCTAGGCAGCGCTGCTAGATCGTCTCGCAGAGACAAGAATGGAAGGGTCCGCGGATCCCTTCCACTTCCAACGTATAACGCACATGGGGGCTTGCGGCAAGGCCCCGGTCATGCCGCACAATCGTCCGCCTAGGCTTTAGGCACCGATTTTGGGGGCATGTGTCAACTCAGGACTACGACGACGAGCTCCGCTCCGAGCAGGGTTACGTCGACGGGCTGTACACGCGACTGGACGCTGAACGTGCGCGTGTGAGGGCCCGATACCGCGCTGCGCTCGGGGCCGACGTCGACCGCATGGACGGCGGCACGCTCGTGGCCCGCGACAGCGAGGTGCGCGCGCTGGCGAAGCAGGCCGCACGGCTGGACGTCGCCGACGACGGGCTCTGCTTCGGCCGGCTGGACAGCGTCACCGGCCACCGGTCATACATCGGGCGGATCGGCATTCTCGACAAGGACAACGAATACGATCCGCTGCTGCTCGATTGGCGGGCGCCCGCGGCTCGCGCGTTCTATGTCGCGACCGCTGCGACACCGGAGAACATGCGTCTGCGCCGCCAGTTCCATACGCGCGGCCGACGGATCGTCGACTTCACCGACGAGGTCCTCGGCCGCCCCACCGGTGATGAACGCGGGGACGACGCACTGCTGGCCGCCGTCAATGCGCCGCGCGGGGAGGGCATGCGCGACATCGTCGCGACGATCCAGGCCGAGCAGGACGAGATCATCCGGCTCGAGCATCCCGGAGTGCTGGTGATCGAGGGCGGGCCCGGCACAGGCAAGACCGTGGTGGCGCTGCACCGCGTCGCATACCTGCTCTATACGCAGCGCAAGCGGATCGAACGCCACGGCGTTCTGGTGATCGGTCCCAACCCGGCGTTTTTGAACCACATCGCTCGCGTGCTGCCGTCGCTGGGCGAGTCCGACGTCGTGTTCATGACCGTCGGAGACCTCGTGCCCGGTCTGCGCGTCACCGCCGAGGACGCCGACGAGACCGCACGAATCAAGGGATCGTCGAAGATGCTCGACGTGCTCGCGGCTGCGATCGCGGATCGCCAACGGCTGCCCAATGATCCGCTGCCGATCGAACTGGCGGACGTCACGGTGCGCATCGACGCGGAAACCGCCCAGTGGGCCCGCGAGGAGGCACACGCGAGCGGTAAGCCACACAACGAGGCGCGCGCGGTTTTCACCGAGATCATCACCTACGTCCTCACCGAGCGGGCGATAGCACGCATCGGCAAGGGCTGGCTGACCCGCGACGACCGCAACGCATGGGAACAGCTGCGGACGAACCTGATCGACGAGCTTTCCGACAATGCAGTGTTCACCGCCGCGCTCGACGCGCTTTGGCCGATGCTGACACCGCAGGCGCTGCTGGCCGAGTTGTACTCCTCGCCAGAACGGCTACGCACCGCACAGGCCGACGAGGTGCTGTATCGGGCCGAAGGCGATTCCTGGACCGTCTCGGATGTCCCGTTGCTCGACGAACTCGTCGACCTACTGGGTCGTGACAACGTGGCCGACGCCGCCGCCGAGCGGGAGCGCAAGGCGGAGACCGCGTTCGCGGCCGGGGTGCTGGACAACATGATCAGCCGCGAGGACCTGATGGACGACGAAGACCATCTGCTCGCACAGGACATGCTGTACGCCGAGGATCTGGCGGAGCGGTTCACCGAGCGCGACACCCGAGAGCTCGTCGAACGCGCGGCCGCAGACCGGGATTGGACGTACCGGCACGTTGTCGTCGACGAGGCTCAGGAACTGTCCGAGATGGACTGGCGGGTGCTGATGCGGCGCTGCCCGAGCCGGTCGTTCACCGTGGTCGGTGATCTGGCCCAGCGTCGATCCGCGGCCGGGGCGACGTCCTGGGACGCGATGCTCGAGCCGTATGTGCCCGGCCGGTGGATCTACCGGTCACTGTCGGTGAACTACCGCACGCCTGCGGAGATCATGACCGTCGCCGCGGCGCTGCTCGCGGAGTTCGCGCCCGACATTCGCCCGCCGGATTCGGTGCGCGCGTGCGGTGTGATGCCGTGGTCGCGTCAGGTCACCGATGACGAATTGCCGATGGCCATAGGGGAATTCGTCGATGGGGAAGCACAGCGAGAAGGCACCAGCGTGGTCATCGGGCCGCCGGATGTCCCCGGTGCGGTGCCGCCGTCGGAGACGAAGGGCCTCGAGTTCGACGCCGTCCTGGTGGTCGATCCGGACCGGATCCTCGCCGCCGGGCCGCGCGGCGCCGCCGAGTTGTACGTCGCGCTGACCCGTGCCACCCAACGGCTGGGAGTTCTCCATCGCGCTCCCCTGCCGCGGGCACTGAGTGGACTCGCCGGATCCCGAGACGCGCTCGCGAAATAGGCGTCGCGCAATCCAGGTTGAACCCGAACATGAGCGATCTCAAAGGCGACCTCTCGCAGTTCGGGCCCAACGCTCCCGGCTACACGTGGACACGGGCCGATGACGTCGCACCCCTGCAGGTGTTTCCGGGCATCACCGTCAAGCCACTGTGGGAGGGCGACAACGGCGCGAAGGCATTCGTCACCGAGCTCGAACCGGGCGCGGTGTGGGGCAAAGAAGACCACCACAGCCCGGGTCCCGAGGAGGTCTTCGTGGTGTCGGGAGTGCTGAACGACGGGGCGCAGGACTATCCGGCCGGCACCTTCCTGCACGCACCGGCCGGTTCATGGCACGTGCCGCAGTCGGTCGACGGGTGCGTCCTGTTCGTCTTCTACCCCGAGGGTTGAGACGCCTACCTCCAGGCGAAGACGGGTTGTTCGAGCTCGTCGACCGGGTCGTGGCGACCCTCGAGGCACAGCCACCGCAGTTGCAGCAGCACCGCCCCGGTGGGCGCATGGATCAGGTCGTTGCCCAGAGGGATCTGAACGACGGGGCGCGGGCTCTCGGGGATGCTGATGAATCGCGGCGAATCATCGCGCTGTAGTTGATGCAGGCCGACGCGGTAGACCGCCACCACCTCATCGGGTGCGGGCCGCAGGTCGAGTCGTCCGCCGCCCCAGATGACCACCGGGGTGATCACGTAACCGGACCGGGTCGGGTAGTCGTCGAGCAGACCCAGGACAGCCGTGTGGGGCAACGCGACACCCACCTCTTCGTCGAGTTCGCGCAGCGCGGCGTCGACGGCATCTTCGCCCGGATCCAGCCGGCCGCCGGGCAGCGCCCACTGGGCGGGGTGCGACGAGAGGCGTGATGTCCTGCGGCACAGCAGAAAGGCGGCGCCGCCCGAGACGTCGATCATGCGGCCGTCGAGGCCGGCCTCCGGCAGCAGCCGGCCGGCGATCCAGTCGTCGACGGGTGCGGGATCCACCCGATCCTCTCCGAGTTCGGAATCGACCAGGACCACGGCGACCGCGGCATGCTTCTTCGTCGGGTCGGTCACGGCGCGGCGTTGGTGCCCGGCGAGCTGGTCGCGGACCCGTTCGCGGAGGGCGTCGTCGTAGGTGACCGTCACCGCTCGACCATATGTTGTGCGCGCGTCGAGCCGTTTGGCCACATACTCGATGTGATGAGCCGGGTCGACGACGTCATGCCTGCAGCGTTCATCGGGCACGGCAGCCCGATGAACGCCCTCGAACACAACCGCTTCACGACGGCCTGGCGGGACTTCGGCCGTAGCGTTCGGCGCCCGCGCGCCGTCCTCGCCGTCAGCGCGCACTGGTACATCAACGCGACAGCCGTCACGACGATGACGAGACCTCGGACGATTCACGATTTTTACGGCTTTCCGGAGGAACTCTTCGCCGTGGACTACCCGGCACCGGGGCTGCCGGAACTCGCCGAAGAAATCGCCGACACCGTTCACCCGACCTGGATCGGTGCGGATGTCGACAGTTGGGGCATCGACCACGGCACATGGTCGGTGCTCACGCATGCCTTCCCGGACGCCTCCATCCCTGTGGTCCAGCTGTCGATCAACGCAGACCGGCCACTGGACTACCACTTGGACCTCGGTGCCCGCCTGGCGCCGCTTCGAGCGCAGGACATCCTGATCCTCGGAAGCGGCAACATCGTTCACAACCTCGCGAGCATGAAATGGGATTTGGGGGACACGGGCTTCGACTGGGCGCGGCGGTTCGATGACGCCGCACGGGACCAGATGCTGCACGGACCGGACTGCTTCGGTCGACTCGTCGACCATTCCGACTTCGACGCCGCGGTGCCCACACCCGACCATTTCCTGCCGTCGGCGTACTTCGCCGGGTTGGCGGCGGCGGCGAGCCAAACCGCAGACGTCCTTGTCGACGGATACACGTACGGGTCGCTGTCGATGATGTCCTACACGCTGGGTGCATCGGTGCCGCCCGGACCCGCGGACGGCGCGCACCGTGTGCCGGCGTCGGTGCAGCCAAGCACGTCGCCGGCCGATTCCAATATTTGAGCGGCCCCCTCCGCCCTTCGATAAATATGTATGTGCTATGCATATATACGTGCTGCAATCGCGCTATGACCATCTCGACGAACTGCTGACGCGCCTTCATGTCGCGCGCCAGCGACCGAGTTGGCGGCGCCGTCTTCTCGACGGGAACACGGTCGCGAACGTTTCGACACTGCGCGTGCTGCGGGCGGTCGAGCACGCTCAGCAGACCGGTGATGGGGCCTCCATCAGCGACGTCGCGGAGTACATGGCCGTCGAACATTCGACCGCCAGCCGAACCGTAGGTGCTGTCGTCGCCGCCGGTCTGCTGACGAAGGAGTACGCCACCGACGACCAACGCCGATGCGTGCTGGTGTTGACCGACGTCGGCCGCAAGGCGCTCGCGACGGTGACCGATCGCCGCCGCGAACTGGTCGCCGAGACCATCTCCGACTGGCCCGACGCCGACGTCGACACCCTGGTCGCCCTGTTGGATCGACTGACAGAGCGATTTGAGTTCTCGGTGGGCCGATGACGGCAGCGGCCACCGCCCCACCGCGGCCCCGCAGCGCACTCGGGCTGATGTTCGACCCCGTCTTCGGGGCGCTGTTCTGGGGCAAGATGTTCGCCGTCGTGGCCGTATGGACGCACGGCATCGTCGCGGCGATCGTGATGTACGACGCGACGCATTCGGCGCTGATGGTCGGCATGGTCGGGGTCGTGCAGTTCGGACCTCAGCTCATCCTGAGTCCGACCAGCGGCAAGTGGGCCGACACCGGCAACCCCGCGCGTCAGATCCTGCTCGGCAGAATGATGTGTGTAGCCGGTTCAGGTTTCGCGGCGGTGTGGCTGTTCGCCGACTCGGATCTCAAGGGCATGGCGATCGCGATCCCCGTGCTCATCGGATCCCTGCTCGTCGGGTTCGGTTTCGTGGTGGGCGGCCCGGCGATGCAGTCGATCGTGCCGAATCTCATTCGCGAGGGCGAACTCTCGACCGCCATGGCGCTCAACAGCATGCCGATGACCGTCGGCCGCATCGTCGGGCCGGCAACCGGCGCCTACCTCGCCGCTCATCTCGGTTCGGCCTCTGGATTCGCCGTCAGCGCCGCGCTGCACCTCATCTTCGCGATCTTCCTGCTCGTGGTGACCTTCCCGTCGCCTCCCGAACGTCGCGCGGGCACCGACTTCCGCGTCCGCACCGCGATCAGGTACGTGTGGCGGGACCGTCCACTGCTGCTCGCGCTGGTCGCGGTGACGACCGTCGGGATCGCGTCAGATCCGTCGATCACGTTGACCCCGTCGATGGCCGACGAACTCGGCGGCGGCACGCATCTGGTCGGATTGTTGTCCGCGAGCTTCGGCATCGGCGCTGCGGTCGGTATGACGGTGCTGGCGATCATGGGGGGCCGGATGGCCTCTGCGCGGGTGTCCTCGATCGGTTTGGTGGGTCTGGCCGCCGGCTGCGCGTTGCTGACGATCGGAACGACGTCCGCCGTGGCGATGGCCGGATTCGCGCTGTCGGGTCTGGGTTTCGGCTGGGCGATGACCGGGCTGAGTACGGTCGTGCAGGAGCGCGCACCCGAAGAGTTGCGCGGCCGGATCATGGCGCTGTGGTTGGTCGGGTTCGTCGGCTCGCGGCCAATCGCCGCCGTACTGCTCGGCGGGGCCGCAGACCTGGTCAGTGTGCAGGCCGCGTTCGCGGTGGCCGCGGCGCTGACCGCGGTCGTGGCGCTGTGGTGCCGACCGTCGAATCTGGTGGGCCGTCTCCCCACCCGGATCTGACGCCAACATGCTGACCGGAGTCTCGGAGACGGCGCTGCTGACGCTGAACGGCAGGGCACACCAAGCCCGTCACCCAAACGCCATCATCGATGACCCGATGGCCATTCGGGTCGTCGATGCGATCGACTTCGACTTCGACAAGTTCGGCCGACGCAAGGGCCAGGAGATGGCCCTGCGGTCACTCGCCTTCGACCGCGCCACGACGCAGTACCTGACCCAACATCCGACCGCCACCGTGGTCGCGCTCGCCGAAGGCCTGCAGACGAGCTTCTGGCGCCTCAGCAGCGCGCTGCCCGACGCCGAATTTCGGTGGCTCACCATCGACTTCCAACCGATCATCGACCTGCGGCACCGTCTGTTGCCCGCATCGCCGCGGATCACCAGCCTTGCGCAGTCGGCGCTCGACTATTCATGGATGGACAGGGTGGACACCGGCAACGGCGTCTTCATCACTGCGGAGGGCCTGCTGATGTATCTGCAGCCCGACGAGGCAATGGGCCTGATCACCGAGTGCGCCAGGCGTTTTCCGTGCGGGCAGATGATCTTTGACCTGCCGCCGGTGCTGGTGAAGAAGTTCGCCAAAAAAGGCCTGAAGTCCTCCAAGGAGTACCGCGTTCCGCCGATGCCGTTCAGCCTGTCGGCCAATCAACTGGCCGACCTGGCCAATACCGTGCCCGGTATCCGGGCCGTACACGACCTGCCCATGCCCGAGGGCCGCGGCTTCGTGTTCAAGAAGCTTTTCCCGGCCTTCTGGCAGTGGCGGCTGACCAAGCAGATCCGCGGCGCCTACACGCTGCTGGAATTCGGCTGAGCCGGTTCGAATTCGATGTCGTGCAGGCTGGACAGCTTGCCGCTCGTCAGACAGGGTCGCAGCCGCCGCACTGGCAGGCCGCGTGGCCAGATTCCGACGAATGTTGTCCATCAGGCAACTGGCCCGCCCCATCCCGGCTCGGCAGTGTGGCGGTATGACCAACCAGCAACATGCTCCGTCGACCGCCGCCGCAGGTGATCCGGCCGAGTGGAACCTTCCGGACTCCGAGATCTGTTCCGCGGCTTTGCGATTAGCGATCGACGTGTCGCCGGCCTTCCTCACCAACCACTGCGTCCGAAGCTATATCTTCGGGCGCGAGCTCGCCGCGGCCAAGGGGTTGCGCAGTGGTGTCGACTATGACGACGAGCTGGTCTTCCTGGTTTGCCTCCTGCACGACCTCGGCGTCACCGACTACGGTCTCGGCGACCAGCGGTTCGAGATCGACGGCGCCGATGCCGCGGCGCGCTTCCTTCGTGAGCGCGCCGTTCCCGACGATCGGGTCACCACGGTGTGGCAGGCCATTGCGCTGCACACCAGTGTCGGGCTGGCGGAACGGTTCGGCCCCGTACAGTCGCTGTCCTACCTCGGAATCTCGCTGGACATCAACGGCATCGACAAGGATCTGCTCTCGCCCGGGTTCGCCGAGCGGGTGCACGCCGCATGGCCCCGGCAGAACCTCGGCTATGCGATCACCGCGGCCATCGCCGACGGCACCCGGTCCAACCCGATGAAGGCGCCCCCGTTCTCGTTTCCCGCTCACATCCACTCGCTGATCAACGGTGGGCCGCCGCTCAGATTCCTCGACCTCGTCGCCGCCTCGGGTTGGGGGGATCAGCCCTTGGAGTCGCCTGGCTGAGGTGACACCCGCGCTGATGTCGCAAATGGAAACCCACCGGTGTCGAAATTCGTGATGGACACCGGGCCGTGCAGGCCCAAGCATGGATGCCGCTAGCCAGGAGAGGCGGTTGGGGATGACGATCAGTGTGGCCGAGCGCGCGGAACTGCGGACGGCGGTGGGCGAGCTGCTGCGCGAGAAGTGCACCGAAGACGACGTGCGCCGTGTGATGAGCACCGACGACGGCTTCGATCGCGAGCTGTGGAGCCGGCTGGCTGAGCAGGGCGTTCTCGGCATGCTCGTCGACGACGACCATGGAGGTCTCGGTTTCGGCCCGCTCGAACTCGAAGCCGTCGCCGAGGAAACCGGTGCGGCCCTGCTGCCCGCCCGCGCCGTTCATTTCCAGTGCGGTGCTGACGGTCGCACTTATCCAGGCCGCGGGCACGGCCGACGACAAGCAGCGGCTGTTACCGGGGTTGACCGACGGCACGATCATCGGCACTGTTGCGCTGACGGGAAAGTCCGGCTCGTGGACGGTGGACGGTATCGACGTGCGCGCCGACGCCGACGGCACGCTCTCCGGCGCCGCGCACTACGTCACCTGGGGTCAGGTGGCCAATGTCGTACTCGTGGTTGCTCGCACCACCGACGGTGTCGCAGTGTTCGAAGTCGCGACGGATGCAGACGGCTTCGAGCGCACCGCCGCAACGGTTTTCGATCCGACCGTGCGGTTGTCCACGTTCACCTTCGCGAACACACCCGCACGTCGGCTCGGCACCGCGGGTTGGGAAGCCGTGCAGACGGCGCTGGACTACGCGGTCATCGCGTCGGCCGGTGAACAGGTGGGCGGATCGCGGCGCATCTTCGACATGACCGTCGAATACCTCAAGACCCGCGTCCAGTTCGGCAGGCAGATCGGTAGCTTTCAGGCACTCAAGCACATGGCCGCCGACCTGCTGCTCGACGTCGAGAATGCGACGTCGGCTGCCCAGCACGCCGCCGCCGAGAAGGCCGCGGAGAGCGAGGCATCCGACGGGGCAGTGGCGTTGGCCGGCTTCGCCTGCGCCGAGGCGTACGAGAGCATCGCCATGAACGCGATCCAGATGCACGGCGGTATCGGTTTCACGTGGGAACATCCCGCCCACCTCTTCCTGCGCCGGGCGCGCACCGGACTGCAGCTGTTCGGCGGCCCACGGCTGCATCGCGAGCGGTACCTCACCTCGAAAGGTGCCTGACATGACGACCCCGGCCCTGCCCACCCCCGACGAACTGCGCGCCGAGGTCCGAGACTGGTTGCGCGACAACTGGACTCCCCTGCCCAAATCAACCGATCCCTGGGCGTCGTCCCCGGAGCGCATCGCGTGGCTGGAGAAGGTCCTCGACGCCGGCTACGCGGTGCCGACCTATCCCGCCGACTGGTTCGGCCGTGGATACCCGAACAAGCTGGCCAACGTCATCGGGCAGGAGTTCGCGGCGATCAAGGCGCCGGGTTCGCGTCAGGACAAATACAACATCCCGGCCAACACCGTGCTCGCGCTCGGCACCGGAAAGCTCAAGGACGATCTGCTGCGCGGCTTTCTCGTCGAGCGGTCCCGCACCTGCCTGCTCTACAGCGAGCCGGGCGCCGGCTCCGACCTAGCCAGCGTGCGCACCACAGCGGTGAAGCAGGGCGATCAGTGGGTGGTCAACGGGCAGAAAGTGTGGACGTCGGGCGCACAGACCGCCGACTACGCGCTGCTGCTCGCCCGCACCGACTGGGACGTGCCGAAACACAAGGGGCTGAGCCTGTTCATCATGCCGATGAAGCAGCCGGGCATCGACGTGCGGCCGCTGGTGCAGATCACCGGCGAATCCCACTTCAACGAGGTGTTCATCAGCGACGCCACGGTGCCCGACGACTACCTGCTCGGTGGCGAGGGCAACGGCTGGCGGGCATTGCAGACGGCACTGGCCTACGAGCGCTCCATCATGGGTGACACCGGGCGCGGCTCACGAAACCGCAAGGCCGACAGCCTGATCGAACTGGCCCGCGAAAACGGCGTGCTCGACGATCCGGCCGTCCGCTATCCCCTGGCCGCGGTGCTGGCCATGCGCGAACTCAACAAGCTCAACAACGCCCGCGCCAAAGCCGCTACCGCACAGGGCACGTCGAGTTCGATCATGTCCCTCGGCAAGCTCGCAATGTCGAAGATCCTGCACACCGAGGCGGCGATGAAAACACAGATCATCGGCGCCCAGGCACTGTTGGCCGGACCCGACAATCCGGAAGCCGACGACGTCAACTTCCTCACGCTGAATGCGTTCTTCACCTCGATCGGCGGTGGCACCGACCAGATCCAGCGCAACATCATCGGGGAACGCGTGCTCGGCCTGCCGAAGGAACCCGAAGCCGACCGCGATATCCCGTTCCGGCAGGCTCGCCGGAGCTGACCCACATGTCCGACACCTACGATCCACCGCTGCTCGGCACCCGGATTGTCGATCTGACCTCGGGCCCGATGACCGCCGTGGGACGACTGTTCGCCGATTTGGGCGCGCAGGTCATGGTGGTACGGGTGCCCGGTGTCACCGGCGACGACGTCGTCGGACCGCGCATCGACTCGGTGCCGATCCAGACCGCGATCAACCGCCACGGCTTGGCGGAGCTCGAGGTCGACGCGCCGACGGGGCCCGAGTTCGACGGGCTGCTCGCCGGTGCCGACATCCTGATCGAGAACACCCGACCGGGATCGGCGGCCGAAGCGGCGTTGTCGGTGCGCGGCATCCGCGCGCGGCATCCGTCGCTGGTGATCCTGTCGATCAGCGACTTCGGCCGCGACAACGACTATTCCAATTGGCAGGGCACCGGGCCGGTGTTCCACGCGCTGTCGAGCGAGTTGTCCAGATCCGGAATCCCTGGTCGAGAACCACTGATACCGCCGGCAGAGCTGCCCTATCAGGTGGCCGCCGCGCAGGCCGCCGTGCTGACGACTGCCGTCTATCTGGATCGGCTGCGCACAGGCGAGGGTGATCTGATCGACTTCTCGGTTCTCGACGGCGCGATGCAGACCCTCGATCCACCGTTCGGCTCGGCCGGAAGTGCGTCGGCCGGAGTTGCGGTGAGCGCGCAGCAGCGCGACTTCGACGCCGAACAGCAGCGCTACCCGATCATTGCCTGCAAAGACGGTCATGTCCGCATATGCATTCTTGCCAGGCGGCAGTGGCAGGGCATGTTCACCTGGATGGGCAGCCCGAACGAGTTCGCCGACCCCGCCTATGACAAGCTCGGAAAGCGTTTCAGGTCACCGGATCTGCTCGCAGCGATCAAGCGTTTCTGTGCGGACAAGACGCGCGCGGAGTTGGAGTCGCAGGGGCAGGCCCACGGCGTGCCCACCGCGGCGGTGCTGACGCTGTCCGAGGCATTGAACGCCGCCCACTTCACCGCGCGTGGTTTCTTCCGCGACGTCGAGCTGGGCGTGGGGGTGGTGGCCCCGATTCCGATGGGAGTCAGCGAGATCGACGGCCACCGCGCAAGTGCACTCAATATCGCGCCTGGCCACAATATCGAATCACCAAGTAATGCACCGCTTTTAGCGAGCCGGGAGCGTCGCGGCCAGGGTCTTCCGCTGGAGGGCATCCGCGTGCTGGACCTCGGTGTCATCGTCGTCGGCGCCGACAGCGGCCGACTCTTCGGCGACCTGGGTGCCGACGTCGTCAAGATCGAACACTCCGCGCATCCCGACGGCCTGCGGATCGGCAAGCCGACGACGATGACGCAGCCGTTCGCCGCGGGTCACCGCAACAAGCGCTCGATCGGCATCGACATGCGCACGGCCGAAGGCCGCGAGTTCGCGCACCGCCTGGTGAAGCTCTCCGACGTCGTACTGACGAACTACAAGCCAGGCGTCGCCGAGGCACTCGGGATGGACCACGCGACACTTCGGCAGATCAACCCCGGAATCGTCGTCGTCGACAGTTCGGCGTACGGCCCGACCGGACCCTGGGCCAAGCGGCTCGGGTACGGACCGCTGGTCCGCGCCGCCGTCGGATTCACCAACCTGTGGACCTATCCGGGCGAACCCGAGACGTTCTGCGACACCGTCACCGTCTACCCGGATCACGTCGCCGCCCGGATCGGCGCACTGTCCGCGATCGCCCTGTTGTTGCGCCGGGAACGCACCGGATCAGGCGGGTCGGCCAGCATCTCCCAGGCCGAGGTCATGCTCGGCCACCTCGCGGCCGACATCGCCGCCGATGCCCTGCGGCGAGGCGGGCGCCACCGGTCCGACGCCCCCGCCGACGACGGTGTCTGGGGGCTGTTCCCGGCGGCGGGCGAGGACAGGTGGATCGCGATCACCGTGCGCGACGACGCCGACCGGAAAGCACTGCGCGACGTGGTCGGTGCGTCGGAATCAGACGAGCGTGGCGCGATCCGCGCCTGGACGTTGCGGCACTCGCACATCGAGGCGATGGACAAGCTGCAGGCCGCAGGCGTACCTGCGGGCGCAGTGATGCACGCCGATGAGCTCCCCGCCTGGGGGTACTACGAGCAGCGGCGCGCGTTCCGGGAAGAGCTGCATCCGCACGCAGACGTCCCGTTCGTGATGGAGAACGTGCAGATCCACTGTGCCCACGTGGCGGACCCGCCGCTTCTGCAGGCACCGCTGCTGGGTGAGCAGACCGCCGAGATAGCCGTAGAGCTGCTCGGCCTCGATCCCGCGGAGATCGAGGAGCTGCACGAGCGCGGCGTGCTGGAGACTCCGGCGGTCTCGTAGCATTCGAAGCGGTAGGACCACCACCTTCGAGTGCGGCAGGGATGGACATCGACTTCACCAGGCTCAGGTACTTCGTGGCTGTCGCAGACGAGCTGCACTTCAAGCGAGCCGCGGACAAGTTGATGATCACACCGCCCCCGCTCAGCAAGCAGATCAAGCTGCTGGAGAAGGAACTCGGCGGACCGTTGTTCGAGCGCGGCTACCACGATGTGCGGTTGACGGCGCTCGGCCGACGACTGCTCGGTCCGGCGCGCGAGATTCTGCGACAGGTAGACGACTTCAAAGCCACAGCCGCGCAAGAAGTCGAGGGGAACACCCCGCTCCGGGTGAGCGCCACCGCCTATGCCCCTTCGGATCTGATCGCTGCGGTGGAGGCCGTGCTCGCGAAACTGCCGGGCCCCAACGAGTTCAGCGTCCCGGGGTCGGCGGCCGAGGTCACCGCCAAGCTGATCGCCGGCCACGCCGAATTGGGTTTGATCCACCTGCCCGCCAGTGACAAACGCTTGCGCTACAAGGTGGTTGCCCAATACCAGGGCGCGATCGCGGTCCGGTTCGACGATCCATTGGCCGCCAAGGATATGGTGGCGATCGAGGAGTTGCGCGATCGCGATGTCGTCATCGACGTCGCGCGACCCAACCCCGTGGTGCTAGCCGGATTGACCCGCAATCTGAACCGCAAGGGCATCCACCGCATCGTCCGTACGACAAACCAGCGGGGCGGCGAGGTCGAGATGGCCACCCAGGTGTTCAATCGGCACCTCGTCGCGGTAGTCAGCTACGCGCCCGATTCGTTCATCGGCAAGATGTTCTCACCGCCGGAGTTCAAGCTGATCCCGGTGGACGAAAGCACCTGGGCACCGGTGCAAATCGCGCTTGCATGGGTACCCGAACGGCTTGGGGACCGGACTGGCGAGATCGAGTCGGCGGCCGACCGCATCGCTGACGGGCTGGGCCCGGTGCGCCGTGGTGCGTGAGCCGATCACGCGATCAGGCGTTCGCTCAGATCCCACAACCGCCGCGCCGACTCGGGATTGACCGCATGCGGTGCCACGCCCTTCAACACGAGCGGCTCGGTACCGAACTCGAACCGTAGCTCCGATTCGTTGAGTACGGCAATGTCGTTGTCCTTCAGGTAGACACCGCCGATGTCGTCGAGAAGGGGGTGGGCCGCCGCGAAAACGCTGGTGCTGGCCCCCTGTTGCAGCGTCTTGAACTCGTGTTCGGGATCGACGACGGGGTTCCCGTCGTCGTCGAGAACTCCCATTGCACGCAATTCATCATCGGTGATCGAGGGCCCAAGGCTAGTTCCGTAGGCGATACCCGGGTGCAGGGCGTAGCCGCGGATGCCTTCGGCGCGCCAGCGCCGATCCAGTTCGACGGCGAACAGGACATTGGCCGTCTTGGACTGACCGTATCCGAGCAAACCGTCGTAACCGGTCGTGAAATGCGGGTCATCCCAACGTATGTCGGAGAAAGCGTGTCCGCCGGACGAGACGTTGACGACCCTGGCGTGGCCGGCCGCACGCAGGGCAGGTAGTAGGCGCAACGTCAATTGGAAGTGGCCGAGATGGTTCGTCGCGAACTGTGCTTCGTACCCGCGGGCATCACGCACCAGATCGCCGCCCATGATTCCAGCATTGTTGAGCAGGACGTGCAGCCCACGCCCCGATGCGAGGTACCGACGGGCGAAGGCGTCGATGGACTCCGGGTCCAACAGGTCCAGCTGGTCGACATCGACATTTTTCATACCGTCGAGGGCGGCGGCCGCACGATCGGGATGGCGTGCCGCGACGGTGACGGCCGCACCGGCCTTGCTCAATGCGCGCGTGGTCTCGAGGCCGAGTCCGACGTGCCCGGCGGTGACGATGACATTCGTGCCGGACAGGTCGAGGCCGCGCAGCACGTCGTCAGCCGTCGAGGATGCGGTGAATCCGGATTCCAGGGGACGTTGTCGATGAGTCATGGTGGTTCTCCCAGTACGATGAAATAAATGGAACAGTGCTCCGAATAACTATACGGAACACTGTTCCGCTTAGGCAAGTGTGGAACGGGGCAGGGTGGACAAGACGCAGGCACGCCCGGTGCGAGCGGATGCGACACGCAACATCGGCGCGGTCATCGAGGCGGCCAAGGCGGTGTTCGCGGAGTCTGGTGTCGATGCGCCAGTGCGTCAGATCGCGACCCGCGCGGGCGTCGGCGTCGGCACGTTGTACCGGCACTTCCCCCAGCGTGCCGACCTGATAGTCGCCGTCTTCGAGCACGAGATCGATGCGTGCGCCGCGGCGGCACCCGAGTTGGCCGAGCGCCACGAGCCCGGGGATGCGCTCACCGAGTGGATTCGTCGCTACACCGAGCTGCTCGGCACCAAGCGCGGACTCGCCGCGGCACTGCACTCCGGTGACCCGGCTTTCGACGCACTGCCGACCTACTTCGAGGGACGCCTGACACCGGCGCTGCAGGTGTTGCTGCAATCCGCGATAGCCGCGGGCGAGGTGCGCGCGGACGTCGACGCCGTCGACCTCCTCCATGCCGTCGCCCACCTGTGCGCGTCCCCAGACGCCGACCGGGCCGCCCGCATGGTGGACCTCCTCATCGGCGGGCTGCGTCCCGAATGAGCACCCCGAGCCTGCTGCGCGACCCGAGCGATCTGTCCGCGCTGCACGCGCAGGCCGGAGACGCCGACGAGCTGTTCACCGCCTTCGCCGCGTGGGCGGAAGCGCAGGGCACGGTGCTGTACCCGGCGCAGGAGGAAGCGCTGATCGAATTGGTCAGCGGGGCGAACGTCGTGCTGGCTACGCCGACCGGGTCGGGCAAATCGCTGGTGGCCACCGGGGCCCTCTACGCAGCCCTGGCGGCGCAACGACGTAGCTATTACACCGCCCCGATCAAGGCGTTGGTGAGCGAGAAGTTCTTCGCCCTCTGCGAGGTGTTCGGCGCGGCCAATGTCGGCATGCTCACTGGAGATGCCGCGGTCAACCCAGGCGCACCGATCATCACCTGTACCGCGGAGGTGCTGGCCAACATCTCGTTGCGAGAAGGCGCTGACGCTGACATCGGTTTGGTGGTGATGGACGAGTTCCATTTCTACGGAGATCCCGACCGCGGCTGGGCCTGGCAGGTTCCGCTGCTGGAGTTGCCCAGGGCCCAGTTCCTGCTGATGTCAGCCACCCTCGGCGGCGTCACGTTCCTGCGTGAGGACCTGACGCGGCGCACCGGCAGGCCGACGGCTCTGGTCGCCAATGCGCTACGCCCGGTGCCACTTCACCATTACTACGCAACCACTCCGATGCACGAGACGATCGGCGATCTGCTGGAGACCAAGCAGGCACCGATCTACGTCGTCCACTTCACCCAGGCCTCGGCACTGGAGCGCGCGCAGGCGCTGATGAGCGTCAATGTGAGCACCAAAGAAGAGAAGAAGGCGATCGCCGAACACATAGGCCAGTTCCGCTTTTCTACCGCGTTTGGTACCACCTTGTCACGACTGGTCCGGCATGGGATCGGCGTTCACCACGCCGGGATGCTGCCGAAGTACCGGCGGCTGGTGGAGCAGCTCGCCCAGGCCGGGCTGCTCAAGATCATCTGCGGCACAGACACTCTCGGCGTCGGAATCAACGTGCCGATCCGGACCGTCGTCTTCTCCGCGTTGTCGAAGTACGACGGCACACGCACCCGGCTGCTCAATGCCCGCGAATTTCATCAGATCGCCGGCCGGGCGGGACGGGCAGGCTACGACACCGCGGGCACCGTCGTCGTGCAGGCGCCCGACCATGAGGTGGAGAATCTCAAGCAGTTCGCGAAGGTCGCCGATGATCCGAAGAAGCGACGAAAGCTGGTGCGCCGCAAAGTGCCCGAGGGCATGGTGCCGTGGAGCGAAAAGACGATGACCAAGCTGGTGGATGCCGCCCCAGAGCCGCTGACCAGCAATATGCGGGTGTCGACCGCGATGATTCTCGACGTCGTCGACCGGCCCGGTGACCCGTTCGCAGCGATGCGCCGGCTGCTGACCGAGAACCACGAGCCACGAAAGCGTCAGCTTCGCCACATCCGCGAGGCGGTCGGCATCGCCCGCTCGCTGCTGCAGGCGGGCGTGGTGGAGCGCCTCGACGAACCGGAGTCCGATGGGCGTCGCTATCGGCTGACGGTGGACCTGCCGCCGGACTTCGCGTTGAACCAACCGCTGTCGACGTTCGCCTTGGCCGCGGTCGATGTGCTCGATGCGGCGGCTGAAACTTATGCGCTGGATGTCGTCTCGGTCATCGAGGCGACGCTCGAGGATCCCCGCCAGATCATGGCCGCACAGCTGAAAAAGGCTCGCGGGGAGGCCATCGCGGAGATGAAGGCCGAGGGCATCGAATACGACGATCGGATGGAACTGCTGGACGACGTCACCTATCCCAAGCCACTCGAGGAACTGCTGGGGCATGCGTATGAGGTGTATCTGCAGAGCAACCCGTGGGCCGCCGATGGGGAGTTGTCACCGAAGTCGGTGGTCCGCGAGATGTGGGAGCGGGCGTTCACGTTCCGCGAGTACGTCAGCGTGTACGGATTGACCCGGGCGGAGGGCGCGGTGCTGCGCTACCTGTCCGACGCCTTCAAGGCGCTGCGGTCCGGAGTGCCCGCAGCGGCGCGGACCGAGGAGCTCACCGACATCGTCGAGTGGCTCGGCGAGCTTGTGCGTCAAGTCGATTCGAGCCTCCTTGATGAATGGGAGGAGCTCACCAGCCCCGACCAGCCGTTGGATGCGCCGGTGGCAGTCCCCGCCCGCCCGCGTCCGCTGACGGGGAACGAGCGGGCGTTCACCGCGATGGTGCGCAATGCGTTGTTCCGGCGCGTCGAGTTGTTCGCGCGACGGCGCTGGTACGCCCTTGGCGAATTGGATGCCGCCTCGGGGTGGACGTCGGACCGCTGGCAGGAGGTCGGCGACGAGTACTTCGCCGAGCACGACGATGTGGGTATCGGGGCCGACGCCCGCGGCCCGGCGCTGTTGATCATCAACCGGCAACCGGGCGAGTGGCGGGTGCGCCAGATCCTCGACGACCCGGCGGGTGACCATGACTGGGGCTTCGAGGTCGAGGTGGACCTGGAGGCCTCCGACGAGGAGGGCGTGGCGGTTCTTCGTGTCGTCGAGGCGGGGCGGCTCGACTAGCGCTAGGTCCTGTCGGCAGTCCTATCACCGAGATTGAACTCAGGGCTGCGATCGGCTGAACAACCCTGTGTTCAATCTCGACTGTAGGAGCGCGATCGGCTTGTTGGGAGCTGCGTTTAGCCCCCGATACCGTTGTCCAGGCCTAGGTGGGTTCCGAAATACCAACCGACGCCGACTAGCTGGGCTACCACGACCACAACTAGCGCGATCAAGGCGACGAGCAATGCGACCGCGCGTGCCCGTGCACTGATCGGCACAAGAGCGACGACCAGAAATAGGACGGCCAAACCGAACTCGGCCCACTGGAGCAGCCGTTTAGGCGTGCTTACCGCTTCGTCGTAATCAGTGAGGTGCCCGTCGGGAAAGCCGGCGAAATATAGGTCCATGGCCGCGTAGAGCCCCAGCCCCAGTGCCGCCACGGCGTAGAGCAGGCAGGCCACGCGCACGGCTGAAGGACTCAACGATCGATCCCTCGGTGGCCCGAGCGGACCAGTGCGTTTTGGGGACGCAGGAAGCCGGGCTGCTGCAGCGTGCGGATGGCACGCCATGTCCCCGAGGGGATCACCCGCTTGAAGAAGACATCGGCGTCAAAGGTCGCACGGATTTCGTCGACGTAGGAACGCGGCAGACCGAAGCGGATCCGGCCCTGGCTGACGTCGACGAGGTCGGCTCGGCGGACCGCCTCCACCAACGCTGCGTATGGTCGGGTCGGACCGTACCGGAACAGCCGATGATGCTCGGCGACGGTGAGCGCCAATTCATCTGACCAACTTTCGCGGCCCGTCTGCTGCAACCACGCATCCTGCGCCTCGATCGACGGCACCAGGTAGTCGAGCGTGTCGAACGCCGCCAGATCGTGAAAGGCCGCTGCGATGGCGAGCTTGTCGTCGCGGTCGGCATAGTCCGGCGTGAGCGCGCGCGCGAAGTTGATCACGCGATACACATGCGCCTTGTAACCGTCGTAGCCGGCGTCATCACCGTGGGCGCGGTGGCGATGGGATTCCAGAATCTCTTCGGCGAGGGCCGAGCTGTGAAGGACCTCCGGCGTCGTCATCGGGTAGGCACAGCCACAATCCAGGCGCTGCCCTGCTCGCGGTCGAGCACCGTCTCGCCCTTGTTCTTCAACCCGAAGATGTAGACCAACAAGCTCACGCCGATTATCACCGTGACGTAGATGATGAACAGGGTGATGTGATCGGGCTTGGCGGCCTGGTACAGCAACGGGGCCGTACCCCCGAACGCCGAGTTCGCCAGCGCGTAGCCCAAACCGACTCCCAGCGCGCGGATTTCAGCGGGGAACAGCTCCGCCTTCACGATCGCGTTCACCGACGTGTAGCCGGTGATGATGACGTAGCCGACGGCCAGGATCAGGAATGCCATGACCGCCGACGTCGTCTTCGGCAGGTAGGTGAGCAGCACGTAGGTGTAGATCACGCCGGACACCCCGAAGAAGATCAGCAGCGGCTTGCGTCCGACCCGGTCGCTGATGAGCCCGCCCACCGGCTGCAGCAGCATCAGGAAAATCAGGCCCAACAGGTTGACCCACGTCGCCGTCATCGCACGGTCAGATCCGAAGGTGGACTTGACGATCGCGGGCGCGTTGACGCTGTAGGTGTAGAAGGCCACCGTACCGCCGGCCGTGATGAGGAAGACGAGCAGCAGGGGCCGCCAGTGCGTGGTGAACAACGTCTTCAGGGAGCCGGCTTCGCGGTCCTTGCCTTCACGGATGGATTCCAGATGGGATTCGCTGAGCGACTCGTCCATCGAGCGCCGGATCCACAGGACCACGAGGGCCGCGACGCCGCCGATGAAGAAGCCGATCCGCCAGCCCCACTCGTGCATCGCGTCGTCATCGACGAACTGCAACGCGATCAGCAGCGTGAACTGTGCCAGGACGTGGCCGCCGACGAGGGTGACGTACTGGAACGACGACAGGAAGCCGCGCCGATTCGCCGTCGCCGCCTCCGACATGTACGTCGCCGACGTGCCGTACTCACCGCCGGTGGCGAACCCCTGCACAAGCCGGGCGAGGATCAGGATCACCGCCGCCCAGTAGCCGATGCTCTCGCGCGTCGGCATGACCGCCACGACGAACGAGCACGTCGACATGACGGTGATGCTGAACATCAACGCCGCTTTACGACCGCGCCGGTCGGCGAAGCGCCCGAAGAACCACGATCCCACCGGCCGCATGACGAAGGTGACCGCGAAGATCGCGTAGATGTAGACCGTCGAGTTGGTGTCGGCCTTATCGAAGAACTGCGCCTCGAAATAGGAGGCGAAGACCGTGTAGACGTACACGTCGTACCACTCGACGAGGTTGCCTGCCGAGCCCTTGATGGTGTTGAGCACCGCCCGCCTGGTGCTCGTCGGGGCGCGCGTCGGACCGGACTGGGTAGGAGTCGGCGTCGCATCGCTCATTGGGGCGACGCTAGCCGAATCGGGCAGGCGCAGAGGTATTTCGGGTTCACGGCCGGGCGATCATTAGCTCACCTAACGGGGGCGTAGAGTCGCTGCCATGGAATACCGCAGCCTCGGACGAACCGGGATCCAAGTAAGCCCGCTGTGTCTTGGCGCAATGATGTTCGGCAGCTTCGGCGAGCCCGATCACGACAAATCGATCGCGACGATCCACGCCGCACTCGATGCCGGCATCAATTTCATCGACACCGCCGATGTCTACTCGCAGGGCGAATCGGAGGTCATCGTCGGCAAGGCGCTCGCAGGGGGCAAACGCGACGATGTGGTCCTCGCGACAAAAGTCAACATTCAGATGGGTGTACCGCCGGGGTCCCCACCCGGCACCAAGGGCGATCCCAACAAGCGCGGCAACTCTCGGCGCTGGATCATCCGAGAAGTCGAGGACAGCCTGCAGCGATTGAACACCGACTGGATCGACCTCTATCAGATTCACCGCCCCGACTCAGACACCGACATCGAGGAGACTCTGTCGGCGCTGACGGAACTGCAGCGGGCGGGCAAGATCCGTGCGTTCGGATCGTCGACATTCCCGGCGCATCAGATGGTTCATGCGCAGTGGGTCAGCGAGAGGCGTGGTCTCGGCCGGTTCGTGACCGAACAGCCGCCCTACTCACTGCTGGTCCGCGGAATCGAGGCCGACGTTCTGACGGTGGCGCAGGAGTACGACATGGGCGTGCTGCCGTGGAGTCCGCTCGCCGGTGGCTGGCTCACCGGTGGCTACCGCAAGGACAAGGAACTACCTGAGTCGAAGCGAAGTTCCCTGATGCCGGGCCGGTTCGACATGTCGCGCCCGGAGAACCAGCGCAAGCTCGAGGCCGCCGACGCGCTCGGACAGCTGGCCGATGATGCCGGCCTGTCGCTGATTCACCTGGCGCTGGCATTCGTCATGCAGCATCCGGCGGTCACCGCGCCGATCATCGGCCCGCGCACCCTCGACCACTTGAAATCCCAGCTCGGCGCCACCGAGGTCACGCTATCGGTCGACATCCTCGACAGGATCGACGAGATCGTGCCGCCCGGATCGACGCTCTCGCGGGGCGACGTTGGCTACTTGTCGCCGTCGCTGACCGATCCTTTCCGCAGGCGTCGCCGCACCGCCTGACGGGCGGCAAGGGTTTGCGCTCGGCGGGCATAACCGCTTTCCTGTTGTGATGCCTGACATAAATCGTCGCCGCGTGATGCAGATCGCCGGTCTCGGCGCGCTGGCGGCCAGTGTGTCCCTGCCCACCGCCAACGCCGAGCCGTCGACCAGCGCTTACCTCTTTGAGGACAACTTCGACGGAAAGGCCGGTTCGGCCCCCGACTACTCGAAATGGGAGCCGGCCTACGAACGCGAGAGCATGGAGGATCCCACTTTCTGGGAGTTGCCCGGGAACGTCGGCCAGTATCGCGACGATCGGAAGAACCTCTACCTGGACGGCAAGTCCAACCTCGTGATCAAAGCCGCCAAGGAGGGCGACACGTATTACAGCGGCAAGCTCTTCGGCAGGTACCGGGGCCCCATCAACACCACCTGGGAAGCCAGGATCAAGTTCGACTGCCTCACTCCGGGCTGCTGGCCGGCCTGGTATCTGGCCAACAACAGTCCGAACAACGGCGGCGAAGTCGACATCATCGAGTGGTACGGCAACGGCAGCTGGGCTCCGGGAACCACCGTCCACGCCAACCTCAACGGCGGAGAACACGTCAGCCACACCATCGCACCGGACAGTGGGTGGCACCGGTGGCGCGCGCAGTGGACCGAATCGGGCATCAGCTTCTGGCTGGATCACACCGACGGTGCGTCGCCGTACTTCACCGTGACACCCGACTCCCTGCCCAATTACCAGTTCAACACCCCCGGTTACACACTGTTTCCGATCGTAAATCTTGCGGTCGCCGGTTCCGGTGGTGGCGATCCCAGCGGCGGCACCTACCCAGCGACGATGCTCGTCGACTGGGTTCGCGTGTGGTAGCGCGGGAGCGGTCCATGCAATTCGGGATCTCCACCTTCGTGACCGACGACGGAATCGACCCGGTATCGCTCGCGAAGGCGATCGAGGAGCGGGATTTCCACTCGCTCGTGATCGCAGAGCACACGCATATTCCGGCAAGTCGAGAGTCGGCGTATCCGGCGGGCGGTGAGCTGCCGTCGATCTATTACCGGACGCTGGACCCGTTCGTCACCCTGGCCGCCGCGGCGGCGGTGACCTCCAGGATCGAGCTGTTCACCGGAATCGCGCTGCTCATCCAGCGTGATCCGATCATCACCGCGAAGGAAGCCGCGAGTATCGACCTGATCTCCGGCGGCCGGTTCGTGTTCGGGGTGGGCGCCGGCTGGAACATCGAGGAGTTGCGTCACCACGGCACCGACCCGAAGACACGCGGTGCGCTGCTCGACGAGCGCATCGAGGCCATCCGGGAACTGTGGACAAACGAACCCGCCGAGTATCACGGCCGCTACGTCGACTTCGATTCGTCCTACCTGCGGCCCAAGCCGGTGCGCAAGCCTCATCCGCCCATCTACATCGGCGGCGATTCCGATGCCACTGTCAAGCGAGTGATTCGGCACGAAGCGGGCTGGATTTCCAATCCGCTGCCCGTGGACCATCTGGCCAAACGCATCGGACAGCTCCGTTCCGGTGCGGGCCATGACGCCCCACTGGCTCAGTTCGGCACGCCCGCCGATCCCGACTACTGGCGTGCGGTCGAGGACCTCGGATTCGGGCAGGTGGCGCTGCTCCTGCCCACCAAGCCGCTCGACGAGTCGTTGCGGCTACTCGACACCTACGCCGAGAAGGTCTCCAAGTACCGCGGCTGATGCGGTTGCGGCTCAGCCGCTTTCGGCGGCCGCCCTGGCGCGCTCCTTCATCGAGGCGACCACTCCGCCGTCGTTGAGGATGTCGGTGCCAGTGAGATAACCGGCGCCCTCGCTCGCGCAGAAGGCGAGGAGCGCACCCATTTCCTCCGGCTTGCCCCACCGCGGGACCGCGGCGTCGGCGACCATCGCCCCCGCACCCGCCTGCTCCTCGAGCCGGCCCATCTCGGTGTCGATCGATCCGGGGGAAACCGACACAACGCGCAGCCCCCTGCCGTTGAACCTCTCGCACTGCGACGTGCTGTACCACCGGACGAAGCTCTTGCTGATCGCGTAGGCGATACCGGATCGCGCCTCGGCACCGGCGATGTCGCAGGCCGACAGCATCGCAGTCATGAAGGCGGCTTCGTCGGTCAGCGCCGTCGGGAACTGTGCGGCCGGGATCAACTCGTCGGGCAGCAGGTGCGCCGCCATGGATGCCACGTTGACGATCGCCGCACCCTCGGCTGCCGCCGCGTAGAAGACCTCGTTGACGTTGAGCGTGCCCACCGCGTTGGTCCGCATGACGTAGTCGGCGCCGCCCATGCTGGGGCTGACCCCCGCCGTGTGAATGACCGAGGCAACCGTCCCGAGGCCGGAAGCGGTTTCGAAAAGCCGGGTGACCGCGTCCCGGTCGGTGACGTCGCAGTTGACGACGGTGGTCGCGACGCCGAGTTCCTTCAACCCGTCGGCCGCAGCGTCGAGACGCTCCTGCCTGACATCACCGAGGACGACCGAGTGGTCCCTCCCGACGATCCTTGCCGTGGCCAACCCCATGCCGCCCGCACCGCCGGTGATCACCGAGACTCGAGTCATATGCCGACGTTACATTCTGCGATCCGAGTGTCACAGCGCTGCCCGCGCGTTTGAGCATCCCGTAGGGTGGTTACGTCTACTAATTAGCCGATTCGAATCCAGACCCTGGAGTGATGCTGATGCCTTCTATCAAGACCACTTTGGGTGCCGTTGCGGTCGCCGGTGGGTTTGCAGCAGCAGCCCTCGGCATGGGCGCCGGACTTTCGATCGCCCAGCCGCCACCATGTTCGGTCCCCGGGGGCGAGGTACCGCCACCCCACGCCCCGCCGAAACCGACCCAGGTCTGGCTTGGAGAGCCCGTGGTATGGACGTCGGGTTGGGGCGGCCGCTGGGGTGTCTGCAAGAGCGGCCAGATGCTCACACTGTCGTCGAACATCGTCACCGGCGGCGGTTAGAACTCACCCCGTTTGGACGGTGTAACACCGGGTAAGCGCGCGGGAACCGCCGACGAAGGGCATCCCATGCGCGCAATGGTTTACCGAGGGCCATACAAGGTGCGGGTCGAGGAGAAGGACACTCCGCCGATCGAGCACCCAAACGACGCCATTGTCCGAGTGACGATGGCCGCTATCTGCGGCTCAGACCTGCACCTCTACCACGGCTTGATGCCCGACACCAGAGTCGGTATGACGTTCGGCCACGAATTCATCGGAGTCGTAGAGGAAGTCGGCCCGTCTGTCCAGAACCTCAAACGGGGCGACCGGGTGATGGTGCCGTTCAACGTCTACTGCGGATCGTGCTACTTCTGCGCCCGCGGCCTTTACTCCAACTGCCACAACGTGAATCCGAACGCCACGGCGGTGGGCGGCATCTACGGCTACTCCCACACGTGCGGCGGCTACGACGGCGGCCAGGCCGAGTTCGTGCGGGTCCCGTTCGCCGATGTCGGGCCGGCGATCATCCCCGAGTGGATGGATGACGAGGATGCGCTGCTCTGCACTGACGCGCTTGCCACCGGGTACTTCGGCGCACAACTCGCCGACATCGCCGAAGGCGACACCGTAGCGGTGTTCGGTGCCGGACCTGTCGGTCTGTACGCCGCGAAGTCAGCGTGGCTGATGGGAGCGGGCCGCGTACTCGTGATCGACTACCTGGAGAACCGACTGCAGAAGGCACGCACCTTCGCTCATGCGGAGACCTACAACTTCGCAGAACACGACGACATCGTCGTCACGATGAAGAAGGCCACCGGTTATCTTGGCGCCGACTCCGTGATCGACTGCGTCGGCGCCGAAGCTGACGGGAACTTCCTGCAGCACGTCACGGCGACGAAGCTGAAGCTGCAGGGCGGTTCGCCGGTCGCACTGAACTGGGCCATCGACTCGGTTCGCAAGGGCGGCACGGTGTCGGTAATGGGTGCCTACGGGCCCATGTTCAGTGCCGTCAAGTTCGGCGATGCGATGAACAAGGGTCTGACAATTCGCATGAACCAGTGTCCGGTCAAACGGCAATGGCCGAGGCTCTTCTCGCACATCCAGAACGGTTACCTGAAGCCCAATGACATTGTGACCCACAGAATCCCGCTCGAACACATCGCCGAGGGTTACCACATCTTCTCGTCCAAACTGGACGACTGCATCAAGCCCATCGTCCTCCCCCAGGCGAGCTGAAGGAGTAGTCATGGTGTACACGGCCGATCATCCGCCCATCCCCGACAGCGACGAACTGCGGGAGCGCATCCCCGGCTGGGGTGTCGACCTGGATCCCGCAGACCGTCCCGCGGTTCCGCGGATGCGGTTCGACCCGGACGCAACTGGCGCGCACTGGGAGATCCCCGAGCAACAGCATGAGAACTGGCCGCGGGAACGGTCCATCGAACACGAGCGACTGACACCGGTTTTCGGCACGTCCACTCCACCGCGCGGGTTATCCGGCGTGATCCGGAGATACGCGTACCGCCGTTACAGCGAGGGGCGCGCCGCGCGCTGGCTGCTGCTGATCGGCGCCGATCGCGTCGACGCCATCGAGAGCCACCTGGCGTCCTTCGTGACGCTGCGGCCCGACAACCCGATCACCGAGACGGGCGTGCTGACCGAAATCACTCACAACGGGTGGAAGGCACGGGTGGGCACCACCCGCGTCGACAACTCGCACAGCTGGATAGACACCGTCCTCGTCGCCGGACCATGGGTGGCGACCGCAGCGCTGCTCGCAAAACTTGGCCGGACGCGCCAGAAGCGCCGCCGCGTCCGGCTCAAGTAGTGCTCGCGTAATTACGGATGGTCCGCGTCGGGCGGGCCCTCCGGCGGCGGCGTTGCGTATGCCGGGCTCACCGGCGGTACCTTCGCCTCTTGCTGATCGCCGGATTCGTCATCGTCCGGCGCGGGTGCTGTCATTATCGTTGCTCCTCAATGAATTTGCGGATCCGGTGGATTGTCGGCCGCCCTTCCGGTCAAGGCGTCGCGAACGTGATCGACCGTGGCAGTGGCCATCCCCACCGTCTTCAGTACGGCCGGGCTCGGGGGCGTGTCCGGATGCGGCCGAGTCGGGGCGATCTTTTTGGCCGCTTCCAGTTTTTCACCCATCTTCACCAGGTCCGCGTGGGAGATGGCCGCTTCGAAAGCCGGCCACACCACGTCTTGTTCGTAGGCGATGTGCTCCCGCCCGGCCTTGACGAACGCCTTCAACGCCTCCTGGTAATCGGGATCGCCGGGGACGCCATCCTCGAGCCGCTGGAGGAGCCTTTTGCCCTCCTGCTCTTGTGCGATAGCCGCGTCGGCCAGTGCATCTCCGTCTTTCACCAGCTCACGCACCGCCGGCCAGAAGAACTGCTCTTCGATGGCTTCGTGCTGAGACTCCGCGATCACCAGGTTTGTCACCATGGTGTCGAGACCGCTGCTGGTCGCGCCGCTGCCGCTTGGCGCGTCGTCAAGCACCTCGAGCATGCCCAACACGCTCTTATGGTCCTGACGAAGGAACGTCAATGCGTCCATATTCGACTCCTTTCGGCTGAAACGGCGATCACGTTGTGGCGGTGTGTTGCTCGTGAGTGAAGACCTTCTCGGCATCGATTGCCGGCTCGCCGTCGGGGTTGGCCTCGGCGCCGGTGTTCTGGCGCAGAGATGTGCCCAACCACTGCTCTTCTGGCTTTTCGACGTAGTCCCACTCGACACCTTCGGGCCACGGACCCTGGCCCTCGTTCCACGGCCCGCGGACGGATTGGCCGTTGCCGTTGCTCATGTTGAACGCGACGTTCTGGAAGCGCGGGTCACCGGGCAGCTGGCCCGGCGGGAAGTTCACGGGAAGCTCGTTGAGCGCGGCCGTGAACTGCTGGTAGTGCGCGATCTCCCGGGTCATCAAGAAGGTCAGGGTGTCCTGGACGCCAGGATCGTCGGTGAACTGTTTCAAGTACTCGTAGACCACCTTGGCCCGCGACTCGGCTGCGAGGTTGTTGCGCAGGTCCACGGTCGGGTCGCCGTTGGCGTCGATGAAGGCACCGGTCCAGTTGTTGCCCGCCGAATCCTTGACATCGGGGCCACCACCACTGAGCACCAGGAACATTGGATTGACGGCGACCTGGTGAATCGCCTGCTCGCGGCCGTCCTTGCTGGCCACCGCGGGCATCCAATCGCACCGCTGATTGGCGATCTTGAGGTCGTCGTTGAGGCCGTCGAGCAGCATGGTGATCGTCGATCCGACCATCTCGAGGTGGCTCAGTTCCTCGGTGGCGATATCCATGAACAGGTCGTACATCTTCGGGTTCTTTTCCCGCAGTACGAAAGCCTGGGTGAAGTACTGCAGCGCGGCGGTGAGTTCGCCATTGGCGCCGCCGAATTGCTCCATGAGCAGGCTGGCGAATCGCGGGTCTGGTGCGGCCACCCGCACCTCGAATTGAAGATCTTTGTTATGTGTGAACACGTCATCTCCCGAACTGAAAATTATTGTTAGAGGCCTCGTCCGCGGGGCTGTGGACCGAGGTAACGACCGCTTACCCGAGGCCGAAGCGCTCAAACGGGCGAATCTGCGCCGGATGGCGCGAAATTCAGGATCGGGCAACGCGTTTCAAGATCGTCGGAATCAGCTGGGCGGGTGGACCACAACCCCGGGCGTTCCATGGGCCCCAAGTTGCGCCAACGTTGCTCGCCGGCCACCTGTTCATCAGCCCTCGCACGGTGGAATGGCACCTCGGCAATATCTTCGGCAAGCTCGGCGTGACATCTCGCCGCGAGCTACGAGGGCTGCGCGGATAGCGCCTACAACTCACCGGCTGGCTGCGGCGTCGCGAAGTATCTGCTGCAGTTGATCCATCGATGTGCCGGGTTCGAGGCGCAATTGCGTATCCGTTTCCTCCGACGTCCCCCCCGATTGCGCCGGCGGCGGAGGTGTCGCCGTGGCGCCCGGCGGTGGCGGAGGTGGGGGCGGCGCGACCTGTGCGGCGTCGATCTTCGCATTGAGTCGGCGCAGCGCGTCGGCGCGGAGCACCTGGCGCTCCGGATCCGCGTCGGCGTTTCCTGCGAAGCAACCCGGCGGCGCCTGTTCGACAACGGTTCGCGCACTGACGTATTGGGCCACCGCGGTGCGCCCATCGAGCACCGCGGCGGCACGGTCACCCAATGTCTCGCGGACAAGCTGGAGGTTCACCCGTGCCGCGCACGATTCGGCAGGCTCCGTGCGGGCCAGGCTTTCATTAAATTGGTGGTCCGCCTCCTCCAGACGGTTGTCGAGCACCGCCAGACTGCCTGCGGCGAAGTACGCCTTGGCCGGCTCGATCACATTGAGCACGGTGAGTGAATCCACTGCGCGGCGCAGTCCGGCGTTATCCCGTTCGGTGAACGCCGAGGCGGCGGAATGTCCGGCGATCACGACCGAGAGCGACTTGACGATCACGACGACGAGCAGCAGCGCAACCGGTGCGGAGAACAGCAGCAAGTGACGACGCAGCCGCAGCCGCGCGGGTCCGGTTCGCCACCACGTCAGGACCGTCACGGCGTCACGTCCACGCTGACAAACCTGCTGCGGCGCAGGTCGCGCAGCACAAGGTAGAGCTCGATCAGGATGAGGACCGCGGCGCCCAGCGCTGGCAGCCAGTACGTTTCGGTCTCTCCCCCCGCTGAGGCCAGAGCCGTCGTTGGCTCTTGCGCGCTGCTCTCAGGCAGCTCCGCGGTCAGCGGTGCGTCATTCGAGCGCGCGACGAACGGCACACCCAGCTGGTCGGCGACCGCCCGCAGCGTCGTCTCGTCGGCGGCGGAGCGTTCGATGTCGGTGCCGGGAATGGGGCCCCCGGCGGGGCTGCCGTAGCCGAGCACCGCCCCACCGTCGATCGCCTCTGCCGGCGGAACGAATTCCCGTGCAGGCAGCTCTGACTCAGGGGCGCCGGCACCGAGGTAGAAGACCAGCGTGGTGGCCCGCGGATACTGCTGGACCGCGCTGATCAACTGATAGCGCAGCACAGTGCTCGCCGCACCGGCATTGGTCAGTGTGACGGCGTCGGGGCCGTACGCATACGGGGTGATGGTGTCCAGGACCGGCCGCAGGCTCCAGGTATCGGCCGAGAGCGGCCAGTCCAGCGAAGGGGCAGAGGAGAACCCGATGACGGCGAACCGCGCCCGCGGGTAGCGGTCGATCAGCGCCCCGAGATCGTCGCGCGCCACCTCCATTCGCGTTCGGCCTTCGAGGTCGCGCACCGCCATATTCGGCGAGCGGTCGACGACCAGGAACACGTTCGGTTCTGTGTCCCCGGCGATACGTGTGGGGGCCTCGTCGCCGGCCACGATCGCTACCCGAGTGGCCGCGATGACAAGCAGCAGTGCCGCGAACGTGACGAGAAGCCAGCGCCACAGCATCGTCCGGTTGCGTCCGGCCGCCCGCCAACGGCGCAGTGCGAGGATCTGCGCCACGATCAGCAACGCCGCCATGGCAACGAGGAGTAGCGGAGGTAGCACCGGATGCAGCGTCATCGCCGCACCACCAGCGGCCACAGCACCAGACCGGCCAGCGCCGTCAGGGCCAATATCAGTGGTATATCGGGTGTTTCGGTGGCGCGGACGGCCGCACCCTCGGCTGCGGTCGGCGGCGGCGGATGGTCCCTGATCTCGGTCAAGGCGACCACCGTGTTGGAGTTCGGGGAGTACGAGCGGCCGCCGCTCTCGCGGGCCAGGGCGTCCAGCGCGCCGTTGGGCGTATCGGTAAACAGAATATTGACCTGAACAGAGGCATCCTGCGCCAGACCGCGGACCGCATCGGGGGTGAAGATGGTCGGCCGGGTGTCACCGGGTGCGCGAAGCGATCCCGGCCCGACGTAGATCAGCGAACGCCGCTGTGCCGGCTCCTGATCGGAGGACGGGAAGCCCGTCAGGCACATCGCCAGAACGTCCTCGACACCGCCGGCGTAGTTGACGTAGGACACGCCAGACACCCAGGTGGCCGCGTCGCCCGATTGCTCCGTTGCAGCCGCATAGGCATTGAACTGCGCTGCTGCGTATTGATAGTCACGTGTCAGCGGTACTATCCGCCGATCAGCTGACGTCAACCCGATGCGCTCGGTGCCGAAGGCCGTCACCGCCTCGGCGAAGTAGCGCAGTGTGGCACGGACGGCCGGGTCGGTTGGTGGGCCACCCATGCACAGCATGATGTCCTCGGGCTGGACTCCCTGGGATTGCCGTGCGGCTGAAGGTAATCCGATCGGACGGGCGGCGGCGACCACGGAGGCACCGAAGATTACCGTCAACAGAACGATTGCGGCCACGGCCGACAACGTGCGTAGGCGGGCCGCCCGCCGGTACTCCGGAAGCCGGGTCAGCCGTCCGACGTTGGCAAGCAGCCGCACCCGCCGATGCTCGGAACGCATCGGCTGCAGCAGCACCGCTGCGATACAGATCGCCAACGCGAGACAGCCTGCAATCGCCACTACCCACCAGCTCAACTCCACGAGTGGATCAGCTCCTCGGCCGAGTCACTCGCCGCCCCGACATCGACGACCGTGTCGGCGTTGAACTGGGCGTCGATCAGCTCCGCCAAAACCGGTGCGGCCGAGGCCAGCTCGCCAGCGGCGATGGCGTCCACCTGCATGTACTCGGCCCTGGCACCGGTCGCCGCGTGCAGGAATGCCCGCAGCTCCCGGCTGACGGCTGCGGCGGCGGGCGCCGCGGCCAGTTCACCGGCACGGTAACGCTCACCGATGGCGCGCACTGTTCGGGCGGATCGTCGTTTGACCAGCTCGCTGCGGGCGGCTCCGATGACGGGCAAGCCGCGAATCCGGCGCCCGGGCATCGTGAACACGAACACCGCTGCGTACCAGCCGATCAGGACCAGCAACAGCAGGACCGCAAGCCACAGCCACCACGACGAGTAGGGCGTGGGTCCGATGATGAAGCGAACGAGCTCATCGGACACGGGCGAATGCTCCGGTCATCGAGGTCAGCCCGGCCCTGATGCGTGTGCTGCCGGTGAATCTGGCATGGGGCACACCATGTGTCGTCATGAATGTCGAGAGTTGTTCCCGGCGTCCGAATTCGGCCCGGCGGTAGGCCTCCACAACCTGCGTGCCGAGCGCAGCGCCACCCAGTACGACGCGGCCGACCGCGACGTCGTATCCGTCGTCCTCATCATCGACGGACCCCACCGCGGCCATGTCGGCGACCATGGCCCACAACACGTCGTGCCGTGCGGTGAGTTGAGTCAGAACCTCGCTGAGACCGTCGCTGATCTCCGGCTCGTCGGACACGACAAAGATCAGCAACGGGCGCCGGTAGTGCTTTGCCACCCAATTCAGTTGTGTGACAACGCTGCTGGGTGCAGGTGCAGTCGCGGTGTGGTGATGAAACCGGTGCAACATGCTCTCGATGTGCGTCTCGCCTCGCCGCAGGCGGATGTCGACACACCCGCGGACGTCGCCGAACACCATCCCGATCTCGTCGGATCGACGCAGCGTGATCAGACCGATAGCGCCGATGACATGCGATGCGATGTCGCGCTTGCGCTCGCCCGATGGAGCCTGCGCGACGGTGTTCCGGCCGGCGTCGGCGACAACGAGAATCTTGTGGTGCTTCTCGGAGACAAAGCGTTTGATCAGGACGTGGCCCGACCGAGCGGTGGCCTTCCAGTCGATATCGCGGACGTCATCGCCCGGCACATACGGCCGCAGGTCGTCGAACTCGAGGCTGCGGGTGTGCACCAACGCGTACCGGCCACCGTCCAACAGTCCGGTCGTGTCGCGGCCGAAGTACTGCTTGGCGCGGTCGAGATGGGAGCCCATGACCTCACGGCACCCGCACCGCAGCCAGCACCGCGTCGACCACCACATCAGGTGTGAGCTGCAAACTGGCCGCCTCGAAGCCGAGGATCAGGCGGTGCCGCAGCACGCGATGCGCAACCCGGGCCACATCGTCGGGCACGACGTGGTTGCGGCCTCGGACAACGGCAAGGGCACGCGCTGTCCGGCAGAACGCGATCGTCGCCCTCGGGCTCGCACCGTATTCGATCAACCGGGCGATGTTCGCCGCGAGATGCCGTTCGGGTTCCCGTGTCACGTTCACCAGTCGGCTGGCGTACTCGATCAAGTCCCGGTCCATGTACACGGTTCCGACAAGGTGTTGCACGCGCCGAATATCGTCGATCCCGACCACCGGCGACGTGCGGTGGTTCTTCTCGTAGAGGCCGGCGTCCATTCGCAAGACGACCTCGACCTCGTCGTTGACCGAGGGGTACGCAACGAGTTCCTTGAGCATGAATCGGTCGGTCTGCGCCTCCGACAGCGGGTAGGTGCCCTCCTGCTCGACCGGGTTCTGGGTGGCGATGACCAGGAAGGGCTCGGGGATCGCGTATTCCACACCGGCGATCGTGGTCTGGCGTTCCTCCATCGCCTCGAGCATCGCGCTCTGGGTCTTCGCGCTGGACCGGTTGATCTCGTCGAGCAACACGATATTGGTGTGCACGGGCCCGAGTTGGGTGACGAAGGAGTTGGTGGCCGCCTCGTAGATCTGGGTGCCGATGATGTCGCTGGGCAACAGGTCGGGGGTGCACTGGATGCGGCGGAATCCGGCCTGGATCGATTCCGCGATGACGCGGGCGGCGGTGGTCTTGGCCAGGCCGGGAACGCTCTCGATCAGCAGGTGCCCACCGGCGAGGAGGGCGATGAGCAGGGACTCCCGAAGATGTTCCTGACCGACCACTTTGGCCGAGAAGGCCGAGGACACCGCCGCCACCACGCGTTCGGCTTCTGCCAGATCCCGCTGGTCAAGCCGGGGTTGCGGGGCGGTCATAAAAGCCTTCCTCGTGCGGACAAGTCCCGCCTGGAGTACCCGGCCACGGTGATCTCACGCGTGGCACCGCGTCACTGCGGCGGAATGAGCACCGTGTAGAGGTCCGTGATGGCGCCGCCGGCGATCACTGCAGCATCGAAACCGGACATGCTGGTCTGTCCGGTAGTCGGGTCGACGAGATGCCAGGCCAGATAGCCGAAGTTCAGCAGCTGGTGCACCGGCCCCGAGGCGGCGAACTGCTGATCGCCGAGCTGCTCCTGTAACGCCACACATTTCGCTTCGAGCGCATCACGGCCGGTGCTCACACCCTCGGCATCGGTCCAACGCACATCCGGTGCGTAGGTGCGTTCGATCGCGGCCAGCCGTTTGGCCTCATCGCGTTCGTTGAAGACTTCGAGCAGGTTCGCCAGCATCAGGGTTTCGATCGGGTCACTCATCATGTCTCCTATTTCCGGCCGAAGTACAGCTCTTGGGTCGCGATGCAGACCAGCTGGCCCGCCCGGTTGTACATCGTCGACGTCGTCAGTCCTCTGCCGGCGACGCCACTGGGCGAAGCCTGGTCGGACAGTACCCAATCCGACAAGTCGGCGGGCCGGTGAAACCACAGGGCATGGTCGATGAGCGCGTTGAAAGTACCGATGGGTGTGTGTCCCCGCCGTGCGAGGGCCGCCTCGACCATGGTCGTGCCCGACAGGTACGCCAGTAGGCAGCTGTGCAATACCTCGTCGGCAGGTACGGAACCGTTGGGCCGCCACCACATTCGCATTCGTCCAGGCGGCTCGGGCAACTCGAGGGCCAGGCGCGGTGGTGCGTCGACGTAACGCAGATCGAACGCCTGCGGCCGAATCCAATGTCCGTCCAGCTCGTCGGCGTAGTCCGCCAACTGCTCCTGGATCGGTGGAAGGGCCTCAGGATCGGGGACATCGGGCATCGGCTGGTAGTAGTCGAGCGACTCGATCGGCGCACTGAAGGATGCGAGCACCTCGAGCAGGATCTGACCGTTCTGGCGCGCCGTGATCTGGCGAGTCGACAACGAGCCGCCGTCGCGTGCCACATCGATGAGGAAGTCGACGGGCTCGCGGGCGTCGCCGGCCCGCACGTAGCACACGTGCATGCTGTGCGGTGTCCGTCCCGGCGCCGTCAGGCTCGCCGCCATCAACGCCTGCCCGGCGATATGGCCGCCGACGATGTAGTGAGCCGGATTGTCGAGCTGTCGGGCGCGGAAGTGGTCGTCGTCGACACGATCGACGTGGAGGGTGGCGATAACGTCGGCCAGGCTCGGCGGGCGGTATGTCACCTGCGCATCATGCCGCAACGGTGACGACACGCTGCAGGTGCCTCGTCGCCGTCGAGGTCTAACGTGGCGGCATGTCATTGCCTTGGCGCATCTGCGCGAGCACGGGGTACCGGCCGACATGGCTGTACCTGTCCCGATTCGGCGGCCGCCCAGAGTAATTCACGCCTCACGCGCGTCGGCTCGGTTACGTCGGTCAGATCGCGGGTATGGGTGGTTCATGACGTCTCCGGAGCCCGCCAACGAAACCGACGAAATTCTGACCACACCCGCGACCCCGGGAGCACAAGCGCTGCCGACGGAGGCCGATGAGGACGACGAGACAGCGCAGGAATGAGTGCTGACCGTTCGCTGACTACCGACGACCTCGAGTTCCTCCGGCGCCCCCTGCATGGATTCCTGTCGGTGGCCAAGGGCCCCGTTCCGCCGCAGCCTCGGCCGGTGTGGTTCGAGGCGACCGCCGAGGGCACGGTCCAATTGTTCACGGGCCCAGACACTCTCAAGGTACGGCGCGTGCGTGACGACCCCCGCGCCTCGCTCGTCGTCGCCGCACCGGTGGGTGAACGGGAGCGGTGGGTTTCCGTCGCAGGCCGCGCCACCGTGGAATCCGACGGCGGACATGACCTGGCCGCCCGTCTGGCCGCGCGCTACTGGGATCTCGACGACCCGGCCCGCGCAAAGGATCTCGCCGCGATTCTGGCCGAGGACCAGGTGCGTTTCGTCATCCACCCGGAGCGCGTGAGTCGCTACGCGTATTGAGGAGTCAGGCCAGCGGCTGCCCGTCCTTGGTCAGCACGTGCCACTCACCGCCGAAAAGGTCCAAGCCCTGCCCTCCGGCGTCCTTGTCGCTCTTGTCGCCCGCATAGTGGTACAGCGGGTGGCCCTTGTAGGTCACCTGATTGCCGCCGTCGCGGCGTGGAGTCGTCGCCGCTGCGCTCGCGTCGATTCCGATGCCGCCGGCCGGGTTGCCCTTGGCCAGCAGGGGCAGCCACGTATCGGCACACACGTCGTAACAGGTGGGGTCGTTCAACGGGTCCGTGGTGAACGCGTACACGGTGCGGCCCGAGCCGTCCACGATGATCTGTCCCAGATCACCACGGTCGTCCATTTCCAGCGAGACGTCCCCGACGGGCGGAATCTGATCGGTCGAGGGGATCGGGTTGGGCGTGGCCGTTGCCTCTGTTCTCGGGGTGGCCACCGTCGTCGCCGTCTCGCCAGCCGTCGACGATTCGGTGGCGGCTTGATTGGCGAACGCGGCACACGAGGTCAACGCAGCGACGCTGACCAGCAGGATCGGAAGCGGGTGCATGGAATTTTCATTTCCACCTGCGGTGCGGATCAAACCCACAGTGGTGTGTGCCACTAGGCCGGTGCGACGCGATCCGCCCATGGAAGTGCCTGTTCGAGCTGGGCCGCCAACCGGATGAGCAGCGACTCGCCCGCCAGTGGGGCGACGAACTGGACGCCCAGCGGCAGGCCCGCCGCTGTCCAGTGTGTCGGCAGCGTGATCGCGGGCCGCCCGGTGATGTTCGCCAGCTGCGTGTAGGGCACCCAGCCGAGGTTCTTGTCCACCATGTCGTCGACGATCTTCGTGAAGCGCAGGATCCGGGCGGTGCGCGTCTTGATCAACAGGTCTGCGCCGTGCTGCAACGCCACCGGCAGATCGAACTCGCTGATCTTCGGCGGTGGAGTGGCCAGCGAGGGCGTCATCAGCAGGTCGTAGGACTCGAAGAAGGTGGTCAACCGGCGGGTGTGCTCGTGACGCTTCTGCACCGCGTCGACGTAGTCCACGCTGCTGGTGGCGCGGCCGAGCGCCGCCATGATCAGGGTGTCGCGCTCGAACAACTCGTCGCCCGCGCCGCTCACGCGCTTGGCCTCGGCGAGTTCCCAGGCCGTGTAGACGAACCACCCGAGCAGGAACTCCCGGGCCAGCGCGGCATCGTCGTCGAAGGGCGCCTGGGGCAGTTCGTCGACGTGGTGGCCCAACTCGGTCAGTGCCGAAACCGTCGCCTCCACAGCCGCGTAGGCCTCGGGATCGGGCGAGGGATTGATCGCCGTCGGCACTCGCACACCGATCCGCAGCTTGCCGGGCTCTGCTCCCACGTACGACGCGAACGGCGCGTCCGGCATACCGGGCACAAAGGGTCCCGACGGTTCGCCGCCGGCGATGACGTCGAGCATCGCGGCGGTATCGCGCACCGTGCGCGAGACGACACCCTGCACGGCCGCCCCGTGCATGGCCTCGCCCGTCGCCGGCCCCGAAGGTGTCAGCCCGCGGCCGGGTTTCAAACCGACCAGCCCACAGCTGGCGGCCGGGATGCGGATCGACCCGCCGCCATCGCTCGCACCGGCACACGGCACGATCCCCGCCGCGACCGCGGCTGCGGACCCACCCGACGAACCACCCGGCGAGCGCGCAAGATCCCACGGATTGCGCGACGGCCCCCACGCGACGGGCTCGGTGATCCCCTTGGCCCCGAACTCCGGTGTGTTGGTCTTGCCGAAGATGACCAGGCCCGCGTCGATCCACCGCTGGACGACGGTGGCATGCGCGGTGGCGGGCAGCGACATCAGTGCGCGCGATCCATTCGAGGTCGGCAGACCGGCGTAGTCCTGCGACAAGTCCTTGATCAGGAACGGGACGCCGGCGAACGGGCCGCTGAGGTCGGCCGTCGGGGCCGCGGGGACCTCGCGCACGATCGCGTTGATCCGCGGGTTCACCGCGGATGTGCGCTCCTGCGCCAGCGTCAGCAGCTCGGCCGCTGACACCTCCTTGTCGGCGACCAGTTTTGCCAAGCCAGTGGCGTCATATGTCCGGTACTCCTCGAAGTTCATGATCTGACGGTATGTCTCGCCGGGGCTGCGCGGTGCCGCGTCGGCGCGCTTAAGTGGTTGCTTGCCGTCATCAGGTGCGTGCGATCCACCGCTTAGGCATACGACCTGAGCTCCCCGGCGCTCGACGTGGCTATCGTGGCGCCATGAGCCTCGTCACCTACGAGTTGGACGATCACATCGCCACGATCACGCTCAATCGGCCCGAGGCGCGCAACGCCATCAACGGTGCTCTCCGTCAGGAACTGAACGCGGCGTGGGAGCGGTTTCGCGATGACCTCGATGCCTGGGTCGCAATCCTCACCGCGAATGGGGACGTGTTCTGCGCCGGCGGTGACCTCAAGGACGGCGAGGGCTCGGTCGGCACCTTCGGCGGCACGTTCTGGGAAAAGCCGACGATCAACTCCTTCGAGAGCGGAATGGAACTGTTCAAGCCGACGATCGCAGCCGTGAACGGCCCGTGCGTCGGCTACGGGGTGACCGGAGTTCTGTTCTGCGACTTCGTCTTTGCCTCCACTGCGGCCACGTTCTCGTTCCCGGAGGTGACGCTCGGCGTGCCCACCATCGTGGGGGCGATCCGCCTGCCCGAGCGGCTGCGCTGGGCCGACGCCATGGAACTGCTGCTGACCGGTGCGCCGATGACGGCCGAACGCGCCAAAGAGGTTGGCCTGGTGTGGAAGCTGGTCGAGCCCGACGACCTGCAGGCCCAAGCGCGCGCATGGGCGCAGACCCTGACGAAAGCAGCGCCCCTGGCACAGCGCGCCACCAAGGAGGTGGCGTGGCGCACCGCGAACATGGGGTGGATCGAGTCAGTCCGCTTCGGCGAGACGATGCGCAAAGTCGCCGCCGCCACCGATGATGTCGGCGAGGGAATCCAGGCGTGGCGGGAGAAGCGGACGCCACAGTGGCGGGGCCACTAATCAGGTGGACGCTTTCTCGAACGCAACCGGAGGGGGCGCATCCTTGGTGCCGGGGGTTTCGGTGCCGTTGAGCGGACAACGCGTCGTCTCTGGGACGCGCCAGAGCGCAACGGCGCCGATCACGCAGGCAGCCATCATGTAGTAGGCGGGGAACAACACGTCGCCGGTCTCATTGGTCAGCCAATCATTCACGGCTGGAGCGGTACCGCCGAAGATCGACGTCGACACGTTGTAGGCGATCGCGAAACCCGCAAAGCGCACATGGGTGGGGAACATCGCCGGAAACGTCGCCGAGATCGTGGCCAACTGCGGCACGTACAGCAGCCCTAGGACCGCGTATCCGACGATCGCGCCGACCAGGTTTGTACCCATCAGCAGGAACATCGGCACGCCGGCCACGAAGAGCCCGATCAGCGAGACCCACCACACGGGCTTACGCCCCACGCGATCGGACAGCAGCCCGACGAAGGGGAGGAAGACCATCATCGAGAGCATGCCGATGATGGGAACGATCAGCGATTGATCGGCCGTCAACCCGATCTGTGTCTCGAGGTAGGTCGGCATGTAGGTGAGCAGCGTGTAGTTCACCACGTTCAATGCGACGACTAAGCCGCCCAACTGCAGTATGGGCCGCCAGTACCCGGCGAGCAGATCGCGGAACTGTGTCGTGGTCTGGTTCTCCGTCTTGCCCTCTTGCTCGAGTTCGCGGAATACCGGCGTGTCCTCGAGTCGCGACCGCAGGTAGATGCCGATCAAGCCGAGCGGCGCCGCCACCAGGAACGGTAATCGCCAACCCCACGCGTGCATCTGGTCGTCGCCGAGGGCGAGCGAGAATCCCAGCATCAGCAGTGCCCCGAATGAGAACCCGGCCAGGGTGCCGAATTCCAGAAAGCTCCCCATCATCCCGCGGCGACGACTGGGGGCGTATTCAGCCATGAAGGTTGCGGCGCCGCCGTACTCACCGCCGGTGGAGAACCCCTGGATCATTCGCAGGAATACCAGCAGGAACGGGGCCCACAGACCGATGGAGGCGTAGGTCGGAAGGAGGGCGACGCAAAAAGTCGCACCGGCCATCAACAGGATCGTCATCGCCAGGACCTGCTTTCGGCCGAGGCGATCTCCCAGCGGGCCCCAGACGAATCCACCGAGCGGTCTCACGAGGAACGAGACCGCGAACGTCATCAATGCAAGCAAGGTCGCCTGCTGCGTGTCTCCGGGAAAGATCGCCGCGGAGATATACGTCACGCCGTAGGCGTAGATGCCGTAGTCGAACCACTCGGTTGCGTTGCCGATCGCAGAGGCTGCGACGGCCTTTCGTGTGACTTCCGGCGGTGGTTCGTGCTCGGCACCCGCTGATTGAGCTGCACCGGAGTTCACACGTTCCCCCTAGTCCGACGGATTCCACGCATTCCGACCCATGCCGTGCACAAACCCGTCGCGGTATATCCATACGAGCGCCGCAGCAAACGTCGCCCGACATGTTCGGCAGCACGCTACCGTTCATCGCCGTCGGGCTCCTGCCGTTCATCGGTTTCCCTCGCGCCGTCGGCGGGTGTCGGTTCCAGCGCGACGCTCCATGCTCGTTCGGCGGCCGCGGCGGCCCGCGCCTGGATCTCGGCCGGCCGCAGCTGCACCACCCGACCCACCGCGCGGCGAAGGCCGGGGGCCCCACGCACTCTCAAGAGGTTGCCTACCCGCCCCGCCCGGTAGCGCAGCGGTGAGCCGATGAATTCGCCCATCACCACGCCCGCCCCGATCGCCAGTGCCGTCGCCGCCGCGGCCGCCGCTTGAGCGATTCCCTGGCCGTAATCCTGGTCGACGACGAAATAGAACACCGCCCTGAACACGGCCAGGCCTGGGAGCATCGGTGTGATTCCGGCGGTCGCCGTCACCAGAGCCGGCGCCTGCCGCCGGATGGACGACAACGTCGCCAGCAAGCCGACCCCCACCGCGGCGGTCCCCGTGGCGAACACCTGGCCGAACCCTCCGCTCGCGAGGCCGATCAGTACCAGCTCAGCGAGGCCGGCCACGACTCCGGCGGTGGCCACCGCGCGGAAACGTGCGTAGCTGACGATGGTCAGGCACGCACCCGCCAAGGCCGCGCCCGATACGGCGAGCGCCATCCGCCCCGGCCCACTCGGCATGATGAAGGTCTCCGTCGCGTCGACCTGGAGTCGGATCGTGATGTCGGCAACAGCAGCGACCTGAAGTCCGGCGAGAATACCGACCACGATGCCCGCCGTCATGAACAGAACGTCACCGAGCCGAGCGACGGCGGTCAGCATGTATCCGGTGAGCGCATCTTGTACCGAGCCGACCAGCGTCAGCCCGGACAACAGCATCACGATCCCGGTGGCCACCAGCGCGGTCGGCCCTTGGTCGGCGTACAGGTAGGCGGCCACGGCGACGAGGGTGGCGATGAAAGCTCCAGCCGCCTGCTGGAAGAACAGAGGTGTCCCGATCCGGTGCAACAGTCGATTCACCCGATCGATGACCGCTGACGTCACCGCGGCCAAAAGGCACGTCAACCAGGAGCCACCGAAGAGCATCGCGATGCCGAGAGCGAAGCCTGCCCATCCCACGGTCACAACCCATCGCGGGTACGGGTGCGGGCGCGCAGTCAACTCGTCCATCGCTTCGTGGGCCTGATCGACCGAGACACCACCGGAGGTGATCCGCCGGACCAACCGATCGAGCACCGCCAGCCTCGAGTAGTCGGTGGACCGAGCGTGGGCCGACCGCACGATGGTGACGGGCGGGCTGGCCTCCGTGGTCATCGCCGAGGCGAAGATAGTGGTGACGAAAACATCGATGACACAGTCATGGAGCTGATAGGCCGCGGCCACGTCTTGAGCAGTCACGACGACATCCGCGGTGCCCGAGCCGGATGACAGCATCACCTCGGCAAGCCGCACGGTCAGATCGAGCACCTTGCGGGTGTGAAGATCGTCGACGCCGCCCGCCAGCCGGCTTCGCTGTCCGGCCGATGGAGCGGGGTCACGACGCCCGAGCAGCGGAATTCTCAGTCCGAGCCGGCGTCGGTCTGTGTTCCCTTCGTGGGCAGGATCTGTCACCGATCAGGAATCGATGTGCCCGCGACGTGTCGCGGTCATGAGCATGACCATGTTCGTTCCATATCCGACGGAGTGGCGCTTCAAACCCGTTGGAGGTGTGGCTGCGCGACAGACTCGGTGGTGAAGTCAGGAGCTGCGATGGACCGGACGGGTTACGGACGGCTCCGCGCAGCGCAGGGTCAGCAGGGTGATCTCGCTGGGAGCGAACACCCGGAAGGGCGGACCCCAGAACCCTGTCCCGCGGCTGGTGTACAGCTGAGTCCGCTCACCATGTCGACTCAGTCCAGCCACCACCGGTTGATCCAGTCGGACAAGGTAATTGAACGGCCAGATCTGGCCGCCATGAGTGTGTCCCGAAACCTGGAGATCGACGCCGGCCCGCACGGCGTGCGAAACCTGCTTTGGTTGGTGCGCCAGCAGGAATACCGGCAGCGTGCACTCGGCACCTGTGAGGGCGGCATCGAGATTTGCGCCGTGCCCGTCGACACCGGATGCCTTGGCGGTGGCGTCGTCCACGCCGGCGACGATGAGCTGATCCCCGCCGCGTTCGACGATGACGTGGCGGTTGTGCAGTGCAGCCCAGCCGATGCTCTCCATGTAATCCAGCCACCCCTGCGCCTCGCTGAAGTACTCGTGGTTGCCGGTGACATAGACACGCGCCGAGGCGGCCTTCACCGCCGCCAACGGGCTCGCCTGCTTCTCGCGCACCTGGACCGTTCCATCGGCGATATCGCCGACGTGACACACGACGTCGGCGCCGAGGCCGTTGACCCGATCGACGACGGCGGCCGACCACCGCGCCCGGTCGATCGGCCCATAGTGGGTGTCGGTGATGAGGGCAACCCGCAGGCCATCCAGACCCCGGCCGAGCCGGTCGATGGTCACCTCGATTTCCCGGACGCGCGGAACTCGCATCGCCTCGAAGTAGCCCCAGCCGAGGAGGGCCGCGACGACGACAAGGACGCCGGCCGCGACCCAGCGTGACCGCGCTGGGTCCGGGACCCCCGCGCCGAGCAGCACCAGGCGTGCGATCTGGCCCAGTACCGACCAGACGAACAGCACCCACGCCGCGCCCAGCAGCGCATCGCCGACCGCGGCGGCCCCGTCGAGATGCCTGCGGCCGTGCCCGAACACCATCAGCGACGGCAGGGCGATAGCCGCCGCGACGAAGAAGAGGGTGCCCGCCACGAACACGGCCGTCGGCCATACCGCTCCGGACGCCAGCAGCGTCCACCACGGCACACCGAACAGCAGCAGCACGATGGCCACCACCACCGCCAGGCGGCGACGATGGCGGGACCGCCGTGGCGGGTCGAGTGATTCGACTACGTCGGCCGGGATGTCTGTCATCAATGACGACGTTACCGAGGGATTCGAGGGCTCGCCGCGCCGACAACTCGGTACGCGATCGGCCTCACAACCGGCCCGGCCGGGTCGTGAAGAGAACGTGACACGGTCCTGTTCGCCGCTTCACATCGATGACACGGCCGCCGGGCAGGCTCGCGCAGATACCTAAATGCCGCCCGGCCGCCGACGCCCTGGCGCTGATCGCCCATCGACGACGGAAGAAGCGACGCCATGTCCTACGTGGAACCCCCGCAGTTCGTAACGAAGATGATCGACGCCGGTGAAAACAAGGTGTTCATGTCCACCCGAGACACCGTGATCCGTGCCTACATGGCCGGCGCCATCCTCGCCTTGGCCGCGGCGTTCGCGGTCACGATCACCGTGCAGACGGGTAACGCCCTCATCGGGGCAGTGCTGTTTCCGGTCGGTTTCTGTCTGCTGTATTTGATGGGCTTCGACTTGCTCACCGGAGTCTTCACGCTGGTTCCGTTGGCGTTGCTCGACAAACGGCGTGGCGTCACGATCCGGTCAATGCTGCGCAATTGGGGCCTGGTATTCGTCGGCAATTTCCTCGGCGCGCTGACCGTGGCGCTGATGATCGCCATCACCGTGACCTACGCATTCACCGTGGATCCGAACGAGGTCGGCCAGAAGCTCGGGGAGATCGGAACCAGCCGCACTGTCGGATACGCCGACCACGGTGCCGCCGGAATGCTGACCCTTTTCATCCGCGGCGTGCTCTGCAACTGGATGGTCTCGACCGGTGTCGTCGCAGCAATGATGTCAACTTCGGTGACGGGCATGGTAATCACCATGTGGATGCCCATCATGCTGTTCTTTTACATGGGCTTCGAACACTCGGTGGTGAACATGTTCCTCTTCCCGTCCGGACTCATGCTCGGCGGTGACTTCTCGGTCGCGGACTATTTCATCTGGAATGAGATCCCCACGGTGGTAGGCAATCTCGTCGGCGGACTCGCGTTCGTCGGGCTCACCCTCTACGCGACGCACGCCCGCACCGGTATCGAGTGGAATCGTCCGACCGATCCCACCGACTTCAAGCTGCCCGCCGAGGCGAACGCATGAGCCGGGCTGATATCACGGCGCAAATCAGCGCCGCTCGGCTGGCGAAGGGGCTCACGTGGCAGCAGCTCGCCGACGCCATCGACAAGCCGGTGGTGTGGACAGTCGCGGCACTGCAAGGCCAACAACCGCTTCCGGCCGAATCCGGCAAGGTGCTCGTTGACATGCTCGGCCTCGACGAGTCGGCGGTGGCGGTGTTGGCGGCGGTACCGATGCGCGGCGGGCTACCCGGCACAGTGCCCACCGACCCGACGATTTACCGCTTCTACGAAGCACTTCAGGTCTACGGCGGCGCCATCAAGGAACTCATCCACGAACAGTTCGGCGACGGCATCATGAGCGCCATCAACTTCAGCCTCGATGTCGAGCGCAAGGCCCATCCTGACGGAGACCGTGTGGTGGTGACCTTCGACGGGAAGTTCCTGCCCTACGCGTGGACGGCGGCCGACGGCTAGCTATTCCAAGTGACTAGTCTTTCGGGCGTGCTCGATGCCTTATGGACCGCCGCGACCCGGCATCCGTTCCTCGATGCGGTGCGCGACGGCACCATCGCCGACGTGGACTTCAACCGGTGGCTGGCCCAGGACGCACTATTCGTCGCCGATCTGCTCACCTTCCAGTCGCGGCTGCTCGCGCGTGCACCTCGTCCGGCTCAGGGCGTCCTCGCGGGGGGCTGCGTCGCACTGGTCGACGAGCTGGACTGGTTCGAAGTGCAGGCGGCCCGTCGAGGCGTAGGGCTTGAGCAGCCGGCCTTACCGGCAACGCTCGCTTACCGCGAGCTGCTGCTGCGGCTGGACACCGTGCCCGTCGACGTCGCGTTGACGGCGCTCTGGGTCATCGAGACGGTGTACCTGGACGCGTGGTCGTCGGCCGCCTCGAGCTCGTCACCATTGCGTGAGTTCGTCGAGCATTGGACCGCGCCGGCCTTTGCCGCTTACGTGGATGCACTCGGCGAACTGGCGACCCCCGAAGGCCACGACGAACTGGTCGCCGAGGTGCTCACGCGTGAGGTGGCGTTCTGGGATATGGCGCTGACATGACCCTCTCCGGTCGACTGTGGTCCGCCAATGCCGACTTGGCCGCCGACGCGTTGGCGCATCCGTTCATCCGTGGGCTCGGTAACGGCTCACTGAACCGTGAAATTTTCGCCGGCTATGTCGCCCAGGATGCGTTCTTCCTCGAAGCCTTTGCGCGCGCGTACGCTTTGGCCCTGGCTCGCAGCTCCGATACGCCCACGCTGATCGCGTTGGCCGGCTTGATCGCCGGTGTCGCCGACGAGTTGGGGCTCCACAACTCCTATGCCGCGCGCTGGGGCATCGATATGGCCGGCGTCGAACCCTCGCCTGCGACGCTGGCCTATACCGACTTTCTTCTCGCGACCGCGGCAACACACGCGCTGGGCGTGACGCTCGCGGCGATGACTCCGTGCATGCGCCTCTACGCCTGGCTCGGGTCGTCGCTGGATGCGGGCGCAGCCGGTCAGTACGCGGAGTGGGTAGAGACGTACGCCGATGCCGGCTTCGGCAGTCTGGCATCGGCGCTCGAAGGCCTACTCGACCAGCATGCCGACGACAGCCCTGCTGTCAGTGAGGCTTACCGGCGCGCGATGCGGCTCGAGGTGCAGTTCTTCGAGTCAGCACTGCCACTCTGAGAGCGCGACTACGCTCCGCTGGATGAAACTGGGACCGTCTCCAGCCCCCGAATTGGATGGAATCCCCTCCGCCGAGGGCGCTCTTCCTGGGCCGGAACTACTGGTCGGGCGCCCGTACGCGCTGCCGATCGACCTCTTCGGCGAACTGCACGGCCCGTTGTTCTACGCCGACTACGACGGCGAGCGCAAGCTCTATGCCTGTTCTGCCGAATTGGTCGAGGAGCTGTGCGACGAGGACCGATTCGCCAAGAACCTCACCAAATCGCTGGACCGAGTCCGGCCGCTGGCCGGCGACGGACTCTTCACGAGTTACTACGGCGAATCCAACTGGCAGAAGGCCCATGACGTCCTGCTGCCCGGTTTCAGCTACGCCGGGCTGCGCAACTACCACTCCGCGATGCTCGACATCAACTGCGAGCTCATCAACCGTTGGGACGCCAGCGTCGGCAAGCAGCCGGTCGACGTGTCCACCGACCTTCAGAAGCTCGCGATGGACACCGTCGGGCTGGCCGGATTCGGAGCCAGATTCAACTCCTATGACTACGACGGCCTGGCTCCGATCCCCGCGAGCTTCACCGCGGCGCTGTCCGAGGTGTTCCAAAACGGGACGACGCCCGAGTTCAATGCCGAGCTGGCCAATCTGCATGCGTATTTCGATGACCTGACCGCCGCCCACCGATCCGGTGCGGCCGAGGCGGCGGACGACCTTCTGTTCGTCATGCTCGGCCACGATGACAACGGTGCGCCGCTGCTCGATCGGGACAATATCAACAACCAGATCATGACCTTCCTGATCGCAGGTCAGCTCACCACCTCCGAGCTGATGCCCACTACGGTGTACAACGTCGTGCATCACCCCGCAGTGCTGGCCCGCGTACGCGCCGAGGCGGACGAGGTGTTCGGAACCGACGACGACTACCTGCCCACGTACGATGACATCGGCAGGTTCAGCTATCTGCGCCAGGTCATCAACGAGACGCTGCGACTGTCCCCACCGGTGCTGGAGTTCGATCGAATGGCGTTGTCGGACACCGTCATCGGTGGACAGTATCCCGTCAAGAAGGGTGAGGCTGTCTCGGTGATCACCGGAGCGCTGCACCGTCAGCCGGAGTGGGGCGACAACGTCGAGTTCTTCGACCCTGACCGCTTCTCACCGGAGCGGTCCGAGTCCCGTCCCGCCAGCCTGTTCAAACCGTTCGGCACCGGGGCACGTTCATGCATCGGACGCCAGTTCGCGCTGCACGAGGCGACCCTGGCAATCGCGCGCCTGATCCACCGGTACCGGCTCATCGACTCGCAACACTATGCGCTGCAATGGGATAGCCCCACCAGCCGGCGTCCGGTCGGGTTCCATCTCGACCTCATCCGGCGTAGCGCCGACGACCGTCGAACCCACGTCACGACCGCGGCGGCCACCTCCCCTCAACCGACGGCCGGTCCTGTGGGAGCCGTCAGAGCCGGCACCACCTTGGCGGTGCTGCACGGTTCCAACCTGGGCACCTGCCGGGCGCTCGCCAAACAACTGGCGGAGGAGGCCGCCGACAAGGGATGCCAGACATCCGTTGCGCCGCTTGACAGTGCAGCGGGCCGATTGCCCGAAGTCGATGTCACGCTGATCGTCGCATCGTCCTACAACGGCCAGCCCACCGACGATGCCCGCGCATTTCTGGCCTGGCTCACCGGAGGTGACGCGGCGCTGGACGGCACACCGCTTTTCGCGGTGCTGGGAGTCGGCGACCACAACTGGGCCGACACTTATCAGGCCATACCCAAGCGCATCGACCAAAGGCTGGGCGAGCTGGGCGGCATATGCCTGGTGCCGAGGGCTTCGGCCGACACCTCGGGTGACCTCACTGGCACCGTCGAGGAGTTCTCCACCGCGCTCTGGGCAGCCGTCACCGAGCGTTTCGGCGATCCAGACGCCGCCCCCGTCAGCGACACCGATGAACCGCTCTATGAGCTGCACCCGATTACCGGTCCGGTGACGACGGCCATCGACAGCCGCTTCGCAGTGACGCCGATGACCGTGCTCGAGAACACCGAGCTTGTCAGCGACGCGGCCTTCGGGCAGGCCAAACACTATGTGCGCGTTGCGCTTCCTGAAGGCGCCGACTATCACACCGGCGATCACCTGACCGTTCTCGCTGACAATCCGCCCCAACTGGTCGACACAGTGGTCGAACTGCTCGAGATCGACCCCGACCTGCGTCTGTCGATCAACCCGCGACGTAGTTCCCGGCGCCTCATCGCCCTGGATCGCGAAGTCAGTGTGCGCGAGCTGCTCACTCATTTCGTAGAGCTGCGAAAGCCGGCGTCGCGCAGTCAATTAAAGCGACTGGCGGCCGCTAACCCGTGTGTTCCCGAGCGGCAGCGTCTCGAAGAACTCGCGGCGGCGAACGAGCCTTCAGTACTCAGCACCCTTGAATGCCTGCTGGAGTTCCCCGCGTGCGAGGTGACGGGCGAAGAACTGCTTGAACTTCTCGAGCCGATGACGCCTCGGCACTATTCCATCGCGTCGTCATCGCGGTTGTCACCACAGGTCGTCGGGCTGGTCGTCAGTGTGCTCGGTGCACCCGCCCGCTCGGGCCACGGTCGGTTCACGGGCGTGGCTTCCAACCATCTCGCCGCGATCGCGCCGGGAGAGCTGATCCGGGCCCGGGTGGACCAGGCCCGTCAGGCATTTCGGGCCGGCGCCGACCCCACTCGCAACGTGATCCTGGTCAGCGCGGGAACCGGGGTTGCCCCCTTCTGCGGTTTCCTCGGAGACAGGTTGGCTGCCAAACAATCCGGAGAGCCGTTTACCTCGGCGCTGTGCTTCTTCGGTGTCCGCGACCCGGCCGTCGACTACATCTTCCGCGAAGACTTCGAGGAGGGTGAAAGGCTCGGAATCGTGCGGATGCGGCCTGCGTTTTCGCGCGCGCCGGAGAACGGTGTGCGCTACGTCCAGGACCGCATCGCCGCTGACGCCGACGACGTCTGGGACGTTCTCGGTGATCCCGCGAAGGACACGTATGTGTACGTGTGCGGCGACGGCGCGCAGATGGCGCCCGCCGTGCGTCGATCATTCCTCGACATCTACCGGTCGCGCTGCGGAGCCGGTGAAAACCAGGCTGCGGGCTGGCTCGACGGGCTGGTGGCCTCCGACCGCTATGTCGAAGACGTATGGGCGGGGTAGCGCAATAAGTGCTAACGACGTCCATCTGCCGCCTGCGATCAGCGTAAAGGCCCCGGGGGCGCAATCCCGGATTCCGGGATACCGGCGGCTGCGCGTTAATGTGCTTTGGTCGGCCCAGAACCAGGCGAGAAGAAGAGTTGAGTTAATTCATGACCGCACCAGCAGAAACGTCTCCCATGGAAGCGCGGGTCGGCGCCTACTACCGGATGGACGGCACATACCTCGTCGGCCGCGAGAAGGTCCGCGAGTACGCCCGCGCGGTGCAGGATTATCACCCCGCCCATTGGGATGTCGCCGCCGCCGCCGAACTGGGCTATTCGGATGTCGTGGCGCCGCTGACGTTCACTTCGACCCCCGGTATGAAGTGCAACCGCCGCATGTTCGAGTCGATTGTCGTTGGATATGACACCTACCTCCAGACCGAGGAAGTCTTCGAGCAGCACCGCCCGATCGTGGCCGGCGATGAACTGACCATCGACGTCGAACTGACGTCGGTGCGCAGGACGGCGGGCAGAGATTTCATCACCGTCACCAATACATTCACCGATGCCGCAGGCGAGCGGGTGCACACCCTGCACACCACCGTCGTCGGGATCACCGCCGCGGACATCGATGCGGGGGTCAAGACGGCCGTCCAGGCCGCGATGATGCACGACATGAACATCCTCGACATCCCTGGAGCGGATGGCGCCTACGAAAAAGACGTTCGCCCCGACGGCGAGATTCGGATTGCCGACGATGACACCCGGGCGCCGGGGACGCCGTCGTTCGAAGACGTCAAGGTCGGCGACCAGCTGCCGGTGCACCACACCCGGCTGTCGCGCGGCGACCTGGTCAACTATGCCGGCGTAGCCGGCGACGCCAACCCGATCCACTGGGACGAGGGCATCGCCAAGCTGGCCGGACTGCCCGACGTTATTGCCCACGGAATGCTCACCATGGGGTTGGGTGCCGGATTCGCTTCCGCGTGGTCGGGCGACCCCGGTGCGTTCACGCGCTACACCGTGCGACTGTCGGCGCCGGCAATCGTCTCGGCCGCCGGAGGTGCGGATATCGAGTTCAGTGGCCGGGTCAAGTCGTTGGATCCCCAGACCCGCACCGGTGTCGTGATCGTTGCCGCGAAGTCGGACGGCAAGAAGATCTTCGGCATGGCGACGTTGGACGTCCGCTTCCGCTGACCTGCGTGGGCGTCCTAGTCCGCGAACGCTGGCGTGCGTAGCCCGGCGGCGCATCCCGCGTCGTAACCCGTTGGGTCATTGAGGAAGTCGAGCGTGACCTGTTGGGCGCACGGTGAACTGCTCAATGTTGACTAAGTAACACTCTTCCAAGAAACTCCCGGACATGGGCGCTGATCTCGTCGCCATGGGTCTCCAGCGCAAAATGGCCCGCATCGAGCAGGTGGAATTCCCCGTTGGGTAGGTCACGCCGGAAGGCTTCCGCGCCTGCGGCACCGAAGATTTCGTCGTTCTTGCCCCAGGTGACGAGCAGCGGCGGCTGATGGGTACGGAAGTATTCCTGAAACTTCGGGTAGCTGTCGAGGTTGAACTGGTAATCCCAGAACAGCTGCAACTGAACTTCGTCGTTACCTTTGCGGTCCAGCCCGGCCTGATCCAATTGCCACGTCTCCGGTGCGATGCGGTCCAGGCGATCAGCGGGGACGCCGTGCGTGTACTGCCAGTACGTCTTCTCTGCGGTGAAGTATTCGCGGACGCCCGCTTCATTGGTGGCGCGGTCCTTGGCGTGCGCGAACAGGATGTCCCAGAACGGGGTGAACCCCTCCAGATAGGCATTTCCGCTCTGGGTGATGATCGCGGTGATCCGCTGCGGGGTGGCGCTGGCGATGGACAGCCCGATCGGTGCGCCGTAGTCGTGAATGTAGATGGCGAATCGGTGTCGCCTGCCAGGAGCATGGGACCAGCGTGAGCTGATTTTGCCAGGGTGATGGGACCACCTGGATTGCCAGTTATGGGACCACCGGCGCGTCGCGTCGGTGGTCCCTTCATCTGTTCGTTTGATCGCCGTGACGGTTCAAGTCACGGAGGCGGCGGGCATGGCTTTTCGGGAGGTCAGTGTGAACGAGATCAGGGAAGTGCTGCGGGTGTGGCTGGGGGTCGCCGGGTTGCCGGCACCGGGTTACCGCACGATTGCCGCGCATTGCGGCGTGGACCGCAAAACGGTGCGCCGCTACGTCGAGGCCGCGCAGGCGGCTGGTTTGCGCCGTAGCGACAGCGTCGAGGCTGTCGATGACGGGTTGATCGGGGCGGTCGCCGACGCGGTGCGCCCAGTACGCCCGGATGGTCACGGCGCGGCGTGGGAACAGTTGGTGGGGTTCGAGCAGCAGATCACCGCGTGGGTAGCCGGCGACGGTGAACAACGTCCGTTGACGATCACCAAGATCCACACCCTGCTGGCTCGCCAAGGCTGCCTGGTGCCGTATCGCACGTTGAACCGATTCGCCGGTGAGCGTTGCGGTTTCGGTGCCAAGGACACCACGGTGCGGGTCACCGATGGGGATCCCGGGGTGGAATGCCAGATCGATTTCGGCTACCTGGGGATGCTCACCGATGCCGATGATGGGCGGCGCCGCAAGGTGCACGCGTTGATCTTCACCGCCGTCTACTCCCGGCACATGTTCGTGTGGCTGTCCTACTCCCAAACCCTGGCGGCGGTGATCGCCGGCTCTGAGGCGGCGTGGGATTTCTTCGGCGGCGTGTTCGCGGTGCTGATCCCGGACAACTTGAAGCCGGTGATCGCCGCTGCTGATGCGGTCAACCCGCGATTCACCCAGGGGTGGCTCGACTACGCCAGCCATGTCGGATTCCTCACCGACCCGGCCCGCGTGCGCTCTCCGAAGGACAAGCCGCGGGTGGAACGGGCGGTGCAGTACGTGCGCGGAAACTTCTGGGACGGTGAAACATTCACTAGCCTCGAGGAGGCGCAGCAGGCTGCGACGGCGTGGTGTGTGCGTACTGCCGGCACCCGCATCCACGGCAGCACCTGTGCACGCCCGCTGGAGGTGTTCACCACCGCCGAGCAGGCCCTGCTGCTGCCGGCGCCGGGTGTCTACGACGTGCCGGTGTTCAAAGCGGTGAAGGTGCACCGCGATTTCCACGCCGAGGCGGCCAAGGCGCTGTACTCGCTGCCCGAGCACTGGATCGGGCACACCCTCGACGTCCGTGCCGACAGTGAGCTGGTGAAGTTCTATCACCGCGGTGTGCTGGTGAAAGTCCATCCCCGCCAGCCTCCGGGTGGCCGCAGCACCGACCGTGCCGACTTACCCGAACACAAAGCCGTCTACGCGATGCGGGACCTGGCGGCGTTGATCGCTACGTGCGCTGCTCACGGCCCCAACATCGGGATCTACGCCGAACGCATCCTGGATGACCCGCTGCCCTGGACCCGGATGCGCACCGTTTACCGGCTCCAAGGCCTGGTCCGCCGCTACGGCGCCGACCGCGTCGAACGGGCGTGCTCACTGTCGCTGGACCTCGATGTCGTCTCGGTCAACAAGATCGCCTCCATGCTGCAGCGCGGCACCGAGAGCACCGCCCCGCAACTGCCACGAGCAGTCGGACAGGCAACTACCCGTTTCACCCGATGCCCCTCGGAATTCAACACTCCAACAACATCATTGACCATCGTCACCGACGAAACCACACCGCAGGAGATCCGCTGACATGACGACTCACCGCGCACCCGCCGACCCAGTCGGCGCTGACCTGACCCGACTGCTCAAAGCCCTCAAACTCGGTGCTCTGGCCGACACCCTGCCCGAACGGGCCGCCCTGGCCCGCCAGCACAAACTCAGCCACATCGGATTCCTCGAAACACTTCTCGCCGACGAGGTATCCCGACGCGAATCCCGTTCAGCTGCCCTACGGGCGACCAAAGCCGGACTCGATCCGACGATGCGCTTCGACACCTGGACCGCACAAGACGACCTGCGCTACGACCGCACCCTGCTCGGCGACCTGACCTCGCTACGATTCCTCGACGCCGGACAGTCCGCGATCATCCTCGGACCCGTCGGCGTAGGCAAGACACATCTAGCAACCGCACTGGGACACATGGCGATTCGACGACGCTACACCGTACAGTTCGCCCGATCCGACAAACTGTTCACCCGACTGCGCGCCGCCCGCCTCGACAACACCGTCGACGCCGAGATCCGTCGACTAACCGCCATCGACGTCCTCATCATCGACGACTTCGCACTCAGGCCCCTCGGCGCCACCGAAACCAGCGACTTCTACGAGATCATCGTCGAACGACACCGCGCCAAAACGACCATCGTGACCTCCAACCGAGAACCCGCCGAATGGCTGACCATGACCGCCGACACCCTGCTCGCACAATCAGCCATCGACAGACTCACCGCCACCGCCCACACCCTCGTCATCGAAGGACCGTCCTACCGGCAACGCACCCGACCCGGCCAGCTTGACCCAGACCACCCCGACGAGCATCCTCAATAACGCGCCACGGTGGTCCCATCCCCCTGGCAATCAGGTGGTCCCATCACCCTGGCAAGCGACAATCGGTCCAGCCCCAGGTGCGCGATCAGTTTCTCGGTCACCTCGGTCAAATCGCCGAAGCTGTAGTTGAATTCGTGAACGCTCGGCATCGACGACTGTCCGAATCCGATGTGGTCGGGTGCGATCAGATGGTAGGAGTCCGCCAGTGATTCAATCAGGTTGCGGAACATGTGCGAGCTCGACGGGAAGCCGTGCAGCAGAAGCAGGGTCGGGGTTGGACGGGTCACCAGCCTCCCTATAGAAGACATCGAGTCCGTCGATGTTGACGGTTTTGTATCGAGTAGTGCTCATGGCGGAACCCTCCAATGACGTTGTTGTCCGCGAACGTATCTCGTCAGAGTTGACCACTTCTGTATGACCAATGGACGGCCACTTGACGGTGCCTAGGCGGCGCCGTCGCCCGCGCTCGGTAAGAGTTGGTCGAGTAGCGCCTGAGCGCGCTGAGCGAACAGGTGCGCTTCACGATTGACCGATACCGACTGAGCGTGCAGCGCGGCGGCATGCACACGCGCGAAAGGCGCGCCGCGCGATTGCAGGAGGCGGGCACGCATGAGAAGCAATAGCCCCTCTGCATAGCGTTGACCGTAGGTCTGCAAGCACCACTCTGCTCTGTCGAGGGCATTCGCGGCGTCTTCGTACCTCTCTGCCTCGATCCACATCTCCGCGAGTAGCGCGTACCAAGTGGCGACGCAGGAGCGGGGCGGATCGAGCAGGTTCGCCGTGATGATCTGCTCTGCTTCGGCTGCGGCATCCGCAGGTCGATCACCCGTCATCGCCGTCGCCCAGCATTTCGCCAGTCTTAGATAGGTCCCGAGGAACACGAAGTTGAATCCCGGATCCACCGAGATACCACGGTCGGCCACCCGGGACGCCCACTGCGGGTCACCCGCGATCGATGCTGTCCGGCAGGTGATTGCCGCCCATACGGTGACCATGTACGGCTCGTTACCTGCGGCGGACTCGAGGATGTCGAGCAGGTGCCGGGCCGCCTCGATATCGCCATGCAGCGCAGTCGTTTCGGCCAACATTCCGGTCATGAGCCACTGCAGGTGCCGGTGGACGGGATCCTCGCCGTCTCCGCTCAGGTCATCGAGGAGTGCGTGCTTGGAGCGGTCGAGGAACCGGTATGCCTCGCCGATATGGCCGGCATCCCATTGCTGAATACCCCAGGCCTGGAAGCCGTATGAACGCACGACGGGCTCTGCGGATGCGCACCCCTGTTTGAGTAGCCGCTGTGCAAGTGGGTGGCTGGCGTCGAGTTCGATGGCTTGCGCATGCGCCGCCCAGCGTGAGTACAGAAATCCGGCGGCGTCGCGCTCTCGACCGAGTGAGATTGCCAGGTGCTCGGCGCGCTCCAACAATTCGGGCAACCCGGAGTCGCCGTACATAGACCGCATGCCCACGAGGGCGGTGAGCTCAGCGAGTGCGGTCAGCTCGACTTCTGGCAGGGACGCTTTGCGTGCCAAGTCCATTGCCGTGCGGAGGTTCTGCTCGGCCGCCTCGAACGCGAACTTGTTGGCCGCTCGCCGGGCGGCCCGCATCAGCGCGTCAGCGGTCCTGCCCGCCGCTACCCGCGGCCCGGCCGCCCACAAATGGTGGGCGAGACGCTCATCGACGGATTCACCGTATTCGTCGCAGGATTCGAGCGCATCGGCGATACGCGCATGAAGGCGTGTCGCCTGATGAGGGGTTGCCAGTCCTACGACGGCGTCGCGCACCAGGTCGTGGGCGAAGCGGAATGCGTAAGGGTCGGCAGTCGAGACGAGAACCCCTAGCCCGTCGAGCGGTTCGAGGCGATCCAAACAGGTGTCGATGCCGATACCTGCGGCGTGAGCAAGAACCCTGAGGTCGACGTCACGGCCGATGAGGGCAGCGATGAAGAGCAGGCTCTTGGCTTCATCGGCCAGGTCGGTCAGCCGATCGAGCACGACGTCGCGCACGGTGATCGGCACTTCGGCGAGGACCGCGGCGTTCCAGGCTGAGACGTCACGGTGCGTGAGTAGCCGTGACAGTTCCCGTACGAAGAACGGGTTGCCCGCGGTTCGGCCGTGGATGCTGCGCACCGCATCATCGCTGGGTTCGCAGCCGGTCTCGATGTGGACGAGTTCGGCGACGTCGGACGAACTCAGGGGGTCGAGACGGATTCGGCGAACGCCCGGCACCCGGCTGGTCGCGGCAAGCATTCGTATCAGCTCGGCCCGGGGCGCAGGCGTGCGATCGCGTAGCGCACCGACGAGCACGACGCCATCGGGCAGCCGGGACGCCAAGTGTGCGAACAGTTCCAGGGAGGGAAGGTCCGCCCAGTGCAGATCGTCAATTGCGAGCATCACGGGCCGATAGCCCGCGGCTTCGCCGATCATCTCGGTCACACGCTCGAATAGGCGGAAGCGGGCGCCACTGTCGGGCAGAACCGGCGATCGCTCGTCTGCCGCCGATTCCAGAAGTTGGCCGATCTCCCCTACGCGCCAGCGGCGCTGTAGCTCCTCAGGGAAAACTTCAAGCACCATTCCGATGGCCTGTACCCACGGCCACATCGCCGGCGTCCCAGCGGACGGCGGGCAATTGCCCCACGCGACAACGGCTCCGGCCCGGTTGGCGATCGCCGCGCTCTCCTCGAGCAGCGTGGTCTTCCCAACTCCCGGTTCGCCCTCGAGCAGCACGAGCCCGGGTCCGTGCCTGACGACGGCATCCACCGTCTCGTGAACGGCGGCGAGCTCGTGAACGCGCCCAACCAGCGCAGCGGTTCGTGGCGCGATAGCTGTCACGACGGGTTCTAGTCGGATGTCTTTTGGATTGAGAATTTCTTGGTGGGCCCGTTGCAGAGCGTGGCCCGGGTCGATACCCAGTTCGTCAGCCAGCCGGCGACTCGTGCTGCGAAACAAGGCCAGCGCCTCAGCCTGCTGTCCGGCGGCGCCCAGCAGCGAGATGAGGGCCGCGTGGACCGGCTCGTTGAAGGGCGCCATGGCCGCCGCGAGGCGCAGAGGAGCCAACACCCGCTGGGGGGAGGACAACGAGATCGCCAACTCGGCGGCGGTCGCGCACGCGTCGAAGAAGTGCGTGTTGATCTCGAAAAACACTGCGGTGGCCGACATTGCGGTGTCCAGGCCGTCTCCTGCTGCGCCTTTCCACAACTCCAGCGCCCGCACGTAGTGGTCCAGTGCCGCCTCGGGTTTGTCGTCGGCAAGCGCGCTCTTGGCGCTCGCAACGAGCTCGCGGAACTCGTCCCAGTCCAGAGTCGCCGACCCCGACGTGAACAAGTAGCCATTACCGCGCCGATACAGGTGCGAGCCCGAACTACGCGCCGGCACAGACGGTTCGAAGACACGACGCAATGCGCCGATGTATTTGTGAATGACGTTGAGTGCGCTGTCCGGTGCCTGCTCACCCCACATCAGGTCGATCAGATCACCTGTGCTCACGGGTTGTCCGGCTCGGGCGAGAAGGATTGCGAGAAGGCCAAGTTGTTGACGCGGACCAGCGTCGAGTTCCTGTTCGCCGCGCCATATACGCAGGGGTCCCAGGATCTGCACGCGCAGGCCGTTTCCGGAACCCGATTCATCCCCATCCATGCGTTCCACGCCGCCGACCGGACTCAGGCTGAAATCAGTGGGAACTGGAGTTCGACAGGTTCGCTCACTGCGCCCTCTTTTTCATGGTCCATGCTGCACATCCGGCCCGGTGTCAGCTCACTGTAGTGAGACTACAGTGAGAGTAGTCAATGGGCAATGGCTATACCACGTGTTCACTTGATGGAGTGATCGTCCACCGAAGGTAGGATTCGCAAACGATGAAGCAACGGACCGTCTGTTGATGAGCAATCGTCCATCCGAAGATCGCCGCTCGCGGCGTGACGAGTACGCCGAGCAGACGCGCCAGGCTGTGCTGACGTCGGCGAGAGCTCTCTTTGCCGAACGCGGCTACGTCGCGACGACAGTCAACGACATCGCCGCGGCCAGTCGCGTGTCACCGGGGACGGTGTATCAGCAATGCGGCGGTAAGCAGGGCTTGCTGCGCAGGTTGATGGACGAGTGGACCACCTCAGAACTGGTGCAGAACACTCTGGACGTTGTCGAGGCCGCTGAGTCGCTCGACAAACTGCTCGCCGCGCTGGCCGACTCGTACCTGGAGTTTTGGCGGCGATACGACGACATCGTGCAACTCGTGTTGGCTACCGCGGTCCACGACGCGGCGGCCGCCGAGTCGCTGGCTCAAGCCACCGTCCGGCATCGCAACGCCCTCTACGAAATCGCCCGCAAAGTCCGGCGCCTCGGCGGCTTCCCCGGCTCGTTCACCGACGAGGACTTCGCCGACGTCACCCTCTACCACTACGGACCGCAGAACGGATTTCACTTCACCGTCACCGTGCTGGGCTGGCCAGAGGACCGAGCCCGGGATTTCATCAGCGCGCAGTTCAGTCGATCGCTGGCCGACATCGCCGCCCGCACCGACTGACCCGGACACACACGTCGACGCCTAGAAATCCGTCCACTGGCCGTCCAGTCGTCGTCAAGAGCTCCGCCATAGCGTTCCCGTCCGTACGGAACACCTCCACACATCCGTCGATGGGAGCTCGCACCATGACCAATGTCGTCTTCATCCACGGGCTGTGGGTCTCCCACACTGCCTGGCAGCCCTGGATTGACCACTACGCAGCACAAGGCCATCACGCCGTCGCCCCACCATGGCCCGGTGAGGGCGAGACCACGGAAGCCAGCCGCGAGAATCTCTCCGCGCAAGCAGGATTCGGCCTCGACGCAATCACCGAACACTTCGCCACCATCCTGCGTCAATTCGACGAACCCCCGGTTGTCGTCGGACATTCCTTCGGCGGCCTCATCGCCCAGAAGCTCCTCGACCAAGGCCACGCGGCGGCGGCGGTCGCAATCGCCCCTGCGCCGATCAAGGGTGTGCGGGCCCTCCCGTTGGCGCAGCTGCGCTCCGCATTTCCCGTCCTGGGAAACCCCGCCAACCGCGGCCGCGCCAAGGCTCTGACCCAGCCACAGTGGCGCTACGGCTTCGGCAACGCCCTGTCCGCTGTCGAGTCGGACGCATTGTGGGAGCAGTGGTCCATTCCGTCGCCCGGCAAGCCGTTGTTCGAGGTCGGCACGGCGAACTTCGTACCGAACTCCGCCGCCAAGGTCGACACGTCCAACAGCACACGGGGTCCGCTCCTGATCACCGGTGGCACAGCGGATCACACGGTGCCTTTGGCAACTGCCAAAGGTGCTCACCGGCTCTACCGAAAGTCCAATGCCGTCACTGACTTCCACGAGTTCGAGGGACGCGGGCACTCGCTGACGATGGACCATGGCTGGCGCGACGTTGCCGACACCTCGTTGTCATGGCTCGCCCACCGGAGCGTCGCGTCATGACTGCCCCGCGAGACGGTTGCGCTCGGCACTAGGGTTTGGCGGGTGGACGTGCTGCTCGGAATCGACATGGGTACGGGGAGCACCAAAGGTGTGCTTGTCGACGCGTCAGGAACTGTCCTCGCGTCGGAGGTCATCGCCCACGCGATGAACCTGCCCCGCCCCGGCTGGGCCGAAGTCGACGCCGATGCTCTGTGGTGGCACGAGGTGTGCGAGATCAGTACAGCGCTGATGGCGCGGCTTGGGCCGGGCGGTGTGCTGGCCGGAATGTGTGTCAGCGGCGTGGGTCCGTGCCTGGTCCTGTGTGACGACGATCTGCGACCGTTACGGCCTGCGATCCTCTACGGCATCGACACCCGCGCTTCGGTCGAGATCGACGCGTTGACGGCTGAATTGGGTGAGCACAGCATCCTCGACCAGGCAGGCACCTTGCTCTCGAGCCAGGCCGTCGGGCCGAAGCTGGAGTGGGTGCGCCGCCATGAACCCGAGGTGTTCGAGCGGGCGAGGGGTTGGTACGGCTCGAACTCATACATCGCGGCCAAGCTCACCGGTGAGTACGTCATGGATCACCACACCGCCAGCCAGTGTGATCCGCTGTACGCCATCCGCGAGTTCGGCTGGAACCGGCAATGGGCGCAACGCATTTGCGGGCATCTACCGCTTCCGCGGCTGGTGTGGCCCAGCGATGTGGTGGGCACAGTGTCGCCCGCGGCCGCGGCCGCGACCGGAGTGCCGGCGGGTACACCGGTCGCCGCGGGCACTGTGGATGCCTACTCCGAAGCGTTTTCCGTCGGTGTCCGGCGGCCGGGCGACCAGATGATGATGTACGGCTCGACGATGTTCTTGGTCCAGATCACCGACGAATACCACAGCGATCCGATGCTGTGGGCGACTGTCGGAGTCGACCAGCAGAGTCGGGCGATCGCCGCGGGAACTTCAACGGCGGGCAGCCTCATCGGTTGGCTGCAAACGATCACCGGCGGTGCGTCATTCGACGACCTCACCGCCGAGGCGCAACTGGTGCCGCCCGGCAGCGAGGGCCTGCTGATGCTGCCGTATTTCGCGGGTGAGCGGACCCCGGTTTTCGACCCGCAGGCTCGCGGGGTGGTGGCCGGACTGACTCTGCGACACGGGCGTGGACACCTCTTTCGCGCAGCCTATGAAGGTATCTCGTTCGGCATCCGCCAGATCCTAGAGCTCTTCGACAACGCCCAACCCTGCATCCGGACGGTCGCGGTCGGCGGTGGGCTACGCAGCCCGGTGTGGTCGCAGACGCTCAGCGACATCACCGGCCGTACCCAGTTGGTGCCGGCGCAGGCCATGGGCGCCAGTTATGGCGATGCCCTTCTGGCGGCGATCGGTGTGGGCGTCGTGCCACCGGAGACCGACTGGGCCACGATTGCCCGGGAGATGACCCCCGACCCACACAATCGCGATCGGTACGACGAGTTGTATGGCACCTGGTGTGAGTTGTATCCGGCGACCAGGGATCAGGTGCACCGGCTAGCTGCTGACGATCGCCCATGAACTCATGTCGATCAGCGCTGGGTGAATATCACCCTGCTGAACGGGTACGGGGTGGTAATGAGCAACGAGCGTCCTCGAGTACTCATCATCGGCGGCGGCTTCGGCGGCCTGTTTTGCGCGCGCCGCCTCGGCCGGGTCGACGTGGACGTCACGCTGCTCGACCGCGCAGCCTGCCACGTCTTTCAGCCACTTCTCTACCAATGCGCGACGGGGACATTGAGCATCGGCCAGATCAGCCGGTCGCTGCGCGAAGAACTCTCCAAGCACCGCAACGTGACGACACTGCTCGGTGAGGCCATCCGGCTCGATCCCGACGCACGCCGTGTGACCGCGCGCCGTCCCGACGAAACGAAGTTCGACGTCGAGTACGACTATCTGGTGATCGCCGCGGGCATGCGTCAGTCGTATTTCGGGAAAGAGGAATTCGCCGCATGGGCCCCCGGCATGAAGACGCTCGACGATGCGCTCAGCATCCGGCGACGAGTCTTTGCGGCCTTCGAGATCGCCGAGACCCTACCGCCCGGTCCCGAGCGGGATCGATGGCTCACGTTCGCGGTCACCGGGGCGGGCCCCACCGGCGTCGAATTGGCCGGGCAGATCCGGGAACTCGCGACCCGGTCATTGGCCAACGAGTTCCACAGCATCGAGCCCGAGGATGCCCGGGTGCTGTTGTTCGACGGGGGTGACCGAGTGCTCAAGAGCTTCGCGCCGGCACTGTCCGAACGGGCGACACGGACCCTGGAGGAGTTGGGTGTTGAGTTGCACTTCGGCGTGCACGTATCCGACGTGCGGCGTGACGGCGTGACGGTGAGCCCGAAAGACGGTGGACCCAAACAGGATTACGCCACTCGCACCGTGTTATGGACCGCGGGTGTTGAGGCTGTACCGTTCGCGAAGCATGCCGCGGAGGTTTTGGGCGCCGACACCGATCGATCGGGGCGCATCCGGGTGAACGCCGACCTGTCGGTGCCCGGGCATCCCGATGCGTTCGTCATTGGCGACCTGGCCGGTCGCGACGGGTTGCCGGGCGTCGCGGAGAACGCGATGCAGGGCGGGTGGCACGTCGCGGCCTGCATTCGGCGCGACCTCGGTAGGACCAAGCGCAAGGATTTCCGCTACCGCGACCTCGGATCTGCGGCATACATCAGTCGTGGCCACGCGGTGCTGCAGGCGGGGCCGGTCAAGCTTGCGGGCCTGGTGGGATGGCTCGGCTGGGGCTTTATCCATATCGCGTTTCTCACCGGCGTGCGCAACCGATTCAGCACCGTCGCCACCTGGATGGCGACCATTACGCGGGCCAACCGCAGCGACCGCTCGTTCATCCTCGGCGGATCGGGCCACCCTGAAGAGCCGTACACGTGGGAGTCGCCGGTACATCAGGGCAACCGCGAGGCGGACTAGCCCTGTTCTTCAGCGGATGGCGGGGGGCGCAGCACCCTGCGTCGCGGGTAGACCTACCCCGGCGAGCTTCTGGATGAACCGAATCTCGTTGTCGTCATGTGCCCGCCCGTCGGGGTGGATGAGATCGCTGAACCACGTCTCCGGCAGCGAGGTGTAGGGCTGCTGCCACGAGTCCCACGGCAGATACGTCTGCGTCCGCCCGGCGACAAACCCCCAGTTGTACGCGCCCACGTTGCGCCGCTTGGCGATCGGAAGGATTCCCTCCACGGTGCTTCCCAGATTCCTCGCCAGATACTCGGTGCAGATGATCGGCCGCCCCAGCGGCGTGAGTTCATCGATGCGGGCGTCGAACTCGGCGGGTTCGGCGTAACTGTGAAAGCTGATGATGTCGGAGTGCTCGAGCTGCAGGCTCGCAATCGTGCTTCGGCTTCCGGGGTCTTTCCAGTCGCCCTGCCACACACCGCTGGTCAACGGTTGAACCGGGTTGACCGCGCGCACCCACTGAAAAACATGCGGGAGGAACACCGCAACCAGTTCCTCCTTGCCTTGGTGTTCGACCTTGCGGTAGTCCTTCGACGGATTATCCGGCTCATTCCATACGTCCCAACCGAGCACGCGCGGATCGTTGGCGAACATGCCGACCACACCGGTGACATAACTCTGCAGGACGCGGGTGTAGGCCGGGTCCTGCAGGCGGTGGGCGCCCGGGCTCTGTACCCAGCCGGAGTTGTGCACCCCTTTGATCGGCGCTCGTTGACGGCCCGCTTTGGGCAACGGATCCCAGCACGAGTCGAACAGGACGAAGAGCGGCTTGATCTGGTGACTCGCTGCAATGGCGACGAATTCAGAAAGCCGACTGCTGAATCCGGCCCGATCGGTCGCCCACAACTGATCGTGGAGGAACACCCGCATGGTGTTCATGCCAATCCGCCGGGCCACGCTCAGTTCGCCAGCGATGCGGTGCGGATCGTAGGTACCGGCCTGGAACATCTCGAGCTGGTTCACGGCGGTCGAGGTGACGTAGTTCGCGCCCAGCAGCCAGCCCTGCTTCGCGTACCAGGCGTTCGCGCGATCTGCCGACCATCGACTCGCTGCGCCAGACGCGAGGGGGATCTTGGTCAGTGCCGCGGCCGCTGCCAGGTACAACGGAAGTTTGAGGGCGGTTCGCCGGTGCACTCTGTGACCATAAGTGTGGTGGTGTAATTGACGCCGCCGGCTGCTCATGCTGCAACACAACAGGTTTCGAATTGTTACCTACCGCGGGATTCGTAGCGCACAATAGCGCGGCCCTGCAGGCATCTTGGGTCGATCACGTCGTGATGCGCAGTTCGGCTCCCGGGTGCGAACTGAGCGTGACGACCACCGTGCCGCTACCTGTCTCGAACGTGGTGTTGGCGTAGCCGATGAATCCGTAGTGCCCGTCAATCGTCGATACCGCGGTGATGTCACTGCTTCCTGAAGCACCGGTGTCGAGATTCGTCCACGTTGCGGTCACGGTGAGCGCACACGAACCGTCGTAGATGCCGGCGTCGTAGTGGATGGCCACGCGGACGCCGTTTTCGACCCGATCGTCGACCTGCACCGGCGTCAGCTGGGCCTCGGCGCTGACGCTACCGGCGCATGTCGGGGACGCCACCACTGGTATTTCACCGAGTTGCGCGGAGGCTTCCGCGTGCGCTGTTGCCACCGGCAACCAGGGTGCGATCAGCGCGAGGGCGACCGTGCAAGCCACACGAAGGGAGATCATGACCCTGATATCGGCGTCCACGAAGGGATCGTTAGCGGTGGTTTGACGCGCTGAGTTCAGCTCACGGTGCCGAGGGCACGACAGGCGGGACGAAGTCGAAGGTCATTCCGAGCAACCACACCAGCACCAGGACCGCGGGTAAGTGAAAAACGAACTGCAGGAACGTGAATCCGACGAGATCGCGTGCCCGCAGGCCGAGCACTGCGAGCAAGGGCAGCATGAAGAACGGATTGATCAGGTTCGGCAGCGCTTCGGCCACGTTGTCGATCTGAACCGTCCAACCCAGATTCATCTGGACATCCGTGGCTGATTGCATGACGTACGGAGCCTCGACCAACCATTTTCCGCCGCCGGACGGGACGAACAGACCCAGCACGACGGTGTAGAGAGCGATGACCACGGGGAAAGCCCCACCGCCGACGCTCGTGAACACCTCCGCCAGCAGATCCGAGACGGTCCGACCGCCTCTGCCGTCCGCCTTGGTGAGGATCGCCGCCATGGCGGCGTACAGCGGAAATTGAACGAGGATGCCGCCGGTGGCCGGGACGGCTTTGGCGACGGACTGCAGGAATCTGCGCGGCGTCCCGTGCAGCACGAGTCCCAGGATGAGAAACACCAGCAGATACCCGTTCAGGCTGCTGACGACGGTCAAGACCGGCTTGCTGAACAGCGCAGACACCAGCCATCCCAACGTCATCAGGCCCGCCAGCACGGGCAGAATGCGGCTGTATTCGAGCCACTCGCCCGGCCGCGAGCGCGGCGGCGCCTCTTCGGTTCGGTCGTCCAAGTCCACGTTGAGATCCTCGGCGGTGGTAATGGCCGCACCGCTGGGAGCGGAGAAATGAGCGATCACCACGGTCAGCGCGATGATGATGGCGCACATCAGCAGGGACTGCCAGGTGAAGATCGTGGTGCCGAAATCCAGAACCCCGGTGATTTTCAGGAGCTCAGGAGGCAGCGAGCCCGCAGTTGCCTGCAGCTGCGCGGCCGACGATGACATGCCCAGCGCCCACACAGCGCCCAACCCCATGAAGGCCGCGGCCCCGAGGGCGCGATAGTCGACCCGCAGATCGGTCCGGCGGGCGATCGCCCGGGCCAGCAGACCACCGAAGACCAGGCTTAGTCCCCAGTTCAGGAACGAGACCGACATAGAAAGGAGCGCAACGAAGCTCACCGCGCTCTTTGCCGTGTGGGGCATGGTGGCGAGGCGATCGATCAACCTGGCCACCGGCGGGCTGGTGGCGACGACGTATCCGGTCAGCACCACCATGGCCATCTGCAGAGTGAACGTGGCCAGATCCCAGAATCCGTCGCCAAATGCATCGACGACGGTTTGCGGAGAGGAACCGTTGGCCAGCGCGGCGACAGCGACGAGGACGACACCTGCCAACGCGAAGACATACGCGTCCGGAAACCATCGCTCTGTCCAACCGGCGAGTGACTGCGCGACGCGCGCCAACCCCTTCTCGGAGCGATATTCCTCAGTGGCAGATGTCATTTGGCCGGTCCCCGTCTCTCCGTCAGCTACCCAGTATCGACTGTGGAGCGATGATCCGGAATAGCACCGGTGTGCCCGACGTTGGCCCGGGAGGACGAGACCATCACCGCACGGAGGCGCTGCATGAAGATCGGAATCATCGGGGCAGGTCAAATTGGCGGCACGCTGGTGCGCCGGTTTCGCGAACTCGGGCACGATGTGGCGGTGTCGAACTCTCGTTCTCCGGAGACACTCGCGGACCTCGCGAGCGAAACCGGTGCGACGGCGGTATGGGCCAAGGACGCCGCCGCCGATGCCGACTTCGTCATCGTGAGCATTCCGCAGAAGAACGTGCCCGACCTTGCCGACGGAATCGTCGATGCGCGTAAGCCGGGTGCCCCCGTGATCGAGACCAACAACTACTACCCGCTGCAGCGCGACGGTGAGATCGCGGGGATCGAGGACGGTCAGGTCGAGAGTGCGTGGGTCGCCGAGCAGATCGGCGCACCGGTGTACAAGGTCTTCAACGGGATCTGGTGGAAGCATCTACTGGAGAAGGGAACACCGAGCGGGACACCGGACCGAATCGCGCTGCCGATCGCCGGCGAGGATGGACCGGGCCGTGAACTGGTCCACGAAATCGTCGAACAACTCGGATTCGAGCCTGTCGATGCCGGCCCGATTTCTGAATCATGGCGCCAGCAGCCCGGGACTCCGGTGTACGGCAAGGACTTCGATGCAGAGAACACCCGTAAGGCGCTCGCCGAGGCGACGCCCGAGCGAACGCCCGAATTCAGCGCACGCGCGGCGTGAGTCGGCCGATTCGTCGGTTAGCGGCGTGGTGTCGTTGTGATGTGCACGTGGTCGAAGTGGCCGTAACCCGATCCCGCCGGACCGGACGGCGTGTAGTACGTGCCGCGCCAGATCACATCCTGTAGCCCGAACCGCCCCGCATTGGCCATCGCGAACGCCATAATCTCGTCCCCAAGCGCGATGCCCTCGGGGCTTTCGGCGTTGGGAATCATGATGTCAATCGCCAGGCCGCTCGGATGCCACGGCTTCGAGTCCGGCCGGACACCGCCGATCTCGCCGATCTGGGGAAACCTTTGGCTGACGGCACGGGCAGCCAGGACGGTGTTCGGCTGAAGGCCGCCCTCAAACGCGACACCGACGGGCAGCGCCTCCGGGACATCCATGAGAGCCGCCATGGGGGGCGGGGCGGGGGGCGGGACAACGGCGGCGGGGGGTGGGGCGGGCATCGCGACGATCGCCGGATCTGCCGGGGCGGGTACACCCTGCGGCGGCGGTGGTGGCAGTGGCGGCAGCGCGGCCGCGTTGTCGACCACGGCTTGCTGAGCGGGCGTCAACGCGGCGTACTGGGCCTCCGCGGCGGCGATCTGACGCAACAGTTCTTTCCATTTCGCCTGCAGGTCTGCGTGCACTGCGGCGGACCGCTCGGCCGCGGCGCGCGCGTCAGCGGCCGATTTCTCCGACGACTTGGCGGCGGTGGCGGCGCCCTCACGCGCGGCTTGATAGGCCTTCATCTGGTTGGCTGTCTCGGCGACGACGATCCGCTGCACGGACAGCTGGTCAATCAGCTCTTGCGGGGAGCCCGCGGTCATCACCGCCGCCAACTGACCGGTGCGTCCATTGACATACGTCATCGCCGCCACCTGGTCGGCTGCGGCTTGACGGGTTGCGAGCTGGGCATTCGCGGCGTCGAGGGCCGCCAAGTCGGCGCGCTGACGGTTTTCTGCAGAGGTCTGCGCAGCCAGTTTGTCTTCGGCATCGTGTTGGGCGGCGGTGACGGCTTCCCGGGTCTGCAACGCCTGTTGGGACAACTCGTCGAGCCTGGCCAGCGCGTCAGCCGCCGGGTCCGCGTTGACGTCGCCCGCTATCGCGATGGCTAGCACCATGACCCCGGCCGCAAATCCGCCCGCCGTTCGCCGCAGAGAGTGGCGCAGCCGACTCATTCGGATTGTCACGGTCCTTCGTTGCAAGCCCCCCGGCTACATACGTCTCGGACAGGCTATGAACTCGCGTCAACAATGTCCACTCGTCCGTCAATGTGATCGCCGCCCGCATCTGGATAGGCCTCACGTCACCGCGTTCCGCGCAGCTAGCCGGTGAAACCCTCTCCCGATGTCGAACGGTCGTGGTGGGTGTAGGTGATCGGAATCTGCCTGCCGCTGGCGATCTTGTTCAGCATGGCGATCCGCTCACGCGCGGGCGCGCCGCTCTTGTTCCTACGCTCACTGCGGGGATTGGACCACGGCAACCTGTCGGCCACCATCGCGATACCGACATTGAGTCTGGTGAGGTTCTCGAAGGCTCGCACCCGGCGCTTGAAGTTGTAGCCCAGCGGCTCGAAGAGCGTGCCGGCGACCATGGCCTCGATCTGCTGGTACCCGAACACCACTCCGGCCGGGGCAAGCGCAATGGTCGCCGTGATCTGGTTGGCGTAGAGCGCCACTAACTTCCTGGCCCAGCCGGGAAGAGTCTCCGTCAGCGTCGCGATGTGGGACGGACCCGCGATGGCATCGACGAGTTCGGCGCGCCACGGCGACGGGTTACCACCTCGGGCCAGGACGTAGTTCAGCGATTTGATCAACTCCACACCGTCGGCGGAGTAGAGCCGCTCGGGCGCACCCCACAACCGCCCGGAGTACGACGAATACTCGGCGAGATCCTCGAGTTGGCGTCGGGTGAGCTTGCGCCCGAACGCGTGGTCGACGAGACGCCCGAGCAACATTCCGCTGCCGAAGCCGAGCAGCGACGTCACGGGAATCGGCTCCCCGAACTTGAGGTAGACGTCGTCGCCCCACTTCCGCCGCAGCCCACGGCTGACCAGCGCGTGCATCAGCCGCACCCGCACCACATCCTGGAACGCTTCCGACTGCCGATCGAAGATGTCCGGCAAGGTGAACTGCGCGAACACCCGTGCCGTCTCGATGAAGCGCCGCGGGCCGTCGTCCGCGAAGCGGCCGGTGGCACCGGTGGCCGCCGAGATGTCGCCCGTCATCGCGGTCTCGTAGAACGCCCACCCCTGGATGATCGTGGTGGCCGCCTTGGTACTCGACATCGCCAGCATCCGGCCTCGTTCGGCCGAGACGAGATCGAACTGACCGGACAACCCATCCAGATGCTCGAAGAGCTCGACAAACTCCTGCGGGGGATCCGTCAGCGTGTCGATGCCCTGAGTCAGGGCCTGCTCGAACAGCGCCCGGCCCTCCTCATAGCCGAGGCGCTCGAACGCGTCGGCCGCACCGATCATGTGCTCGTCGGCCTGCCAGAAGTAGTCATCGCGCAGGCGTGTGATGTCGTTGGGTTCGACCTCTTTGTCGATATCGATCCAGTCGCCGAAAATGAACTCACGCATGTGACGCCACTGAGCTGCGAAGTGGTCCCTACCCGGCGGGATGGGCCGCAACGGCCGATCGGGATGATCCCGTCGATTGAAATCGACGTCGTCGAGGAGGATCTCTGCACGCTCACCGGTCACAGTCATCAAGCTGGGTCCAATCTCCGAGTTCAAGGCACTGATTAAGCGTCATCTCACACCCTCGCAGATGTGAATGGCGATTCCTAGTCTGACGGCGAGCTCGTGTGGTGACGGATCGAGCCGCCCGCACGCTCGGATTGCGTTCTCGCGCCGCGCGAATCGACTGGACGGCGCCCTGCGGTCCGCGCGATTCCTCAGATGCTGTTCGGCCAACCCTGCAACGCCAGTTCCGCGACGGCATGCAGGTCTGCCCGGCTTGCGCCGCTGCGGGCTTGAACAGCGATCCCTTGGCACACGGCCGCGATCCACCGGGCCAGCAGCAGGGTGTCCACGCCAGGCAATTCGCCGGCGGCGACAGCAGTGTCGAACCGTTCGGCGAGTCGGTGCACCGTCGCGTCGCGGAACTCGGCGAGGCCCGGTGCCTCGCCGACGGTCATGCACCCGTGTACATCGCCGCTGACGGTGTCGGCCGCACCGTGCACCATCGCCTCGGCCACCTCATGTGCCGTCGGCCGGTTCAGCGCCTCGGCCGTGTAGGCGCTGGGACCGTCAAGGTAGCGCCGGAACGCCCGCTCGAACAGCTGCTCCTTGGACCCGAACTCCGCGTAGATGCTGCGCCGGTTGACCCCGGTCGCGGCGGTCACGTCCGATATCGACACCGCGTCGAAGCCCCGGTCCCAGAACAGCTTCATCGCCGCATCCTCGACCTGATCGGGGTCGAACTCTCGCGGCCGTCCGACTGCCATCGTGAACCACCTCCCGTGATGCCGGTCACATTGGGAATGCTTGCGCTGCAATCGGCCTTGACCTCATCGTACTTAGTAACACATCGGTTCGTAACTACCTGGAGGCACCAAGATGAGCACATCACCCCTCACCGGGCGGCGAGCACTGGTCACCGGAGGTTCTCGCGGCATCGGCGCAGAGGTCGTCCGGCGATTGACCGCCGATGGCGCCTCGGTGGCGTTCACCTATTCGGCCTCGGCGACCAACGCCGAGAAGCTCGTCGCCGAACTGACCGCCGACGGCGCCAAGGTGGTGGCCATCCAGGCCGACGCCGCCGACGCGGATCAGAACGTGGCCGCGGTCGAGCGGGCCGTCGCCGAACTCGGCGGGCTGGACATCGTGGTGAACAACGCCGCCGTCGCTCACATGGCACTGATCGACGAGTTCCCGGGCGAGGAGTTCGACCGCCTGGTGGCCATCAACATCGGCGGCATGTTCTGGACCACCCGCACCGCGGTCCCGCATTTGAGCGAAGGCGGACGGATCATCAACATCGGGAGCATCAACGCCGACCGGATTCCGGGGGCCGGGGTATCGGCGTACGGCATGACCAAGGGTGCGGTCGCCTCGTTCACCCGTGGCCTGGCCCGCGATCTCGGTACGCGCGGCATCACCGTCAACAACGTGCAGCCGGGTCCGATCGACACCGACGCAAACCCCGACCACGGCGACTTCGCGGAGAGCCTCAAGGTGGTCACCACGCAGGGCCGCTACGGACACACCACCGACGTCGCATCCTTCGTGAGCTTCCTGGCCGGCCCGGAGTCCGGCTACATCACTGGTGCAAATCTGAACGTCGACGGCGGCTTCACGGTCTGACGATCACTGGTTCGCGTCGAGGCGACACACACCTGCCTCGATTCGGTTGGCAAGTAAGCGAATTGCTCGTTATGGGTAACACCTTGGGCCCGGGCTGGGTAATGTCCCGCACATATTCAAAGGGTGTGTCCGACAAGCCGTAGCCAAGCCGAGGACTTCGTGAAGAGACGGGCGACGGCGCCGGACCATCTGGTCGTCGACGACGAGCCGCCGGCACCCGCGAGCCCTTCGACATGCCGGCAGGCGCTTCGCTATCGGTTCAGGGTCGCCATTCGGCGTCCCGCGACGGTCCTCGGCCTGCTCGGGCTGGTGCTATTCGGCTACCTGATCGTGGTGCCGATCGTGACCATGTTGATTCAGGGCGCAACCGTCAGCCCGAAGGACACGTTGATCGTGCAGCAGCCCGCGGGCTCGCTGACGTCGTACTACCTCTGGCGGGTGTTCCTTTCACCGGTCTCTGCCGACCTGTTCTGGCGACCGCTGCTCCACACCGTGATTGTCAGCGCCTGCTCAGTGGTCTTGTCGCTGCTGGTCGGCGGAGTGTTCGCGTGGCTCCTGACCCGCACAGATCTGTTGGGACGCCGTTGGTTCAGCACCGCGTTGATCGTCCCTTACATGCTGCCGACGTGGGCGTTCGCGCTCGCCTGGAGCACGATTTTCAAGAACCGCAGGGCGGGTGGTCAACCCGGTTGGCTCGAGTCCATCGGATTCACACCGCCCGATTGGCTTGCCTACGGCGGTGTTCCGATCATCATCATCTTCACGCTGTACTTCTCGCCGCTGGTCATACTGTTGCTCGGCAACGCCCTCGAACGCTTCGACTCACAACTGGAGGATTCCGCACGGTTACTCGGAGCCGGCTACGGGACCGTCGTCCGCACCATCCTGGTGCCGCTGATGCGGCCGGCCATCGTCTCGGCTGCCACGTTGATCCTGGCGAAGGTCCTCGGCGAATTCGGGGTGACCTACATTCTCGGACTGCCCACCGACTTCAACGTCTTGGCGACCTCGCTGTACCGAAACATCTCGACCCGGGATAGCGGTTCCGCGGCGGTCATCGCCGGCGCAATCATCGTGATAGGACTGCTCTCCCTGTGGGTGGACGTGCACTTCCTCAAGGAGGCGCGGCGCTTTGTCACCATCGGGGGCAAGGGGTCGACGCGCGGGACTCGGCCGCTCGGCAGATTGCGGATTCCGGCTACCTCGCTCTGCGGATTCGTGTTTCTTCTCAGTGTGATCGTCCCCATCGGAGTACTGCTGCTCTCGACCCTGATGCGGCGTCCTGCCGACTTCTCACCGGGCAACTTCACCCTGTCCTACTGGTTCGGCCGCGGCCTCGACACCCCGGGATTCACCGACGGAGTTTTGAGGAGCAGCGCCGTGTGGTCGGCGGCCTGGAACACACTCTGGATCGTCGGAGTCGCAGCGGTGTCGGCAGGCATCCTCGGACAGCTCGTCGGCTACGTCGTCGTCCGCTCCCCCAGCCGTCTGCTCGCAACGGCGTTGCGCCAGCTGACATTCCTTCCGTATCTCGTCCCGGGCATCGCCTTCGCGGTTGCCTACCTCTCCCTGTTCGCCGTACCCCGCGGACCCATTCCGGCGCTCTACGGCACGGCCGCCATACTGGTACTGATCTATATGGCCGAGCAGATGCCGTTCGCGTCGCGCGCCGGTATCTCCTCGATGATGCAGCTCGGCCCCGACGCCGAAGAGGCAGCACAGGTCGCGGGTGCCGGCTGGTGGCGCCGGATGGCGGGGATCATCCTGCCCATCCAAAAGCGCGCTCTGGCAATCGGTGTGCTCCTTCCGTTCATCGCTGGTGTGCGCAGCCTGAGCCTCGTGGTGATCTTGACCGTGCCGGGTATGGACGTCTTGACCACGTTCGCGCTCAAGCTCGTCGAGTTCGGATTCACCCAGGCCGCCAACGGCGTCGTCCTCATCGTCTCGGCCATCGCGTTCGGCGGCACCTACGCCATCCAGAAGACCATGAAGACCGACCTTGGTCGGGGATTAGGTGGATGACCGATGCCCACGATTACCCTGAGTCGTATCACCAAGCTTTATCCGGGGGCGACGACGCGTGCAGTCGATGATCTGGATCTGACGATCGACCACGGTGACTTCATGTGCATGCTCGGCCCCTCCGGCTGTGGCAAGACGACAACGCTGCGGATGATCGCCGGTCTCGAACAGCCAACGGCCGGTTCGATCTCCGTCAACGACCGGGTGCTGGACTCGGTCGACCGCGGGGTGTTCGTTCCACCGGAGCGCCGCGAGATGGGTCTGGTCTTCCAAAGCTATGCATTGTGGCCGCACATGACGATCCGTCAGAACACCGAGTACGGTCTGCGCGTGCGCAAGGTCGGCCGAGCCGAGCGAGGAAGGCGCGTCGACGAGGTGATGACGGTGATGGGCATCGACTGTTACGCAGACCGCTACCCCTCGCAACTGTCGGGCGGACAACAGCAGCGGGTGGCGCTGGCCCGGATGCTGGCCGTCAACCCCGGTGTCATGCTTTTCGACGAGCCGCTCTCGAACCTCGACTCACGGCTGCGTCTCGAGATGCGGGCAGAGCTCAAGCGGATTCACCACGACTTTGGCTCCACCATCGTCTTTGTGACCCACGATCAGTGGGAGGCAATGACATTGGCCACAAGGATTGCCGTGATGTTCGAGGGTCGACTCCAACAGATCGGAACACCGACCGACATCTACGACCGCCCCCGAAACCGGTTCGTCGCCGAATTCCTCGGCAACCCTCCCATCAACGTCGTCGACATCGTCGACGCCGAATCCGCCCCCCACGTGGCAGCAGCGTACGAATTCGCCCATGCGAGAACGCAGGGCGGCGGGGCCGCACCGGGTTCAGTGGGATTTCGTCCAGAGTCGATCCGCATCGAAAGCCGCGGCGAGCCCGTCGGCGAGGGTCTGGCCATCGACGCCACCGTGTTCGCCGTACTCGCGACCGGCGGCAGCTGGACCATCGAAGTCGTCGCCGATGACCGCCACCTCTTCGCGACCACTTCCGTAACTCCGACGTGCCGGCCGGGCGACGATATCCGAATCCGGGTTGCCGCCAACGATGTTCACGTGTTCGACACCGAAGGTGATTGTGTCGACGTGAGCTTGCACTCTGCCCGCTCCATCCGCTAATTGCTCGCCAACGAAGGAGAAGTCATGATCAGGAACAAATCTCGCGCCCGGCGCCTCACGCGCGCCGGGGCGGTCCTCGCGCTGCTGGTGGCGGCCTGCGCGCCGCCCGGCCCCACCGATACCGACGCCGACGCCACGTCGCCCCCGCTGGTGCAGAAGTCCACACAGCCCGACGAGGATCCGGCGGGCTTCGACCTCGATGCGCTGATCGCGGCGGCGCGCACCGAGCCCGGAATCACGGTCTACGACCAAACCACCAAGGTCGTCGCCACCGCCGAGGCCTTCGCCGCCAAGTACGGGCTCGAGGCCACCGGGGTGAAGGTCGAGCTCGGAGCCATCGACAAGGTGTTGAAGGAGAACCAGTCCGGCAACGTCATCGGTGATGTCGTCATCAACGAAGACCTCCCCACGTACGCCGTCGAGTTGCTGGATCAGGGCGTCCTCGTCAACTGGGTTCCCGGGGACATGAAGGATTCGATCAAACCCGAGGATCAGTACCCACTGATCGTTCACTACGGTCCGATGGGCTGGGTCTACAACAACCAGACCTACTCGAGCTGCCCGGTATCCAACATCTGGCAGCTCACCGACGAAGAGTTCGATGGCCGCGTCGCAATCGCCGACCCACTGAGCAACGCCAAATACTCCTACTGGTTCAACACGATGGCCCTCAACGACGAAGCCGCACTACGGAGCGCCTACAAGGAGCACTTCGGTACGGAACTGACCACGGACCAGCCCGATGCCGCTCACGAGTGGGTGAAACGTTTCGCACAGAACAATCCCAAGCTCACCCGTAATGACGAGGAAGTCTCCGAAGCCGTCGGGGCCCCCGGCCAGCAGGAGCCGAGCTTCGGCCCTATCTCCATGGCGAAGTTCCGCAACAACGCCCAGAAGGGCTACCACTTGTCTCTCTGCGACGGCATGAAACCTTGGGCGCTGCAGTCATTCCCGTCGGGAATAGCGTACGCGTCGAAGACGGACAGCCCCAATGCCGCCAAGCTCTACATCCACTACATGCTGACCGAGGAGGGCTTCGCCATTCAGCTCGCCGACGGCAAGCCCGCCGCGAATTCCCAGATACCCGCACCGGACGACCCGTCCAACGTGAAGGACTTTCTGGACCAGATGGCGCCGTTCCCCAGCGCCGACCTCGTCAGTGACTATCGCACCAAGTCCGAGTGGGAGGACTTCTGGCGCAGTTCGTACAGCTGACGGCGGGAGCCGGCGTCCACGTGGCTGAAGGCCGTGCGGCTCGCTGGCGTGAAGGTGCTCGCAGAGCGGCTCGCGCTTACGGATTATTCGATTTGTCGAATCGTTGGCGTTGCCGAACCCCATATGCGGCCGCCTTGACGGCCTCGTCATCCTCCAATCCCGATCCGAGGGCACCGCCTAATGTTGCGATCGCCGCAACCAGCCAGGCCATCATCAGCAAGGTTGAGGGGCCGACGGGATGGCCGATGTTGTCGGCGACCAACTGCGGCGGCAGCACCCACCAGGCGGTCACCAGCAGCAGGATGAACAGCCCGATGTGGAGAATGGCGACGCCAACTGTCAGGGTGACGACAGTGGCTGCGTTGTACAACACCGCGCGTTCACGTTCGTCGGCCGAATGCGGCCGTTCCCACAATTCGTGGTCGAGGACGAGCCATGCGATCATCGCTGCGCTCGCCAAGATCGTCGCCGCGCTCAACCGCCAGGGGCCCATGGTGTCGGACAACTGCCAAATCGTCGGATACGCAAGGCTCACCGCCCCAGCGGCGAACGCGGCCATCAACACCTTGGACAAACCGGCAGCCAATCGCCACGGGCGGTTGGCGTAAACCATGCCTATCAGAAGCTTCAGGCGCGCCGGGCCTGCCGGCGCAATGTAGCGGACAACATCGTCCTCCTGTGTCCGCGTGAACCGCTTCACAGATCGGTGTTCCTTGTCCGACTGGTAAGTCACCTCGGCTACGACTGTCTGCGCCAACTTCTGCACCCGGCGACCGATAAACAAACCGCCCACTCCAGGGATGGAAATCAGTCCGAACCGGTTACTCAGGCTGATGTCTGCAATCACCGGCGTCGTCCCCAGACGTCGTGGCAGATCGGTCAGGTAGATGACGATGTCCTCGGTCTCACCAGCCGGGTCAACGGTGCGGATTACGTCTAAGACCTCGGCATGCTCATCTACCGGATAGGAGTCGCGTCGAACAGACACGTCCCAATCGCCCTCCGCGCCAGCATCATCCGCCAGCGCACTCGGGAGCGAATCAGAAAGACGTTCGGCGATCGCCGCCGGAGCACCGGGATCGGCGACCAACAAGATGGATGACGCGGGCCCTGTCATTGCGTCCGGCATACCCCGGTGGCCCAGACCGCCAAACGTCTCTGGTGGCGTCCATGTCGATCGGTCACCGAGCGGGCGACGGCCCAGATCAGGTCCCGCCTACGACAAGCCGGTCGTCATAGGTCGAATCAACTGTGCTACACCGTAATTCAATACTGACCGCCTGTGTCGTCTCCCGCAGTTGGCCGCACGAACGCCGGTTCCTGACTGCAGTATCACCGAGCCGCAGCGTGTCCGAGATCGAACGCGCGCGGAGGACCGCTGAGGGTGGCCTTCGCTTCGGCGCTGAGCCGGTCCAGGATCTCGATTTCTCCGGCCTCGAGCCCGTCGAGAGCGACCCTCGCAAGATCGGCCGGGTCGACCACGGACCCTTCGGGGAGCGCGATCCCGGCGGCTTCGGCGTAGTCGAACAGCGTCTGGGTGCCAATCAGCCCGGGCACGAGGGCGGTGACGAGCGTTCCCTGGCCGGCAAGTTCGACCCGCACCCCATTGGTCAGCCCCCACTCCGCCGCTTTGGCGGCAGCGTAGGCAGTGTTGCCATCGACGGTGGTCCACGCCGCGGCCGACAGAACATTGAGGATGGCACCGCCGCCGTTACGAGCGAGGATCGGTGCGAACGCTCGGATCATCGCAAGCGCGCCATAGTAATTCGACTCCATCACCATTCGGATCGCGTCCAGGTCGCCGGTCACGAGGTTCCCGCCGGCGGTGAACGCGGCATTGTTGATCAACACATCGACGTCACCGGCGAGCGCCGCTGCCGCGTCGACCGACGACTGATCGGTGATATCGAGGTGCACCACCTCGGCACCGGGAATGTCGACGAGTTCGGGGCGCCGGGCGGTCGCGTAGACCTTCGCCCCGCGTCGCAATAACTCGACGGCGAGGTGGTGGCCGAGTCCACGGTTGGTGCCGGTAACTAGTGCGGTCGCGCCGTTCAGTTGCATGCCTACCTCCATAAGATGACCATGCGGTCATGTTGACTTTAGGAACATAACCGCAAAATGACCATGCGGTCAACTTGTAGAATTCGCCTGTGCCCCCACCTGCCCGCCCGCTGCGTTCCGATGCGGTACGGAACCGCGAATCGCTGCTGGCTGCAGCCGAGGATGAATTCGCAGCGCGGGGCTTGGATGCCTCGGTCGCCGACATCGCCCGCCGGGCGGGGGTCGCAAAAGGGACGGTTTTCCGTCATTTCGCGACGAAGGAAGAGCTGATCGCCGCTGTCGTCGCACGGTATGTGACGGAGTTGAGAGACGTTGCCCGACGGCTGCTGGATTCACCCGAGCCGGGGGCTGCGCTTCTGGAGTTCCTGACGGTGGCCGCGGACCAGCGCCACCAACGCGACCTGACCATCGTGATGTCGGCGAGCGCTGACGACCCGAACGTGCTGCAGCTTCGGGACGACCTACACGCGGGCGTCGTAGCGTTGGTTGACCGGGCGCGCGACAGCGGCGCCATTCGGCGGGACATCACCGGAACGGATGTCTTCGTGCTGATATGCGCCCCAGTTCACGCGGTCGAGTATCTGTCCGCGCCTCCCCCAGATCTATGGCGGCGATATCTCGCCATCATCTTCGATGGCTTTCGTCCTGAAGGCGCCAGCCCACTGCCGCAACCTGCGCCGAGCTGGCCCTGAGCACCCGGGCGGCATCCCAGACCTCCCAGCACTACGTCGTGCCCTCAACGTGGCCCACGAACACCGACATACCGTTGTGAAGTACCCCAGGTTTCGTTCCTATGTGGTTGCGAGGGCCGGGGGTACTTCAGCCGCACAGTTTGTCGACGTGCCGCTCAACGGGACGGCGGCGACAAAAGCGGATGGCCCGCTTCGCCCACCGCCAGGCACCACACGACGGCAAACGGGACACCGCGGAACACACTGCAGCTACGGGGAAGGGAGGGCAACAAACCTTTCGCACCCGCGTTTACTGGTTCGCTCCCTTTCGAGCGTGCGAGGCGGTCCTGTCGTCGAGCCATCCCCGCGCCGTCAGCGCCTCGACGAAATCGCCGTAGCGTTGAAGCAACACCGGAGCTCGAGTCGGGTCAGGTGTGAGTTCGAGATAACTTCGCACCATGCTGCGCGCAGCCTCGACGACAGATCGTCCTGCAAGTGTTGAAGCCAAGACCGCCATACCCATCGCTGGTTCCGCTTGGGCGGGCAGTCGGACCGATCTTCCAATCAGATCAACGCGAAGCTGCGACCAGTAACGGTTGCGGGTGCCACCGCCAGTCATCGTCAGCGGGCCGTCTGTGGACGCCCCAAGCAGGTCGAGGTAGTCGATGCAGAGCCGCTCGACACATGCCACCCCCAGCAATAGCGCCGCGAACATCGCCGCATCGTCGCGAGCGTCGCCGATAACAAACGCTTCCGCGTTGCGCGACACGAACGGGAACCGTTCTGCCCTCGCCACTAGCGGATAAGCCACGGGACCCACAGGCATTCGCTCCGCTTGAGCAGTCAGTACATCCAGATCCTTGTCGCCGAACCGCTGCGCAATGACCCCCGCGCCGCTGTTTGACGCCGCGCCCGGTAGCCAGGTGTCGTTCGGTCCGCGATGACAGTAAACAACTCCGTTCGGGTCGCGGATCAGCCGTTTCGAGACGCCTTTGAGCACGAGCGTGGTGCCCAACACCGAGTTCCACGACCCCGCTTCGACGGCGCCGGCGCCCAGTTGTGCCGCGCACCCGTCGGTCATGCCGGCCACCACCGGTGTACCAGCGGGAATCCCGGTGAGAGACGCCGCCGCCGCGCTTACGACACCGAGAACGGTTCCCGGGCGAACCACCTCCGGCAACATGCTCGGTGGCACACCGAGGCGGTCGAAAACCTCGTCGGGCCATTGCTCCTCGATCACGTCATAGCCCGACTTCAGGGCGTTGGTGGTGTCGGTGGCGACGGGATGTCCTATCAGCCGAGCGGTGATCAGGTCAGCCTGATGGCACAGCCGCAGATCGCCTGTCGTTAGCTCCGGCCGGTGCCGCAGCAACCAAATGAGCTTGGGCAGAGCCCACGATGGCTGCATTCGGAAATAGCCAAGCGAAGCCCATACCGGTTCCCCTGCCTCGTCAACGAGACGGGCCTCTTCCGTTGCACGGGCATCGTCATACATCAGACCGGCGGTCCGTGGGCGTCCCGCCTGATCGGTGAGCAGAATGGTTCCCGACGTCGCATCGACGGCGAGCCCGGCGACGGCACCGCCATCGAGACCGTTCAGAGCTGCGATGGATGCCTCAACCACCGCCTCCCACCATCGCTCGGGATCTTGTTCATGTCGCCGACCCCGGCGTTGACCACTAAGCGCGGTCGAGCCGGATCCGGCCACCTGCCCGTCATCGTCGATGGCAAACACACGGACGCTCTGGGTGCCCACGTCTATCCCGAGCCATAACCGGTCGTACACGACTGAGGTCCTTCGCTTTCGAACAAATCCCGCCGAGCTCAGCGCTGGACGACCACGATATTCACGCAACGCCACCGCTCGACCAGCAGTCCGCCAAAGTCAGGTAACCACCGGGGATCAAGCCCAAATCCTTCGCGCGCCATGAGCTCCGGTTTCCCGGTGGTAGGCCAATCAACCTGACTTCCACCCTCCTGGGGGATGGCGGGCCTTGTCAGTCTCGTAAGAGTTAGCTGCGTGCTTTGGCTACGCGCGACGGCGCATCTCGCGCAGCCTCGATTCGAGGGACGGTGATGTCCATCCGCAGCGACGGACCCAGCAGCGCGATCACGCCGACCCGCGAACAACAACAGGCCCGCAAAGTCAACCTCCCAATCGCAAATACGCATTCGGATATATCGAACTTCCGGAAAGAAAAATAAGAGACGAAGACTGTGAGGTGAGCCCGTCGTAGTGGTCCAGTCATTGTGGGACTCTGTTGCCCGGTGTTCGGGCGAGGAAGAATCAACAACGACATGGCATCGAACAAGCGCCGGCGGCATACGCCGGATCAGATCATCCGCAAGCTCGCCGAGGGCAACAAGCTCCTGGGGGCCGGCCAGGAGCTCGACGAGGTGTGCCGACACCTGCAGATCGCGGAGTCGACGTGGCATCGCTGGCTTGCCCAGTACGGCGGCATGAAAGCCAACGAGGCCAAACGGCTCAAAGAACTCGAGGCCGAGAACACCCGATTGAAGAAGTTGGTCGCCAACCAGGCCCTCGACATCGACATGCTCAAGGAGATCTCGGCGGGAAACTTCTGACCCCGAACCGCAAGCGCCGCGCCGTCACGGCGCTGCGCGACCGGTTCGGGGTTTCCGAGCGCCGCGCCTGCACAGTGGTTGGCCTGCACCGTTCCACGATGCGCCTGACACCGCCGCCGATCACCACCGAGGAGGCCGAGTTGCGCGCCTGGCTGCGCCGGTTCTCCACTGACCGGCCCCGCTGGGGATGGCGGCGGGCAGCCAAGATGGCCCGCCGAGCCGGCTGGCAGGTCAACAACAAGCGCATCCGTCGTCTGTGGCGCGAGGAGGGCCTCCGCGTCCCGCAGCGCCGCAAGAAGAAGCGTCTGACCGGTATCGGTATCGCCGTGGGCGCGATGTCACCGATTCGTCCGAACGTCATCTGGGCGATGGACTTCCAGTTCGACACCACCGCCGATGGCCGCACCTTGAAGATGTTGAACGTCATCGACGAGTTCACCCGCGAAGCCCTCGCGATCGAAGTCGATCGTGGCATCGACGCCGACGGCGTCGTCGACGTGCTGGATCGCCTGGCTCTGCACCACGGTGCGCCGCACTACGTGCGCTTCGACAACGGTCCCGAGTTCGTGGCCCACGCGGTCAGTGATTGGTGCCGATTCAACAGTGCTGGTTCACTTTTCATCGATCCGGGCTCGCCTTGGCAGAACGCCTGGATCGAGTCGTTCAACGGCAGGCTTCGTGATGAACTGCTCAACTCATGGCGCTTCGACTCGCTCCTGGAAGCCCGCGTGATCATCGAGGACTGGCGGGTCGACTACAACGCCAACAGGCCCCACTCCGCCCATGGCGAGCTCACCCCTGCCGAGTTCGCTCTACAGTGGACCACGACCCACCAACCCCAAGTCGCATAGCGACTGGACCACCAAACGGGTCCCCCTCAACTGTAGCGACTCCGAAACCATCGGAACACACCGATTGATTTCCGTCGGGTGTGAAAATCACCAGTTTGCCAGCCTGACCCGCCGAAGCGAGGAAACATTTCGTGACCACCGTCAAAGAAGTCACCGCCCTGACTCGCCCAAACCATCCCGACGATTGGATGCGCCACGGCCCCGGCGACGCGCACTGGATCGGCCCTGGCAGCTTCGTGTTGTCGGTCGGTCACAGCAGCCTGACGCCGTACATCCAGCTATACCTGGGGACCCGGGACGAGTCGCCGTGATCAATGCATCGCTACCGACGGACTGCCAATCGATACGGGTGCTCACCGCGATCGATGGATCCCAGGTGCCAGTAACAGTGTCCGGTCCGGTCAAGGGCCGTGTAGTCATCATCTTTGAGCAGGCGCCGTGCAACGGACAGTATTACGACATCGTGCGCGAGCGCCTGCACGTTGCTGCGTTCCGCACGGTCGTTATTCCCGCGCACCCTGGGCTGACCTCAAAGTCGATCGTCGGGTTTCTCAACCAGCTAAAGATCCCAGGTGGGCTGCTCGTGGCCGACGCGGCGCTGAGGATGTCCCGAGTTCCGTGGAACTTCGGTGGCGGTCCGGTGAGCATCAGGCTGCGCTCACTTGATCATTGTGCACTTCGGGTACGACAGATTCGGCGGTCTCGCGTTCGAGGGCTGATCGCAGTGACGGCAGGTGCAGGTGGCCGTTCACCCGGCGGAACTGCTTGCCGGCCTCGATCATCCCGGCCGCACACCAACGCAGCGCCATCTGCCCGTCGCGCCAGCGCTTGACGTTGCCGGCGTGTTCGCGGCAGACCGAGATCATCGACTCGATGCAGTTGGTCGAGCGCAAGGTGCGGGCCAGGGTGGGCGGCACACCCAGGCGCAGCACCGTGAGCGTCTCATCGAGCCCCTCGCGCACACTCGCCGCCGCGCCGGGATGGGTGCGGTCGAGTTCCTTGGCCAACCCCAGCAGCGCGGCTTCGGCCTCCAACGCTGATCCGGCGTGGTAGGCATCAGTCATCCTGCGGCCTACGGTGGTTCGAAGGCGTTGGGGCAAATGGTCTTTCACGTTCCGAATCTTGTGCAGCTGACAGCGCTGGATGACGGGGTGATCGAGCACGTCGAGCACCGCCTTGCGCAGCGCCTTGGACCCGTCCAGACCGACCAGCATCGGGCGGGTGACGTCCAGGCCACGCTCGCGCAGGTCCACCAGCAGCTCGGTGACCAACGTGGCGTTCTCCGTGGAGCCCTCCACCAACGCCAGCGGATGCTTGACCCCGTCGATGCCGATCCCCATCGCCACGACGCAACACGACTCGGCGAAGTGCACCCCGTCGATCATCAACGCCACCAGATCCAGCCCGGACAGATCAGCGGCCAGCAATTCGGCCAGCGCGGTCTCGGTCATCGCCACGAACCGCCGCGAAACCGCCGACTTGCTTGTTGCCGAACACGTTTCGGCGACCTGGACGCCGACCGGCTCCAGCCCAACCGGGTAACGGCGAGTGGACAGCCCGGCCAGCATCTTCTCCATCGCCATCTTGCCTAGGATCTCGGTGGAACTGAACAGCTCATAGGACGCCACCGCCAACTCGCCCGTCCCGTCGGCGGCGCGCACCCGAGGCCGGGTCACCGGCACCCGCCGCCCACCCAAGGTCACCGAGCCGCGTTCACGACCATGCCGCACCGCCCGACGCGCGCCGTCATGGCGGCCCTTCGGGCCCGCCAACGCGGTCACGTCGGCCTCCATCAACGCCGCCATCACCTGCAGGCCCGCGCCGACAGCCAACGCCAGCAGGCCCTCGCTCATGTTTTCGGCGATCTCGCTCATCGCCACACTGACCCGTTCGGGAACCGCGGATGCGCTCACCTCGACGGACTGAATCTGGTTACTCTTCTTCATGGTGGTCCCCTTGCTGTAGGAGTTCTTGGCGGAACGCCCGATACCTACCACACGGCAGGTTTCGAGCGGGGGACCGCCACCTCAACTTCTACGAGACCCGGGACAACCTCCGCGGCGCTCGGTGAACTGGCCTGGGACCTGGCCGCCACCTTCGGCGACCGATTCACCGGCTTGGTCGTCATCGATAGTGGGCACCCATTGGTTCCCGACGTCCACGGTGTGATCCGCGACAAGGACTGCCCGGCGGTGGAACTCGACACCACAGTGCTGGTCAGCACGAGGGCGGCACAAACTGTCGCCCGCGCAAGCAGACGGTATGTGCACGCGGATTTCCGGCTGGTAGAGCTGGCGGGCCCACGAAAATCTCGCCACTTCACCGCTCAACTGGCCACCGAGATAGTCGTGCGCGCGCTGTCACGCTGAGGGTTTCAGACTGCCGCGCCGCGGGTCGGCCGGTCACGTCACCCACGAATTCATCCACAAAGGGGAGCCGCACGCCCACCAGCACCGCATAGCGTCGGCCGCCAATGCCCAACATGTCCGAGGAGTGCGATGCGCACGATTGGCGAGCCCGCCATCGGGGCCGAATCTCTTATTGCCGAATACTCGGCGGTGATCTGCGATCTCGACGGTGTCGTGTATCGCGGCGCGGCGCCCGTACCCGGCGCCGTCGAGACCCTGAACCGGCTATCCGCGAACGACATACCAGTCGTTTTCGCGACCAACAACGCATCTCGCTCGCCCGACGCCGTCGGCGACCATCTCCACGAGCTCGGCATCGGGCGAGACGGGTGGATAGTGGTAACCAGTTCCCAGGCGGCCGCGGCATACCTCGCGGCGCGGCTACCCAAGCGGACCGCTGTACTTGCGGTCGGGGGGCCAGGGGTCGTGCAGGCACTCACTGACGTCGGACTGGTCCCGGTTCGCGTCTCGGAGTTGGCTGGCGCATCCGTCGAGGCGGTGGTCCAGGGCCTTGGGGTCGACGTCACCTGGAGTGAACTCGCGGAGGTCGGCTACCGCGTCGAGGCTGGGGCGACCTGGGTGGTCACCAACCTCGACATCATGCTCCCGACGTCGCGCGGGCCGGCACCGGGCAATGGTGCGTTGGTCATGGCCGTGCAGACGGCGACGACCGTGATCCCGCACGTGGTCGGCAAGCCGGGTAGGGCACTCTTCGACCTGGCACGCGCCACGCTCGGCGTCGAACAAGCGGAGACCGTTGTGTGCGGTGACCGGCTGGACACCGACATCGAGGGTGCCAACGCTGCCGGTCTGGACTCCTTGCTGGTCCTGAGCGGGGCCTCAGGTCTGAAGGACCTTGCGTTCGCCGCGCCGACCGCCCGTCCGACATATGTGGCCGCCGGCCTGACCGGATTGCTCGAGCCCGGCGTGCGCCTGTGTGCGGCTCCGGACGACGTCGTCGAGCCCGTGCCCGATGCCGTTCCGCACAACTGGGGCAATGGCGACGACGGCCGCTTGTTGCGGTCCGTCGTGACGACGACGTGGGCAGCCCTCGACGCCGGTCGGGCGGTCTCCGAAGACACCGGTATATGGCGGCGACTCGAGGGACAGCTTGGTCTCGGCCGCAGCCAACCACCTTCGGAAACCGGAGGACAACGATGACCACATTCGCCGCCGCAGCCACCGACAGCCAGACCTGGGTCGTCACCGGAGTGAGGAACTGCGACATATACGGGTGCAGCCAAGACGCTGCCATCATCGCCGACACCTGCAACTACGCCCGCTTCTGCCTCACCCACGCCGCCGCAGCAATTGGCATCGCGCTACGCGACCCCATGTTCAATGGCTGGTACCGCATCACCGCCGGCCACTACGACGACACCCGGCACTGCCTCATCGTCACGGTGCATCCGCTCTAACCGCCCAGGCGGTCGTGGAACCACCCGACGAGCGCCGGGTCGGTGAGCCCGTCTGCGACGAGCGTCGCCCCGGACAGGTCGTCGTTTCGGGTGTACGAGTTGTATGCGGCCAAACAGCGCAGACCGGCGGCGACCGCGGCCTGCACACCGTTCGCGGAGTCCTCAATGGCGACCGCACGCCCGGGCTTGCAGCCCGTCCTGCGCAACACCTCGAGGTACACAGCCGGGCTGGGCTTCAGGTCGGAAACCTCGGTTCCGGTTATCACTGTTTCGAATCTGTCGCCGAAGGCATGCTTCAGAAGAGGTTCGACCCACGCGCGTGTGCCGGTTGTCGCGACGTGCATCGCAACACCGCTCGCCTCCAGCACATCGACCAACTGGTGAGTGCCGGGCCGGGCCTGTATGTGCCCATCCGCGATCAGACGGCGCATGATTTGCGTCTTCCGCTTGTGCAGTCGCTTCGCGAGCCCAGCGGCCTCGTCCGGTGACCTGCCGTTGTTCTCGAGCCAGAACCTTAACCGCTTCGCGCCTCCGGTGATCTTCAGCAACTGCCCATAGGTGTCGACGTCCCAGTAATCGGTGAGCCCGGCCTCCTCAAACGCCTCGTTGAAGGCCACCCGGTGGCCATCTCGCTCGCTGTCGACGAGCGTGCCGTCGACGTCGAAGATGACTGCTTCGAGGCGGCTCATCTGTGGCCGAGGTTTGTCACCTGGCTGCCTCGGCGTGTGGCGTTATCTCGATCGCGGCAGCGCGCAACTGTTTGACAGCGGCCGCCTTGCCTTCCGGGTACGTGTACATCCACGAGCCGGAGATGAAGACATCGGCGCCGGCGGCGGAAGCGCCACGGATGGTTTCGTCTGTGATGCCGCCGTCGACCTCGAGTTCGATGGGTAGCCCGGATTCGTCGATCATCCGTCGCAGGCGCGCGATCTTCGGCTCCACGGCGGTGATGTAGGACTGGCCGCCGAATCCCGGGTTGACGGTCATGGGGAGGACCAGGTCTGTCACGGGCAGGACATGCTCGACAACCTCGGCGGGAGTGTGCGGGTTCAGCGCGACGCCGCTGCGCGCGCCGAGGTCGCGGATGCGCGCCAGGGTGCGGTGGAGGTGGGTACAGGCTTCGGCGTGCACGATGACCAGCTCGCATCCCGCGTCGACATACCGCCCCAGGAGCTCGTCGGGGTTGACGACCATGAGATGAGCTTCGAACCCGACGGTGCTGTGCGGGCGCGCTGCCGCGATGACGTCGGGGCCGAAGGTGAGGTTCGGGACGAAGACACCGTCCATGACGTCCCACTGGATCCGGTCCACCCCCGCCTCGCACAGCTCCCCCACCTCGTCACCGAGACGGGCGAAGTCGGCAGGCAACACCGACGGCACGATGAGCGGCTGGTTGACGCTGGAGTCGGTCATTGGCGCGGCCTTTCCGATCGGGGTGTGTGTTCATCCGACCGGATCACGCCCGCGGCGGACACACCCACGGGGGTGGAAGGCAGGGTGACATCCCGTGGAATGTCGTGCCGCCGTTCCGCCCGGATCACGGCGGTTACCGCGTTGATCAGCGCCAGGTGCGTGAACGCCTGCGGAAAGTTTCCGAGGTGCCGCCCGCTGTGCGGGTCGATCTCCTCGGCGTAGAGCCCGAGGCTGCTTGCCGACGCCAGCAGCTTTCCGCACAAGGTTTTGGCTCGCGCCAATTCGCCGATCTCGACCAGTGCGGAGACGAGCCAGAAAGAGCAGATTGTGAAGGTGCCCTCCTCACCGCTGAGGCCGTCCTCGGTTTCGTCGAGGCGGTAGCGCAGGACCATTTCCTCCTCGGTGAGCTCGTCGGCGATCGCCAGCACGGTGGCGCGAACCCGCTCGTCGCTGGGTGGCAGGAATCCGAACAACGGAATGAGTAGCACCGAGGCGTCAAGGGCCTTGGTGTGGTAGTGCTGGGTGAACACACCGCGCTCGTCGACGGCGTTGGCGAGCACGTCAGCGTGGATTTCCTCGGCGGCGATGCGCCACCGGGCGGCGAGCTTGTCCTCGCCGCGCACTTCTGCGATCCGCGCGCCGGCGTCGGCGGCAACCCAGCAGGCCACCTTTGAGAAGGTGAAGTGCTGTGCGCCGGACCGCACCTCCCAGATGCCCTGGTCGGGTTCGCGCCAATGCTTGAGCGCGCGCTCCACCTGAGTTCGTACGATCCGCCACAGCCGGTCTTCGACGCGATGGTGCGGACCGGTGTGCAGGTCGATCGCGCGCACGATCGCGCCCCACACGTCGTGCTGACGTTGGTTGTAAGCGCCGTTGCCGACCCGGACCGGTTGCGCCCCCTCGTATCCGGACAGGTGATCCAAGGCCGTCTCGGTGAGGGCGCGCTCACCGTCGACGCCGTACATCAACTGCAGGTCGGTATCCGCGGCTCCGGCCACGTCGGCGACGAACCGGAAGAAGTCGTTGGCCTCCCATGCGAGGCCCAACGCATTCAGCGCCCGCAACGTCTTGGCGGTGTCGCGTATCCAGGTGTAGCGATAGTCCCAGTTGCGCTGGCCGCCAGGAGTTTCCGGGAGAGACGTCGTTGCGGCCGCCACCATCGCTCCGGACGGGGAGTAGCTCAGGCCCTTGAGCGTTAATGCACTGCGCTGAAGATGGTCGCGCCAGCGATGGTCAGGGAACGTGCCACGATCGAGCCAATGCTGCCAGTGGTGGCAGGTCCAGCGGAGTTGATGCAGCGCGTCGCCGAGTGTCGCCGGCGGCGCGTGTTTGCTCCACGACAAGGCGACGAACCTGCGCTCTCCCTCCTTCAGCAGCGTGCGTGCGGTGGCTGTCGGACCCTCGAACCCGATGTTCAGATCGGTCGTGAGGCGTAACCGAGTTCCGGCGCCTTGCGGAGCCGCCTGGCCTGCGACATAAGGATCCGCCTCGGCGATTGCCTCGTGGTAGCCGTCGCCAGTGTAGGACCAGCAGGGCGGTGAGCGGCCGTAGTCGAACGAGGGCGTGCAGTCGACGTCCACCTGCACCCGGCCGTTGACACAACGAAGCACGCGCAGCAATACGTGCGCCGCGTCGTAGTCTGTGGGCGCCCGGCGATGCGACTCCGAGCGCTCGTTCTCGTGATGCCATGGCCCCATCAGCAAGGCGTCAGTGACGACCAGCCAGCCACCCGGCGTCCACCAGCTGGTCTCGACCACCAGCGTGCCGGGTACGTAGCGGCGTGCGGAAGGGACGTCGACCCCGGCGGGACCGATTCGGAAGTGTCCGGCGTCGCGATCCAGGATGGCGCCGAACACGCTGGGCGAGTCCATTCGTGGCAAGCACAGCCACTCCACTGCCCCGTCGGGCGCGATCAGCGCCGTCGTCTCGCAGTCGGATAAGAACGCATAGTCCTCGATCGGCGGAAAATGGCTCTGCTCCACACCGAGCCCACGCCTCGCCTCATTGACCAAAGGAGTTCACCTCCATCCATCTGCATCTCGGCATCGCTCATCGCTCGATGAGTCGTCGACTCCCGCCGGCTGATAGCCGGCTGCGCAGCAGCGGTACGGCGGCCTCGGCCAGCCGGATCGGGTCGATCGGGTGCTGCACGGTGGCGTCGACTCGCGACCAGTGCGCCAGCCACGCGTCGTCCGGGCGACCGGTCAGGATCAGGATCGGCGGGCACTGGTCGACCTCGTCGCTGAGTTGCTTGGCAATCCCCATCCCGCCCGCCGGTGTGGCTTCGCCGTCCAGGATGGCCAGGTCGACGTCGCCGGCGTCCACCCACTCGATGATCACCGAGCTGGTCGCGACCTCCAGGTAGCTGATCTCCGGCAGGTCAGCGCGCGGGCGTGTGCCCAGCGCTTGGATGACCTGCCGACGGGTCTGGGCGTTGTCGCTGTACACCAGCACACGTAAGCGCGTGTGGCCCGCCACTGTCGTCGCCTCGGTCATGAGCGGATGCTAGTGCGATCCAGCCGGCTTTTCGGTGTGACGGCCGTCGTCCACCCGTCGGTCCACCCACAAGGGGGATGGTCCGCATCACGGCCTGACACAACCTGTGACTGGGCCTTTGGTTTCGTCCGCCTGACGCTGGAACGGGGTATGAAAAATGCTGACCAACCACACGACTCTGGTGCGGTTCCTGATCGAGGAACGTCAACGCCATCCGGGCGCCAGTGGTGAACTCAACGCGCTCATCCTCGACGTCGCCCTCGCATGCAAAGCGATTGCCAACCGCATAGCGCTAGGGGAACTCGGCGGAGCGCTCGGCTCTGCCCAGGCTGTGAATGTGCAGGGCGAAGTTCAGCAGAAGCTCGACGTCATCGCCAACGACTACTTCCTGCGCACCAACGAATGGAGCGGGCAAGTCGCCGGGATGGCGTCTGAGGAACTCGACGATCCCTACCTGCTGCCGGCCGAATACCCCAGGGGCAAGTACCTTCTGGTGTTCGACCCGCTTGATGGATCCTCCAATATCGACGTCAACGTCTCCGTGGGAAGCATCTTCTCCATCCTTCGGGCCCCCAGTCCCGGCGTCGACCCCAGCGTGGACGACTTCCTGCAGCCGGGGTCGTCGCAAGTATGTGCCGGCTACGCCCTCTACGGCCCGTCGACGTTGCTCGTTCTCACGGTCGGGACTGGGGTTCATTGCTTCACACTGGATCCTGGATTGGGCGAATTCATCCTCACCCGCCAAGACCTCCAAATCCCCTCCACCGCAAAAGAGTTCGCGATCAATGCCTCGAACCGGCGGTTCTGGGAACCTGCAGTAAAACGGTACATCGACGAGTGTCTTGCCGGCCGGGCAGGCCCGCGCAGGCGGGACTTCAACATGCGCTGGGTCGCCTCGCTGGTCGCCGAGACGCACCGCATCCTCACTCGCGGAGGCGTTTTCCTCTACCCCCGCGACTCGAAGGATCCGGCCAAGCCGGGCCGGCTTCGGCTGATGTACGAGGCCAGCCCCATGGCATTCCTCATCGAGCAGGCGGGTGGTCTGGCGAGCACGGGCCGGGGCCGGATGCTCGACGTCGTCCCCGAACACCTTCACCAGCGTGTGCCCTTCATCTTCGGAGTGAAAGAGGAAGTGGAGCGCATCGAGGCCTATCACCTCGAAAGCAACGACCACCCAGGCGATTCGCCGCTCTACAACAGCCGTGGGCTGTTCCGCTCCGCGGCTGGTTGAGTTAGGAGAGAAGACAATGTCCCGTCTGCATCCGATCATCTCGGTCACCGGTTCTTCGGGGGCCGGCACCACATCGGTGATGCGCACCTTCGACCAGATCTTCCGGCGGGAGGCGATGAACGTCGCGTTCGTCGAGGGCGACAGCTTTCACCGCTACGACCGCAGTGAAATGAAGGCCGCGATAGCGGACGCTCATGCGCGCGGTGACCACACCTTCAGCCACTTCGGGCCCGAAGCAAATTTGTTCGAAGAACTCGCGGAGCTGTTCCGGGAATACGGCGAAACCGGGACCGGCAAGGTACGCCGATACCTGCATGACGACAAGGAAGCAGAGCCGTACGGACAGGTGCCGGGCACGTTCACGCCGTGGGAATCGATCCCCGACGACACCGACATGCTGTTCTACGAGGGTCTGCACGGCGCCATCGTCACCGACGACGTGAACGTCCCGCAGTACGCCGATCTGCGCATCGGGGTTGTCCCGGTGATCAACCTGGAGTGGATTCAGAAGATGCATCGGGACAAGTCGTCCCGCGGCTACACCTCGGAGGCGGTCACCGACACCATCCTGCGGCGGATGCCCGACTATGTGAACTACATGTGCCGCCAGTTCTCACAGACAGATGTCAACTTCCAGCGGGTGCCCATTGTCGACACCTCCAACCCCTTTATCGCCAGGTCCATTCCAACGGCTGACGAATCGATGCTCATCATCCGATTCCGCGATCCGCACGGCATCGACTTCCCGTATCTGCTGTCGATGCTGCATGATTCGTTCATGTCGCGACCCAACACAATCGTCTGCCCCGGCGGCAAAATGGATCTCGCGATGCAACTCATCTTCACACCGATGGTCCTGCGGCTGCGGGAGCGACGGACGGCCGAACTCAGCATCCGGTAAGACGACGGCCGCCGCAGCCTCAGCGCAGGAATGCGCCTGCGCTGACCGCCAGGTCCAGCATGGGCTGCGGCAGGACGCCGAACATCACCGTCCCGGCGACCCCCACCAGAATCGCTGCCGCGGTCCAGGAGCTGGGCACCGCCACCTGCGGCCCGTCGTTTGGCGGTGCCGAGAAGAACATCAGCAGGATCACGCGTGCATAGACGAATGCCGCGATGGCGCTGGCGATGACACCGACGATGACCAGCGGGATCGCGCCGCCTTCGGCGGCCGCCTTGAACACCGCGAACTTGCTGACAAAGCCGCTGGTGAGCGGGATTCCGGCAAACGCAAGCAGGAACAGCGAGAACACCGCACCGAGAATGGGCGCTCGGCGCCCGAGGCCGGCCCAACGGGCCACGTCGGTGTCTTCCTCGCCACCGTCCGCGCGGACCAGAGTGACGACGGCGAACGCGCCGAGCGCGCTCAAACCGTAGGCAACAAGGTAAAACAGCGTCGAAGACAGCCCGGCATCGTTAGCCGCGATCACACCCATCAGGATGAAACCGACCTGGGCGACCGCGGAGTAAGCCAACATCCGTTTGATGTCGGTCTGGGTGACGACCATGACCGAACCCGCCACCATCGTGAGGATGGCGACCGCCCACAGCACGGGACGCCAGTCGTCACGCAGGCCGGGCAGTGCGACGTAAAAGATGCGCAGCGTGGCGCCGAAAGCGGCGATCTTGGTGGCGGCGGCCATGAATGCGGTGATGGGTGTGGGTGCACCCTGGTAGACGTCGGGGACCCAGGAGTGGAACGGCACGGCGCCGACCTTGAACAGGACACCGACCGACAGCAGACCCGCACCGATGAGGGCCAACGATTCGTTGCCGGCTCGGGCAGCAATCGCGTCGCCGATACCCGGCAAGCTCAAAGTGCCGGCGTAGCCGTAGAGCATGGCGGCGCCATAGAGGAAGAACGCCGACGAGAATGCGCCCAGCAGAAAGTATTTCAGCGCGGCTTCCTGGGACAGCACGCGACGATGGCGGGCCAACCCGCAGAGCAGATACAGGGGCAGCGAGAACACCTCCAGCGCGATGAACATCGTCAGCAAGTCGTTGGCGGCGGGGAAGAGCAGCATCCCGCCGAGCGCAAACATCGTCAGCGGGAACACCTCGGTCTGGATGATCCCCACTTTGGTGGCTTCGAGCTGGGCGACGCTGCCGGGAACCGCGGACGCTTGCGGCGTGAAACCTTCCAGCCCGCCCTCGGCCCGACGTTCCGCGGCGAGCAGCACTGACAGCAGACCGACCAGCAGGATGATGCCCTGCAGGAACAGGGTCGGCCCGTCAACGGCGACCGCGCCTGCGACCGCCGCATGCCGAGTCCCGGCCAGCGCGATGACGGCCACCAGCGCGGCGGCCAACGCGGCGACGCTGAGCACCAACTGGATCCCGTAGCGCCGGTTACGTGGCGCGAACGCCTCGACCACTACCCCGGCGACGGCCACACCGAAGACGATGAGCATCGGCGAGAGCTCACCGTATTCGACGCTCGGAGTGGGCATGCTCATCAACGCGGTCATGGGTGCGGTCCTTCTGCGGTCATTGGTGCAGTCGGCGCGGGGTCGTGCTGGCCGATGGTGATCAGGGTGTGGCTGACCGCGGGGTTGATCACATCGAGTGCGGGTTTGGGGTAGATGCCCAGCACCAGCAGCAGGGCGATCAGTGGCGTGATGACCACGAGTTCGCGGGGAAGCAGATCGCGCAGCTTGTCGTTGCCGTCGGTGACCGGGCCGGTCATCATCCGCTGGTAGAGCCACAGGATGTAGATTGACGACAGCACCAGCGCGGTCGAAGCGAGTACCGCGAACACCGGGTAGCGGGTGAAAGTGCCGATCAGCACGAGGAATTCGCTGATGAACGGCGCCAGGCCGGGTAGGGCGAGTGTTGCCAGTCCGGCGACCAGGAAGGTGCCGGCCAGTACGGGCGCGACCTTCTGCACCCCGCCGTAGGCGGCGATCGCGCGGGTTCCCCGCCGCGACACCAGGAATCCGGCGATCAGGAACAGCGCCGCGGTCGAGATTCCGTGGTTGATCATGTAGAGCGTGGCGCCGGATTGTCCCTGGCTGGTCATCACGAAGATGCCGAGGACGATGAATCCGAAGTGCGATATCGACGTGTAGGCGATCAGCCGCATCACGTCGGTCTGCCCGATCGCGACGATGGCGCCGTAGATGATCGCGATGACCGACAGCGTGATGATCAACGGCCGGAATATGGTTGAGGCATCTGGGAACAACTGCAGGCAATACCGCAGCATCCCGAACGTGCCCACCTTGTCGACGACCGCCATCATCAGCACCGCGGTCGCCGGGGTGGCCTCCACCGCGGCGCCCGGCAGCCAGGTATGGAATGGCCAAAGCGGTGCCTTGACCGCGAAGGCGAACATGAAGCCGAGAAACATTGCGTTGAGCACGGCGGGATTGACGCCGAGTTGTCCGCTGGACACCGCGGCCACGATGGCACGGAAATCAAATGTCCCCGATGTGCCGCCGCCGACGTCGCTCTGGGCGGTCACCACGTACAGGCCGATCACCGCTGCCAGCATGAGGAGCCCACCGAACAGGTTGTACAGCAGGAACTTCAGAGCTGCTCTCGAGCGGCCCGTGCCTCCGAAGCTGCCGATGAGGAAGTACAGCGGGATGAGCATCGCTTCGAAGAACATGAAGAACAGCAGCACGTCGAGGGCGATCAGCGAGACCAGCACCATGCCCTCGACGGCCAGGGTCAGTGCGACATAGGCGTGAGTGGATCGGCCCCGATCGCCCGCGTCGTTCCAGCCGGCGAGTAGAACCAGCGGCACCAGCACTGCGGTGAGCATTACCAGTGCCAACGCGATGCCGTCAATGCCGAGGATATAGCCAGCGCCGAATGATGGTATCCAGGTGTGTGATTCGACGAACTGATACTGATTGCCCGTCGGTTGGAACCGGATCGCCAATACGACCGCGATGGCCAGGACGGCGATCGACGCGATCAGGGCGGTGCACTTCGCGAGATGGCGGTGCGCCGCGGGCAGCAGCATGACCACGCCGGCGCCGATCAGCGGCACCAGCCACAGCGCGCTCAGCCACGGAAAGTGACTCACCACATCCTCACTAGGGCCATGGCGGCGACCACCAGAGTGGCGCCGACAAAGATGGATAGCGCATATGACCGCGCGAACCCCGTCTGGAGCAGCCGGATCCGGGCCGAGGCTGCGCCGATCACCCGGGCCAATCCCTCCACAAGCCCGTCGATTCCCCGCCTGTCGACATCAACCAGCGAACGGCTCAGGGCACGGCCGGGACGCATGAAGACCGCCTCGTTGATCGCATCGCCGTAGAGGTCGTCGCGGGCGGCCGCGGTCGCGCCCGAAACCCATGAAGTGGCAATGGCTTTCACCGGTTGGATGGCGTACATCCGGTAGGCGACGGCCACACCGATGGCGACGACCGAGAGGGTGATGACAGTCATCACCCAGACTGGGGTGGCGTGTTCGGCTTCGTGGTGACCGACGACGGGTTCGAGCCAGTTCTGCAACGTGCCGCCGATCACAAGCAAAGCGCCGCCCGCGACCGAACCCGCCGCGAGCACGATCATCGGCCACGTCATCACCGCAGGCGATTCGTGCGGATGCCTGACACCATCCCCCGTCGCTTCGCCGGTCCCGTCATTCCAGCGGCGTTCCCCGAAGAACGTCATCAGCATGACGCGGCTCATGTAGAAAGCGGTGATCCCTGCGCCCAGCAGTGTGGCGCCACCGAGGATGAGTCCTTTGAGTCCGCCTGCGGCAAAGGCTGTTTCGATGATCGCGTCCTTGGAGAAGAACCCCGCGAATGGCGGCACGCCGATGATGGCGAGATATCCGAGCCCGAATGTGGCGAATGTAATCGGCAGGAACTTTCGCAGCCCGCCGTAGCGACGCATGTCGACGTCGTCGTCCATGGCGTGCATCACCGAACCCGCGCCAAGGAACAGGCCGGCCTTGAAGAAGCCGTGGGTCAGCAGGTGCAGGATCGCCACCGCATACCCGGCCGGGCCGAGGCCGGCGGCGAGCACCATGTAGCCGATCTGGCTCATCGTCGAGGCGGCGAGCGCCTTTTTGATGTCGTCCTTGGCGCAGCCGACGACCGCCCCGAACAGCAAGGTGACCGCGCCGACGATGACGACGCCGAGTTGGGCGTAAGGGGCCAGGTTGAACACCGGACCGGACCGCACGATCAGATAGACGCCGGCGGTCACCATCGTGGCGGCGTGGATCAGCGCCGACACGGGGGTGGGACCCTCCATGGCATCGCCGAGCCAGGACTGCAGCGGCACCTGCGCGGATTTGCCGCATGCGGCAAGCAGTAGCAGCAAGCCGATCGCGGTCAGCGTGCCTCCCGACGACTCGGCCAGTGCCGGGGCGGCGCCGAACACGCCGGCATAGGAGATGGAGCCAACAGCGGCGAACATCACCATGATGGCGATCGCCAACCCCACATCGCCGACCCGGTTCACGACAAACGCCTTCTTGGCTGCGGTGGCCGCCGACGGTTTGGCCGACCAGAATCCGATCAGCAGATACGACGCCAAACCGACGCCTTCCCAGCCCACATAGAGGCCCAGGTAATTGTCGGCCAGCACCAGCAGCAGCATCGCGGCCACAAACAGATTCAGGTACGCAAAAAAGCGACGGCGACCGGCGTCCTCTTCCATGTAGCCGATCGAGTAGATGTGGATCAGCGAGCCGACGCCGGTGATCAACAGCACGAAACACACCGACAGCGCGTCGAGTTGCAGACCGAAATCGACCTGCAGGCCGGCGACCGGCACCCAGGAGAACAGGTTCTCATGCACAGCCCGGTCGGCGACGTCGGAACTCAGCAGGTCGATGAACAGCACAACCCCGAGCGCGAATGCGGCGAGCGATGTCGCGCAGCCGAGGAGATGTCCCCACCGGTCGCTGCGCCGCCCGGTCAGCAGCAACACCACCGCGCCCGCCAGCGGTAGTGCGATCAGCAGCCACACCAGAGTCGTCATGTCAGTGCCGCAGCAGGTTGGCGGCGTCGACCGAGGCCGACCGGCGGGTGCGGAAGATGGTCATGATGATCGCCAACCCGACCACCACCTCGCAGGCGGCGACGACCATCGTGAAGAACGCCACCACCTGCCCATCCAGGTGGCCGTGCATCCGGGAAAACGCGACGAACGCCAGGTTCGCGGCGTTCAGCATGAGCTCAACACACATGAACATGACAAGGGCGTTGCGCCGCAACAGCACTCCCGCCGCGCCGACGGTGAACAACAACGCAGACAAGTAAAGATAGTTGACCGGGTTCACTGCACACCCTCTTCGGCAGACGAATTCGATGCCGTGTCGGCATCCGCGACGAGCAGCGTCAGCACAAGTCCCCGCCGCTCCAGGGTTCTGCTGACCGAAAGGTCGCAGAGGGCGCCGCCGGGGAGCCGGGCGGGAATGTCGACGGCGTTGTGGCGGGCGTAGACGCCGGGCGCAGGCATCGGGGTGGGGTGCCCGCCGGGCTGGAACCGCTCCTGGGCGAGTTCGCGTTGGCCCTTGCGTCGTGAGAGGCGTTCCCGGTGGGCCAGCACCATCGCCGCCAGGGTGGCGGTGATGAGTAGCGCGCCGGTGAGTTCGAACGCCCACAGGTACCTGGTGAAGATCAACGCCGCCAGCCCCTGCACGTTACCGCCGGCGTTGGCCTGCGCTAGGCCGGTGAACCCGGTCGTGGCGATGCTGCCGATGGCGCCGGCCAGCACGATCGCGAACCCGAGGCCCGCGACGACTGCGGTGAGGCGTTGTCCGCGAAGGGTTTCCACCAACGATTCGGAAAGATCGACGCCGACGAGCATGACGACGAACAGGAACAACATCATCACCGCGCCGGTGTAGACGACCACCTGCACCACACCGAGGAACAGTGCGTCCTGCGCGATGTAGAGCACTGCCAGGTTGATCATGGTGGATGCCAGGAAGATCGCCGAGTACACCGCCCTGGGTGCCGCGACCACACCCACCGCTGCAAGCACCGTCATTGCCCCGAGGATCCAGAACACGACCGCCTCGGAGGTCGAGGTCTGCGCGAGGGGTTCGGCTGCAAGTAGTGCCGTCGAGGCGACGATGGTCATGTGGCTGACCTCCTGGCTGGGTGGGTGTCCGTGGGGCCGGCGATGTTGCCGCGGTAGTAGTCCTCGTCGGTGGCGCCCTCGGCCATCGGGTGTGGTGTGGGCGCCATGCCGGACTGCAGTGGGGCGAGGAGCTTGTCCTTGCCGTAGATGAGGTCGGCGCGGTTGTTGTCGGCCATCTCGTAGTCGGTGGTCATGGTCAGGGCGCGGGTGGGGCAGGCCTCGATGCACAGCCCGCAGCCGATGCAGCGCAGATAGTTGATCTGGTACACCTGCCCGTAGCGTTCGCCCGGCGAGAAGCGTTCTGTCTCGGTGTTGTCGGCGCCTTCGACGTAGATGGCGTCGGCGGGGCACGCCCAGGCGCACAGCTCGCAGCCGATGCATTTCTCCAGCCCGTCGTCGTACCGGTTCAACTGGTGCCGGCCGTGATAGCGCGGCGCGGTCGGCTCCTTTTGTTCTGGGTACTGCTCGGTGACCGGCTTCTTGAACATCGTCGAGAACGTGACCCCGAAACCGGCAACCGCATCGAGAAACTTAGGCATCGTGACTACTCCCCCTGGTCAGCACGGCGTCGATTCGGATCGGCTTCCCGTTGTGGATTGGCTTGGCGATGTGCTCGGCACTGGACACCCTGGCCGGGTGCGCCTGGCCCGGCAGCGGCGGGATAGGGAATCCACCTACCATCGGGTCGAACGGCCGCACCGCTGTTTCCGGCTCAGGTTCACCTCGAGCGCGGCTGAGGCGCAACAGAATCAGCACCGCGACGAGTAGGGCAAGGCCGGTGAGAATTCCTGGGATGACACCCGTGACATCGAGTGAACGCAAGGTGGCCACGGTCATGATCCAGGCCAGCGACACCGGGATGAGGAGCTTCCAGCCCAGGGCCATGAACTGGTCGTAGCGCAGCCGCGGCAGGGTGGCGCGCAGCCAGATGAAGGCAAACAGGAACGTCCACACCTTGGCGGTGAACCAGATCAGTGGCCACCATCCGGAGTTGGCGCCGTCCCACATGTTGATCGGCCAGGGAGCATGCCAGCCGCCGAGGAAGATGGTGGTCGCCAGGGCGGAGACGGTGGTCATGTTGACGTACTCGGCGAGCATGAACATCGCGAACTTCAGCGACGAGTACTCGGTATGGAAGCCGCCGACCAGCTCGCCCTCTGCCTCGGGCAGATCGAAAGGCGCACGGTTGGTTTCGCCGACCATCGCCGTCACGTACACCAAGAACGACGGCAGCAGCAGGAAGACGTACCAGGTACCCTCCTGGGCCGCCACGATCCCCGATGTCGACATGGTGCCCGCGTACAGGAACACCGCCGCGAAGGACAACGCCATCGCGATCTCGTAGGAGACCACCTGGGCACTGGAGCGCAAACCACCCAGCAGTGGATAGGTGGAGCCGGACGCCCAGCCGGCCAGCACGATCCCGTACACCCCGATCGAGGTGACCGCGAGAATGTAGAGCACCGCAACTGGCATATCGGTCAGCTGCAGCGGCGTGCGATGTCCCAACACCGACACACCGCCACCCATCGGGATCACCGCGAACGCCATGAATGCCGGGATCACCGCGATGATCGGCGCGAGTAGGTAGATCGGCCTGTCCACCCCGGCCGGCACCAGGCCCTCCTTGAGGGCGAGCTTGACGCCGTCGACCAGCGACTGCAACATCCCGAACGGCCCCACCCGGTTCGGGCCAAACCGCATTTGCATCCGTCCAAGTACCTTGCGTTCGACCAGGATCGCCACCAGCACCGTCACAAGCAGGAACGCGAAGACACCGAGCGCCTTGGCCAGGACCAACCACCACGGGTCGTGGCCGAACATCGACAGGTCGGGTTGTTGCATCAGCGCGTCCCCCGGATCTGCACTACTGCACCGGTGGCGACCCCGAGCTGGGCGTGAACCGCCGACCCAATCGAATTGAGCGGCAGCCAGACCACACGGTCAGGCATCTCGGTGATCGCGAGCGGCAGGCTGATTGCACCGCGGTCGGTGCTGACCGTCACCAGATCACCCGGCGTTGCGCTGATTTCGCAGGCCGTCGCCGCCGACAGCCGAGCCACTGGGGGCCGCGCGGTGCCGGCCAGATTCGGTTCCCCATCCTGCAGTCGGCCGGCGTCGAGGAGCATCCGCCAACCGGCCAGCACCGCTTGACCGGCGCCGGGCCGCGCAGGCTCTTTTGGCCCGACGTCCGGTGTGGCGGGCCGCCGCCCGGCCCAGGCCCCGAGGCGCGCCAGCTCCGCCGCCGCGACGGCCGGAGTCGGGCAGCCAAGGTCGAAACCGATCTCGTCGGCGAGGACGTGCAGGACCCGCGAATCCGGGATGGCGTTGGTCGGCAGCGCGGCCTCAAACGATCGAAAACGGCCCTCCCAGTTCAGGAATGCCCCAGCCTTCTCCACTGCAGGCGCGACGGGGAACACGACGTCGGCGAGGTCGGTGACCGCGCCCTGCCTCAACTCAAGGCTGACGACGAAGTGCGCGGCAGCGATGGCGGCGACTGCGGCGCCGGGATCGGGTAGGTCGGCGGGATCGACGCCGCCGATGAGCAGGGCGCCCAGTTCGCCGGTGCGTGCCGCGGCCAGGATGCCTGCCGTATCCCGCCCGGGCGCCGCGGGCAGGTCGGCGTGATTCCAGGCAGCGGCGGTCTGCTCGCGGGCCCGCTGATCGGCGACGGGTCGCCCGCCGGGCAGCAGGTTAGGCAGGCAGCCGGCCTCCAACGCGCCACGTTCTCCGGCCCGCCGGGGAATCCACGCCAGCCGCGCGTCGGTCGCCGCGGCGAGACGCATTGCGGCGGACAGTGCTCCGGGGCTGGTGGCCAGTCGCTCCCCTACCAGGATCAGAGCACCGGGTTGACGCAACAGCTCCTCTTCCGAGAGGCCGGCCAGGGCGGTGGCCTCACCACCCGGGGCTGTCGCGATGACGCGGCCACCCGTTTTGGTCAGGCCGCGGGTGGCGAACGGCGCGATCGAAAGGATCCGGGTGCCGTTCTTTCGCGCGGCTTTGCGAAGCCGGAGGAACACGATCGGGGATTCCTCTTCGGGCTCGAACCCGGCCAACAGAACCGCAGGGGCATTTTCCAGGTCGGCGTAGCTGACTGTCATCGGTTGCCCGGCGACATGGGTGGCAAGGAACTGTGCCTCTTCATCTGAGTGGGGCCGAGCGCGGAAGTCGATATCGTTGGTGCCCAACACTGTTCGTGCGAACTTCGAATAGGCGTAGGCGTCTTCGACAGTGGTTCGCCCGCCGACAAGCACCCCTGTGCTACCCGTCGCGGCCGCCAGCCCGGTCGCGGCCACCCTGACGGCTTCCGGCCAGGATGCGGGCCGCAGCTTGCCGTCCACGCCACGGATCTGCGGTGTGGTGATGCGGTCACCGACCGTCGCATACGTGAACGCCCAGCGGCCCTTGTCGCAGTTCCACTCCTCGTTGACCTCAGGGTCGTCACCCGACAGCCGGCGCAGCACCTTTTCGCGGCGATGGTCGGTGCGCTGCGCGCAACCCGACGCACAGTGCTCACACACAGTCGGCGAGGAGACGAGGTCGAACGGCCGGGCCCGAAATCGGTACGTGCTCCCTGTCAGCGCGCCGACCGGGCAGATCTGTACGGTGTTGCCCGAAAAGTACGAGTCGAACGGCTCATTGGCCGCAATGCCAACCTGTTGGGACGCGCCACGTTCCAACAGTTCGATGAACGGATCTCCGGCGATCTGCTTGGAGAACCGGGTGCAGCGGGCGCACAACACGCAGCGCTCCCGGTCAAGCAGCACCTGCGACGAAAGGTTGATCGGCTTAGGGAAGGTCCGCTTGACGTCGGTGAACCGACTTTCGGCCCGCCCGTTGGACATGGCCTGGTTCTGTAGTGGGCACTCCCCACCTTTGTCACAGACCGGGCAGTCCAGCGGGTGGTTGATCAGCAGTAGCTCCATCACGCTCTGTTGAGCCTTGTCCGCGGACTCCGACGTGTACTGCGTGCGCACCACCATGTCCGGTGTCACGGCGACCGTGCACGACGCAACAAGTTTGCGTTGCCCCTCGACCTCGACCAGGCACTGCCGGCAGGCTCCCACCGGATCCAACAGCGGGTGGTCACAGAACCGTGGAATCTGCACACCGATCAACTCCGCAGCCCGAATCACCAAGGTGCCCTGGGGCACCGACACCGGCACGTCGTCGATGGTGAGGTTCACCATGTCCACGTCGGTGGTGCTCTTCGTAGGCTCGACCAGAGTCACCTCGCACCTACCTCAGCCGACGCAAGCATCGAGGCGGACGGGTCAAACGGGCACCCGCCGTGTAGGTGTGCTTCGTACTCGGCGCGGAAGAAGCTGACCGACGAGATGATCGGGCTTGCTGCGCCATCGCCTAACGCGCAGAACGACTTTCCGAACAGGGTGTCTGAGATGTCGAGCAACTTCTGGATATCCGACTGGGTGCCCGCCCCGTTCTCCAACCGCTCATAGATCTGCGTCAGCCAGTACGTGCCCTCCCGGCACGGTGTGCATTTGCCACAAGACTCGTGCGCGTAGAACTGGGTCCAGCGCCGCGCCGCGCGCACCACACACGTGGTCTCGTCGAAGATCTGAAGCGCCTTTGTGCCCAGCATCGAGCCGACACCGGTCATGCCCTCGTAATCCAAGGGCACGTCAAGGTGTTCGGCGGTCAGCAGCGGCGTCGACGAACCACCCGGGGTCCAGAACTTCAACTCGTGCCCGTCGCGTACGCCGCCCGCGTATGCCAGCAGTTCGCGCAGGGTGATGCCGAGCGGCGCCTCGTACTGGCCGGGCCGATTCACATGCCCGGACAGCGAATACAGCGTGAAACCCGGCGATTCCTCTGACCCCATGGAGGTGAACCAGTCGATGCCGTTCAGCAGGATCGGCGGGACGCTGGCGATGGACTCGACGTTGTTGACCACCGTCGGGCAGGCATACAGCCCCGCCACCGCCGGGAACGGCGGCCGCAACCGGGGTTGGCCGCGGCCACCCTCCAGCGAATCCAGCAGGGCGGTCTCCTCCCCGCAGATGTACGCGCCCGCCCCCGCATGTACCACCAGCTCCAGATCGAATCCGGACCAGCCGATGTCACGGCCGAGGTAACCCGCAGCATAGGCCTCGGCGACCGCGGTCTGCAGCCGCCGCAGCACCGGAGCCACCTCCCCGCGCACATAGATGAACGCGTGATGTGCCCGGATCGCGTAAGCCGCGATGATCGCCCCCTCGATCAGGGCGTGCGGGGATGCCAGCATCAGCGGAATGTCTTTGCACGTACCAGGTTCGGACTCGTCGGCGTTGATTACCAGGTAGTGCGGTTTGGCACCGGCGCCGGTGTCGTCCTGTGGAATGTAGGACCACTTGGTGCCGGTACGGAATCCCGCACCGCCGCGGCCCCGCAACCCCGATTTCTCGACCAGCGCGATCACATCGTCGGGATCCATGCCGAACGCCTTGTCCAGGGCGCGGTAGCCGTCGTGGCGGCGATACGTTTCCAACGACCAGGACTCCGGCTCATCCCAGAACCGGCTGAGCACTGGCGTCAGAGGTGTCTGCGGTGTTCGCGAATGCGCCATCTACTCTCCCGAATCCGTAGCGGTGTCTGGTATGTCGGGCGCGGCCATGCCCAACTCCCGGGCCACCCGCAGCCCGGCGAGCGTCGCCGCACAGGCCTGCCCGGGATCGGCTTCCGCGTGCGCGACGGGCACCCCCGCCAGAATGCGAGAAGTGTCGCGGAAGCTGCATAGCGTTGCGCCGCGAGTCGGTACCGGCGGTTGGCCTGCGCGCAGCGCGTCGACGAGTTCACGTGCGCTGCGCGGTGTTTGGTTGTCGAAGAATTCCCAGTTGACCATCACGACCGGGGCGTAGTCGCAGGCGGCGTTGCATTCGACATGCTCGAGCGTCACCCGACCGTCATCGGTGGTCTGCCCGACGTCGACACCGAGATGGTCCTGCAGGGTGTCGAGGATGGCATCGCCGCCCATCACCGCACACAGCGTGTTCGTGCACACCCCGACCAGGAACTCCCCGGTCGGGCTGCGCCGGTACATCGTGTAGAAGGTGGCTACCGCGGTCACCTCCGCGTCGGTCAGGTCCAGGCGGCGTGCACAGAATTTGATACCGGCGGCGGTGAGGTAGCCGTCCTGCGCCTGCACCAGATGCAACAGCGGCAGCAGCGCAGAGCGGGCCTTCGGGTATTTCGCGATGATCTGCTCGGCGTCGGCGTCCAGCTGCGCCGCCACGTCGGCCGGGTATTCGGCGCCACCGCCGATGGGCGGGCCGGGTTCGTCGGGCCGTGGCCCCAACTGCAGGTCCACCGTCATCTGTCCACCCCGCCCATGACCGGGTCGATGCTCGCGACGGCGGCGATGACGTCGGCGACCAAGCCGCCCTCACACATGGCGGCAACGGCCTGCAGATTGGTGAACGAGGGGTCGCGGTAGTGCACCCGGTAGGGCCGGGTGCCGCCGTCGGACACCATGTGCACACCCAACTCGCCCCGAGGACTTTCGACTGCGACGTAGACCTGCCCGGCCGGTACTCGGATTCCCTCGGTGACGAGCTTGAAGTGGTGGATGAGCCCCTCCATGGAGTCGCCCATGATCTTGGAGATGTGCTCAGGAGAGTTGCCCAGGCCGTCGGGCCCCAGCTTCAGGTCCGCCGGCCAGGCCAGTTTCTTGTCGGTGATCATCACCGGACCGGGTTCCAGGCGCTGCACGCACTGCTCGACGATCTTCAGCGATTCCTTCATCTCCTCGACCCGGATCAAGTAGCGGCCGTAGGCATCGCATCCGTCGTCGGTGATGACGTCAAAGTCATAAGTCTCATATCCGCAGTAGGGTTGGGCCTTGCGCAGATCGTGCGGCAGCCCGGTGGACCGCAGCACGGGGCCGGTGATCCCGAGGGCCATGCACCCGGTCAGATCCAGGTACCCGATGCCCTTGTTGCGGGCCTTCCAGATGGCGTTCTCGCGCAGCAGGTCCTCCAGCTCGCGTAGCTGGCCCGGCAGGGTCTTCAACAGCGCTCGGACCCGGTCGACGCCGTCGTCGGGCAGGTCGACGGCCAGCCCGCCCGGCCGGACGTAGGCGTGGTTCATCCGCAGGCCGGTGACCGCCTCGAATACCTTCAGGATGTCTTCGCGTCCGAGGAATCCGAAGAACATCGCGCTCATCGCGCCCAGCTCCATGCCGCCGGTCGCCAGCGCGACCAGATGACTGGAGATGCGGTTGAGTTCCATCAGCAGCACCCGAATCACGCTGGCGCGCTCGGGGATGTCGTCGGTGACGTCGAGCAGCTTCTCGACACCGAGGCAGTAGGCGGTCTCGTTGAAGAACGGAGACAGATAATCCATCCGGGTCACGAACGTCACGCCCTGCGTCCAGTTGCGGAACTCCAGGTTCTTCTCGATGCCCGTATGCAGATAGCCGATGCCGCAGCGGGCCTCGGTGACCGTCTCGCCCTCGATTTCCAGGATCAGCCGCAACACGCCGTGCGTTGACGGGTGCTGCGGGCCCATGTTGACCACGATGCGTTCCCCGGACGGTGACCCCGCCGTGGCCGCCGCCACGATCTGGTCCCAGTCCTGCCCACCCACGGTGATCACGGTTTCGGTCATCAGCGGTATGCCCTCCGCGCGTCGGGCGGGGGAATCGCAGCGCCGTGGTACTCCACGGGTATGCCGCCCAACGGGTAGTCCTTGCGTTGCGGATGGCCTTCCCAGTCGTCGGGCATCTCGATGCGGGTCAACGACGGATGCCCGTCGAAGACGATCCCGAAGAAGTCATAGGTCTCCCGCTCGTGCCAGTCCGTCGTCGGATAGACCGAAAACAGTGACGGCACATGCGGATCAGCGTCGGGGCACGTCACCTCGAGCTGGATGCGACGGTTGTGGGTGATCGACATCAACGGATACATCGCGTGCAACTCACGACCGGTGTCATCGGGGTAGTGCACCCCCGACACCCCCAGACACAGCTCGAACCGCAACCCCGGGTCGTCGCGCAACACCTGCGCCACCTGAGGCAGGCGCCCGCGCCGTACGTCAAGCGTCAATTCGTCGCGGAATACGACGACCCGCTCGATGGCGTCGGTGACGTCGGCCTCGGCGAGCCTGGCCGTCAGAAGATCGACGACCTCATCGAAGTAACCGGAGTAAGGCCGGGAGTTGCCCTGCGGCTTCGGGGTTGATCGGACGAGCCGCCCATAACCCGACGTGTCGCCACTACCGGTCACACCGAACATCCCGTGGCGCACGCCATTCGCGCCATTCCTGCCACTCATCGGAGCAGGCCCTTCAATTCGATAGTGGGGGTCGATGCCAGCGCTGCCTGTTCCGCGGCGGCGATGGCCTCCGCGCGGTGCACACCCAACGGCATATTCTGAATCTTGTCGTGCAGCATCAGGATTGCGTTCAGCAGCATCTCCGGGCGCGGGGGGCACCCCGGCAGGTAGATGTCCACCGGCACGACATGGTCGACGCCCTGCACGATCGCGTAGTTGTTGAACATCCCGCCCGAGGACGCGCAGACCCCCATCGCCAGCACCCACTTCGGTTCGGCCATCTGGTCGTAAACCTGCCGCAGCACCGGCGCCATCTTCTGAGACACCCGCCCCGCCACGATCATCAGATCGGCCTGCCGCGGTGTCGCCGAGAACCGCTCCATCCCGAACCGGGCGATATCGAAGCGCGGCGACGCCGTCGACATCATCTCGATCGCGCAGCACGCCAACCCGAACGTCGCCGGCCACAACGATCCCTTGCGGACGTAGCCGGCCACCTTCTCCAGGGTCGACAGCAAGATCCCGCCCGGCAGCTGCTCTTCTAGTCCCAATTGAGGCCACCCCGTCTCCACACGTAGGCGTAGGCCACGAACACCGTCAGCACGAACAGCAGCATCTCGACCAACGCGAAGAGACCCAGCGAGTCGAACGACACCGCCCACGGGTACAGGAACACGATCTCGATGTCGAACACGATGAACAACATCGCGGTCAGGTAGAACTTGATCGGAAAGCGACCCAATCCCATCGGCTGGTCGGCCGGTTCAATACCGCACTCGTAGACGTCGAGCTTGGCCCGGTTGTATCGGCGCGGACCGATCGCCAACGCCATTCCCACCGAGCCCACCGCGAACCCAGCCGCGATCGCGCCCAGCACGAGGATCGGCAAATAGACACCCATGCCTGCCTCCTCGCTCGCTGAAGTGACGCAACGTAAACCGATGCCGCCAAGGCCCACCTCGGCCTTACCGATAACCGCATGTCTACTGACCGAACGCAGGCGGGTAGACCCCGATATGGGGGAGATGTCAGGTGAATCGGGGGATGCGCTATCAGCGCATTAGCGGCGGGGCCAGCAGCCCAGGGTCAACCGTGGCCCGAGCCCCAACCGATGCGCCGGCGGCAGCGACGATCACCGCAGCGTCGGCATCTCGGCCTTTCGGGAACACGATCTCCGCACTGTCCGGCCCGTCGCGGTGAGCCATCAGCCAGTCGTACAGCAACCAGTCCAGGGCGCACGCCGCAGCCATGGGGTCGGCATCCGGCGCCGTCGCCGCGGACACCACCGACGACAACGCGTCTCGATGTTCGTTGTGCGCGGCGTCTTTGTTCACCCCGGAACTGTCGAACAGCATCATCGACAACGTCAGCGGGAAACGCAGTCCTGATTCGGTGCGGACGATCCAGCGCCCACCCTTCCATGGCCTGTCCGGGTCCACCTGGCACATCTCACCGAATCCGCTGACCACACCGAGCGACGGGTCGTCGAGTTCGCCGTCGAAGGGAGCGGGGCCCAGGAGACCCAATGGTTCCCGGGCGCATATCGAGAACAGCGCGGCGGTGCCGATGATCTTGCCGGCGCGCAAATCGGGGCTGATGCCCGTTAATTCGAGGGCCGTCGCGTACTGGTGGCAGAGTCCGTCCAGAGTGCGGTGCAGATGGGCCAGGTCGTCTCGCTCCAGATCTGTTTCCGGTCGGCGACCGCCGCCGAGCAGTTCGCCGAACCGTTCCGCGGCGATGATCAGTGCATCGTCGAGGGCTTCCAGATGTGTCGCGACCAGCCGATCGGCTTCATCGTCGTCAACGACCAAGTCGGGCAACGTCGTTGGTACACCCTTCGCCGTCGCCCAATGGAATCCGATCTGGCCATCGGCCTGCACGATCCGAGGTCTCATCGCGCCCGCGCGAGCCGGTTGTTGGTGAGCTGGAGTTGGCGGGCGGTGCTGTCCTCGAGCGCACTGACCTGATCGGGTGACAGGCGGCCGCACAATCGATCCCAGTGCACGGCGACCTCATCGCCGACGGCCGCATCGGGCACAGCACTGTACCCGTCCTCCCAGATCTCGAGTCGCCGCGTCAACGGCTCTGACAACCGGAACTCGTGACCGTCCCAGACCAACCGTCGGGCTTCGACCTCGAGATCATCTCCAGCACGGGAAAGCACAGTCGCCCAGGTGATTCGGCAACTGTCGAGGACGTGCAAGGGATGCTCGTCCATCCCGCGGCCGAGCAGCCGGGACCACGGATACACGCCGAACACGTGGAAGCAATGGTTGCCGGCCGCCTCGGCACCGAGTTCGGAGGTGAGGTGCGACCAGTAATGGCCGGCCCGCGGCCCGATCACGGCGAGCAACTCGTCCGCGAACTCCCGCGGGTCGAGATTGGCCGCGACCCCACCACCGAGCCAGTACGACTCGACGAGTCGGTAGTCCAACGGATCTGCGATACCGGTCATCCGGGACAACACCTGCAGGTACGGCCAGGCGCCGGAAAACCTCTTCGCGACTTCTCGCACCTCCTCGGCCGAGCCGCCCCGCAAAGTGACCGCCTCCGGCGGGCCGCAGTACCCGAGTTGGTTGGGGGCGTAGGCGTAGCGTGCGAACATCTCGGCGCCCCTGGTGTCAAGGGATCGCGGGGCCGCCGACGACGGGCTCACCCCCGTGCACCCTGCCCAACGAGCTTGGCGGCGTCGCGGTGCATCCGGCCGAAGTTGTAATACGCCGCACAGGCGCCCTCAGCGGATACCATGCAGGTCCCGATCGGCGTCTCCGGGGTACACGCGGTGCCGAAAACCTTGCATTCCCACGGCTTGAGGACGCCCTTGAGCACCTCGCCGCACTGGCACGCCTTCGGATCGGCGACGCGCACACCGGGCATCGCGTAGCGCAGTTCGGCATCGAACTTCGCGAAGTCGTCGTGCAGTTTCAACGCGCTCTGCGAGATGAATCCCAGCCCACGCCACTCGAAATGCGGACGCAGCGCGAAGACCGTCGCCATCAGCGCCAACGCCGCGGGGTTGCCTTCTGCATGCACCACCCGCGAGTACTGGTTCTCCACCTCGCAGCGGCCCTCGCGGATCTGGGTCAACAGCATCGCGACCGACGCCATGATGTCGAGCGGCTCAAAGCCGGCTACCACCAAAGGTTTACCGTAGACCTCGGGAACGAACCGGTACGGCCTGTTCCCGACGACCGTCGATACGTGGCCGGGCCCGAGGAAGCCGGACAAGCGGAGATCAGGTGACTCGAGGATCGCCTTGATCGGCGGCACGATCGTGACGTGATTGCAGAACACCGTGAAGTTTTCGACACCCAGCTCACGAGCGCGCACCAGGGTGACCGCGGTCGACGGTGCGGTGGTTTCGAAGCCGATCGCGAAGAACACCACCTGCTTGTCGGGATTGTCGACGGCCATCTTGAGTGCGTCCAGCGGGGAATAGACGAACCGCACGTCGGCACCGCGCGCCTTGGCGTCCAGCAGGCTGCCGTTCGACCCCGGTACCCGCATCATGTCGCCGAAGCAGGTGAAGATGACGTCGGGCTGCTGCGCCAGCCACATCGCGTCATCGATACGGCCCATGGGGATTACACAGACCGGACAGCCGGGGCCGTGCACCAGCTCGACGTTGTCCGGCAGCAGGTGTTCGATGCCGTGACGGTAGATGGTATGGGTGTGCCCGCCGCACACCTCCATGAACTTGAACTGCTCGGCACCGTCGCCCGCGAGGTGCTCGATCGCGCCCAAGAGCTTGCGGGCGGCCGCCGGATCACGAAACTCATCGACGAAACGCATGGCGTGTCTCCCTTTCAGATGATCGACGACGAGTCGAAAGCTTCGATCTCGTCGGAATAGCTGGTCCCGAGCTTCTGGACGGCCGCAAGCGTCAGCAACGCCTCGGTCTCATCGATCTTGGCCATCGCAAAGCCGACGTGAACCAGCACCCATTCGTCCGGCTCGGGCATGTCCTTCTCCAGCAGCCGGACGCTGATCGTTCGCCGTACGCCGTTGACGTCGACCTTCGCCAAATAGTTAGCGGCGTCGGTGATCTCGACGATCCGGCCGGGGATTCCAAGACACATTTTCCTCACATCCTTCTCAGCAGATACGCGGTAACGGGTCGCCGACGAGCATGTCCACGATCCGGGTACCGCCGAACCCGGTGCGCACCACGACCGTCGCCGCGGGCTCCTGGGTGATCTCGCCGACTTCGGCGGCATCGATTCCCAACGGATGCGAGCGCAGCGCAGCGAGACCGGCCTCGCTGTCCTCGGGCGCCACGACCGCAATGAATTTGCCCTCGTTGGCCACGTACAGCGGATCGATGCCGAGCATTTCGCAGGCACCGTTGACCATCGGACGGATCGGCAGGTGCTCCTCGTCGAGCACCACGCCGAGGCCGGTGGACTGGGCGAGTTCGTTGCAGACGGTGCCCACTCCCCCCCGGGTGGGGTCGCGCAGCCAGCGAGTTGACGGTGCGGCCGCCAGCAGCAACTCCACCAGGGGGCTCACGGCCGCGGTATCGGATTCGATGTCGGCCTCGATGGCCAGGTCGCCACGGGCCAGCATCACCGCCATACCGTGATCGCCCATCGAGCCGGACAGCAGCACCCTGTCCCCCGCCTTCACCGATTCCGGCGACAGCGCACGGTGCGACGGAATCACACCGATTCCGGCGGTCGTGACGAACAGTCCGTCGGCCGCGCCCCTGGGCACGACCTTCGTGTCGCCGGTGACGATCTCTACGCCGGCCGCGGCGGCCGCCGCGGCCATATCGGCGACGATCTCCTTCAGTTCGGCGATCGGGAAGCCCTCCTCGAGCACGAATGCCGCGGAGATCGACGACGGCACCGCGCCGACCATCGCGAGGTCGTTGACGGTGCCATGCACGGCGAGGTGGCCGATCGAGCCGCCGGGAAATCGCAAGGGCTGCACCACGAACGAGTCGGTGGACATCGCGATCCGCTCCCCGCTCGGCAGGGTGACAATCGCGCCGTCGCCGAGCGATTCGAGTTGCGGGTTGCGGAACGCCTCGAGAAACACCGCGTCGACCAACGCCGCCGACGCCTTACCGCCCGCTCCGTGCGCGAGCGTCACGACCTCGTCGCGCAGCCGCGGACGACGCCTGCGGAACAATTCGATCCGCTCGATCACCTCGCCCTCGGCGAAGCTCGGTCCCGACGACAGGTACTCGCCTGCTGCCTTGTTCATCAGACCTCGGTCCCTTGCTCGTGTACGGCCGACCACAGTTGGTAGCCGAGCAGCGCCTGCGATTCCTGTATCCGGTGCACGCTCTGCGAATGCACGATGAAGCAGGCGTCGACATCCGGGCTGGTCGCGAAGGTGCCGCCGTCGTATCCGGCGAATCCGACGGTGTACATGCCGCGTTTGCGTGCCTCGCGCAGCGCCACCGTGAGATCCGCCGAGCTGCCGCTGGTGGACATGGCGACCGCGATGTCCCCGGCCTTGGCCCGGGCGATCAGCTGTCGGGCGAACACGAGCTCGAAGCCGACATCGTTGCCCAGCGCGGTGAGTATCGCCTGGTCGGCGGTCAGTGACCAGGCCGGCAGCGGACGTCCGGTCGGCGGCCGGGCGAACAGCGTCGCCAGCGTGGTCGCATCCGTGGAACTGCCGCCATTGCCGAAGGCGAACAGCCGCCCGCCGCCGGCGAACCGGGCCGCCATCTCGGCTGCCGCTTTTGACACCAGTTCCGCGCTGGACTCCAGGGTCGATCGGCGCAGCGCGACGCTCTCGGCCGCCTTGGCTTGCGCTGATGCCGCGAGATCGACGAGCAGCGAGTGTGGATCATCTTCCTGCGAATCGATGAACGGGTAAAGGAAGTTGGTGGGCTCCTGCGCCACGTCGGCGCCGGGCTGTTCCTTGCTCATGAGTCACCTACTCTGCTGATCGCCATCCCCGCGTGCACGAGGACGAGGTCGCCTGAAGCAATCGGGTCGACGAGCATGGTCGAGACGGTCTCCACCCCGGCGGAGGTCCGCACCTGAGCCGCACCCTGCGTCGACGCGGCGAGCGCTTCACCGAGCCGGCCCTCATCGCTGCAGGTGATGCACACCTCGTCGGTGCACTCCTCTGCCGGCTTCAGCAGGCCGGGGTGCTCGAAGCAGACATGGGTCAGTTCCCACAGCAGGTGATAGAGCATCACGAACGCACCGGTCGCGGGCGCTCTCGGATCCGGGTCATCGAGCCAAAGGACGTGGTCGGCCGCGCCCGCCGGAGGGCGCGCTCCGCTACCGATCCAGATCGTGGTCGCTCCCCAGGCCGGACTCCTGCGCATCACCGAGCGGACTTCGGGGTCGTCGGCATCGGCGACCGCGATCACGATGTCGCCGGCCCGGACGGAAACCCGCACCACGTCCACCAACTCTGGCCCGGTCAGCGCCACCGCGGGCAACGCCCTCTTGCCGACGATCACCGGATGCACGAACTCGACAGCAATGTGCTGGGCATGCGGCTGCCACGACGGCGCGACAGACCACATCGTCGCGCCCGCGGAGAACAGTCGTGCCATCGAGAGCGCGGTTGCCGCGAGATCGGCGGCCAGGTCTGCGCCGAGCCCGCGGTCGATTTCGGTAGAGATCATCTCCACACCTCCCTTGCCTTGCCGAAACTGGAGTACCCGTTCTCGTCCAGGGCCGTCAGCACGGACACCGCCGCCTGACCGAGCGCGAGCCCGCCGTCGTTGGGCGGAACGATGTGGTGGGTAAGGACCACGAACCCCGCCGCCTGCAGCCGCCGCCGACATGCCCGCAGCAGCAGAACGTTCTGGAACACCCCGCCCGTCATGCCGACCAGTCGGACCGAACCGGCGACCAGCCCGACCACCTCGGCAACGGCGACCGCGACCGCTTCATGGAAGGCGGCCGCCAATACCGCGGTGTCGACGCCGGCGCGAAGCGCAGACACCATCGCCCGTATCAGCTCTGCGGAGTCAATCAGCCCGTCTGCGTGCACGGCCAGCCGCAGGGCGGGCGCGCCCGACGTATCGCCGGCCGATTCGGCCAGCGCCTCCAGTTCGATGGCGGCCTGACCCTCGTAGTCGACCCGTTGCCGCACGCCGAGCAGCGCTGCGACGGCATCGAACAGGCGCCCCATGCTCGAACAGGGCAAACAACCCGTTCCGCTGACGAACTGCGACCGCAGCATCCGCAGCTCCGCGGGTGTGGCCGCGGCGACGGGAGGGAGGTCGGGGTCCCAGTCGAGACCGGCGTGCCACAGCTGCGACAGTGCCATCCGCCACGGGTTGCGCACTGCAGCGTCGCCGCCTGGCAGCGGCACGGGCACCAGGTGTCCGACCCGGACGAATCGGTGACTGTCGGACCCGATCGCGAGAATCTCTCCGCCCCAGACCGTTCCGTCGCAGCCGTAGCCGGTGCCGTCGAAGGCGACTCCGATGATCGGTTCGCCGAGCTTGCCGTGCTCCACCAGCAGTGAAACAACGTGCGCGTGGTGATGTTGAACGAGGTCTACCGGACGATCACCGGCATGGCGGTCGGCCCAGCTGCGGGTCTGGTACGCGGGATGAAGGTCGGCGGCCAACCGGATCGGGGCCTGGCGGATTCCGCTGAGCTGATCGACGGCCCGTTCGAATGCGCGCAACGTCTCCAGGGTGGCCATATCGCCGATGTGGCCGGAGCAGAACGCGCGGCTGCCGTCGGTGAGGCAGAAGGTGTTCTTGAGTTCGCCGCCGACCGCCAGCACCGCCGGACCGTTGCGTGCCGGCGCTGGAAGGTCGATCGGCAGCGGTGCGTAGCCGCGAGACCGGCGGATCGGCAGTTCGCGTCCGTCGACCACGCGCACCACCGAATCGTCGCACGGCACGTGGATCGGTCGGTCGTGGTCCAGGACCGCGTCGCATAACGAAGGAGGAGCCGAAAGCCTCTGTGTCACATCATCATCGGTGAAGCAGATTGGTTCGTCCGAGCGGTTGGCGCTGGTCAGCACCAATGCCTCGGGCGCCCGAGTCTGCACTCCCGGGATGGGCGCCAAAAGCAGGTGATGGACGGGCGAATACGGCAGCATCAGCCCGATCAGCGGGCTACCGGGCGCGACCAGATCCGAGATCGGTGCGTCGGGCCTGCGCCGGAGCAATACGATCGGACGAGCAGGGCTGCACAACACCGCGGCCGCGGCGTCGTCGATCTCCGCGTAGCGGCGCGCGACGTCGAGATCGCGAACGAGGACCGCGAACGGCTTGCCGCCCCGAGCCTTTCGTGACCGTAACGCCCCGACCGCAGCGTCGTCGTCGACGACACAACCGAGGTGATATCCGCCGATCCCCTTGATCGCGACCACGGCACCATTGCCCAATACTCGCTGAGTTGCCTCCAGCGCAGGGTCGGATCCGCGCACCAGTCGCTCGCCCGACCGGAACCACAGCGACGGCCCGCAGTCGCCGCACGCGACAGGTTGGGCATGAAATCGCCGGTCCGCCGGGTCGTGGTACTCGGCGGCGCACCGCGGGCACATCTCGAATCCCGCCATCGTCGTGGCCGGACGGTCGTATGGCAGTTCGCGAATGATCGTGAATCTCGGCCCACAGTTCGTACAGGTCACGAATGGGTGGCGGTATCGCCGGTCGAGGGGGTCGAACAGTTCGGCGATGCAGTCGCCGCACACCGCGATGTCCGGTGGAATCGCCGTCGCGGCGCCGTCCACCGTCAGGCTCGCCACGATGCGGAAATCGGGCGGCCCACCGTCGCCGGCCTCCATCTGAACCGCGGATACGGTGCTGATCGTCGCCAGCGGCGGGGCCTCGGCGCGCAGTCGTCGGGTGAACGCGTCGATCTTCGCGGTCGGTCCCTGCACCTCGATAAAAACGGCGCTCGAATCGTTGCCGACGAACCCGGCCAATCCCAGTTCGGTGGCGATGCGGTGGACGAACGGACGGAAGCCGACACCCTGGACGACGCCGGTCACCGTGAATCGGTACCGGACGTCGTCGGTCCGCTGGGTGAGCGCGGTTTCGGTCATCTGCGCCGCCAAATCATGACCCGGTTGTTGCCGGAATCCGCCACCGCCAGCCGATCGCCGAGAAGGGAGATGCCGTATGGCCAGCACAGTGTGTCGCGCTGCACCGACGTCCAGCGGTTCTCGCCGTTGGATGCGAAGTTGGGCTGCGCCAGCACATGGTCAGCGGCTCGACCGTCACCAGGCACGTTGTTCCACAACAGAATTCGGTTGTTCGCGGTGTCCGCGACCGCCAGCTGTTCATTCGGGCCGCCGGAACCGTCGAGTCTCGCTGCGTACGGAAAGCGGAACCTGTCCCCGCTGTGCGGGCCGTAGGGCCATTCGTCGGCAGACGTGAAATCCGGCTGCCCCAGGACGATATCCGCGTCGCGGTCGGCAGCGGGGTGTGGCGACCAGCCGAGAAGCCGATGATCCCCCGCGTCGGCGATGAGCAGTAGGTCGTCGTTTCCGGTGATGTCGTGCGGCCAGCGGAAACTGGCCGGGCCGGCCCCGTCACCGCGATTCTCGTCACGCCGGGATCCGTCGGGCTGACCCAGCACGACATCGGCCGGCTGCCCCGGGGCCGGAAGCCCGTTGTCCCAACCGAGGACTCTGCGGTTGCCGGTGTCGGCCACCCAGAATCGTGAACCCACAATGGCAATACCGAACGGCCAGTAGAACGTTGTGGCAGAGCATTCACCACCACAGTTGGGCTCGACGGACACCGCGTCGGGCTGTCCGAGGATCAGATCCGGTGGGGCGTCGCTGGCGTGCGGGACCGTGTTCCACACCAGGATCCGGTGGTGCCAGGCGTCGGCGACGATCAGCCGCCCGTCGTGCACGAGCACACCGGTGGGCAGGTTCATTCCCCGCTCGGGACCGCGGCCGCCGGCCGCCCTGCCCTCGGTGCCGCCGTCCGGCTGGCCGAGCACGACGTCGGCGGGCTGTTCGTCGTCGCCGGGAATGCCGTGCCACACCAGCACCCGGTGGTTTCCGGAGTCGGCGACGACCAGGTGATCCGCACCGAGGAAGACTCCCCGCGGCGAGTACATCCACGCCATCGTCGGGTTGGCCGGCGGCAATGCCAGGCCGCCGGGTGCCGGTGCCCCGAGCCACACATCCGGCGACCATCCGCCGCTGACGTCACCGCCTCCGAGTGCGACATCGGGTACCGAATCGGCCCTTCTCGAGGTCCTGCCGATGTTGTGTCGGACGGTGAACTGGGTCATGTCCCGACTCGGACCCAGACGTCCCCGGAGTCGACCCGCAGTGGCACCTGCTCCAGCTGGGCACCCGGAGCACTCAGGCACTCCCCCGATGTCGCGTCGTAGCAGAAGCCGTGCCATGGACATGTCAGCGTGCCGTTGTCGATGTCGAGGACAGCGTTATCAAGGGGCAGCGCCTCATGGGCACATTCGTTACGGTACGCCGATAGTCGCTGACCGGTGTTCACGACGATGATCTCGGCAGGCTCACCGGACTCCGACGACAGACTCAGCGCGGTGAGGTCGTCGTTGGGCAGACTGGCGGCGGGGCCCACCTTGACCCAGCCCTCGCTCGCGGGGTCCGGCCCGATACGCAACGACTCCAGCGGGATCAACGTCGGTGAGGGCTCGTTCGGCAGCACCTCGACACCGGCGATCGACGGAACACCTTCCACGAGTGCGCCTTCGACGAGATTTCGCAGCGTCACCGAGGACATGGAACACCCGTTGCAGGCACCCTCGAGCCGGACGAAGGCGGTGCCGTCCTCGATCCGCACGAGGGTGACATCCCCGCCGTGACTCTGCAGTTGGGGCCGCACCTCCACCAACACGCGATTGGCGTGAGTGACCGGGTCGGGCCGCACGATCTCGTGCAGCGAGAGCAGCATGTGCACGACTGGATCGTCGACGAGTTCGAACAACACTGCCCGCGCGGCGTCGTCGGCCCGCATACGCTGGACGATGGTCACCAGCCCGGCGCGGTGAACGGCCTCCACTGCGGCCTTGACTTCGTCTGCGACGGCGCGCGACGAATCGTCCAGGCCCGCCAGCGCGGCCATGGCTTCATCGACTCTCCCGGCCAGGCGTTCGAAATCGGACTCGGAATCGGTGGCCTGCGGTTGGCCTGCTGACGACTCCACGGCAGTGGTGGTCATACGCGCGCTCCTCAGTCGGGTTCGGCTTCGGTTCGGATCAGGACCTGTTGACGTGCGACCTCGTCGAGTACCCCGCGCACCGCGCGCACAGACTCCTCGTCCGCGAGTTCCTCGAACAGGAAACGGGCCTCGTAGAGTTTTGCCTTGGCCTGGTCGAACATGCCGAGATGCGCCAGGGCGTTGCCCTGGTTGGCCAGCACCCTGGCCCTGCCCAGCGGATCGGTATCCCGGTCCCTGGCCTCGAGGACGGCCTCGTAGAGCTCGACGGCCTCGACCAGGTTGTCCGCCTGATGTTTGGACGGGGTGTACACCAGCGAGTTGGCGAGATTCAGTTGAACACTCGCCCACTGCTCGGGGTGGTCGTCGCGCGTGTAGACCTTCAGCGCAGACCGCAGTGATTGTGCGGCGACGCCGAGCCGGAGCTGGCCCGACGCCTCCACCATCGGCATCGTCAGGTAAGCGGTGGCGAGGTTGGCGTGCGTGGCGGCCCATAACAGCGGTGCCTCGTCGCGCAGGACCAGTTGTAGTGCGGAGTGGTAGTGCGGAATCGCCTGGGCCAACAGCTCGGGATGGTCGGCCGCCTGCTCGTGCAGTAATCCGGCGAGGTTCAGATGCAGCTCGGCCCGACCGATGCGAAGACCATCGGCTCCGTCGAGAAGGCGTAACGCCTGTTCGAGTCGCTGCGCCGCCGACGGGTCGTCGATGTCCCGGCAGATCGCGGCCGCGGCGCCGACGAGAACACCCTGCAGCCGTCCCGAATCCTCAGCTGCCGCGTCTGCCCCGTGCCCGAGCAACTCGACGGCGCGTGACGAATTCCCTTCGTCCAGTGCGTGACTCGCCTGGGCGGACAGGGCGACCGCTGCGAGCTCACGCTCGGCCGGGCCGGGTTCGGGCGGGGTGTCGGATCGACCGAGCACGAACAGGACAAGGTCCACCAGCACGCCGAATTCACCGAGAGCTGAGCGCAGTTCATCCGGATCCTCGCTGTCCGGTTCCAGGACGAACCGGTTGTAGCGCGTCACCGGGTCGACGCCCTTAAGGGCTGCCAGCGCGGCTTTCCGGTCGCCGGCGAGCGCGAGTTCGTGTGCCTCCAGTCCGTCCGGCCAGTCCTGCGGCACATTGCCGGACAGCAGCGCTGTACGTGCCGCCTCGGTGTCGGCGCCGGCGGGTATCAGCATGTAGCCCAACGGAAGCGGGAAGGTGCCCAGTGGCTGCGGACGGGCCGCAATCGCGGCCGGGCCGGTTAGCTCGGTGTCGGCATGCAGTGTGGTCATGTCATCAGCCGTTCAGTGGTCCTTGGATATCGCGTTCGGCGGCCCGCTTGATCAGGCCGGCGGAAACCTCGGCGCGGGCTTTGGTTGCGTGCGTCTCGATGCGGTGGTGCACGACGCCGTCGGCGAACACCACGATGATCTCGACTGCCCACCGACCGTGGTCCTCGACGACGACGGTCTGTACCTCGAGCGCGTCGTCGGTCGAACTGTCCGGACGGGGTGTGGTCTTCGGCCGGGCCTCCGGTTCCTCACACATGACGGTCATCCCGCGGAATCCAACGGAATGCGCAGCGCTGCTTGGGCATCGTCCCAGAATGCGCCCTGGATGCCCGTCGGGATGTGGTCTTCGAGGACTTCGCGTACCAACGCTGTGCGGTCACCGGCCGGGTTGCGCTGCTTGAGCAGCAGGCCGCCGCTGCCGGGGCCGCGAAGCGGTATCAACCACAGGGCGCCGTCCCGCTTGACTGCGGCCACAGCATCCGACGGGAACCGGCTCGCGGCCAGTGCCGCGTCGAGGCGGATATAGCCGTCGGCGGTGAACTCGACCTGCAACTCCGCCGATGCCTCGGGCCGCAGGCCGGCGAGATAGTCGCGTTCGATCACGTCGATCACCTGCTCCATCGCGGACTCCACCGGCTCTGACAGGTCAGCACCGAGCTCCACACCGCTGGCTTCGATGAGAAACACCGTGATATCGGTGGGGCATGCATCGCCGAGTGCCCAGCGCGCAAACGCGATGGCGTGGTCCCAGCGGAACGAGTGGGTATGCAGCCCCTGAAGTGGCGGCAGTTCCTCCAGCTCTGCGCCGGGCACCCGGTATACCGTGCCCGGCCTGACACCGGTGGCCGCTGCATCGATGATCACGACCCGCTGCGCGCCGCGCATCTGGAACGCGACGTCCATACCTGCCGTGCCGCCGTCGACCAGCCGGGCTCCGTCGGGCACGCCACGCTCCCACAGATGACGCACCAGGATCGGCCCGACGCCGTCATCGCCGCGCAGCAGATTCCCGCACCCGACGACGAGCACCGCACAACCCGGCGGCTCGATGTCGACATCGACATTGACGTTGACATCGGGCCCACCATGGTCAGCGCACGGTTCTGCAGACGTCGGAATCACACCATTCCGTTGATCACGAACTTGGACAGCTCCTTGCCGGACTTGCCGTCGTAGGCGTGCACCGTACACACCAGGCAGGAGTCGAAGCTGCGGGCCACGTGACCGAGTTCCACTGGATCTTCCGGGTCGACGATCGGGGAACCGATCAGCGCCTGCTCGATCGGGCCGAGCACGTTCGCACCGTCGCGCGGGCCGATGTTCCACGCCGTCGGTGTGACGACCTGGTAGTTCTTGATCTTGTTGTCCTCGATGACGATCCAGTCGGACAGCGAGCCGCGGGCCGCCTCCGTCGAGCCGAACCCCTTACCCTCGGCGTGCTCGATCGGCTTCGTGTAGAAGCTCTCCTTCAGGTTGAGCTGGTCCAGCCAGCCCCGCACCCACTTGTAATACTTGGGGGCCTCGTGCATCCGTGCCAACTGCCGGACGAAGACACTCGGACCGATCTTGTTCATGATGTCGACGAACAGCGGGTCGTTGTCCTGATGCGGGGCGGCGTTCGGTCCGCCGGCCGCGATCCGGCGTGCCAGCGGGCCCGCCTCGAGCGGGATGTTGCCGAGCCCGTCCACCTCGTAGCGCGGCGCCTTGGCCCAGGTGTACTTGCCCTGCCCCCTGCCCACTTCGGGATCGATGGGAATGGTCTCGCCCTCGAACGGGTGCAGCGGCCGGTCGCCCTCGTAGAAGGCGTGCGTGACGTCTTCCCGGACCCGGGCCTGGTCGAAGTCGTGCCACTGGCCCTGCGCGTAGATCCCCTGCCGTCCGATGAGCGCGCCGTTGCGGCTGTCAATGGTCGGGTTCTCATATAGCGACGGCTCGAAGTACGTGCCCGTGGCCAGGTAGTTGCCGACGCCCTGGCCGTACTTGTCGAGTCCGGTGTCCAGGCTGTAGCGGATGAAGAATCCGCAGTCGCTGTTGTACTGGGCCTCGTTCTCGTCCACCCACGCGAGCACGTCTTCCCAGGTCTTGTTCTCCAGCCAGCGGTCGACCGAGCACCCCAGCCACTGCTTTTCGAGCCAGTTGTCCTTCCAGTGCTCGAAGATCGCGATCGAGCGGGTGACGTCGGCCAGCGACGGCGCACACATGACACCGCCGGGAACCATGAAGCTGGAGTGCGGCCACTGTCCTCCGAAGATCGCGTAGACCTCCACCGGCTTGGCCGAAAGCACCACGCCCGGCTGGTAACTCGTGCCCACGTACGGCGCGAACCGGCGGACGGCCTCCGCGTACAGCTTCGACTTGGCGTAGTTCTTGTTCGTGAAGTCGATGGCGAACAATGCATAGAAGTAGCGCGGAATCGACTGCAGGGTTTCGGCCGCCTGGCAGATGTTGCGTATCAGCGTCGCGTTGGGGGGTACGTGCGTACGCCATGCCGTGTCAAGTGCGTACGCCGACTTGTACAGGTGGCTGCCGCCGCAGATGCCGCAGATCCGCGGACAGACCACGAGGCCGGCCTGCGGGTCTTTACCGCGCAGGATGATTTCGAAACCGCGGAACATCGCGGCCTCGGTCCACGCGGAGGTGACGACGCCGTCGTCGATGGTGACTCGGACGTCGAGGTCACCCTCGACGCGCCCCAAGGGGCTCACAAACAGATCGAGAGAGGTCATGGTTGGTCCTTTCAGAACCTGGGCTGATGGTTTGGGCGCGCGGTGTTTAGCCATTGCTAGACCACAAACATGTCTTCCTTCGACCACTGCGGTGCGGCGATGCGGGCGGCGGCGGCGTGGGCCATGTAGGTGAGGTGATCCGACCCCTCCGGGACTTCCTTGGGGATCATGCCGCTGACCTTCTGCGTCTTGAAAACCGTTCCCGGCATCAGGTCGAAATGGGGGAATTCCGGCTCGGTGCAGCCTAGACACGGCATCCCCGCGCGGGTCTTCGAAGACTGGCGGTTCCACAGAATCCTGTTGCACGGCGAGTGGGTCATCGGGCCGCGGCAGCCGAACTCGTAGAACAGGCATCCGGTGCGCGTTCCCTCGCCGAACGAGGTGGTGGACTGCTTGTATTCGAAGAACTGCACGCGCGTGCAACCCGTCTGGGTGAAGGTCTTGAAGAACGTCTCGGGCCGGTGCAGCTCGTCGAGCGTTATGTCACCGGCGCGCCCGGTGGCCAGCGCGACGAGGATCTGCGTGATCCAGTCGGGGTGGGCCGGGCAGCCCGGGATGTTGATGACGGGCAGGCCCATCTTGGAGCGGAAGTCCGGGCCCAGGAAGCCACCCTTGTTCCGCTTGTGGAACTGCAGGCCCGTCGAGGCCGACGGGTTGGGCTCCATTGCCGGGATGCCACCCCAGCACGCACAGTCCCCGATCGCGACCACAATCTGCGCCGCGCCGGCAAGGTCGACCACCCAGTCCTTCATCGCCCGGTCGGCGAACATATCCATTCGACCGCTGCCGTTCGGCGCCTCGATAACACTGCCTTCGAATACGAAAATATCGAGGGGCCGTTCACCCCTCGCACAATCCCAGAACACTTTCTGAGCATTGTTTCCGAGCTCCAACCCCAATGACGGATGCCATAGGAGATCGAGACCGAAATCGACGATCAAATCGACGACATTTGGTTCCTCAGCGTTGAGAAATGACATGGTGTTTCCACTACATGCCCCTCCCTGAAACCACAGGACGGAAGCCATACGAACTCCTCTCGATAGCGACCAAGGGCTGGGCCGCAATTTCGGTTTACGGGCTGAAAACTCTTGAGGGATTTAGTTCGGCGTCACTCTTGGGCGAGTCGGCGCCCGAACGCGCGGGCCACCTGGACCAGGAGCCCGAGCCCGCGCTGAACGTCCTTGTCCTTGGTCACCCGCCACATGCCGAAGAGACCTTTGGGGCCACCGGGGTCGGCTGCGGCTGCGGCCTTTCCCTCGACCAGCGCCTGCCCGAGTAGTGCGAGTACCTCGGCGGCTTCCGGATCGGTCAGATGCGATGTCAGCAGCGTGTTGAGTGCCGGGGTGGCTCCGACAACCGCACCCGACAGGCTCGCGAGACTGGCCGCCAGGCCCGGCAGGTCAACATCTTTCAGCGACTCGGCGCCGGGGATCGACTGTGCGGACAGCGACGACAGATTGAGCTCGCCGACCGCGGCGGCCAGCGATTCACCGATCTCGTCGCCGCGCCGAAGGAATCCGTCGATACTGGCGACGAGGATGGCCAACAGGTCGGCATGGTCGAGCAGGCTGTTCAACGAGCTCGCTATTTGCGGGTCGTCCAAGCGGTCACGCAACGCGTCCGCCGGCGAGATCGCCATCACCTGCCCGTTTGCCGTCATGCAGAACCCCCGTGTCGGATGGTGCGAGGCCGGTGTGGCCTCAATCACAAGCTAGCGGGGGTGTGACGTGGCTGCCTATCGCTTTCACGCAAGACCTGTCAGAATTGCGAAGACTTCAGCGCGCTGGGGCGCGCCAGCATCCCGGGAGGCTTGTGTGATCAGCACTGATACCTTAGCGATCGGTTCATTGTCGCCCCCTCGACGTTGGAAATGACCGATGTCGCGGCTGACGCGTCTCGGCTATATCGACGTCCGGCGCACCAGCAACCCGGTTCGCCGCAAGGTGCGATCCCGCGGCGTGCCGCCGGCGCTTGCGGACAACGAGATCTTCTACACCGAGGACGTCCCCGAGGCGTCCCGGCTGATCGCCCAAGCGCTGGCGCCACTGAAACTCCACGTAGAACCAGAGCAGAAGGACGCGTTTGCCGCGACGATGCACGGCGTGCGGTTGCGCAATGTCAGCTTGCTCTACCTCGACGTGCACGTCACTGCGACCATCGACATTCCCATTCTTGGGCAGTACTTCGCCGTTCACATGCCGATGAATGGACGCGCGATGGTCAGCCACCGTGGCCGCACCTTCGAGGCCAACACGATCCGCGCGCTGGTCACCAGCCCCGGTGTGCCGCTGCGGATCGAGTTCGACCACGATTCGCCACAGTTGCTGATCCGGATCGAAGCGCGTCCGATGGTTGCGCATCTCACCCGACTGCTCGGCCGCAGCCTCTCGCGACCACTGGAATTCGAACCCGAGTTCGACCTCGCGACGGAAGCCGCAATGCGGTGGCACACCGCTGTCCAGCTGATCCACACCGAGGTCTTTCATCCGGGCTCGCTGATCCAGCGCGGGCAGGGTATCGGCGCGGTGGAAGAGTTGGTGATGAGTAGCCTGCTGCAGCTGCAGCCGTCCAACTACCACGACCAGTTCCTGCAACCGCCGAAGCCGGACCAGCGCCGTGCGGTGGTTCAAGAAGCGATGGATTACATCGATGATCACCTCGGCGAGCGCATCACGATGGAGGCGGTGGCGAAGGCCGTCCATATGAGCGTCCGGTCGATACAGCAGGGCTTTCGCGACGAACTCGGCATGTCGCCGATGACCTTTGTCCGTGAGCGCCGACTGGAACGGGTGCACGAGGAACTCACCGACGCAATGCCGGGCGACGGTGTGACGGTGACGTCGGTGGCCGAACGCTGGGGCTTCCATCATCTCGGCAGCTTCGCGGTCGAATACCGCAAACGCTGGGGTGAGGCTCCGTCGGAAACCCTACGGCGCTAACACATTTCAGGAAGCTCGGCTCCGCAAGCCGGTGACGTCGCGCCAGCCCAACTCGGGACGCGACAGCAGGTGGGCGATCAGCAGTTCGGTCGACATCGTCGGGGTGGCCTGACTCACCACGTGCCATGGCCGCTTCAACGGCGTCCCGGTAACCGGCAGCTCCACCAGCGTGCCCGCGCGCAACTCACGAAGCACGGCCTGCCGAGACACCAGCGTGATACCCAGCCCCGCGACCGCCGCGGACACGACGGCACCGTGGGATCCGAGCACCAACTGCGGTGGGGTGATGGCGAGCTCGGCGAGCAAGGCCGTCATCGTCGACCGGGTGCCTGATCCGGGTTCGCGAAGCAGCCAGGTAGCGCTCGCGGGCACAAAATTCCGGGCCGCGGCGGGCGGACCCACCATGATCAGGGTGTTCGGGCTGACGGCGCGCACCCGCACGTCGCCGCGGAGGTCGTCGGGGGGACGTCCGGCCACCACGAGGTCGACCTCGTGGCGCGACAGCATCGGCCAGACGGCATTGCGGGCGGCAACCTCCAGATGCAGCACCACACCCGGGTGCTCGGCGCGAAACGATGCCAGCGCGGCGGGGATGAGCAGTTCGCCCGCCGACGTGACCGCCGCCAACCGGATCGAGCCGTTCTCCGGATCAGCTTCTCCGCGCGCAGCCAGTACCGCCTCGTCGTGCAGGCCGAGGATTCGGCGCGCGTACTCGACGTACCGCAGGCCGGCCGGTGTCAACCGGACACCGCGCCCGTGCCGGTCGACCAGTACGATGCCGATGTCGTTACTGAGCGCCCGGATTGCCGACGAGATCGACGACTCGGTCACCACCAGGCGCTCGGCGGCGCCCCGCACGGACCCGGCATCAGCCAGTTCGACGAGCGCACGCAGTCGCGCGTTGGTGGTCATATCGCCTCAGTTCCACGGGAGTCGCCGACGCAGTGTGCCCCGACGTTAACGCCGGCAGGTATCTGAAAAACGCGACTCGCCAGCAGATCCGCCGAATCGATGGTCGTGAGTGCGGCGAGGTCGACGCTGCCCGCGCTGGCCAGCAGACGTCGCGCGTGGCGCAACCGTGCCCGTTCTAGTGCGTTGCGGACGCTGCGCGCATTGGCGAACCACGGCTGGTCGATCCGCAGGTTCAGGTATCGGCGCAGCACCTCCCGGGCGTCGTCGGAGAACGTGTAGCCCAGGCCGTCGGTCATCAGCACCGCGATGTCCTCGAGTTCGTCGACGGTGTAGTCGGGGAAGGTGATGTGGTGCGCAATTCGGCTCTGCATACCGGGATTCGCCGAGAAGAACTGATCCATCTTGTCTGCGTAGCCGGCGAGGATGACGACGAGGTCGTCGCGGTTGTTCTCCATGACCTGTAGCAGGATCTCGATTGCTTCGGACCCGTAGTCGCGCTCGTTCTCCACCTTGTAGAGGTAGTACGCCTCGTCGATGAAAAGCACGCCGCCCATCGCCCGCTTGATGACGTCCTTGGTCTTGGGCGCTGTGTGCCCGACGTACTCGCCCACCAGATCGTCGCGGGTCACGCTGACCAGGTGTCCGCGCCGCAGATAGCCGAGCCGATGCAGCAGATCCGCCATCCGCATGGCCACCGTCGTCTTTCCGGTGCCCGGGTTGCCGGTGAAGGACATGTGCAGCGTGGGCTGCGGCGCCGTCACCCCGAAGCGGGCCCGCATCTTGTCAACGAGCAGCAGCGCAGCGATCTCGGCGATGCGTGTCTTGACCGGCTCGAGCCCGACGAGTTCCGCATCGAGCGCGCGCAGGACGTCGTCGGTGCCGGACTCGCGGCGCAGGGCGGCCAGGTCGACCATCGCGTCGGCTGGCAGCAGCTCTCGCTCCGGCACGTCCGACTCCCCGTCCAGTTGCGGACCGGGAGCCGGACGCGGCCGGTACCCGAACGAGCTGCGCGGGTTCTCGGCATTTCCGATGGTCATGGGTTCGCCGGGCTATAGCGGTCCCCCTCCGGTCGCTCGGTGGCGTAGGAGTGGGTTGTGTAGCCGATCCTGCGGTCCGATTTCTCGGCGCGCTCGAGCCGGAAGCCCGGCTCTTCGCCCGGCCGATTGACGATGAACGATAACGCGGTCGTCTGCCGGCCCAGGCTCGAGTCGTACGCGTTGAGCCGGATGTAGGAATTCGGGTTCGCGGCCCGGCAGGCGTTCACTTCCATCAGCACACCCGCCGCGTCCTTCAGGTCGAACATCGGCAAGCCCCACATCTCCCAGTAGGTGTTGCGCGGATGGGGATCGTCGGTGAACTCCACCGACAGCGGCCAGCCGTTGCTGAGCGCGTAGTTGATCTGGGCGGTGATCTCCTCGTCGGTGAAGTCGGGCAGATACGAGAAGGCGCCCTGGGTGATTCGCATCGTGAACTCCCTTTTCCGGTGGTTCAGGCGTTCGTCGGCGTCGCGACGACGTCTGGGGTGTCGGTGGATTCGTAGTTGAAGGTGATGTCACCCCAGGTGGCCAGCGCGGTGTCCAGCGCCCGGTTGCTGGAGGCGGCCTTCTTGAGGATCTCCGGCCCCTCCTTGTAGTAGTCCCGGCCTTCGTTGCGCGCTTTGATCATGGCTTCGAGCGCGACCCGGTTGGCCTCGGCTCCTGCGGCGATGCCCATCGGGTGCCCGATGGTGCCGCCGCCGAACTGCAGCACGACGTCCTCACCGAGGTAGTGGATCAACTGGTGCATCTGGCCGGCGTGAATTCCGCCGGACGCGACCGGCATGACGCCCGGCATCGAAGCCCATTCCTGGTCGAAGTACAGGCCCTTGACCGGATCGGCGGCGATGCTGTCGAGCCGCAGTGTGTCGTAGAACCCGGCGGTGGTGTTGGGGTCGCCCTCGAGCTTGCCGACCACCGTGCCTGCGTGGATGTGGTCTACTCCGGCCAGCCGCATCCACTTGGAGATCACCCGGAAGCTGATGCCGTGCGACTTCTGCCGGGTATAGGTGCCGTGGCCGGCGCGGTGCAGATGCAGGAGCACGCCGTTTTTTCTCGACCATTTCGCCATCGACTGGATCGCGGTGTAGCCGATCGTCAGGTCGATCATCACGACCACCGAACCGAGTTCTTTGGCGAATTCGGCGCGCTCGTACATGTCCTCCATGGTTGCGCCGGTGATGTTGAGGTAGTGCCCCTTGATCTCACCGGTGGCGGCCTGTGCCCTGTTGACGGCCTCCATGCAGAACAGGTAGCGGTCGCGCCACCGCATGAAGGGCTGCGAGCAGATGTTCTCGTCGTCCTTGGTGAAGTCCAGCCCCCCGCGCAGCGCCTCGTAGACGACGCGACCGTAGTTGCGCGCCGACAGACCGAGCTTCGGCTTGGTGGTCGCGCCGAGGAGTGGACGCCCGAACTTGCTCAGGTGCTCGCGCTCCATCACGATCCCATGCGCCGGTCCCTGGAAGGTCTTCACGTAATGCGTGGGGATGCGCATGTCCTCGAGGCGCAGCGCCTTGAGTGGCTTGAAGCCGAACACGTTGCCGATGATCGAGCTGGTGAGGTTGGCGATCGAGCCCTCCTCGAACAGGTCGATGTCGTAGGCGATCAACGCGATCCACTGCCCGGGGGCGTTGGGGACGGCTTCGACGCTGTAACACTTCGCCTGGTAGTGCTCGAAGGTCGTGAGTCGGTCGGTCCACACGACGGTCCACGTCGCGGTGCTGGATTCGCCGGCGACCGCGGCTCCGGCCTCCTCTGGCGGCACACCCTCCTGGGGTGTTATCCGGAAGGCGCACAGCACGTCGGTGTCCTTGGGGACATAGTCCGGCTGCCAGTAGCCCATCTCTGCGTAGGGAATGACTCCCGCGTTCCATCTGTCTGCCATGCGTCGAATGCTGCCATCGCGATACTGAAGCTGTCTATTGAGAGTTTAGTACTGATGATCAACTTATCACTTAAGTATTTGATTCCCCCCCTCGCGATCCACCACCCGGGTGAGGCACATCCGTTCTGCCTGCTCTTACCGTGTGCGCACGGACGCACCGCAGGGCCAACGAGTAAGGATCACGGATGACAACCCGAGGTATTGACTGCAGGCAGATCGCCGCGCAACTGACCGCGCCCGGCAAGGGCATCCTGGCCGCCGACGAGAGCATCGCCACCATGTCGTCGCGACTCGAGCAGGCCGGCGTCACACCGACCGCCGACAGCAGGCGCACCTATCGCGAGTTGCTCGCCACCACGCCGGGGCTGTCTGACGGTGTCTCCGGGATCATCTTCTGTGACGAGACCCTCGGCCAGGTTCTCAGCGACGGGAGGCCGTTCGCACAGGCCGTGCGTGAAATGGGAATCCTTCCGGGCATCAAGGTCGACACCGGCGCCAAGCCGTGCCCGGGTCTTCCCGGCGAGACGATCACCGAGGGGTTGGACGGGCTGCCCGCCCGCCTGGCTCACTACGCCGAGATCGGTGCGGCCTTCGCCAAGTGGCGGGCGGTGTTCACCATCACCGCCGAGAAGCCGAGCTGGGGATCGATCGCCAACAACGCCAACGCGCTGGCGCGGTATGCGGCGGCCTGCCAGGAGGCCGGTCTGGTGCCGATTGTCGAGCCGGAGGTGCTGATGACCGGCCCGCACACGATCGCGCGGTGCGCCGAGGTCACCGCATCCGTCCACGCCGCGGTCAGGCAGCAGCTCTCGCTGCAACATGTCGATCTGGCCGGCATCGTGCTCAAACCGAACATGATCACCGAGGGCGACGAATGCCCCGAACGGTCCACCCCGGAACAAGTCGCCGAAGCGACGGTGCAGGTTCTGCGCGCCTGGCCGGCCGACCTGGCGGGAGTCGCATTTCTGTCCGGCGGGCAGCCGCCGGAGCGCGCGACCGCCAATCTCGAGGCCATGCAACAGCATCGGACGCCGTGGCCGCTCACGTTCTCGTTCGGCCGCGCCCTGGTGTCTCCGGCACTTGCCGCCTGGGCGGGCGACGAGAGTCGCGTTGCCGACGGTCAGGCTGCGCTCGGGGCGCACGTCGCCGCGAACGCGGCGGCAGCGCGGTTGCGCACCGACCTCAAGTCGGCTTAAGCATCTGTGCTACCCGCGAAGATGCTCAGGGCCGGGATGCAATGAGCCGCAGGGGATTTCCACGGTTCAGCTGACAGCCGGTCACGTGCTCAGCACTTCGATGCCGGGCAGCTTCTTGCCCTCAAGGTATTCCAGCGACGCCCCGCCACCGGTCGAAATGTGCGAGAAGCCGTCTTCGGGCAGGCCGAGCCGGCGTACCGCCGCGGCGGAGTCCCCGCCGCCGACGACGCTGAACGCACCCTTGGCGGTCGCACCGACGATCGCCTCGGCGACGCCCTTGGTGCCCGCGGCGAACGCCGGGAACTCGAACACCCCCACCGGGCCGTTCCAGAAAATGGTTTTGGCCTCGGCCAGCAGCGCTGTGAACCGCTGCACCGAATCCGGGCCAACGTCGAGGCCCATCGCGCCGTCCGGGATCTGGTTGGCCGCGACGACCTGCGGGGTGGCGTCTACGGCGAATTTCTCCGCGACGACGATGTCGACCGGCAGAAGGATCACATCGCCGTATGTCTCCAACAGCTGGCGGCAGGTGTCGATCATGCCCTCTTCGAGCAGCGAGGTGCCGACCGAAATACCCTGGGAGGCAAGGAACGTGAAACACATCCCACCACCGATGACGATGCTGTCGGCCTTGGCCGCCAGGTTTTCGATAACCGCCAGCTTGTCCGATACCTTCGACCCCCCGAGCACCACCGCATACGGCCGCTCGGTCGAGCTGGTCAGCTGCTCAAGCACGTTGATCTCGGCGGCGACCAGCGTGCCCGCGTAGTGCGGCAGCAGCGTCGCGACGTCATACACGGAGGCCTGCTTGCGGTGCACAACACCGAACCCATCGGAGACGAAAGCGCCGTCATGGCCGACGAGTTCGACCAGTTGCTTGGCCAATGCCAGCCGGTCGGCATCGTCCTTGCCGGTCTCGCGCGGATCGAAGCGGATGTTCTCCAGGAGCAGGATGTCGCCGTCGGTCAATCCTTCAGCACGCGCCAGCGCATCCGAGCCGACCACATCACCGGCCAGCTGGACATGGCGGCCCAACCGCTCCCCCAGCGCCTGGGCGACCGGGGCCAACGAGAACTCCGGAGCCGGACCGTCCTTGGGCCGCCCGAGATGCGCGGTCACGACAACCCGCGCCGCGGCGTCGGACAGCTCCTTCAGCGTGGGCACCGAGGCCACGATCCGGCCTTCGTCGGTGATGGTGCCCTCGTCGTCGAGCGGGACGTTCAGGTCGGAGCGCACCAGCACGCCCCTGCCCGAAACCCCTTCTGCGAGTAGGTCTTCGAGCGACTTGACATCCATCGGCTTACAGCGACTTACCGACCAGTGCGACCAGATCGACGAGACGGTTGGAATAACCCCACTCGTTGTCGTACCAAGAAACCACCTTGGCCTGATTGTCGATCACCTTGGTCAGGCCCGAGTCGAAGATCGAGCTATGCGGATCGGTGACGATGTCGCTCGACACGATGGGTGCGTCATAGTACTTCAGGATGCCCTTCATCGGACCCTCGGCAGCGGCCTTCATCGCGGCGTTGATCTCCTCGACACCTGCCGCCTTGGCCAAATGGACCGTGAGATCGGTGGCCGAGCCGGTGGGGATCGGCACGCGCAGCGCGTACCCGTCGAGCTTGCCCTTGAGCTCCGGCAGCACCAGACCGATCGCCTTGGCCGCACCGGTGGAGGTCGGCACGATGTTCAGCGCGCCGGCGCGGGCCCGGCGCAGGTCCTTGTGCGGGCCGTCCTGCAGGTTCTGGTCCTGCGTGTAGGCGTGGATTGTCGTCATCAGGCCCTTGACGATGCCGAACTCATCGTTGAGCACCTTGGCCAGCGGACCCAGGCAGTTCGTCGTGCACGACGCGTTGGAGATGATGTTCTGGCTGCCGTCGTACTTGTCATCGTTGACACCGAACACGATGGTGATGTCCTCATCGCTGGCAGGCGCGGAAATGATCACCTTCTTCGCGCCCGCATCAAGATGCCCCTTGGCCTTCGCCGCGTTGGTGAAGATGCCGGTCGACTCGACCACGACGTCGACACCCAGCTCACCCCAGGGAAGGGCCGCGGGACCCTCCTTGACATGCAGCGACTTGACCTTTGTGCTGCCGACGACGATCGTGTCGTCACCGTCCAGGCTGACGTCCTCGGGCAGGCGGCCCAGGATCGAATCGAACTTCAACAAATGCGCCAACGTGACGTTATCGGTCAAGTCGTTGACCGCCACGACCTCGATATCGGTGCTCGCGCCCTCTGCCTTTTGCGCCGCCAGCGCCCGATAGAAATTGCGTCCAATCCGGCCGAAACCGTTGACGCCCACCCGGATCGTCACGCCTGCCTCCCTTATTCACCAACAAATTGATTGCAGGCCAGCATAGGTAGCCGACGGTGCGAAAGTCCTGCGAGAAAATGCCGCCAAATCGCCCAAAGAAGTGAACTGACTTTTTTCGGCACATCGTTAACCCCGCATATCCCCCGCTTCGGGGGATATGTACTCGGCGACCTTCCTTAGCGTGTCCGTAACGACGAGACCGTTCTAACCGAGAGGCTGCTCCTGCAATGACCACCGCACCCAGCGAAACGCTCTCGTGGACAGCCGAGATTGATCAGTTGGCGATCAAAACGTTGCGGTTCCTGGCGGCCGACGGCGTTGAAGCGGCCAACAGCGGTCATCCGGGACTGCCGCTGGGCACCAGCCCGATCGCCTGGGTCTTGTGGTCGCGGCACCTGCGCCACGACCCGGCCGATCCACGCTGGCCGGATCGCGACAGGTTCATCCTGTCGGCCGGCCACGGCTCGATGCTGCTGTACGCATTGCTGCACGTGTTCGGTTACGACATGCCGATCGAGGAGCTGCGGCGGTTTCGCCAGCTCGGTTCCCGCACCCCCGGGCACCCCGAGTTCGGCCACACCCCCGGTGTGGAGACGACGACGGGCCCCCTCGGACAGGGGCTGGCCAACGCGGTCGGCATGGCGCTGGCCGAGCGGATGCTCGCCGCGCGGTGCAACACCGAGGATCACACCGTCGTCGACCACCGGACCTGGGTTCTGGCCGGTGACGGTGACCTGATGGAGGGTATCTCGCATGAGGCGGCATCCCTTGCGGGTCGGTTACAGCTCGGGAAGCTGACCGTCATCTTCGATGACAATGACATCACCATCGACGGTCCGGCGCGGCAGAGCTGCGCCGACGACGCCGAGGCGCGGTTCGCGGCGTACGGCTGGCAAGTACTTGCCGTCGAGGACGGTAACGACATTGCGGCGCTTGACCGAGCGTTCGCCACGGCAAGCGAATCCGAGGACCGTCCGACGTTCATCCGGGTGCGCACCACGATCGGTTATGGCGCACCCGGCGTAGAAGGCACCTCGAAGGCTCACGGCAGCCCGCTGGGTTCAGAGACATTGGCCGCTATGCGCAAACGGCTGGGCTGGTCGGAGGCACCCTTCCAGGTGCCAGTCGCGGTCGGCGCCATCGCGGCCGCTGTTGCCGTGAAGGGTGCCGCGGTCCACGCCGATTGGGCCAACACGCATGCCCGGTGGCAGGCCGATCACGCACAACTGTCCGCGGACTTTCCCCTCGACGCCACACCGGAACCCGACGACCTCAGCGTCTTGACCCCGCTCTCCGATGGGGCGACAGCTGGCGGCAAAACCGCGACCCGCAAGGCCTCCGGCGCCGCTCTCAACGCGCTCGCGGCCGTGTACCCGGGACTCGTCGGCGGCTCTGCGGACTTGGCCGGGTCGACGAATACCGCCATCCCCGGCGGGGACGTCGGCCCCGGCGAGTACGCCGGGCGCACCATCCATTTCGGAATCCGCGAGCACGCGATGGCCGCGGTGATGAACGGAATCACGCTGCACGGCGGGCTGCGGCCGTTCGGCAGCACATTCCTGGTGTTCGCCGATTACCTGCGGCCGGCGTTACGCCTCTCGGCGCTGATGAAACGGCCCGTGATCTACGTGTTCACCCACGATTCGGTGCATGTTGGAGAGGACGGACCCACCCATCAGCCGATCGAGCAGCTCGAGTCACTTCGGCTGATACCCGGCCTGACCGTATTGCGGCCCGCCGATGCCGCCGAGACCGCGCTGGCATGGGAGCTGGCGGCGGCCAATGTTGACGGGCCCACCGCACTGGTGCTGAGCCGCCAGGATCTTCCCATCCTGGGCGGCGCTGGACTCGACGAGATTCGCAGCAACGGCGCGCGGGTTGTCCGCGCCCAGCCTGGCCACGGCGATGTGGTGCTGGCGGCCAGCGGATCCGAGGTTGCTCTCGCACTCGATGCCGCTGACGTCCTGGCGGAGAGCGGTGTGGCGGCCACGGTGGTCTCGGTGATGTGGCGCGAACGCCTCGACGAGGCCGTGCGCAACGGGCGGCACGCGCTGCCGGACGTGCCTGTGGTGTGGATCGAGGCCGGCGTGCCAGTCGGCTGGCGCGCGCTTGCCGGTCCCCGCGATACGGTCATCGGCATTGAGCGGTTCGGCGAGAGCGGCAAAGGTCGCGACGTGGCCGCGCACCTCGGCCTGACGCCGACCGCCGTCGCGGACGCCGCGCTACGAGGCATCACGGACGACGTCAGCGAATCGGAGCAGTCCGCGATCTCCGATGCCTGACACGACTAATGTGTCTGGCCGTCAGCCACTTTCAGGACGGCTCATGCGCTGGACGCGCAGCCATCCTCATCCTCGAGGAGGCCCAGATCGTCGAACATCTTCCGCGTCTCCAACGCCGATTCCTCGTCGAGGCGGCTGATCGCGTAGCCGGCGTGGACAATCGTGTATTCCCCGACCTCCATGTCCGGCAGATAGGCCAGACAGACGGTCTTGGTGCTGCCGCCGAAGTCGACGGTCGACATCCGAGTGCCCGCAGCCTCCCAGATGGCGGTCACCTTGCCGGGAACTCCGAGGCACATATGCCTTCCTTTCCGGTCGGGCAGCCACGGGACACCGTGCGCGGTGGTGGGCTGTCCGCGCCGGCCAGTACCGATCAGGCTAGCCTCGTCGAGCTGGGGCGACAATCAGAATTTCGCACAGGAAGTGTGCGTTTTTCTGCGTGCCATTCACCCCTGGATGACCATCGTCGAGCGATAGCGTTGTGGAGCATTCGTGCACAGTCCTGCGGTGAGGGGGGCGAAGGAGAGTCCAGTTGGAGACGGCGGTGAAAAGCAGTGCATGAGCTGTCGCTGTGCCATGCGATCGCCGGCGTCGTCAGGCCCTATGCCGCCGATCGGCGTGTCGATGTTGTGCGTGTACAGATCGGCGCTCTCCGGCAAGTCGTGCCCGACTCGTTGTCCTTCTGCTGGACCCTCGTCCGCGAACACGAGTGCATGCCCGATGCAGAGCTCGAACTCGAATTGGTTCCCGCCGAGGTGGTATGTCGCTCGTGTGCCCGACGGTCGGAGATCGTCTCACGGTGGTCCGTGTGCTGTCCGGAATGCGACAGCGGCGACGTCGAGGTGGTCAGGGGCCAGGAGTTCCAGGTGACGTCCCTGGATGTGCGTGATGCGTGACGTTTCATGAAAGGTTTCCACCATGGGTAGATTTCACCGACACGACGACGGCACCGCGCATGCCCACGAGCATGGGGAGCACGGCCATACCCACGATCACGGGGACCACAGCGGCTACGACACCGGGTCGGCGCGGGTGGACGTGCTGGAATCGATCTTCGCCGAAAACGACGTCCGGGCAGATATCAACCGGAAGGCGTTCGAGAGCAACGGGATTCGCGCCCTCAACCTGATGAGCTCGCCCGGCTCGGGCAAGACAACCGTGCTCGCCGCCACCCTTGACGAACTCAGTGGCGAGGTCGCCGTCGGGGTGATCGAGGGCGATATCGCGACCGACCTCGACGCGGCTAAGCTCGGCGGCCGAGGAGCGCAGGTTTCGCTCCTCAACACCAGCAACGGCTTCGGCGGCGAATGCCACCTGGACGCACCGATGGTCAACCGGGCGCTGCAGGGCCTGGATCTTCCGGGGCTTGACCTGGTCATTGTCGAGAACGTCGGCAACCTGGTCTGCCCGGCCGAGTTCGACGTCGGCGAGCATGCCAAGGCAATGGTCTACTCCCTCACCGAGGGTGAGGACAAGCCGCTGAAGTACCCGGTGATGTTTCGCTCGGTGGATGTGGTCCTGCTCAACAAGATCGACCTGGCTCCCCATCTTGAGAGCGACATCGACACCTACGTAGCCCACATCCGTGAGGTCAACCCGACCGCCACGATCTTTCCGGTCAGCGCCCAAACGGGCGAAGGCATGCCGGCGTGGTTCGGTTGGGTGCGCGACTTTGTCGCACGGGCGCGGACTGAGCCCTCCGGTCATCACCACCACGACGACAATTGACCGCTAGCTACTGAGAACCTGTAGACAGTGAAGGGTTCTGACACAGCGTTGACAAGCCTTGTGCGCCGGAGTAGACCGAGAAATTAGCGCCGCGCAAGTGGGCCGACGGTCGACTCCGGCGGCGTAGGGGCCGCAGCCCGGTCCCGGGAAGCTGCGGTATGCCGACGGAAGCAGCAGTCAAAGCAGAACAAACGTTGATCCATGTGCTGTGGATCAACGCCGGTTTGAGTTGTGACGGCGACTCGGTGGCGCTGACTGCCGCCACGCAACCCAGTATCGAGGAGATCGCGCTCGGCGCGCTTCCCGGTCTGCCCAAGATCGCCGTTCATTGGCCGCTGATCGATTTCGAGTGCGGACCCAACGGTGGGGCCGACGATTTTCTCGAGTGGTTCTTCAAAGCGGACAGAGGCGAATTGGAGCCGTTCGTCCTGGTCGTCGAGGGGTCCATCCCCAACGAGAAGCTCAAAGACGAGGGGTACTGGTGCGGTTTCGGCAATAATCCGGCCACAGGGCAGCCGATGACGACGAGTGAGTGGCTGGACCGGCTGGCGCCCAAGGCGACCGCGATCGTGGCGGCGGGGACCTGCGCGACCTATGGGGGTATCCATGCGATGGCCGGTAATCCGACCGGAGCAATGGGCGTGCCTGACTATTTGGGTTGGGACTGGAAGAGCAAGGCGGGCATTCCGATCGTATGTGTTCCGGGTTGTCCGACCCAACCCGACAACCTCTCGGAAACGTTGACGTATCTGCTGTACATGGCCACCGAGCAGGCGCCGATGATCCCGCTGGACGACGCGCTGCGACCCAAGTGGTTGTTCGGGGCGACGGTGCACGAGGGGTGTGACCGGGCCGGCTACTACGAACAGGGTGATTTCGCCACCGAGTACGGATCGCCGAAATGCATCGTCAAGCTGGGCTGCTGGGGCCCGGTCGTCAAGTGCAATGTGCCCAAACGCGGCTGGATGAACGGCATCGGCGGCTGCCCGAACGTCGGCGGCATCTGCATCGGCTGCACGATGCCCGGATTCCCGGACAAGTTCATGCCGTTCATGGACGAGCCGCCGGGCGGCAAGGTTTCCACCGCGGCGTCCGGTCTGTACGGCTCGGTCATCCGCAATCTTCGCAAGGTCACCGGTCGCACCGTCGACAAAGAACCGCAGTGGCGGCATCCCGGCACGAAACTGACGACCGGAGCGACTCGCACCTGGTAGTTGCGGGACTCTTCGGTGCGCCGGCGTGCGATGTCTGCATTGTCCAAAAGCCTTCCAGCCCAGCGCGTTAGATAGAGAGAAGAAATTTCGATGACAACGATCATTCCCGAGCCGTCACACGCTAAGCGCGAACCCGGCCAACTGGTGGAGATGGCGTGGGATCCGATCACCCGGATCGTGGGAAGCCTCGGTATCTACACCAAGATCGACTTTGACAACAGAGAAGTCGTCGAGTGCCACAGCACCTCGTCGATCTTCCGCGGCTACTCAATCTTCATGAAGGGCAAGGATCCTCGCGACGCCCACTTCATCACCAGCCGGATATGCGGTATCTGCGGCGACAACCATGCGACGTGCTCGTGTTATGCGCAGAACATGGCCTACGGGGTGCAGCCGCCGCATATCGCCGAATGGATCATGAACCTGGGCGAGGCCGCGGAATTCATGTTCGACCACAACATCTTCCAAGAGAATCTGGTCGGCGTGGACTACTGCGAGAAGATGGTCGCCGAAACCAATCCTGGCGTGCTGGCCAAGGCTGAGAACACCCAAGCGCCCAACGCCGACGCGCACGGCTACCGCACGATCGCCGACATCATGCGGGCGCTTAACCCGTTCACCGGCGACTTCTACCGGGAGGCCCTGCAGGTTAGCCGGTTGACGCGGGAGATGTTCTGCCTGATGGAAGGCCGCCATGTGCATCCCTCCACGCTCTATCCGGGCGGGGTCGGCACGGTCGCCACCATCCAGTTGATGACTGACTACATGAGTCGGCTGATGCGTTACGTCGAGTTCATGAAGAGGGTCGTGCCGATGCACGACGACCTCTTCGACTTCTTCTACGAAGCCCTGCCCGGGTACGACCAGGTCGGTTTGCGGCGCACCCTGCTGGGCTGCTGGGGGTCATTTCAGGATCCCGAGTATTGCAACTTCAGCTACCGCGACATGGAGAGCTGGGGCCGCAAGATGTTCGTCACGCCCGGAGTGGTCGTGGACGGCAAGCTGGTCACGACGTCGCTGGTCGACATCAATCTGGGCATCCGGATTCTTCTCGGTAGTTCGTATTACGACGACTGGACCGACCAGGAGATGTTCGTCAAGACCGACCCGCTGGGCAACCCGGTCGACCGGCGCCATCCGTGGAATCAGCACACCAACCCGCGTCCGCAAAAGCGCGACCTGGAGGACAAGTACAGCTGGGTGATGTCGCCGCGGTGGTTCGACGGCAAGGACTATCTTGCCCTGGATACCGGTGGTGGGCCGCTGGCCCGGTTGTGGTCCACGGCGCTGGCCGGCCTGGTCGACGTCGGCTACGTTAAGGCCACCGGCAAGAGCGTGCAGATCAATCTGCCCAAGACCGCGCTGAAGGGGCCGGTGTCCTTTGAGTGGAAGATACCCCGATACGGCAGCAACACCATCGAGCGCAACCGCGCCCGCACGTACTTCCAGGCCTACACCGCGGCGTGCGCGCTGCATTTCGCCGAGAAGGCGTTGACCGAGATCCGGGCCGGGCGCACCAAGACCTGGGAGAAGTTCGAGGTGCCTGACGAGGGCATCGGCTGCGGGTTCACCGAGGCGGTACGCGGGGTGCTGAGCCACCACATGGTGATTCGCGACGGCAAGATTGCGAACTACCATCCGTATCCGCCGACGCCGTGGAACGCCAACCCGCGTGACAGCTACGGCACGCCGGGACCCTACGAGGATGCGGTTCAGGGTCAGCCGATCTTCGAGGAGAATGATCGGGAGCACTTCAAGGGCATCGACATCATGCGCACGGTGCGCAGCTTCGACCCGTGCCTGCCGTGCGGGGTGCACATGTACCTCGGCAACGGGAAGACGGTGCAGAAGCTGCACTCCCCGACCCAGTCGGTCACAGGGGAATAACCTATGGCAGGTCGCCCAGACGAATTCGCGCAGGACGCGCAGTGGCGCACGGCGGGCGATCGGATACAGACCCTGCTCGACGCCAGCGCCGCCGGTGGGTCGGTGGCGCGTGAGCGCGCCGAACGATTGGTCGGTGAGGTCACCGATCTCTACGGGGCCGGGCTGGAGCGCATTCTGCAGATCGCGGTCTGCGCCGACCCGAGCCTCGTGGAGAAGTTCGCAGGCGACGACTTGGTGGCCAGCCTCCTGCTGGTGCACGGGCTGCATCCGCACGGCGTGGAACGCCGCATCGAGGACGCCCTGGACGGCGTCCGGCCGTACCTCGGCTCGCACGGCGGTGATGTCACTCTGCTCGAAGTGGTCGACGATGTCGTTCGTCTGCAATTCTCCGGTAGCTGCAAGAGTTGCCCGTCGTCTGCGGTGACCCTGGAACTGACTGTCGAGGATGCGGTGCGGGCCGCCGCCCCGGAGATCGCGTCGATCGAAGTGGTCGCCGCCGAGGCGGTTACGAGTACTGCGGTGATATCGGCGGAATCGCTGCTGAGCCGCGTGCACAAGAACGTTCACGGCCCGGCCACCTGGCATGCCGTGCCTGACCTCGTCGACCTCGCACCGGGCGAAGTCGGCGGGTTCCGGGTAGCCGGCACCACCGTGCTGGCCTGCCGGATCGGCGACGAGCTGTTCGCCTATCAGGACCGGTGCGGCCAGTGCGAAGGCTCACTGACCGGCGCCGCGCTGCATCGACCGCTGGGGGCGGCAATAGGAGAGGCGTTGTTGCGCTGTCCGCGCTGCCGCGCCCACTTCGACGTCGTGCATGCGGGCGCCGGAGTCGACGAGAACGCCGATTCCACTGTGCATCTCGATCCGATCCCGCTGCTTATCCGCGACGGTGTGCTGTCCATCGCGGTGGCCGCGGTACCGACCCAAGCGGTCATGACATGACCGGCGCGTACGACGTATTGGCCCGGATCCGGGCTAACCGCAGCGCTCCCCAACCCGCAGGCGAACGTTGCGAGATGTGCTCCGAGCAGATCGGCGACGAGCACAGCCACGTGGTGAACGTCGAAGGCCGCCAACTGATGTGCGTCTGCCGCGGCTGCTACCTCCTGTTCACCGACACCCAGGCCGCGCTGCGCTACCGGTCCGTACCCGACCGTTACCTGTCATTTCCGGAATTCGGGCTCGGCCGCCGTGAATGGCAACTGCTGCAGATACCGGTAGGGCTGGCGTTCTTCTTCCTCAACTCGGCACTCGACCGCACCGTGGCATTCTACCCGGGTCCGGCGGGAGCCACGGAATCCGAACTGGATCTGACCGCGTGGGACGGTATTCGGGCCGCCGACTCACGTGTGGACCTGCTCGCCGACGACACCGAGGCGCTGATCGTGCGGGTGCCCGACGATGACACCCAGCCACCGCAGTGTTATCTGGTACCGATCGACGCCTGCTATGAGTTTGTCGGACGGCTACGAATGCTGTGGCACGGCTTCGACGGCGGCCAGCATGTACGTGAGTTCATCGACGAATTCTTTGACCACGTCGCCTCGCGCGGCAAGGTGGTGGCGGCATGACCGAGGTGACGTTCGCGGTGCTCGAGGTGTCACCCGAACCCTATGCGCTGACACCGGTTCTGACGGCGCGCATCGGCATTGCCGCCGACGGCGACGACCCCGTGCACGCCATCGCGTTGCGGTGCCAGGTACGCATCGAGCCGCTGCGTCGCGGCTATACCGACGAGGAGGCGGCTGGACTGCTTGATCTGTTCGGCCAGCGGGAACGGTGGAGCACCACCCAACACAACTTCCTCTGGTTGCACAGCAGCACAATGGTGCAGGGGTTCACCGGGACTACCCAGGTCGGCCTGCCGCTCGAGTGCACCTATGACTTCGAGGTGACCGCGGCCAAGTACTTTCATGCTCTCCGCGACGGCCAGATTCCGTTGCAATTCCTGTTCAGCGGAACAGTCTTCGCCAAGGGTTCGAACAACTTCGCCGTGCATCAGGTGCCGTGGGACCGCGAGGACCATTACGACCTTCCGGTTTCAGTGTGGCGGGACCTCATCGCGCTGCACTACCCGAACACCGGCTGGTTGCGTCTGAACCGCGACACCCTCGACGCGCTGGCGGAGTTCAAGTCGGGACGCGGTCTGCTCGGCTACGACGACGCCGTCACATCGCTGTTGGCGGCACACGCCCCGGAGGGGACTCGATGAACACCGGCTGGGATCATGTCCGCGCAGTCGCCGACGCCGTGCTCTACGAGGGATATCTGCTCTACCCGTACCGCGCGAACTCGTCGAAGAACCAGTCCCGCTGGCAGTTCGGCGTTCTCGGCCCGCAGCGCGCCGCCGAACGCGGCATCGGCGAGGACGACACCATGTCGGCTCAACTGCTTGTCGACCCCGGGCCGGACGCCGCGATGACGGTCGTGGTGCGGTTTCTTCACTTGCAGCGCCGCACCGTCGAGCGTGACCTCGGCGACGGCGGCTTCGAACCCGTCGACGAGCTCGTCGCAGGCACCCGATCGTGGCTCACCTGGGACGAAGCCGTCGAATGCGAGTTGCCATTCGGGCCCTTCAGCGAGGCGCAACTGGCATCTCCGGTGACACTTCCGATCTCGGTTGCCGCGAGCACGGACATCGAGACCGTCCAAGGCGGGCGGCTGGTACGCACACGGTGCGAACTAAACGGCGAACTGACGGTCGCCGCCGATCCCGACGGCGGGCTGTCTCGAGTCAGCCTCGCGGTGCGCAACACCGGCGCACCGGCCGCCGATAAGGAGGACGCGATCGCGGTGTCGCTCATCGGCACCCACCTGATCGCCAATGTCACCGATGGTGAATTCGTATCCCTGCTGGAACCGCCCGAGTCGGCGGTCGACGCAGTGCGCCGTTGCGTGCGGCACCGTTGTTTCCCGGTGCTGGCGGGACCGCCCGGCGATCGCGGCGTGGCACTGGTGTCGCCGATCATCCTCTACGACCATCCCGAGATCGCCGAACAGAGCGAGGGTGCGCTGTACGACTCCACCGAGATCGACGAGATCCTCACCCTGCGGGTCATGACGATGACCGATGAGGAGAAGGCGCAGGCCCGGGCCACCGACCCACTGGCTGCGGCGGTCATCGATCGCTGCGACTCGATGTCACCCGAGGCGATGCTCAACCTCCATGGCGTGCTGCGCGATCCGCACGCGATGAGCGAAGGTACGGGCCTGATCCCGGAGATACCGGACGGCGTGGACTGGTGGAATCCCCTGGCCGACAACGCAGTACGGCCAGATATGGACGCCGTACTGGTGAACGGTGTGCGGGTCGGCCGCGGCAGCCGCGTGCGGCTGCACCCGTCGCGCCGGGCCGACGCTCAGGACTTGTTCTTCGCCGGGCGGACCGCCCGGGTCACGTCGGTTCACGAGGACGTCGACGGCGACCAGCACATCGGCGTGGTCCTCGACGACGATCCCGCCGCCGATCTGCACGAGTGGTACGGCCGCTATCTGTACTTCGCACCCGATGAGGTTGAACCGTTAAGGGAAAGGGATCCGATATGCAAGCAGTAGGTTGGGGCGCCACGGTGGTCATAGGTCTGATGGTCGTCGGCGCAGTGGTCATCGGCGCCGTGTCGATACCCGATATTCGTCGCTACCTGCGGATCCGGCGGATGTAGCGCTTAGGCATCTGTGAACACCTCAGGAATTCTGATAGCCGGAATCGGCAACATCTTCCTCGGCGACGATGGATTCGGACCCGAGGTGATCGGTCATATTTCGAAGTCGCTCGCCGACCCGCGCGTTCGCGTGACGGACTATGGGATTCGGGGCATACACCTGGCCTATGACCTGCTCGACGGGTGCGAGACGCTGGTGCTCGTTGACGCGCTGCCTAACCGCGGGTCGCCGGGCACCCTCCATATCTTCGAGGCCGAACACGAAACACTCGCGGCAGCAGTCGGTCTGGACGCACACGCGATGGACCCGGCCGCCGTGTTCGCCAGCTTGGCCCGTCTCGGCGGCGCACCGCCGTACACCCTCGTGATCGGTTGCGAGGTCGACAATGTCGATGAGGGCATCGGTCTGTCCGATCCGGTCGCGGCCGCCGTCCCCGACGCCGCGAAGGCGATCGAGGACGTCATGGCGCGGTTGCTCACAGCGGCGGGAGGCTGAACCATGTGTTTGGGAATTCCCGGTCAGGTCGTGCAGATGCTGGAAGGCTACGGCGGCCAACTTGCGCTCGTCGACGTGGCCGGCGAACACCGCAAGGTCAACGTCGGCATGCTGCCCGAGGCGACGTTCGCCCCGGCTGACTGGGTCATCATCCACATGGGTTTCGTCGTCGAGAAGACCGACAAAGCGGGCGCCGACGCCGTGATGGCAGGCCTCGAGCTGATGGGCCGCGGCCGCGACACCGAGGCGCGACCATGACAGGGCCGACACCGGCTACGGGTCTGCGTCCACGACGACGTCAGCCTCCTGCCGTGATCTTCACCCTGGCCTACTGCGCTCGGCCCGTCGGGCTGTCGGGCTCGCTCTGCCCGCTGGTAACCGCCGCCCGAAGGAGGCTGAGCTGTACAAGACACGCCTGAAGTTCATTTCCCCGTGCAGATGCCCAACAGTTAGCTCGCCGCACCTTTGCGGCGAAGGTAAGGAGTCCTCATGAATACGCCTGGCGAGCATCGATCCGAAGAACCCCAAGACGAGCGCGGCGCACCGGGGTCCCGCGACACCGGATCGGATCAGCCTTCCGGCGGACCCGTTGATCGGCCGTCGGGAACCTACCGGGGCGACGACAGCGTGCCCGCACACCACGAGTATGGCAGGCCGGAAGCCACCGGCAGCGCCAAGACCGAGCGTCCTCCAATCGACACGGAGCCGGCGGTACCTCCCTATGAAGGGCGCCAAACCACCGCTAAGCCAGAAGAGACTGAACCTGAGCGCGGCGGGGCGAGAACCGCCGGCGCCACCCACCCCGTCTCCGACCCCGACTATAAGTCGCCGCCGCCTAGTGAGACACCGGGCGGCGCCACCGCGTCTCCGGCCGAGGAACAACCGGCGTCGCAGATGCCAGAGGCCGATCGCGACGATGACAGGGTGGGACCTGACCACGTCCCCGGTGTCGGCAAAGGTGAGCGCAAACTCTAGAATCTGACAGGTGCCTGGCGTGCGGGGTATGCTGTGCGCGGCGGGCGGGTCGTCCTTGAGAAGACCGACCGGGCCGGCGCTGACCAGGCTCTGGCAAGCCTGGAACTGATGGGCTCGGGTTTGGCGCAAGAAGGCGATCCGGACTCCGCACCGTGACGGCGACCCGCCGGGGGCGTGCTCCCTCAGTCCGTCTGCGTCGGTTCCAGGGGAACGCTCACGGTGACGGTGGTGCCCGACCCCCGGCGTGACCGAACAGACAGTCGGCCACCGACCAGTTCGGCTCGTTCGGCCATCGACAACATTCCGTAGCCACCGGGCCTGGAGCCCGGAGCGTGAGCGTCCGCTTCGTCGCCGGCATCGTCGGGTTGGCCAGTATCGAAGCCGACCCCGTCGTCGGCGACCTCCAGGCGGGCGACGTTGTCGCACACCGAGAACCGCAGGGTGGCAACACTCGCGTGCGAATGTTTCATGACGTTCTGCAGGCACTCCTGCGCGATGCGATACAACGCGACCTCAATGTGCTCGGGCAGCCGTTCGTCGGCGAGGTCGAGCTCGAAGTCGACCTGCGGGATCGAGGTCGCCAGGCTGGCCAGGCCGCCGGCCAGGCCAAGATCTTCCAGGACCGGTGGCCGAAGGTCGTTGATCGCCGAGCGGGCCTCCTCCAGTGTCAGTCCGACCATTTCACGGGACTTCGCGATCTGTTCGGCCGCCTCAGCCGAGTTGGCTTCGTCCACGGCACGAGCGGCGGCATCCAGCCGATATGTCAGCGACACCAACCGCTGCGAGATGCCATCATGGATGTCGCCGGCCAGACGGCGCCGTTCCACCTCCTGGGCCTGGATCACCTGCTCGGCGAAGTTCTCGTGTGCCCGCTCGCGGGTCGTCAGTTGCCGATGCAGCCGGGCCTGATGCAGTGCGCCGGCGATGAGCCGCCCAATGACCAGCAGCAGCTCGACATCGCGGGCGGTGAATTCGCGCCGCTCTATGGTGTGGACGTTGAGGACGCCGACAAGGCCGCCCGGCTCGGTCTCCATCGGAACCGACGCCATCGAGGTGAAGTCCGATCCGCGCAACGACCCGATCTGCACATAGCGCGGGTCGGCTTCCTTGTTGTCGGTGATGACTACCGGTTGCCGGTGGCTGGCCACCCACCCGGAGACGCCGGACCCCAGCGGCAGCCGGATCCGGCCGACCTGCTCGTCGAACGGCGGTGTCGCGCCGGCCAGGGTCAGGGAGCGGTCGGTGTCGTCGAGGACGTGCACGAAGCAAACATCCGATGCGGTCGCCGCGGTGATCATCCGCGCCACGGCGGCCGCCATCGGCTCCAGCCCGGGTCCGCTGGAGGTTGCTGCCACGATGTCGAGCAACAGGGCGACCTCGCGATCGGCGTCGACCAGGCCACGCACGTCATGCGGCGCGCCGGACGGGGTCACTGGAAGATGCCCTCACGCAGCGCGGTGGTCGCCGCGCTGGTGCGGTCGCTGACGCCGAGTTTGCGGTAGATGGACCGCAGGTGGCTCTTCACGGTCTCATCGCCGATCACCAGCTTGTTGGCGATCCCGCGGTTGGACAGCCCGGTGACCACGAACGACAGAATCTCGCTCTCCCGTTGGGTGAGCCCTTGACGCGCGCCTGGCCAGAACTCGTCGCGTTGCAGGCGCGCGGCGGTGTCGACGGCTCGCGCGGCCAGGCCGGCGTCGATCGCGGTCGCGCCGTCGTGCACGTACTCGAGCTGGCGCACCAGTTCGTCGCTGCTGATTCCCTTCAACAAGTATCCCGACGCCCCGACCCGCAGCGCCTGGAATAGATACTGCTCATCGTCGTACACCGATAACAGGATGACTTTGCGTTCGGGATCTCGTTCCCGAATAGACCGACACAGGTCCAGTCCGCCAGCGCCCTGCATCCGAACATCGCACAGCACGATATCGGGTTTGAGGCTAGCAATAACGCGAAGGGCATTCTCCACACCGACGGCCGCACCGACCACACGCACCCGCTTCTGGAACGAGGCGAGCATGGCCTTGAGGCCTTCGATGACGATCTCGTGGTCATCCACAAGGACAACCCGCACAGGCCCTGCCGCCACCGCCGCCGTCATACATACACGATAGTGCCGAGTCCGGCGGTCGTCACGGACCTTCGGCCCCGTTAACCCCGCAAATCCCCCGCTTCGGGGGTTTTCGCCGCCCCGGTCGCTCTAGATCGCCTTCGAACCACGAGATGGTACGCACCGACGGCCCAGGAGCCAACGCTCGTCGCAGGATCGCGTCCAGACTGGGTTCTAAGCGCACCTGGTGGGCGAGGACACCCGAACCCTATGACGACGCGTGTGAGCTGGCAATCTTTGTGGCGGTTGCAATGCAGACATGCGATGCGGTGATCGCCCCGACCGTTGATGAGAAGGTGAAACTCGCGGTGGGTTTGCTGACCAAGACCGAACTCGGGGTGCCCAGTGTGGTTGCCATGGTCATCGAGTCGAGCAACGAGTCGCTGTTCATGCAGGCGTGAGGCATCGACGCTGCAGTCTCTACGCCGCGTGCGATGGCCGCTGTAGTGGAGACGGCGATCAATGTTGGCCACCTCGCGCACTCGATTGGGCTACGACGGGGCCGAGTTCAACGTCGCAAAATTGTCGCTGCCTACGGACGGACCACTCGTTGGACAGCGGGAATCTGGACTTGCCCGAGAACTCAGCTCTGGTTGTCGCGCTGCGCGGCCGCGGGACGACGTGCTGGAGAGTGGTGACGAGATGTTGTGCGTCGCCGACAGGGCCGTCGAGAATCAGATCTGGGCCGTCGTCCACCACGCCCTTGTGATCCGCACGGCGCATCACATTGACAATTCAGTCCAGCGCCGGCAACGCTGGAACCGCCCGCGACTAAGGAAGTCACAGGTCCCGGATCGCGATTCGTTCGTTCTCGTGCTGGCCGAATATCCTCGGTGCGACAATCCGCAGGTTCTGGTTCGGCACTGAGAGTGATCCTCGGGTTGACCTGGCCACATCGAAAATGCAACTGCCACATCTGAAGTCAGCAGGATCGCTATAGAAGGCCGCCCACCCGAATCACACCCGCCAGGAAAAGCGCGGGACTTGAAACGGAGCAATGATCAGAACCTGTGGATGACCCTCGGTGGGGCGGCATGAAAGTGGGCGCACCTTCCCGGGGATGATCTGAAGTCCAAGGTTCTCTGATCAAGACCGGCGTTGACGCGCTGGTTGGGAAGGTACGCCCATGCTCACCGTAGTTCACGACACCGATGAGGCCAACGCCAATGACGGCGGTGGTCGGTCGTTGTTGGATGAGATCGTGCGCGACGGCGCCCGGCAGATGCTGGCCGCGGCGCTGAAGGCTGAGGTGGCCGCCTACATCGATGCCCACGCCGGTGAGCTCGATGAGAGCGGTCGCCGGCTGGTGGTCCGCAACGGCTCCCACGCCGGGCGTGAGGTGTTGACCGCCGCGGGCGCGGTGGCGGTGACCGCGCCGCGGGTCAACGACAAGCGTATCGACGCCGATACCGGTGAGCGGCAGCGGTTTTCCTCGGCGATCCTGCCGGCGTGGGCGCGCAAGTCCCCGCAGATGACTGAGGTGCTGCCGCTGCTGTACCTGCACGGCCTGTCGACCAGTGACTTCGGGCCGGCCTTGGAGCAGTTCCTCGGGTCCAGTGCCGGGCTCTCGGCGACGACGATCACACGGCTGACCAGCCAGTGGCAGGAGGAGGCCAAGGCCTTCGGGGCCCGGGATCTGTCGGGCACTGACTTCGTCTACCTGTGGGTCGACGGCATTCACCTCAAGGTCCGCCTCGAGCAGGAGAAGCTGTGCCTGTTGGTGATGATCGGGGTCCGCTCCGATGGCCGCAAGGAACTCGTCGCCCTGGCCGACGGGTATCGAGAATCGACCGAGTCGTGGGCCGATCTGCTGCGGTCGTGTCGCCGCCGCGGGATGATCGCCCCGGTGTTGGCCGTCGGTGACGGTGCACTGGGCTTTTGGAAGGCGATGCGCGAGGTGTTCCCGGCTACCCGCGAGCAGCGCTGCTGGTTTCACAAACAGGCCAATGTCCTTTCCTGCCTGCCCAAATCGGCGCAACCCGGTGCGGTCGCGGCGATGCGGGAGATCTACAACGCCGAGGACCTCGACCACGCGCAGGTCGCGATCAAGGCCTTCGAGATCGACTACGGCGCCAAGTACCCCAAGGCGGTCGCCAAGATCGTCGACGACGCCGACGTGCTGTTGGAGTTCTACAAATACCCAGCCGAACACTGGATCCACTTGCGCACCACGAATCCGATCGAATCAACCTTCGCCACCGTGCGATTGCGGACGAAGGTCACCAAGGGGCCGGGATCCCGCGCGGCCGGAATTGCCATGGCCTACAAGCTTATCGACGCCGCACAAGCCCGGTGGCGGGCAGTCAACGCACCCCACCTGGTCGCCCTCGTCCGTGCCGGCGCCGTCTTCCACAAAGGCAAGCTACTCGAACGCCCCGCCGACATCACACCGCCCGAGCCGGCCGAATCAACCGAAACGGAGGTCGCCTGAAACACCCCGATCCACAGGTATTGACAATTCCTCCTTGAAACGCCCCCGTCAGACCACACCACCGAGACATCGCGGACGGGAAACCGCGCCAAGCTGGCTGCGAACCTTGGTCCTATTGAGCGGGTGCACTCACCAACTCGTCGGATTCACATCAGTTCGCTGAATCGTGTTGTGCCGCGACGGCTAGACGCTGCGCCGCACACTGTCCAAGTGCTGGTCGGAATGTTCCGTCAGCCGACAGCGATCCATGTGCCGTAAACGACGGTGCTCGAGTACTACCCAGAGAGCGCCGAAGCCGATCGCAAGCAACGCGACCACTCCGGTCATCAGGGTGTATTCGCGATGGTTGTAGGCGACGGAGGCAATACAACCAACGAACGAAATTACGCCGAGTGCGATCGACAGGAGACCCGGCCAGCAATAGCCGTCAGTGAGCGACTCGCACGCATGTTGGTGGCTCGTGCGGAAGTGATCAACGGGATCGCGGTGGTTGTTTTCCACAGCTCCTCCTAATGTCGTGTGACGAAGATTCGAACCACCCGTCTAGCAACATTGCGAAACGGCGTATGCGCGACCACAAGTCGCGTCCGCGAAAGCATGTACGAGCAATGTGATTGGCAATACGACAGCAAGCATCGTGCGTCGAAGGACCCTCTCCATCCCCCTGAAGGGTGGCTCCGCGGGTGGCCTCACGGCGTAGCGTTTTGTCACCTTTTCCGTCGAGGCCCAGGCGAAAGCGGCGCCTTCAGACGACCACCGCGTGGAGGCCGCGATCGACCGTCTCAACTGGCCTATGGCGCGCTACACCATGACCCAACGGGACGGACGCCGATCAGGCCTCAATGGATCGCACACAAACAAAGGCCGCGAGCTCGCGCACGTCACAATGCACCTCGAAGGCTCGAAGCAGATCGAGTATAGCGCTCCTTATCGACGTCCCACCCGGACCGCAAGTGAGTCCAAAGCCCCAGATCGACAACAGTTGTCGTCACCAGAGCGAGGTGGCCACCAACCCCAGGCGGCGACGCCGCATTCATGATTCATCTGATGAAGTCGGAACAATTCACTCATGGACAACATTCGTTATCCATGTGTAATCCCGCCGTTTTCATTGGATGAATCAACCGTAGGTTGCCGCCCGTGGGTGCGACCGTCGCTTGGGTTCACCGAATGCTGCTGTTGATCAAGGCTATTCGGATTGATGGCGGGGTGCGAGAGCGGGTGGGTCGTCGGACCAGGTCCGCGGGGAGAAATTTGCACGCTCATCGCCGAGGCACCTACCTGCATCGACGTGGCATTGATGCATTGCATGATTCAATGTATCATCCGATGAGACAGCTGGGAGGGTGCGGTGCCGGTCGATAGAAGCGGTCGCGTGTACGTCGTGGGCTCGGTCCCGTTGCTGCATCCCGAGGCGCAGACCGTCGAGGAGATGCTCGAGGGATGGCGCAATCAGCAACTGTGCCGCAACCTCCACCACGAGACGATCGCCGGGCGGATCCGGATCGTGGAGCGGTTCGTGGAGGTGACCAACGAGTTCCCGTGGACATGGACACCGGCGATGGCTGAGGAGTTCTTCAGTGATCTGCGCGCGATCCACCGGCGCAAGCAATCCACCATCCGCGGCTATCAGAACGCCTTGAAATTGTTCTGCTCCTATGTCAGCCATCCCGATTACGGCTGGGACCGGGTGTGCGAGCAGCGCTTCGGAACTCATCCGGCCCAAGTATTCTTCGAGTGGAACACCGCCACGCACGTGCAGGACAACGAACAGTCCCCCGAGAAACGCGCTTTCACCAAGGCGGAGTTGCAGGACTTCTTCGACCACGCCGACGACCAGGTCGCGCTGATCGCGGCCTCGGGGCGCAAGGGCTGGTTGCCGGCCTACCGCGACGCGGTGATGTTCAAGATCGCGTACTCCTACGGGCTGCGGTGCAACGAAATACGGCACCTGCAGACCGTCGACTTCTCCCGCAATCCCCGCGGTCGGGAGTTCGGCCGCTACGGCGTCGTTCAGATCCGGTACGGCAAGGCCAAGAAGGGATCCCCGCCCAAACGGCGCAGCGTCTTGACGGTCTTCGATTGGACGCCCGAGGTGATCGGCGACTGGCTCGTCCACGGTCAGCCCTGTATGGACGATGGCATCGACTTGTTCCCCAGCGAGAAGGGTGCGCTGGTTGCCGAACGCACTCTGCTGCGTCGGTTCCGCCGCTACTGCGACGATGACCTGCAGCTGCCGGGCGGATTGGATCTGCACTCGTTGCGGCGCTTTGTCCCCGCTTAGTTCCCGTGTTGCGATAAGCCGGGAAGGGGCTGGTGGCCTTGGTGTTTGGCGGTTGCGTCGAGTCGTGTGGTGTTTCTAGCCTGTTCGCTTGTGATCCTGAGCTTCTTCTCGTCGCAAGGCTGGCGGTCCTGGGATGTCGAGCACCGGCCGGTGATTCCGGAGGGGATGCCGGTGCTAATCGATGACGACCTGCTGTTCGAGGACGGCCTCGGGGCGCCGCGATCGGTGTCGGTGGCGAACCGGTGGCTGCGGCTGCTTCCGGCCAGCGGGGCGCCGGCGCCGAGTTCGTGGGAGAACTACGCGCGGGCAGTCAAGGAGTGGACGGAGTTCCTCGCTGAGCACGGGATCGGGTTGTTCGACACCCGCGACCGGCTCAAGGCCGGGCTGAGCCGGTATGCCGAGCACCGCGCGGCCGGGCCAATTTCGGCGAGGTTCGCTGCGACCACGTGGTCGCAGCACATGAGCATCCTGTCGCTGTTCTACCGGTGGGCGATCGACGAAGGAGTTGCCGCTGCCGAGCCGTTCACCTACCGGTCGGCGCGGGCGGTCTTCGCCGGCACCGGCCGCGATGTCCGGGTGAATCTGGCGTCGCGCCGCACCCCGAAACCACACGTGACCATCAAGTATCTGGAGCCGGACTTCACCGACCTGTTCCGCAAAGGGTTACGCGGTTTGGCACCGGATGGCAACCGCGACAGCGGGTTCGCGGGCCGGGAGATGACCCGCAACGCCGCGATCGGGGATCTGGCGTTGGCGACCGGGTTGCGGTTGGGCGAGTTCACCCATCTGCTGCCGTGGGAGGTTCCGGCGCTGCCGCTGGCGCCGACGGCGATTCCGATCCCGTTTCCGGTGCCGGCGGGAATCACCAAGGGCCGCAAGTTCCGCACTACCTGGATCTCTTACGACGCCCTGGCCGGGCTGCACGACTACCTGGAGCTTGACCGCGCGGCCGTCACCGAAGGGTCGGCCTGGCGACCGCCGCGACGGTGGGGTGAACCGCTGCTGGTGAGCGACCCGGATGCGCGGGGTGGCCGGGTCAACGGTGTTCGCCGGTCGTGGGAGTCGCTGACCCCGGCCGAGCGGCGTCGGCTGGTGGCACCGAAGGGCGGGTCGTGCCTGCTGGCGGTGAAAGCCGATGGTGGCCCGTTCACGGCGTGGGCGACGGTGTTCGAGCGCACCGCCGACCGGATCCGCGCGAGGTTCGAGCCACGGTTCCCGCATGTTCACCCGCACCGGCTGCGGCATTCGTTCTCGATGCAGACCTTGGAATATTTGGTGACCGGCTACTACCGGCAGGCGGCAAAGCTGGTGCGCGACACCGACGCCGACGCGGCGCTGGTGTTCTACCTGACCAAGGCCGATCCGCTGCTGGTGCTGCGGGACCTGTTGGGTCACTCGACGGTGTTGACCACGGAAAAGTATCTGAAACGCCTTGATACGACCCGGATTTACCGGCAAGCCTACGAAACCGCCGGCGTGGAATCCGGACTCGTCGGCGAGGACGCCGCGCAGCGGGAATCCGACGCCGAATTCCACGACGACGCCGAGGAGGTGTTGTGATGCCGACGATGGTTGTTGACACTCCGCTCGGTCTGAGCTGCGTGTTCAGTGACGGCAGCAGAGCCGAATTCGACCTTACGGGGTCGCCGAACCCCAGGTTGGCGCGCGATCTGGCCGTCGGTTTGGTGGAGCTGATACACCCCCACGGCAGTGCCGATACCGCTGGCACGGTCGGCCACTACGTGCGTGGGTTGCACAGGATGGTGCGAGCGCTCGCCGATCAGGGGTTCACCGGCGGCATCGCCGATCTGCGGCGCGGGCAGTTGGCGCAGTTCTGGATGGCGGGCCCGAACTGGTTGGAGGCGCTGACTCGGTCCTTGGTGGAGGGTTACGCGCGATCCGGCGGCCGTGTCGGCGACGGCGTGGTGGAACTGGCCGCCGGGCGGCACTTCAACATTCAGCCGAATCGGCGGCCGTTGCCGCCCTACTCCGAGGCTGAATGGCAGCGACTTACCGCGGTCTGCCGACAGCAGGTCGATGACTCCTATGCCACGCATCGGCATGCGTTGGCGTCCGTTCCCGGAGGGCGGCATCCGGGCGCGGGCGCGTGGTCTCACCAGAACTTCTGCTGGTTGCTGGCGACGCACGGCCCTCTCGGCAGCTGCGAGGCCGCTGAGACGATTGGCATGTCTATCAACGTCTTCCGCCATCGAGGAGTCACCACTGTCTTCCACGAGGCTGCGCAAGCGATGTTCCCGCACCTCGAAGTCGTGGTCGCCTACCGGCTGCTGTTCGGGATCTACTCCGGCATCGTCCCGGACGGTATCGCCGACCTGGAGGTCGGAGACATCGACTGGGCCGGGGATTCGACTGTTCTGCTGTCCTATGTCAAACGCCGCACCGCCGCCGAGAGCACCACCTTGCCGCGGCCAGCGGTGCGGTTGCTCGAGCAGTGGCTGGCGCACTCGGCGCTGCTGCGCCGCTTCGTGCCACCGGACGAGCGCACCACGCTGTGGTTGGGGATGAGCCAGCCCGGTTACTCCCGCCGCCTCGGCGAGGTGAACCGGTCGGCGACCGGGCGGTGGATGCAACGCCACAGCATCGTCGGCGACGACGGCGAGCCGCTGAAACTGCACCGGTCCCGCATCCGCACCACGCACCACGCGATGCGAGACAAGAAGTCCTGGACCGGGAATGCGCGCGCCACGATCGACCCGAACCACACCCCGGCGGTCGAGGGCGACCACTACCTGTCGGCAACGACTCCCGGCCAACGCCACGCCGTCGAGACGATCATCGCCGACGCCCAGCACGACATCCTCCGCCGCGCACACCCACCGACCGTGATCACCGCGGAAGACGCCGCAGCACTCGTCGAGGGCTACCCGCAACTGCTGGCGGTGATGAAGCTCGACGAAGGCGTGCTCGCCGAGCTGGTCGGTGGCACGCGGGATGTATTCACCGCGGCCTGCGCCGATCAGCTTTCCGGGCTGCACGGACCGGCCGGGAAACCATGCCCGGCACGTCCGTGGGTCTGCCTGCTTTGCCCGCTGGCGGTGTTCGCTCCCCGGCACGCGGTGAACCTGTTGCGGCTCAAGGCATTCTTCTCCCGCCAGTGGCAGCAGATGCCCGCCGCCCACTTCATGACCGTCTTCGGCCGCTACGCCGCCCGGATCGACCAGATCCTGGACCGCTTCGACCCCGCCGAACTCACCGCCGCAGCCACAAGAATCACCGACAGCGACAACGAAATCCCCTTGCGCCCGGAGGAACTCACCGCATGACAAGCACAATCGCGACCACGGCACCCGGCACACCCCCACGGTCCCCGTTCACCGGCGCCGACATCTGCCGCGAAGCCGGGCTCACGCTGCCAGACCGCACCTCACGACCGGTGTTCGACGACGACCTGTGGGATTTCACCGACGTCGTCGGGCTCCCGGTCCAGATGGCCCTCTACCGGCGGCGATTCGACTTCACCACCATCACCGACCCACGTTGGCGGCTGGTCGTCAAGGAGCTGATCCTGGCGCTGCTTGCCCCGAACCATGATGCCGTGGTTCGGCTGCCGCGCGCCTACCGCACCGCACTGCATCTGACCAGCTGCTACAGCCGACTCTACGAGGCCGGGACGTTCTTCGGCTGGCTCGACCGGCGGGGAATCACTGCCCTCACCGAAGTCGATACCCGCCTCTGCGAGGACTACCTGGGATTCCGACGCTATGTCACCGACTCCGACGGCACCGTCGTGGGCGAGCAGAGCCCCGGCCTCCGGCGCGCTGCCGCGCAGATGATCGTCGACCTGGTCGACTACCGTGACCTGTTCACCACCGACCGGGTTCCGGCCGATCTGCGTCCTTGGGGCGGCGCGACAGCGTCAGCGGTCGCCGAAATGCCTTCTGGTCGTGAGGGAAACAAGACGCCGGCCGTCCCTGCCGAAGTGCTGCAGCCGATGCTCGCCGCGGCCTTGCACCTGGTGCAGACCCTCGGCCCACACGTTGTCGAGCTGCACGAGCAGATCCGCCACATCGACCGCATTTGGGCTACGAAGGCACCGGGCCTTCGTCATGGCTCGTCGGCGATGATCAGCGACATCAACAAACTGCTGGCCGACCACAGGGTGACCAACACGCCTCTGCCGATGCTCGAAGACCACGATGTCAGACGCCGACTCACGGCTGGCTGGGACGCGAACAACCCGCTGCTGCCGGTCTCCACCGGAGCCCTGGCCCGGCAGGCCGGATACGTCCAGTTTTGGGCGAAATGGATGCCCGCGCTGCGCAAACCGCTGATCGACACCCTCCACACTGTCGGAGTCGAGAAGGTTTTCGCCCGCAACGCCGCACAGGCACCGACCGCCGACGACTCAGCCCTGTTGCCCTGGACACTGCCACTGCACCGATCCGAAGCGGTCGCCCTGATCGGCATCACCCGCACCGCGGCCATCGTGGTCCTGGCCGCCGCGTCCGGAATGCGGGCCAGCGAGCTGATGGAACTGCGGGTCGGCTGCTGCCGCCCGGTCGAGGAACCGATACCCGGTCTGAAGCGCTACCGCGTCGCCAGCAAGATCATCAAAGGCCAGGGCCTGGGTGGCACCGACGACGAATGGGTCGTCATCGAACCGGTCCACCGCGCAATCGAGCTCATCGAACAGCTCCATGACGACCCCCACGAGGGCGCTCTTCTGCTGTCCCGGTTCAGCTTCCGGGTCCGTTACCTATGGTTTCGCGCCTGGGTGAACTCCCCGGCCGGGGCCCGCCTCGGACTCGCCCCGATCCCCGACGAACCAGTAGCACTGCGGATGCTGAGGCGCACGGTTGCGTTGGAGATGGCTTACCGGCCCGGCGGTGTTCTCGCAGCAAAACTGCACCTCAAACATATCGCTGCCGCCACTACAGAAGGCTATGCGGCTCGACCGGGCGGTGCTCAAGCGGAGTTGCTGGCCGAAGTCAACAAGCTCGAGGCCGACCACAAACTCCAGCTCGTGCTGGCCGAGTTCCGCAACTACCAGCAAGGAATCCTGCCCGCCGGGCCCGGTGCCCGCAACCTGACCGAATTCTTCGCCAGCATCGACACCGACCTCGACACCGAAGCGATTGCGGCGCCCAAGATCCAGCGCAACGACCGCGACATCCTCAACCTGCTGTCCAAACGCGCGAAGGCACTGCATCTCGGCCCGGCGAACTATTGCTGGTTCACCGATCCCTCGCGCGCACTCTGCCTGAAACTCGCCGGCACCCCGACCTCGGACCGCCCGATGATCGGCATGTGTGACTCCGCGCGCTGTCCGCAGGCCACCCACCACCAGCACCACCGGCCCATCTGGGGCCGAGCACGCCGAACTCACCAAGACCCTCCTCGGCCAACTCGGCAAAACCCGCACCACCGAACACACCCGACTACAGACCGACTACGACCGCGCCGTCCGGGTCATCACCAGCATCGACACAGCCACCGGGACCGGCGCAACCGAGGAGCAAGCATGAGAATCACTGCCGCCCAACGCATCCACAACGAGAACTGCATCCGCGCCGCCATGGACCGGCTGCTGCGCGGCGAGATCCCGCCCGGCGGCAGCTGCGATATCAAGACCCTCGCACTCGAGGCCGGGGTCGACCGCACGGCGTTCTACGGCACCCGGCCCTACGCGCACCTACGCACCGAATTCGAGCACCGACTCCAGCAATTGCAAGAGGCGGGAGAAACCCCGGACCCGAAAGTCGCTCAGATCGAACGCCTCAAAGCAGAGGTTGACAAGCTCAAAACCAACCTCGCCCAATCCAATTCCACAATCCAGGACCTCACCGACTTCCGGAGCCAGGCCCTGGCCCGCATCGCTGCCCAACACGACGAGATCCTTCGACTCCGCGCCGCCGACAACCCGGCAGCAGCCGTCACCTGCCTCCAGAGTCGCCCGAAACCCCGGCAGAAAGTAATCGGACCATGCTGACCCCGTCGGCAGTGACGTCCATCACAAACGATTTGGGTTTATCGCCACACGATCGGCAATCAGCGTCACGAACTACGCGCCGAGAATCGGCCACGTCAAACGCAACACGAACCCAACCGCACACGACCACTGCGGAGACAAGCCGCTCCTATGCCACCCACCTCATAGAAGATGGCTGGGACGCGAAATTTGTCCAGGACCAGCTGGGTCACGAACATGCCAGTACCACCTCGCTGTACACCTGTGTGTCCAGCGACTTTCGTACCCGAACCTTGCGTCGGGCACTGGATACCACCATCAATGAGGCGTTGTCCTTCGACGGTGAGGAGAGCTCGTGAAACGCGAAGTCGACTACACCTGGCGGGTGGCCGAGCTGATGGCCGCGGCCGGCATGCACAACAGCACCGACCTCATCCCGCGCCTCGCCGAGCGTGGTATCCAACTGTCGCGCCCGCAGGTCTACCGGGTGGTTCATCAACGCCCCGAACGGGTTTCGCTCCAGATGATGGCCGCCCTGTGCGACATCTTCGGCTGCGGAGTCGAGGACCTGATCACCGTCACCGCAAGCGACGTCCGCCGCAAGAAAGCCTCATCCGCCGCGGCGACGTCGCCTGCGCCCAACGTCGTCGAGATCAACAAATCCGTGCGGCCGCGACGCGCCCGTGTGCTCCGCGATGACGATTAACTCCAACCGGCCATCCCGAACACGGGGACGACCCCACGCCGAAGGAACACTGCGCTGCACCCGATGCGGCCGGATGTCTACCCAAGACCGCACTCCGTCCTGGCCAAACGAGCAGCTCTGCAACAGCTGCTTCTACACCGCGATGCGCACCAGGGGCATCTGCCCGATCTGCGGACACGACGGCGTACTGCCCGGCCGCACCAACCGCACCGATCCCCGGCCAGTCTGCCTGGCCTGCGCAGGCATCCCCAGGAACTACCGATGCACAACCTGTGACATCGAAGGCCAAATCTACCGGCGTGGACAATGCGCCCGCTGCGCGCTACGCGACGACTTGACTGCTCTGATGGTCGTCGGCGCCGCGGAGCCGGTGATTATGGGCACCATCGTGGACATCCTGTGCGGGGTTGACCGACCCGAGAGCATCCTCTCTTGGCAACGCTCCCCCATCGTTCGGGCCCTGCTGACCGGCCTGGCCAGAGGGGACATCCCGCTCAGCCATGACGGCCTCGACGCGGCCGGCCAAGGCAGACAGGTCTCACATCTGCGCAGCCTTCTCGAGCACCACGGTCTGCTCCCGCACCGGGATGAACGCCTTGCGCGTTTCCAGTGCTGGCTGGACTCCAAGCTCGACGCGATCTGCGAGCCGGCCGTTCGAGCCCCCGTCGAACAGTTCGCCACCTGGCATCATCTGCACCGCCTACGCCGAAACTCAAAGCCTGGGCAAACCTCCCATGGCCCAACACATTCGGCCAAACAAGAGATCACCGAGACCATCAAGTTCCTTACCTGGCTACACGAAACCCATCACCGCACCGCGGCCACCTGCCGACAGCAAGATATCGACGAGTGGTTAGCCACCGGACCGACAACCCGCACCAAGATCCGCACGTTCGTCGTATGGACCAATAAAAGCAAAATCAACACCGCGCTGCACCTCAACGCCCCACAGGCCCGAAGCAGCCGCTTGCTCACCCAAGACCAGCGACTGGCATGGATCAGAGGACTCCTCACCGACGACATCGAATCACTGCCCTACCGTGTCGCTGGCACACTGCTGCTGCTCTACGCCCAACCCCTGATCAGAATCGTCGCCCTGCCCACAGCGGCGATCGTTGTCGCCCCCCACGAGACGCGCATATCGCTTGGGGCTGAACCTGTCCCGGTGCCTGAACCCTTCGCTGGCATGATCCAACACCACTTGGACAACCGGCCCAACCTTCGAACCGCCGGCGGCATGGTCACCAACCCATGGCTATTCCCCGGCCACCGTGCCGGCAAGCACCTCGATCCACACACCATGATGATGGCGCTTCGCACTCTGGGTATCGACCTGCTCGGAGCACGCAACTCCGCGCTGCAGAACCTCGTCGCCGAGATACCCCCTCCCGTCGTAGCAAACCTGTTGGGCTACAGCCACAACTGCACCCAGCGACATGCCCAACTGGCGGCCCAAACATGGGCGCGCTACGTCACCTAGTGGTCACGACCGCATCATGACTGCGCCGATCGCACGACGAATACGGCCGAGTCGAATACGGCGGTTTACCGGTACTCTGCACTTCACACGATGGTGTCGCGGCATGGCCAGAACTTGCCTCAAATCCTCAAGTGGATGGGTGATTGGCGTTGACGCCCACGATGATGCGTCCGATGACTGCGCCACGTACGCCCGGGGTTTGGCTGGGTTCAGACGAGCTGGCGAAATATGTTGCCTGCCAGCTGGTCTATGACATGCGCCATCCCGTCGCACCCGACGTGTCCAGCTTGTCGCCATGAGTTTGCGCGTGACGTCCACAGGTAGGATAGAGGCGCGGTCTCCATAGCCATAGGGCGGCGCCGGTGGGATTCCTTACCGGTTGCGCAACAGAATCTGGAACCGTTCTCGGGCCGTCATCGCTCCCCAGACGCCATGCACCTCCGGGGTTTTGAGCGCGTAGTCGCGGCACTTGGTGAGCACAGGACACCTGTAGCAGATCAGCTTGGCGGTCTCCTCACGGCGGCGCAGGCCCTCACGGCCTTCGCATTCGGGAAAGAAGATGTCCAGTGGGTAACCTACGCATCGACCTTGAAGCTGCCAGCTCCATTCGGCATTCAGCGGGCGCGGCAAGCCTCGTGGCCTGATTCTTGCAACGGGCGTACGGTAGCTGCGCGGGTGGACCACAGGGCCTCCTTCGTATCGCAATCACAAGCGTCTCGATGACGCTCTGAGGCGGTCAGCGCTAGTTCTAAGCAGTTTCATCGCTTCGCGGTCCTCGACGATATCCGGTGGCACGAAGGCGCGTGGCTGTGGCGCCGCTGCGCCATCGACGGATTCGATATCGACCAGCGTCGTACCAGATGACGAGGCCTGCGCCAGGCGGGAGGTGCCGACGTCTGCAGTGAGCACATTGGGATTACCGTGGCGGTCAAGCGAACCCGGTACACCCGGATCTTCCGGATCGAACCACGCTCCCGTAGCCAGCACGACGACCCCGGGTCGCACATCGTCAGTGATCACCGCTCCAGCGAGGCAGGAACCGCGCGAGTTCCACAGTCGTACAACCGCTCCGGAGCGGATGCCCCGCTCGTTCGCGTCAAGTGGATTGATCCGCACTGGCTCTCGGTCGGCGACCTTGCCAGCGCGGCTATAGGAGCCGTTGTCGTACTGGCTGTGCAGGCGACGACTCGGCTGATTCGACACGAGATGAAGAGGCGACCGCTCGCCCGAGGGTGTGTCGAGCCATTCACGGGGCTCTATCCACGTCGGGTAGGCCGGGCAGTCGTCGTAGCCGAATTCCGCGATTGTCGACGACGCAATTTCGATCTTGCCCGAAGGCGTGTCCAGCGGGTGTCCTTCGGGTTCGTCGCGAAGTAGCGTGAAGCTGCCCGCCTGCGGATCAGCGGGCTCGGGCAGTGTCACGTGGTGCTGTTGCCAGAATGTTTCGAACGGTGGCATCTCCACAGTTCCAGCCAGGCCCGTGCGAGTGCGCTCGTATAGTTCGCGCACCCACGCATGGGCGTCTCGACCCTCGGTGAATTGATCCCTGAAACCCAGCCGGGTCGCCAGATCAGAGAAAATCTCGTAGTCGGTGACAACTCCCGGCGGCGGTTCCACCGCGCGATGCATCGCGCTCAACGTCGTATCGGAGGAACCGGAAGCGAAGTCCTCCCGCTCCAAAGACGTTGCGACCGGGAAGACGATGTCGGCAAATCTAGCGTTAGCGTTCCACCACGGCTCATGGACAACGATCGTGTCCGGGCGCTGCCACGCGCGGACGAGGCGATGAAGATCCTGATGATGGTGGAAGGGATTGCCGCCTGCCCAGTAAATCATCCGGACGTCGGGATATTGCAGTGAGTCCCCGTTGTACTCGAATGAATCCCCGGGAAAGAGCAGCATGTCGGCGATCCGTGCTACCGGAATGAAGCTCTTGACTGGGTTCTCTCCCTGGGGGAGAGCGGCTTTGGGGTGAGAACCGCGGCGGACACCGATCTGCAAAGTGCCCAGACCCGCAGCGAACCCTCCACCGCGACGGCCGAGCGACCCCGAGATAGCTGAGAGGACCAGGCCCATCCAGTGCGCCTGTTCGCCGTGGTCAGCCCGCTGCAGTGACCAACTGACGTTGATTACCGTACGGGATGTGGCGATCTGGGTCGCCAGTGATCGGATCGTTGTGACGTCGATCTCGGTCAACCGCGACGCCCACTTCGTATCCTTGGGCACGCCGTCGGTGTGGCCGAGTAGGTAATCGGAAAATCCTTCGAAACCCACGCAACACCGTTTCAGAAAGTCCGCGTCGTGGTGGTCCGACACCACGATTTCGTGTGCTAGGCCCAGCATTAACGCCACATCTGATCCCGGGCGAATCGGGAGCCAGTCGCCGCCGAGCGCATCGTCGGAATCCGAACGGACGGGTGACACGTTCACGAACCGGACTCCGGCATCTCGGCAACGGTCTTGGAGTGCGGGAACGGCGTGGTCGGCGATTCCACCCTGGCAGATTGCGGCGTTCTTGCGCGCCATGCCGCCGAATGAAACTACAAGTTCACCTTCGGCGGCGATCTCGTCGTAGGTCGGTCCACGAGTTGAGATACTCATTGGCAACCCGCCGATGACATGGGGCATGATCACCTCAAGCGCACCGACGCTATAAGTGTTTACCGAGTCGACGTATCCGCCGGCCATTCGCATGAATCGATGGATCTGACTTTTCGCGTGGTGAAAGCGGCCAGCACTGGCCCACCCATAAGAGCCCGCGTAGATCGCGGCGTTGCCGAAAGTACAACGTACACGCTCAATCTCGGCGGCAACAAGGTCGAGCGCGAAGTCATGAGGCACGGGTACGAAACGGTCACGGCCGCGTCGACCGCGGCGCCGGGACCGGCCCTTCGGCAAGCCATCCCTCACGCACCATGGGCTGCGTTATGCGGACGGCGTCGCGGTGGGCGCTGGCCATACCTGACCCGATCGGTGAGGGAGCGCTGTCTTCGGGGGTCGGCTCGAGCGAGACGACCCTTCCGTTGTGGCTGAGGGCCGTATAGTTGCCCCAATGCGTCGCGGTAGCGGTGCGCTTGGTTGCTGCTACCACGATCGGCGCATCCCCTGCTGTGCGCCGCTCCAACTGAATGCACGCATGAGACTTCCCGCGCGCAATCTAGCCGCGTGAACGTGGCTTCGAGCGTCGTTCCACGGGCACTTGGTGTTCGGATCGCCGCTGCGAATACCCACCGTATGTCGCATCGCCCACGCAAACCTTCCTGGGCGGCAATAGGCGAAGCCACTTTCAGTGTGGCGGATACAGGAAAGATGTCTGGACAAGCTCAGTGCACCGTCCATCCCCCGTCAACCACGAGTGTCTGTCCGGTCATGTAGCCAAGTCGGTTGGACGCCAGAACTGCTACCGCATCGGCGATCTCATCGGGCTGAGCGACACGGCCCATCGGGATCTCGGCTTCAATGGCAGATCGCAGAGCTGGCTGGTTCAGTCGCCACTGTGTCATGGGTGTTTGCACCATTCCGGGACAGACCGCGTTCGCGCGGATGCCGTATTGGGCGTAGTCGAGCGCAATCGACTTGGTGAACTGGATCGCCGCGCCTTTCGATGTCGTGTAGGCGCACCGGCGCGGAAACGCGACCATGCCTGCTGCGGACGCGATGGTGATCACGTGGCCGTCTCGGCGCTGAAGCATGTGGGGCAGGACCGCTCGCGTACACAAGAAAGGGCCTCGAACGTTGACCGCGAGCACTCGCTCCCACTCGTCGACGGGAGTGGTATGGCAATCGGTGGCCTCGGCGGAGCCAGTGATTCCGGCGTTGTTGATCAGCACGTCCACTCTGCCGAACCGCTCCGACACTGCGCGTATCGCGTGCTCAACACTGGTTGGATCTGTGACGTCGGCATAGACGGTCAATGGTTCCGCCGCTGACCCACCCGGGGGCATACCGGGCGGTACACTGAGATCTAAAGCCGCAACGCGCATTCCATCGTCAAGTAGTCGTGACGTGATGGCTTCGCCGATTCCAGACAGTGCACCGGTGACTACGGCGACACGGCGCTCATGCATGGCGTGTTCCGCCTGCGGCGATTGGATACTAGGGTGTCGAACGTCCATTGCTCGGCTGTCCTTTCGTGGTCCGGCGCGTCAACGCATGCCCTCGGAGCACTATTCGATGCACCGAGTGCACACACTTCCCAAACCCAATACGTAGGTGCGGAAATGATCACCGTGCGCGCATCCGCCCGCATCGCCGGCCGGGATGTCCCGGCCCGTGTTGGTTATGAAGACGGCTAGGGAGGCGCCTCCATCGTTGGACTGTCGAACGTCCATTGGTCGTCCGTCCTTTCGTGGTCCGGCGCGTCGACGCATGCCCTCGCAGCGCTATTCGACGCACCGAATGCACACGCTTCCCAAACCCAATACGTCAGTGCGGAAGTGATCGCCAGGTTGCGCGGCGACGGAGCTGTGCATACTGCCCGTCAGCACGATATGACCGTGCCGCAGCGCGCTCTCAGACGCAATGAGCATCCGTGCGACCGCAACGATGCCGCCGCACGGGGACTGTCGCATCGATGCGCCTTCGCCGGCGGCGACCACCCGCCCGTTTCGGTTGAGAGTCGCTAGACTGTCGCGCAACACATTCCTGCGAATCGATGGTGCGCCAACGGCGATGGCGACGGATTCGGACTCGGAGTCGCCCCAACCGGCAACGAGCCGCAGAACTGGAAACGCGGAGGCGATGTAATCGGCAGGCAGTGATGCCTTATCATGGTCGACAACGGCGGCGCCAACGAGAAAGCCGATGTGGGTTTCCACCCGAGGTGCGGTTAGTGCGCCCACGCTGACTGCCGAGCAATCCTCCACAAACACCTCGCGAGTCACCGGCTCTACATAGTCACCGATTCTGGTTGTGCCAGTAGATATCCGAGTCGACAGCACGTATCCAGCTGGCTGCGATAGGCCAGCGTCGGTGGAGATAGGGCCGGGATCGTTGAAAAAGCCATCGTCGGTGTCGTTCTCGGGGAAGGCCGAACGTAGTTCTCTCAGCTTGAGCATGGCCTACCTGCCTCCTCGGCTTGGCGAATACATTCCGGGAGGCTTTCTATCCGGACGGAACAAAGCGGTCGAAGAAGATGTGACGGTCTTTGCAGCCGCTGCTCGTCAGAACATCAAGTGCCGCATCGATCATGGCGGGAGGACCGCAAAGGTATGACTCGTGACCCTTCGTACTAGGAAAATGGCGACTAAGAACCTCGGTGATCAGCCCTGTTTCACCGTCCCAGGGTGTGCCATCGGGATCGCTCAGTGCGGGAATGAAGGTGAACCAGTCATGCTCGCGCTCCAGTTCGCGAAGTTTGTCCACCATCGGCAGATCGGCGACAGTGCGCGCACCGTAGAAAAACGTAGCTGGACGCTCGTTGTTCGACTCGATGAGATCAGCCAGCATCGACAATACGGGGGCGATGCCCGATCCGCCGGCGACGAAGATGATCGGTCGGTATGACAGCCGAATTGCGAACTGGCCGAGCGGTCCCCGCAAGTTCATTTTTGTACCTTCGGCGATTTCCTTGCCGACTTGCGACGTGAAACGACCATTGGGAATGACACGCACCATTAGGTGCACGCGTGAACTAATACTGGGCGGGTTGGCCATCGAGAACGACCGCCACTCGTCGTCTGAGCCCGGCACCTGAACCTCGATGTACTGGCCGGGAACAAAGGAGATGTTCGAGGGTTCGTCCAGCTTGATCTCGATGCCCGTGATGTCGTGTGTGTAGTCGACGATCCGGTCGACCGCACCGGTGAACTCGACGATGTTCTGTCCGGCGTTGTATTTCTCGTCGGTCAGGTCATCCATGGTGTCGCTGACGTCGACGATGAGGTCGCCTTCGGGGTATGTCGAGCAGAGCAACACGACGCCGGCGTCACGGTCCGCGTCGCTGAGCGAGAACGATGTTCCGTCGCTCTGCGTGAAGTCGCCTTCCACCACTTCGGCACGGCAAGTACTGCATCCGCCGTGCTTGCAGCCGTACTTGACGAATCGACCGTTCCGAAGGATCGCCGACAGCACCGTTTCTCCCGGCTCGACGGGGAATGTCTCACCGAACGGCTGTACCGCGACTGTGTCACCCATGGTGTAGTGCTCTCCAGCTATGCCAAGTTGTTTGCGGGTTTCGATGGAGGTTGATAGGCCCGTGGCGCTCGGAGGTTGGGAACGGGTCTGCCACGGGCCCATCAGGTTTCACTTCAGTGGGTCCTTCACCTCGTAGTGCAGCCGGCGGATGTCGTCGATCGTCCACATCCGTTCGGCGTTCAGGTGCGGCTGGCCGATCAGCGTCTTCCCGTCGGGGCGGACGTAGCCCAGTGCCAGGATGACATCGGCCAGGTCCATGCCGTCGAATCGTTCCCACCAATTGGCGCAGCCCGAGTAGATCGTCGGGTTGAGGTTGAAGATCCACTCGCAACCCTCGCTGCACACGGCGAACTTCTTACCTTCCCCGTAGACGATGCGCGTCTCAGGTGCATGGATACTCGGCACCACGCACGGAACGTGGCACACCTGGCAGAACGCAGGCAGGGGCGGGCAGCTCCTGCAGCAGAATCCGGGCCGAAGACGGATCGCTCATGTCGCGGAACGCATCCCACAGACCGCCGTAGGACTTTGTCCACCCCGGGTAGTGGTTCTCGAACCACTCGTAGTCGGCCGGCCCCATCGGATCGGTCCGCCAGAAGTTCGGCGGCCACATCGCCGCGAGAGCAATCGCCACGGAGTGATGCATTTCGTTGACGAAGCGCGCTACCTCGCCGAGACGCGCCGGCGGCTTGAGTCCGAACGGGCTCAGCCGGCTCATGTACGAGCCGACGAAGTCGTCGACGACCCACTCTTCCCAGACATCCTTGTACGCCCACGGCCGCTCCACCGCGAAGTATTCGGAGAGCACACCGACCAGGGTGTCCATCGACTGATGCTGATGCCAGAAGTGACGGTCCAGGGACTCCTGCAGGAACGGCAGGTTGTCGTGTTCCTGAATGACGCTCATGAGGGTGCCGTAGCCGTTGGCCATGTGGCGCGACTCGTCGGACTGGATCGACAGGAATGCCGTGGGCATCGCGTGCTCACCGTTGACCGCGGCGACCTGGGGCAGCGCGACCACCAACGGGTTGGTGTAGGCCGTCTCCAGCACAATGTTCATACACATCGAGACCTCCACCGGGTCACCGGTGTTGAACGGCTGAAACGAGGCGCGCGCCAGGGTGCCAACGGGGTGGTTACCCAGACCAATCTGACCGATGTCGAAGCCTGCTGGATCGTGGTAGTTCTTCAGGTAGTACTTGCGCAGCGCGACCTCGATCTGGGTGTGGCGGACCTCGTCGAGCATCTGGCCGGCGTAACCCTGCCTGAGCTCCTGGTTCTTCATGGACGCGATCAGGAACCCGGACCCGCAGGCTGCCTGGTATTCGGCGTCGGTCAAGCTGGGGATGCCGAACTTCATGCCTTCGATGAAGCGCGGCTCGGCCGTCGTCGCGTTGCGGTATCGGACGTTGCTGTCCAAGCCGCCATAGACGCGGTTGTCCTTTTCGGATTCCATCGCGGCGTATCCCCGCAACATCGATCGGAACGGATCCTTGCCTTTGGGCGGAATGATGTAGCGGGTGGGAAATTTCGGGTCAGGGCGCGCGTAGTCAAAGCCCCAGTCATACCTCTTGGACTTTTCGTGGACTACTTCGAGCTTGGGACTAGCCATGTTGGTTGACTCCGTTTCGCGGATTAGAGGGGATGTAGTCGGGAGTATCAGTCGCGGAATCGTTCCGGCAGGATCTCCGAATGGATCTCGATCTCGTGATCCTTAACGACAATCCGGCCATAGTACGAGGTCATGTTCACGAGGAAGTCGTGGACGGTGTAGGGCTTGCCGAGTCGATCGCTGAGTTCGTTCATGTCGAAGCTCAGCATGCCGTCGACGGCTGGTTGGGCTGTCAGTGTGTCGGTTATCTCGTTAGTGTGTCGTATACGAAGCGTTATCGGATCGACCGGACAGGACAAACGCTTGGGTCGATTTAGACCCAAGCGGGCACCTGCTCATTGAATGTGGCGGCAATTACGAGGCCAACCGTTGGCAATGAGTAGCATCCGCCAAGTTCTCGGAGCAAGTCGGTTGCAGCCAACCTTGCCCGAACACTTAGGCGCCGCCAGTCGTCGCGCTCGAGCGGGACACGGAGGGTGATCCTGATCTAACCCGAGGAATGCTTCGTCACGCATCCTCGGACACCGACATCACCCACTGGGACGCTGAGTTCCTGTGCAGGCGGTGATCCAACGTCAGGTTGTCCTAGCGCGCGAAGCTCGGCGCGTTGCGCTCGCAGCGATTGGCCTACGCTCCTACGCTGCTTTTCGACCTCTGTCCGCTCAGCCAGTTTTGCGGCCTGAGAAGTCGACCATTATTTGATGTCCTCATACGATTCTGCTTAAGCCTCAATGAGTTCCGATACTCGTTCCGAGAGTTGCTCGTGCTCAGAGCCAGCAGTCAGACAACTGCGGATAAGCTGCCGCGTGCCTGACCCGTCGGCGGCTTCGCGTCTAGAGGTCTTGAAGATCAGGGTTGCCGGCGCGCAGACGGGAGAGCTGGATGAAGTGTTCGGGATTGAGGAACAGTTCGTTCATCTCGCCCATCTCGTCGATGGTGATGCCCTTCTTGATGAGATGGTCCAGGTACTGGAATGCGTCTTTGGCTCCGAAACCGCAGTGGTGGGCGCCCAAGAGCCGGCGACTCTTGTTGTCGTAGATGCATTTCTGGAATCCGGTGAGTTCCGGGCGAGTGAAGCCGTAGAGCATACTGCCCTCGGCCAGCGGTAAAGACAGCTCCTCGTGGCGGATTCCTTTGGGCGGCATCTGGATGACGGAAATATCGCCGTATGCGTCGCGCGCCTCCTGTTCGGTCAACCCGACCCAGGTCACCTCGTAGGTGGTGTGCAGGAAGTCGGGAAACTCCGTGAAGTCGAACTCGAAAGCCTCGCCGGAGATGTTGCGCGCAGCGGTCATCCCACACTTTCGGGCTTTGAACATCTCCATCGGTGATCCGATGAGATCTCCGATCGCATACACCCCCTCCACGGAGGTCTGCATCCGGGAATTGACTTTGACGAAACCCTTCTTATCGACCTCGATGCCCAGCGCATCCACGTAAGGCTTGGTGTTGGGTCGCTCGCCGGTCCCGATGAAAACGAAGTCGGTCTCGATGACCTCCTCGGTGCCGTCGGCCAAGCGGACTAGTACGCCGGCGGCGCGGTCGTCTCCGACGACTTCCAGCGGCTCACAGCCTTCGATGATGTCCATGCCGCGCAACCGCATGTTGTCGACCACGTAGGTACGCAGATCCTCGTCCACGTGGTGCAGACTTTCCGTTCGCATCAGCGCGCTACGGGTAAGAATCGTGGTGTGGCAGCCGGTCGCCTGATAGAAGGAGCCGTACTCCATCGCGACTTTGGAGCCGCCGATGATGACGCAGCTGGTCGGCTCGTAATCCAGGCCCGGGTCGATGAGCGTTGCGAAGTCATAGACGCCGGCCTTGTCCAACCCTGCGATCTCGGGCGGGAAGTGCGTCCGTGTTCCGGTAGCGAGCACGAGGCTTTGGGTGGTGAACCGCTCTCCGTTGACCTCGACGGTGTGCTTGTCGATGACGATTGCTTCGGCGTTGAGAATGTATTCCATGTCAAGCTGTTCTTTGCTCTGCCAGTTCATGAAAGCGTGTGCGTTGTTGCGGCCCTTCTTGAACAAAGTGATCATGTCGACGATCGAGGCGCGTTCCTCCTCGAACTTCGGGAACCACAACGTGTCTGAATTCCAGCGCATGTAGTCCATCTCGCGCGCGGCCTCGGAGAACAGATGGTGCGGAACGCAGGCCTGATGCGGGCAGGAACCGCCGAGAAACGGCCATTTGTCGATCACCAGTTGACGCAGGCCGCGAGCCTGGGCGTAGGCTGACCCGAATCGACCGCCAGCGCCGCCGCCCACGAATATCACATCGAAAGCGGTCCCCCGCTTGCGATAGACATTCTCCAGCGGCTCGGAAACCACCCCGGTTTCGGCGTCGTGAATCAAATCCTCCCACCGGTCCATGCTGAGAGTGGTGTCAATCAAGTCCATCAGAATCCATCCCTTTCGGTATCTCCGGACCCGGAGATTGTCGGCGGCTGTCTTAAGCATCGCCGGGTGAAACCTCTCGGAACATGTCCTGAGGGACGAAGAATCACCGGTATCTAGTCCAATTCGTTGAATGCGTCGGCGAGGCTCCGCCGCGACACCGACACACAGAACTCGCTGAGCAAGTCGGCCCGAGGGTTCGACCGCCTCGTCAAATCGGAGTCGTGGAGCGCCGAAGAGACTGCGCGCGCCAGGAACTGGGCCTCAGCGCGGATCGCGACGAACCATCGCCGAGCTCACCGGCGACGTGGTGCCGGTCGCACCCCCCGCCAGCAAATCCGGCAACCTCACCAGCCGCTTTCGCTAACGCGGCAGTTGCACGCTCGCCGTTCCCGTCGGTAACACCCGAACGGGGTCCAGTCGTCGTGCTCGACGCTTGTCGGGTGCCGAGCCCATCGCGAGGCGAATGTGATGAGCACCCGCGCCAGCCAATACCGGATGTTGGCGGCGATTAAATCGAATGGGAGACAATTGAACCCGAACAATCTAACGAGAGGCCATTGAGAGTCAAGGCAAGTGGCCTCGGGCGCGAACTCGGCCCCGAGAGCCTGGCACCGTACTTTGAACCGTCCGTCGCCGAGCGGTTTTGGCAACTCTTCAGCAGCGACCAGCAGGGCCGGGGCGAGTATATCTATATTCCTGCGGCCATCCGTGGCCTCGTCATGGCGCCGGCTTTGTTCCCCGAGGTCCGCGGCGGCGACCTTCACACACACCTGCTGCGATTCGCCGAGGGCACACTCGCACGCCGCCGCCGCCGTTCGGATGAGACGCGGGTTGACCCGGACCCTTAATCCCCTCTCAAAGCGACCTGTCTGTCTGTGAAGTGGCGCGCTGGACGGCGTGTCCGCGTGGTTCTGCCGGACGCGTGTCGGCGGACATGAAAAAGTGCCCACTGGCGGACATGAAAATGCCCGTTCGCGGTCAATAGGTTCTGCCCACCGGCGGACACGAAAGTGCCCGCAGGCGGCCATGAATCTGCCCAGACCTATCTGATGCCGTTCGGCGCGTCAGCGCCGTGGCGGCCTCTCCTGTGGTTTCGATGTCGATGCCTAGTCGAACCGAAATCCCCAGGAGAGACCTACTTGAAGTCTGACGGAGAACTCATGGAAATACTCAATGCCTACGACCTGACCGGGTCCTACCGCGCCGCTGCTGAGTTGTGCGGGTGCTCGCACCACACCGTGAAGAAAGCGGTCGACGACCGCAACGCGGGTCTGCCGCCAGCGACGCGGCGGGCCCGCATGATCGACGACTGGCGCGACCTGCTGGAAACCTGGGTCTCGGATTCGAAGGGAAAGATCCGCGGCGACAAAGCTCACGAACGACTGGTGGCGCTGGGATACGCCGGCACGGACCGCACCACCCGCCGAGCCTTAGCCGAGATCAAATCGCAATGGCGACTGGGCAATACGCGAGTCCACCGGCCCTGGATCACCGAGCCCGGACTGTGGCTGCAGTACGACTTCGCCGACGGCCCACTCGTCGCCGGGCGCAAAGTGGTGCTGTTGGTTGCGTGGTTGGCGTGGAGCCGATACCGGGTGGTGATCGCGTTGCGGGACCGAACCGCACCCAGTGTCTTCGCCGGCCTGGACCGGATCTTCCGCCTCGTCGGGGGCGCCCCGACCTACCTGCTCACCGACAACGAGAAGACCGTCACCACCGGACACATCGCCGGGGTCCCGGTCCGTAACCGCGCCGCGGTGACCTTCGGCCGCTATTACGGCATCTCGGTGTTGACCTGCGAACCCGCCGACCCTGCGTCCAAAGGTGGAGTGGAGAACGCGGTCAAGCTCGCCAAAGCCGACATCGTGCCCACCGACACCAACCTGCTGGCCCAGTACGACTCCTTCGCCGACGTCGAAGCCGCGTGCGCGGGGTTTAACGCCGAGATCAACGCCCGGGTGCACCGCAGCACCGGTCGGCGTCCGGTGGAGATGCTCAGCCAGGAACGACCCGCCCTGCACGCGGTGCCCGACCTGCCCCACACCGCCGCACTGGGGGTGACCCGCCGGGTCCCCGACAACACCCCGATGGTCACTTTCGAACACGGCCAATACTCCGTTCCAGCAACACTATTGGGGCAAACAGTGTGGATCCGCCATCATGACGGCACCGACGAAGTGGTGATCTGTGCTCTTGACGACGGCGGCCCCATCGAGGTGGCCCGGCACCGCCGCGCCACCCCCGGCAGCCCCGCCATCGACGACAGTCACTTCCCCAACCATCGTGACAAGGTTCCCGGTGACTACCGCATCCGTGCCCGCACGATCTCCGAGCAGACATTCCTGGCTTTGGGTCCCGGTGCGGCGGTGTGGCTCAAAGAAGCCGCCGCCGTCGGCACCGAACGCATTCTGCAGAAGATGGCCCACGCCGTGGAACTGTCCGCGTTGGCCGGTCGCGCTGACGTGGACTGGGCTTTGGGTCACGCCGCCGTGCACGGCCGGTTCGCCACCGGCGATCTCGACACCATCTTGGCCGCCAAAGGCTTGGACCTGACGCGTCGCGACGCTGGTGAGGATACTTCGCTGGCGCAAGGCACAAGCGGGTGGAACCTGTTCGGCCGCACCATCATCGGCACACCTGAGGCAGGCATCGCATGAGCACAACTAACGCCGCGCCGCCGTTGCCCGCCGACGTCGAAACCTTGATGCGTGGGCTGCGGTTGCCGCACGCCCGAGCAATCGCCGCCGACGTGCTGGCCACCGCCCGCGCCCAGCGCTGGGACCCCACCGAAGTGATCAAAGCACTGTTGACCGAGGAAGTCGCCGGCCGGGCCCGCTCCATGCTGGCCTCCCGCCGTAAAGCCGCCGGCTTCCCGACCGGCAAAACGTTCGACGCCTGGGACCCGAAGGCCTCCTCGATCCCGCTGCCCACCCAGCAGGCGCTGCAGACTTTGGAATGGGTCGGGCGCCGCGAGAACCTGGTGGTCTGCGGGCCAGCCGGCACCGGCAAGACGTTCTTCCTCGAAGCCCTGGGGCAGAAGGTCATCGAGGCCGGTATGCCGGTGGCGTGGTTCACCCTCGAGCAGATCGGGGTGCTGGTACGGGCCCACCGCGCCGATGACTCTCTCGGCAAGGCGGTGGCCAAGATCGTGCGCGCCGAGCTCGTCGTCATCGATGACGTCGGGCTCTTGCCGGTCGGTGCTGATGCCGCCGAAGGGCTCTACCGCATCGTCGAAGCCGCCTATGAGCGCCGATCGGTGGCGATTTCGTCGAACCTTCACCCCAGTGGCTTCGACGAGCTGATGCCCAAGACGTTGGCCACCGCCACCGTCGACCGGCTGCTGCATCACGCGCACCTGTGCCAAACCAGCAGCGACTCCGTGCGCCTGGCGCAAGCCCTGCACGGGAAAGGAGTCAAACCCTTGAGCTGACAACGGCCTCACCGACCGGTGGCGGACACACCCTCATGGGCAGATTCGTGTCCGCCACTGGGCAGTTCTTAATGGCCACCTACGGGCATTTCTCATGTCCGCCACTGGGCAGTTTCAGCTGTCCATTGACAGACGCG